>CAVYXU010000021.1:0-105196 GCA_963772565.1 uncultured Chloroflexia bacterium
ATCGTGCCGGCACCGGACTTGGGCGTGGTCGATGCGGCCGAGTCCTCGGACTGGTCCTCGAGCTCGCCGACCGTCGGCGTCTCGCTGGCCAGCGGGCGCCGCCGGCCATCTCGCCGATCGGCGGCCACCAGCCGCAGCAGGAAGATCACCGTCTGGCCGGCGAACAGCAGGATGAGCAGGGTCAGGATCAGCAGCGCGGCGCTGACCACAGGATCCCAGTTCCAGGCCACCGACAGCGGCGTCAGGACGACGAGCACCAGCAGCACCACGAGCTGGAACCGGAAGCACCCGAGCCCGGGACCACGCTCAGCGTCGAGCGGCTCGCCCTTGTACTCGACAGGTCGAACCGACGTCGGATGTTCGGGGGATGTCACATGGCCAATGTACCGCCGCTCGAGTGACGGCGCGGCGCGGCCCTCGCGGGAGCCGCTCCCGCGCGGCCGATCGCGGGCGCCGCGCCCAACGCGCCGCACGACCCGCGTCCGACCCGCCCGCGCGAACCGCCCCGCGTCCGACCCGCCCGCACGAACCGCCCCGGGCCCTACCATTCGCGGCGATGGACGATCCCCTCGCGCCGTTCCGCTGGCACCCCGAGCCGGAGCTCATCGGCATCCGCGATGCCGCCGCGTCCCGGCGCGCACTGGAGGAGGCCGGCCAGGCGACCTGGCGAACGGCGCTGGACTGGCTGTACGACGAAGCGATGCACCGCGCCATGGGCGAGCCCGTCGGCTACGCGGAGCTCCGCCGCGAGTATTTCGGGCCGGGGCTCGCACCGGCGCCTGCGCCCGACGACCCAGTCCAACTCGCGGACATCCTCGAGGAGTTCCGCACCCGGATCGCGCCCCACACGCTCAACAGCTACCACCCTCGAGCGCTGAGCTACTTCACGCCGCCGCCGCTGGTTGCGTCGATCGTGGGCGAGGTGCTGGCCCAGTGGACGAACCAGGGCGTCGACGTCTGGCACGCCGGCCCGGTCGGGGCGTTCGTCGAGGAGGAGGTCGTCCGCTGGCTGTGCGACCTCGTGGGCTACGGAGACGGCAGCTTCGGCCTGATGACGTCGGGCGGCGTCATGGCGAACTTCATCGCGATGGCACTCGTCCGCGACGTGCACCTGCGGCGCCTCGCCGGTCTGGACCGGCCGCCCCGCGGGGCGGCGCTGGAGGGCGCTCGCGTCTACACCAGCGACCAGACCCACTTCTCGGTCGCGCGGGCGCTCGATGAGCTGGGCTTCCCGCCCGAGACGCTGGTCGTGCTCCCGGCCGACGATCGGTTCCGGCTCCACGCGGCGCCGGTCGCCTCGGCGATCGCGCGCGACCGCGCCTCGGGGCTCCGGCCCGTGGCCATCGCCGCCGTCGCCGGATCGACCAACACGGGCTCCGTCGATCGCGTCGTCGAGCTGGCAGAGCTGGCTCGGGCCGAGGGGCTGTGGCTCCACGTGGATGCCGCGTACGGCGGCGCCGCCCGTCTCTCGACGCGGGACCGGGACCGTGTGCCCGGACTCGAGCTCGCCGATTCGGTGACCATCGATCCCCACAAGTGGTTCTTCCAGGCCTACGACCTGGGCACGCTCCTGGTCCGGGACGGCGGCGACCTCCGGCGCACGTTCGATCGGGCACCGGAGTACTACCGCGGCGGCGAGGGCCCGACGGGCTCACGCGCCAACGGCGAACCCTCGACCAACGAGCCGGCGGGCGAGGGCGACGCGGCCCACCAGGACGCCCACGCGGGCCAGCTCAACTTCTACAAGCTCGGCTTCGAGGGAACGCGACGGTTCCGGGCCCTCAAGCTGTGGATGAGCTGGAAGCACCTGGGCACCGCGGGGCTGGGCCGCCTGGTCGAGGCCAACGATGACCTCGCCGCGTACCTCGCGGCGCGCTGCGCCGAGGCCGGAGACCTCGAGGCCGTGCCCGCCGAGCCTGAGCTGTCGGTGGTCTGCTTCCGGCATTTGCCCGGCGGTGCCGCGGCGGCGCGCGCTCTCCCTGCGGCCGAGCTCGACGCTCACCAGGACCGACTGGCGGCTGCGCTCGAGGCCTCGGGCGACGGCTGGCTGTCGACCACGGCGATCCAGGGAGCCACATACCTGCGAGCGGGGATCGTCAACTACCTCACGACAGAGGCGGACATCGACCACCTCCTTGCCACCCTCCGGAGGCTCGCGGCGCCGTGACCATCAGGGGGTCTCCCGGGCGCGACAACGACGCCATGCGGCTCCGTCTGCTCTCCCCATCTGCGGCCGCGGCGGCGCTCCTTGCCTTCATTCCGGCGGTCCTTGCTTTCACCCCGGCGGTCTTCGGAGCGGATGGCAGCACGTCCGGGGGCGCGGCAACCGATCCCGTTGCCGGCGATCCGCTGCTGCCGTACGTGGTGGCGCTGCTCGTTGCCGGGGTGACGCTCCTGATCGTGGGCATCCTCGTCGTGGTGACCGGCCGCGGCAAGCCTGCGAACGGGTCACGGACGCGCGCCGGCGCCGGCTGGTGGACGTGCCCCGCGTGTGGCGCGCACAACTCGCCCGACCGACCCGACTGCTATGCCTGCATGGCCCCCAGGGATGACGGAAGTGGATCAGCCGTCAGCGAGGAACCGGGGGCACCGGCCCACCGCTGAACCGCGCGCGTGTACCGACCCCGTTCGCGACCGACGGCCGAGCGGTGCCAGCACCGGGCCCGCCCCGGATCCGGGCGATCCCAGGCTGCGTACCCTAGTGCGCATCCGATGATCATCGAGCCCGTCCCCACCAGCCCCCGCAGCCCCCGGCGCCGCGTCGCGCAGCTGGCGGGCGTCGTCGCGCCGGTCGCGCTGCTCGCCCTGATCATCGGCGGCGGACTGCTCGGTGCAACCGGGACTCCGGCCGGCGTCGCCCCCGGGACGGGAGCAACCGCCGGCGATCGCGGCGCGGCCGGCGACCCACTGACCACCGACCCGGGCTCCGCCGCGGCGACCCGGCCGCCAGACGGCCGCCCTGCCCGCTCCGATGGCTCGACGGGGTTTCCGACGGTCGTCGCGGGCCTCCCCGTGCACAGCGTCGTCGACGCCCTCGCGACGCACGATGATCACGATCCCGAGCGCCTGTTCGCGGTCGCCGGCTACCTCGGCGTCCTCGACCCGCCGGCCGACTGCGAGGGCGGCCCGCTCGGACCGCTCGGCCCGGTCTGCGAGCGGATCGGCGTCCTCGCGCAGGTCCCGTGGTCGTTCTCCGGCGGCGCCGCGTTCGCCGGCCTCGGCCCCCACCTCCACCCGCGGTTCTCGATCGGTATGTCCCTTCCCGCCGGGATCTCCCGCACGACATCCGAGGCCCGTGGCGCGCCGATCCCCGTGGTCGTGATCGGCCGCTTCGATATCCCGCCCGGAGACTGCAGTCCCGACGCCGACCCGTGCGACGCCCGCTTCCTCGCCGATGGCGTCGCCTGGGCGGACGGTGCGCCGACCAGGGTGCGCCCGATGCTGGACGCGGGCCTGGACGCCCGGCCCGCCGACCTGATGCTGCGCAACGAGCGCGTCGCGGAGATCGCGGCTATCGGCTGGTCGGGAACGATCCTCGAAATCGCCCTGGTGCGCCCCGCCACGGTGTCGAGCATCGATCCGTCGGCCGGCGCCGCGCTCGCAGCCGCGCTCGCAGCCGCGTCGCCCCCGGCCGGGCTGGTCTGGTACGTCCGTGGCCTCGAGACGGGCTATGGCTCGGTCGGCTACCCGTTCGGGCACGCGCCGCCTCGCCTGACCTGGGTGGTGGTCGACGATGTCACCGGGGCCGTGCTCGCCCGCAGCCCGCTGGGTCAGCCTGCCTCGTAGGCGATTCCGCCGCCGGCGATCGTCAGCCGGACGACGCCGCGGAGCTCCCGACCGAGCAAGGGCGTGTTCCGGCCCTTCGATCGGAGCGTCTCCGCCGACACGATCCATGACGCGTCGCGGTCGATGACGACCAGGTCCGCCGGCTCCCCGACCTGGAGGCCGGGCGCGTGGTCCAGCCGCCCCCCGAGGACGCGTGCCGGACCGGTGGTCAATGCCTCGATCGCCCGGGCCAGCGGCAGGCCCCCGGACTCTACGGCCGCCAGCACGATCCCGAACGCCGTCTCGAGCCCGCTGATCCCGTTGGCCGCCAGCCCGAACTCCACGTGCTTGTCCACCTCGGTGTGCGGCGCGTGATCCGTCGCGATCGCGTCCGCGGTCCCGTCCCGCAGGGCGGCCAGGCAGGCGCCGGCATCCTCGGCTGCGCGCAGCGGCGGGTTGACGCGGAGGGCCGGATCGTAGGCCGGGGCCACGATCGACCCGTCTACCCACGGGTCGCCCGCGGTCCCGGCGTCGTCGAGCGCCTCCCAGGCCCACCGGCGCGACCCCGCGATCCACTCGTCCGTGAACCCGATGTGGTGGGGCGTCACGTCGCAGGTGACCGGGAGGCCTGCCGCCTTCGCCGCGCGGACATGGGCCAGCGCGGCGGCGGTGGAGACATGGGTCAGGTGGAGGCGCGCGCGAGGCTCGTCGCGAACGACGTCGGCCAGGATCGCGATCGCCCGGGCGACGGCACCGGCTTCGGCCGCGACCGGCCAGCCCTTGAGCCCGAGCACGGTGGCGACATAGCCCTCGGACGCCTCGGCGCCCTCGGTGAGGGTCGGGTCCTCCGGGTGGTCGATGATCGGGAGCCCGAGCGCACCCGCGTACAGCAGCGCGTTGCGCAGGATTGCGGCCGATCGAACCGGCGAGCCGTCGTCCGAGAAGCCCGCCACGCCCACGTCGGCGAGCTCGCCGAGCGGAGCGAGCGTCTCGCCCTGCCGCCCCGTCGTGACGGCGCCGTGCAGCAGCACCCGGACGGGCGATCCCGAGGCCAGGACCGCCGCACGAACGCGCGCGACCACCGCCGGATCGTCGATCGCCGGGGTCGTGTTGGGCATCAGGCAGACGGTCGTGAACCCGCCGTGGGCCGCCGCGGCGACGCCGGATGCCACCGTCTCGGCATCCTCGTTGCCGGGCTCGCGGAAGTGCGCATGGAGGTCCACGAAGCCGGGCACGATGACGGTTCCGCCCGGCTCGATCCCGTCAGCCGCCGCGCCCTCCAGCCACGTCAGGGTCGCGAGCCGGCCGCCGTTCACGACGACCTCGGCGGCGCCCTCGCGCCCGGCCGCGGGATCCACGGCCCAGCCGCGCAGCGTGACACCGTCGGCGACCTCGCCGCGGGCGGGCTCCGTCCTTCCCGTCGCACCAGCGCTCATCGGGCCGGCCCTCCGCTCCGGGCACCAGCCAGCAGGTACAGCAGCGCCATCCGGACGGCGACGCCGTTGGTGACCTGGGTCGTGACCACCGATCGTGGGTCGTTCGCGACATCGGCCGCGATCTCGACGCCCTCGTTCATCGGACCCGGGTGCATCACGACCACGTCCGGCATGGCCGCGCGCAGTCGCTCCTGCGTGAGGCCATAGCGCGCCGCGTACTCGCGCAGGGACGGCAGCAGCCCCGAGGCCATCCGCTCGCGCTGGATCCGCAGCGCCATCACGACATCGGCATCGCGGAGCGCCGCGTCGACATCGCTGGTGACCGTGAACCGGCGGCCGGCCGCACCGCGCGATGCCCACGCGTCAAACCCGCGCAGCAGCGTCGACGGTCCGCACAGCCACAGGTCGGCACCCATCGCGGTCAACGTCCAGACGTTCGAGCGCGCCACGCGCGAGTGCAGCGCATCGCCCAGGATCACGACCTTGCGCCCCTCGAGCGAGCCGCCCGGCAGCGCGCCACGGAGCGTGTACAGGTCCAGCAACGCCTGGCTCGGGTGCGCGTGCCAGCCGTCCCCGCCGTTGAGCACCGACCCGCCGAAGATCTCGGCCGCGAGGTACGGGGCGCCCGACACCGAGTGACGCATGACCAGCATGTCCGCGCCCAGCGCCTCCACCGTTCGGACCGTGTCCACCAGCGACTCGCCCTTGGACACCGAGGAGCTTGCAGCGGCGATGTTGACGACGTCGGCGGACAGGTTCTTGGCCGCGACCTCGAAGCTCACCCGCGTCCGCGTGGACGCCTCGTAGAACAGGATCGTCACGCTCGTGCCGCGCAGCGTCGGGACCTTGGGGATGGGCCGGGCGAGCACCTCGCGCATCTCGTCGGTCGTGCGCATCACAAGCTCGAGGTCGGCACGCGTCAGCACGTCCACGTCGAGCAGGTGGCGATGGTGCCAGGGAATCTGGCCGGAGGACGCCGCCTCGGGGCGGTCGGCCTCGGTCGTCATGGTCGGGTGTCCGCCACGGCCTCGAGAACGGGCAGCCGCTCGATCTCGACCGCATCCTCGCCGTCCGTCTCCTCGAGCTGGACCCTGACCAGCTCTTCGCGCGATGTCGGCACGTTCTTGCCGACGTGATCCGCGCGGATCGGCAGCTCCCGGTGGCCACGGTCGACCAGCACCGCCAGGCGGATCGCCTGTGGGCGCCCGAAGTCGATCAGGGCGTCCATCGCTGCGCGGATCGTCCGCCCGGTGTACAGGACGTCGTCAACGAGCACGACGGTGGTGCCGTTGAGGTCGAACGGGATCTGGGTGCCTTTGACGATCGGCTGCTGCGCGACCAGCGAGAGGTCATCGCGGTAGAACGTGATGTCGAGCGCGCCAACCGGCACCTCGACGCCCTCGTGCTCGAGGATCGCCTGCGCGATGCGGTGCGCCAGGGGGACGCCGCGGCGCTGGATCCCGATCAGCACCAGCCCATCGGTCCCCGCCTGCTTCTCGACGATCTCGTGGGAGATGCGCGTCGTGGCGCGGCGGACGTCCTCGGCGGCCATGATCCGGCGACCGGTCACCGGGACCAGCTGCGGCGTCGCACGGGGCTCGCTCCTCCTTCCCGGCCTCTCGGGGCCACCCGGCCTCACGGGACCGGCGCGGAAATCGAGGTCAGTCTAGCGCGACCGGGCCCGCCCGGCCCGGGTCTCCGGAGGCACCGGCGTCAGTAGATCGAGACGGTGACCCAGGTCGTGCCCGCGTACCACCCGCAGCCGCAGATCTTGAAGAAGTCTGGACGGTACATGTCCACGATCCGGATCGGCTTGACCGGCCCGTAATCGGTCACCGTGCGCTCGATGCAGCCGCCATTGCCGCAGATCCGCACGACCGTCCCGCGCGGCAGGCGCATGGCCGTGGTCCCGTTGTCGTAGAACGTCGCGTAGCCCGACATCGTGTACTTCGGCGCCTTCCAGGCGCTGCCGGAGGTCGTCGAGGGCTGCTTGACCTCCGGGCGGACCGCCGCCGGGGCCGGCGTGCCGCCGGGCTCGATGAGCTCGTCCGAGCCGGACACGTAGCCCGCCGAGCGCCTGGCAGGGTCAGGCACACCCGGGGCTCCCTGAGCCTGGGTGTTGATCGCCGGAAGGTTGAAGGTCGAAAAGGCCGCCAGCTCCACCGCCCGGTCGGTCGAGGATGTCCTCGAGCCCACGGGAGCCGGCAAACCAGCCAGGGCGAACGCGGCGATGAGCGCCGCGGCCGCGACGACCAATCTGCGTCGCATTACTGGGTACAAGGTACTCCAGCCGGGCTATGCGTGCTGGTTGCGGGCAGGCAACGATTGAGCGACAGCTGGGGTCCCGGTCCGTCACGACCCCAGCTGGCACGCGCGACCCGAGCTCAGCGGACGACGATCGCGCCCCGCTTGCCGTGAACCGCGAGGTGCCCGACGCTCTCGCCCGACCAGGCCAGAACCTCGACCGTGGTGTCCTCGGGGTCGTCACCGCTCGCGCCCGGGGCCGGCGCCGTCCAGGCAAGACGTCCATGGCGCAGCGAGAACCCCTCGAACGCGGGGGCGTCGGCGAGGAGCGGCTTGTCGAGGTTGACCGCACCGGTGACCGGATCGATCTGGTACAGGCTCAGGCGGCCGGCATCCCCACGCTCGCCGTCGGTCACCCACAGCGCGAGCACGGTCCCCGACTCGTCCCAGCGCACCTGCCAGTCGCGCACCACGCCGGTCGCGAGGACCTGGCTGCCGGCGCCGTCGGGCCAGCCGCCGAGCACGAGCTGCCCCACCCCGGGGTTCCACGAGAACCCGTCCTCCGCCGACGTCACCGTGCCGTCCCACCACACGCCGGTGAGCTGCCGTGGGCCGACCGTCGGACGCCACATCCGCTCGGCGGGAACTGCCTCCTCGGACCCGGTCGCCGGGTCGACCATCCACGTGGTCGCGATGCCGTCGACGACGCGGCTGACCAGCAGCTGATCGTCGAGCCAGCCGGCAAGCAGTGATCCGTGGTCGAGCGTGATCTGGCGGGCCAGCGTGTCGGTCGTCTGCCACACGTACACGTCGGGCCCGGCCGAGCCGTCGGCGGGTCGCGCAGTGAACGCGAACTGCGTTCCATCGGGCGAGTAGGCCGATGCGGATCCGACGACCACGACGCCGCTTGCGATCTCGAGTGCGCCATCGGGCGCGGGCGTGACCTCGACGCTCGCCGTGGGTGACGGCTCGGCGGATGCGTCGGCGGTCTCGGCCGGCGAGGCAGTCGTGCCGGGCCCCTGCGAGGGCTGCTCGCTGGTGCGGACGCTGGGCGAGGGCGTGGCGGTCGCCGGCGTCGCAGTCGGGGTGGCGACCGGCGTCGCGGTCGGGGTCGCTGCCGGCGTGGCGCGTGGCGTCGCGGGTGGCGTCGGCGTCTCGCGGGCTGGCAGCGACGGCCGCCCTGACGCGCTCGCCGGCGTCGAGGTCGGGCTGGCGGCCGGTGTCGGCTCGTCCGTCGACGCAGGCGTCGGCGACGCGGCCGGCGCGACGTTCACGGGCACGACATAGACGCCGCCCGACGACGTGTTCGTGCCCATGACCACGATCCGATCCTGGGACGGCGATATCACCGCGTCGAAGCTGCCCAGCTTGTTGAGCCCGGCCGACAGCGGGGTCGTGTCGCTGGCCGCCGACGTCCCGCAATCCTGGGCGCCGACGGGGCACATGGCGTCATAGCGGCTGGTCGACAGCTCCAGGGCACCATCCGCGCCTCGGGTCAGGAACTGGAACATGCCGCTGGTCATCGCGATGGGCGTCGGGGCCGGGGTGGGAGCGCCATCCTGGAGGGGGAACAGAAGCCCGCCGTTGAGCAACCCGGCACCGACCGCGACGGCGACGACGAGCAATCCCGCGAGCGGCGCGAGGGGCTGGCGACGAAGCCCGAAGACACGGCCGTACCAGCTCGCCCGGCGTGTCGCATCGGCTTCGATGCTCGCGGCGGTTCGGGCCCACAGATCCCGCGGCGGAGTCGGTGTCGCAGCCCGTAGGCCCCGAAGGAGCGCCCGCTGTTCGTCGTATTGGGCGGCGATGCGGCGACACGATTCGCACTGCGCGAGATGCCCCACCAGCCACGCCGCGTCGGCCCTGGCCAGCGGCTCGTCAACCGCCCGGGCGGAGAGCTCGCGGGCGCGCCGGTGGTCCGCGGCCCGCGGTTCCCGCGATCGGCCGGTTCGGGTGCTCACCGTCCGCCCCCCAGGCGACGCCGACTCTCGGCCTCGACGGCCTGGGCGTCACCGTCGCGCCCAGCTTCTGCGGCGGCCTGCCGCTCGCGCTCGGCTGCCAGGGCCCGTCGGAGGCTCTCGCGGGCGCGGGTCAGGAGCGCACGCGCCGCCACGTGCGAGACGCCCAGCGCCGCGGCGAGCTCGACGCCCGTCAGATCGTGGAGCTCGGCCAGCAGGAGCGCCGATCGTTGCCGATCGGGGATCTGCTCGAGCGCTCGTTGCAGGTCGCCCGACAGGCGCGCGTCCATCACCAGGTGCTCCGCGGACGGAGCCGCGCTGCGCGTCTCGCCGACCAGCGGAACGAACCGCACGATCCGCCGGCGGCGCAGGTCATCGAGGGCGACGCGGTGGGCGATCTGGTACAGCCACGCTCGTGCGTTCTCGGGCTTCTGGAGCGCGTCGTAGGCGCGATAGGCCTTGACGAACGCGTCCTGCGTCAGGTCGGCCGCGAGCTCCGGGTCACGAAGCATCCGCAGGAGGTAGGCGTAGATCTCGTTCTGGTGCCGCGCGAACAGGTCCTCGACGAAGCGGTACGCCTCGTCGCGATCCCACCCTGCGCTCACGGTGAGTCCGGCGGGCACGAGCCGGCGCTGTTGGATCTCGGGGAGGTCTGCGGCCACTTGAACTCCGGTGCGGCTGATCGGCGGGGCGTGCCGGTCGGGAGCGTTGCGCTCCGAACCCGTTTGACGCCGCGATCCCCGTGCGTGTGACGGCCTCCTCCCCCCGCCCCGCTCACCGTGCGGGATGCTCCGGGGGACCGTCACCCGAGAAACCCGAGCGGAGCTCCTCCACAGCGTCCTCCGGGGACACCGGATTCACCGGCAGCCCGGTTCCAAGCTCGAGCCCAGCGATCTCGCGCAGCCTCGGGTGAATCTCCCAGTGCCAATGGTACGTCGCGTCGACCTGCTCCCTCAGCGGGGCGGTATGGAGCACGAGGTTGTACGGCGGGCCATCGAGGCTCGCCGCGAGCCGGCCCAGCACCTGGCGCAGGGCCTCCGCCGCCGCGGCGATGTCGCGGTCGGTGGCGCGGGCGAAGTCGGCGTCATGCCGGCGCGGAACGACCCAGACCTCGAACGGCGAGCGCGATGCGTACGGGGCAAAGGCGACGGCGTGGTCGTCTGCATGGAGCAGGTGATCCGGACGACGGACCTCCTCGCGGACGAGCCGGCAGTACGGGCACTCCCCTTCCCGGATCAGGAACCGGGCCGCACCGCCGAGCTCCTCCGCGACGCGGTGCGGGATCTGGGGCAGGTCGTACAGGTCGAAGCACAGGTGGTTGGTCCGCGCACCCGCCTGGGCGCCCCAGTTCTGGACGATCTGGAGGTGCTCCGTCTGGTCCGCGCGACGCGCGGCCGTGATCTCGTCGCGGCAGCGGGCCAGCAGCGCCTCGATCGTCGCGTTGCCCACGGCGTGGAGCGGCCGATGCTCCTCCGGCGGCGCGACCACCGTCCGCCAGGATCCAGCGGCGCGTGCTTCCGAGATCGTGACCTGGGCCACCGACGCGCGGGCGCGCGCCTCCTCCTCGGTGCCGGCGACGGTGAACGCAAAGTCCTTGAGCGTCCGCAGGCGAATCCCGTCCCCCGGCGGAAGGCGGCAGTTGAAGCAGTCTCCTCGATCGTCGATCTGGGCCGCCGGAAGCGCGAACCGCTCGCGCTCGAACGTGCGGTCGATGATCGTCGCGACCCACCACCCGGTGATCGCGTCCTTCCGGAGCTCGAACAGGCCCTGGCTCACGTCTCCACCACCCGGCCGCTCAGGGGACAGGGACGGCAGCCAGCCGCCCGATGGTCTGCCGCTCTGCGACCGGGTCGGCGTCTGGAGGCAGCCGGCCCGCGAGCGGCGCCCTGATCTGACCAGCCAAAGAGCGTGCGAACACGGCGGCGGCGTCGGCGACCGCCTCGGTCGAGGGCGCTTCGTCGCGCCGGCCGAGCTCGGATGCGATCGAGGCCGAGGTCAGCCCGGGCATCCCGCACGGGTCGATCAGGTCGAAGTCCGCCAGCGCCACGTTCACGTTGAGCGCAATCCCGTGATAGGCGACGCCCCGCTCGACACGGATCCCGAGCGCGCCGATCTTGCGCGGGAGCGGGCTGTCCACGCCCACCCAGCAGCCCGGATGGCCGTCGCGGCGCCCCGCGCCGACGCCGAACGACGCGCAGGTCTCGATCAGCGATGCCTCGAGCGCGCGGACGAACGGGCGGAGCAGGAGGTCGCGATCGGCCAGCCGGATGATCGGGTACGCGACCAGCTGACCGGGGCCGTGGTAGGTCACCTCGCCGCCTCGCTCGACGCGCAGGAGCTCGATGCCGCGCGCCTCGAGCAGCGACGGCGACGCGAGCACGTGGGCATCGTCGGCCTGGCGTCCGAGGGTGAGCACGGCGGGATGCTCGAGGAGCAGCAGCTGGTCCCCGATCCGCTCCTCGGCCCGGGCCGCCGCGAGATCCTTCTGGAGCGCCCAGGCATCGCGGTAGTCGACCCGGCCCAGCCACCGCGCTGTGAGCGCAGCCGTATCCCCGCTGACCGCGAGATCGTGCTGCCGGATCGCCTCCCCGTCCACGCTCGCACGATAGCAGGCACGCCTCAACGACCGGCTCGGGGTTGTCGCCTGCGATGCCATCGTCCCGGGAGCCTGGCACCGCGCTGATAGTCTGAGCGCAACCCATCGTCCCCAGCCAGGGACGGAGGGCGAGGGCCCGGGGCGACGGAACCGCTCCGGGCCCGCTTCATTGAATACGGGGGCGTCAGCCCAGCAGCGCGAACGCCCCGATCGCCGGCAGGTCGCGCAGGAACACGTACGGCCCGACGATGGCCTCCTCGGCTGCATCGGGGCCGTCCAGGGCCAGCCCTTCGTGGATCGCCGCGAGCTCGGTCCAGCGATCGGCAACCGCGACCGTCGCCCGGACCACCCGCTCGAGCAGCCGGACGCGCTCGGCCGGCGACGTCGCCAGCCACCGGTCGCGGTTGGCGCGGACCGCCTCGACGGCGGCATCGAGTCCCTCGGTGGAGGTAGCCGGCGGCACGGGCAGGCGGGGCACATGGTCGTGGAGGCCGGAGGGAAAGGCGCCCCGGTCCGCGGGCGACGGGACGGCGATCGGGCGCATCGTCGGAACACCGGACGGGACGCTGGTCATCGGCGAAGTGTCCCCGGGCGGCGCCCCGCTGTCCATCGTGCTGCCGGGTCGGCCGTCCGGGCCGACTACCATCGACGACATGCAGACTGATCGCGTCCTGGTCACCGACGGGGTGGAGCTGGCCATCGACATCTCGATGCCGGCCTCGGTCACGGGCGCCCCCTGCCTCCTCGTGCACGGACTGGCCTCGAACGCCCGGATGTGGGACGGGGTCGTCGAGCGCCTCGTCGAGAGCGGCCACCCGGCCTTCTCGGTCGACCTTCGCGGCCACGGCCGGTCGTCCAAGCCGGACGGCCCGTACGACGTGCCGACGGTCGCCCGGGACGTCGCCAGCCTGATCGCCGAGATAGGCCTGGAACGCCCGATCGTCGCCGGACAGTCGTGGGGCGGCAACGTGGTCATCGAGCTTGCCGCCGTCCATCCCGGCCTGGTGGCCGGAGTCGCCTGCGTCGACGGGGGCTGGCTGGAGCCGGCCCGCGACTTCCCGGACTGGGACGCCTGCCGCGCGGCGCTCGCCCCACCCCACCTTGTCGGGCGGCGGTTCGACGAGATCGAGGGATACATCCGCTCGGCGCACCCCGACTGGCCCGAGAGCGGCATCCGCGGCGTGCTCGCGAACTTCGAGCGGCGGCCCGACGGCACCATCGCACCATGGCTGACCTTCGACCGGCACATCTCGGTCCTGCGCGGCCTGTGGGAGCACCGGCCGCTGGATCGGTACGCAGCGATCGAGGCGCCGGTGCTGCTGATGCCCGTTGACAGCGGCGATCCCGAGCGCACCCGGGCCAAGCGCGAGGACGTCGACGCCGCCGCGCGCCGGATCCCGCGCGCAACGGTCCACTGGTTCCAGGGTGATCACGACATCCACGCGCAGCATCCCGACGAGGTCGCCGACGTAATGCTCGAGCTCACCGTCGACGGGGCCGGATCGTGAGCGGGCCGCGCGTGCTCGCGATCATGGGATCGGGGGAGACCGCGCCGACCATGGCCAAGGTCCATCGCGAGCTGTTCGCCCGTTTCGGAGACGGGCCGGTCCCGGCGGCCATCATCGACACCCCGTACGGCTTCCAGGAGAACGCCGACGACCTGACCGCGCGAACGATCCGGTTCTTTGCCGACAGCGTGGGGCGAACGGTGACGGCGGCGTCCTACCGGTCGCGCGATGTCGATGCGGTCACCGCCGCGACGGCCCTCGCGCGGATCCGCGAGGCGCGCTACCTCATGGCCGGCCCCGGCAGCCCGAGCTACGCGCTCCGCCACTGGATCGACGGCCCGATCCCGGCGTCGCTCGCCGACCGGCTGCGAGACGGCGGCATCCTGACCATGGCCAGCGCGGCGGCGCTCACGCTGGGCGTGCTGACGATCCCCGTCTACGAGATCTACAAGGTCGGCACCGAACCGAGCTGGCTGCCGGGCCTCGATCTCCTGGGGTCGGCGACGGGGCTCCGCGCCGCGGTCGTCCCGCACTACGACAACGCGGAGGGCGGCAATCACGACACCCGCTTCTGCTACATGGGCGAGCGGAGGCTGCGCCAGCTCGAGGCCCAGCTCCCGGAGGACGTGTTCGTGCTCGGCGTCGACAGCCATACGGCGCTGGTGCTTGACCTGAAGCGCGGGACCGCGTCCGTGTCGGGGCTCGGCGGCGTGACCGTGCGTGTCGCAGGGCGATCCACCGTGCTTCGGAGCGGCAGCGATGTCGCGATCGAGGCGCTGGCGGCCACAGCACGGCAACTGGCGGCCGGCGGGGCGGGCGACACCTCGGGAGCCGATGTCGGCGGGAACGGCGACCTCTCCCCGGCGACCGGCTTCGGAGCCCGGCCGGCCGGGCCGCTGCGCGACGAGATGGCGGACCTCGAGGGGGCGGTGATCGCCGGCCTCGCACAGGGCGACGCGCAGCGTGCGGTCGCCGCAATGCTCGACCTGGACACCTCGATCGAGGCCAGGATCCGGGCCGGCGAGGACAGTCCGGACCTGGACAATGCGAGCTCGACCTTCCGCGCGCTCGTCGTGCGGCTGGGCGAGGCCGCCCAAACCGGAGCGGCCGACCCGCGATCCACCGTGGGCCCCCTGGTCGAAACGCTGCTCGTGCTGCGATCGCGGGCCCGGGGCGACGGCGACTATGCGACCGCCGACCTCATCCGCGACCGGCTGGCAGCCGCCGGGGTCGAGGTGCGTGATGGGGCTGAGGGTTCCGCGTGGGTCCTCGCCGACGAGGTTCGACCGAGCTGAGGCGCCGGGGCCTGTCACGCCGTTCTCATCCGGATGGGCGATGCTGTGGGCTACACGGACGATCGGCCATTCGGCGCGCACTCGGCCGCGGCAGCCGCCGAGCCATCGGCGATGAGCGCAGAGGTATGCAATGAGTGCTGGAAACCGCCGGTACCTAGGGATCGCCATCGTCGTCATCCTGCTGGTCGGAGTGGCGCTGATCGCCTTCGGGCTCGGGTCTGCCAATGGCGGTCGTGGGTTCTTCGGCGACATGCCGAGGCCGGGTTACCTGCCGCGCGGCCAGGGTGTGGGCATGGGCGTGGGTCTGGGTGGCGGCCTGGTGTGGCTGCTGCTCCTCGTCGGTCTCGGGCTGCTGTTCGTGGTCGGACTGGTCAAGGTGCTCGAGGACCGCACGCCACCGCCGCCGACCGGCTCCGCCCAGGCCCCCACGGCTTCCGCGCCGACCGCGACGCATGACGGCATCGACCGGCTGCGCGAGCTCGCCGAGCTCCACGATCGGGGCAAGTTGACCGACGAGGAGTTCACGGCGGCAAAGCGGCGCCTGCTGGGCCTGTAGATCCGGCTCGCCAGGTTCGGCCACCGATGACAGATCCGGCGGGCAGGCGGACGATAGGAACGTGCGTAGCCCGTCTCGCGCCCGGCTGATCGCCCGGGTCCTCCTCGCCGCCCTGCTGCTCGCGCTCGGACCGGGCAGCTTCGTCTCGCCCCGCGCTGCAGCGGCCGCCTCCCTGCCACGCTGGACGGGCGGGATCGATCTCTATCGCAGCGGCGTGTTCGCGACCCAGCAGACGTGGCTGTGGTGCACCGCCGCGGACGTCCAGATCATGCGCAACATCGTCCGCCGCCAGACCGACCACTCGAGAGCGGGCCAGCAGCGCTACTTCGACTACATGCGGGCCCACGACCGGTACGCGATCCCGGTCAGCGACGGGGTCGATCCGGCGGGTTGGACCGCCGGACTGCAGCACTACGTCGACAGCCGCTATCGGCTCGTCGCGAGCACCAGCTTCGACAGCGCGCTGCGCTCGGCTGTCACGAACCTGCGCAGGACCAACCTGCCGGTCGCGATCACCGTCTCTCACGGGAACCACGCCTGGATCCTGACCGGGTTCACTGCCACCGCAGACCCGGCGGTCACGACGAAGTTCAGCGTCACCAGCGTCCGTGTCACCGGCCCGCTGTGGGGACTCCAGAGCCGCACCTACGGGTACGACATGCGGCCCGACACCAAACTGACGGTCGCCCAGCTCAAGACCTTCTTCACGCCCTGGCACTACGCTCGGGTGAAGATGGCCTGGGAGGGACGGTGGGTCTCCGTGCAGCCCGTCCCGGCAACCGCAGCCACAGCGAAGCCTGCGGTCACCCCCACCGCGAAGCCGACGCCTACGCCAATACCCACCGAGCCTGCCGACCGCGATCGCGGCGACGCCCACCGTGGCATCGCCGCCCGATTCGGCAGACGCCGCGACATCCCCGGCCGCGACACGGCCGCCCGACGTCGCAGCCGTGGTCGACGCCACGACCCAGCCGCCCACGGCGGTGCCCGCACCTTCGGGGGCGCCAGGGGCAGAGACGGCAAGCGCTGCGGGCTACGACGCGGTCCTCGGCGTCGGTGTTCTCCTCCTGCTGCTGGCCGTGGCCGGGGGCAGCCTGGCGCTTCGCAGACGACGCCGCCCGAGGCTCCCGCGGGAGATCGACAAGGGGTAGCGTTTCCCCGCATGAAGCCGTCCGTCCGTCCGACCCCGGACCAGGTCCGCAACTACCGGCTGGTCCAGATCGATTCGGTGTTCCTCGGGCTTGTGGTCGCGGCCGGGACCTTCCTCCCGGTGTTCCTGGTCAAGCTCGGAGCGTCGGGCACCGCGGTCGGTCTGCTCACGGCGATCCCCGCCTTCATCGCGTTCACGCTGGCCATTCCGTTCGGACGATGGCTCCAGGGACGGCGCAACATCGTCCCCTGGTACAGCCGCCTGCGACTGCTGGGCTGGCTCAGCTACGGGACGATGGGTGTCGCCTCGGCGGTGCTGCCCAGGGACATCGCGGTCCCGGCGATCCTGGGCATCTGGGCGGTTGCCTCGCTGCCGTCAACCGCAGGGCTCGTCGCTTTCCCGATCGTGATGGACGGGGCAGCCGGCCCCAACGGGCGGTTCGACCTGCTCGGCCGACGATGGGCGATATCCGGCGTCGTGACCTCGATCGGTGTCGTCGTCGCCGGTCAGTTCCTGACCGTGCTCCCGTTCCCAGCCAACTTCGAGACCCTGTTCCTTGCGATCTCCATCGCCGGCTTCGGCAGCTTCCTGGTGACGCGCCGGATCGTCCTGCCCGACCAGGTTCCCAGCGGGACAGCCCGGCCGAGCTCGATCCGGGCGCGGCTCCGGGCACCGATCGACGTCGTCCGGACCAGCCCATCGTTCCTCCGGTTCGAGATCCGGTCGCTCGCCTACACGGCCAGCATCGGGCTCGCGATGCCGCTCCTGCCCCTGTTCTACGTGAACGAGCTGCACGCGCCCAACGGGTGGATCGGCGTCATCGCAGCATCGCAATCGGCGGGCGCCGTGATCGGGTACCTGACCGTCCGGAAGCTGTCGCGACGGCGGAGCGCGTCCGGCATCCTGCTGCCCGCACTCCTCACCGCGGCTGCAGTGCCCGCCGCGCTATCCGCCCTGTCGTGGCTGCCGGTGATCGCGACGGCCATGTTCATCGGCGGGCTGGCGGCCGCCGGGGTGCAGCTGGCCCTGTTCGACGAGATGATGCGGCGTATTCCCCGCGAGCACGGGGTGACGTTCAGCTCGGTCGACCAGAGCGTGCAGAACCTGGCCCTGATCGTGGCGCCGAGCGTGGGCGGCACGCTCGAGGTGGCGATCGGGATCCGCAACGGCCTCATCGTCACCGCGATCGCCGCGCTGGGTGCGTTCGCGCTGTTTGCCTACGACTGGTGGCGGCGCCGGCGGCGGCCCGCTGCGTCAGGGGGCGGGATCGAGTCGCCGTCAGCGCCCGCTGGTGTCCACGACCTCCAGGTCGGCCCCGGTGATGCGCCCGAGGGCGTGCAGGTCGTCGTCGTTCCAACGGCTGTCGGGAGCACCGGTGATGTACCAGGCTGATCCGTTGTCGGCCAGCAGCATCCCGTAGCGCTGAAGCGCCACCAGCACCACGCGGGCCTGCGGCCCGAACCCGGACAGGTCGACCGACGCCTTGAGGCGCACGCGAAGGCCCATCGGCGGCCGCGCATCGCAGGATCCCGACCCGGCGTCGTGCCTCGCCGGTGCGATGTGCCCCGCACACGTCCTGGGCGCGGTGAACCGGAGAGCGTGGGCGATCACGCCCTTGAGCACCTCGTCCGCGCGGGCGAGGCCGGGAAGGATCGGCAGGCCGGCGGCGTCGGCGCTGGTCCAGCCGTCGGGGCGCAGCTTGTTTGACCGAAGGTCCCACGTCGCGCCGCTGCCGGCCGTCCACCCACTCGACGTGTTGATCGCGTCGTACAGCTCGTACAGGCGACAGGCGCTGGTGTCGACCATCACCAGGTGGCGGTCAGAGCCACCCTCGATCTTCGGCTTCGCCGGGATCGGATAGCCGGTGCGGTCGGATTCATCCGCGTACTGGAAGCGGACCGTGCTGTCCGGCGTCCCCGCGCCGACGATGTTGTACGGGATGCCGTAGCCGCCGGAATCGGAGAAGTCGGGGTGGAGGCCGGCGCTCAGGCCGATCGCGGCGATGTACGCGTCCGAGCGGGGGTCGACGGGGAGATTGTCGACGCGCGTGTTCCAGGCGTTCGTCGCGGGGAAGATGGCGCAGGCCGAAGGTGGCGGCGGCTTGGGCGTCGGGCTCGGACTGGGCCTCGAGGTGGAGGCGGGCGTGGCTGCCGGCTTCGGGGGCGGGGCGGGCGTGGCCGTCGGCTTCGGGGTCGGCTTCGGGGTCGGGGTTGGGGTTGGGTCCGTGAGGGCCGCGGGCGTCGATGACGATGCGGCGGGAGATGCCAATGCAGCCGGCGATGCCGTCAAGGTCGGGGCCGCGTCCACGGGATCGAACGTGGGCCCTGCGACGGCGCCACCCGAGGCGGCAGGCGCGACGCCCGAACCGGGCGCGGCCGAAGCACAGCCGCAGACCAGGGCCGCAACAACGAGCGCAGCAACGCATCGATGGACCATCGCCGTGCATGTTCGCGGGGCCGCAGGGTTCCGAACAGGGGCGCATTCGGTGCGGACGGCGTCCCAGATGGTCCTGCTGCGGCGCGGGTCGAGCGGGCGGTGCTCGGGCTTCGGTGGGGACGCCGGTGGCACAGGGAGGGTGGGACGGTGGCCTCCCCTCGAAAACGCGCCACCGTCCCGGCAATTTGCGGGGAGTTTATCAATAGTGTACCGCGCTGTCCGCCGCTGTTCCCGGGTCCCAGGCAAGCAGCGGATCAAGTGGCTGGCCGAGCGTCAGTGACGCTCAGGCGGGGTGATGTCAGTGCGGATACGGGGTTCAGTGCGGATACGGCGTCTGAGCGAGTGCGGCGGCTGCGCTGAGGATGGCGACGATGCCGGCAGAGACCAAGGCGACGACGAATGGGCGGATGCGGTGAGGACGAGCAAACACAGCAATCTCCAATGGCTGGCGCTCGCCTGTGACCCGGGGAACCGCCGGAAGCCGACGATCGACGGCGATGCTAGTCTTCGCACCGTGGGAAAGTCAAGTATTGCTAAACATTTCGGATGGGGTCCCCGGTCCCCGACTGCCGTCGAGCTCGGCCGGAGAGTGCGTGTACGACGACGAAGGCTGGGTCTGACCCAGAGCCAGCTCGGCCAGCCACTGTCCCGGAGCTACGTGTCCGCGCTCGAGAGTGGCGCGACGATGCCGTCGCTGGGCACGTTGTGGCTGTTCTCGCAGCGCCTCGGGGTGACCGTCGGAGAGTTGATCGACGGGGTAAACAGAAGTGACCCCGGGTCGTACACTGCGGGTGATGAACCGTCAGCAGACCGCCACATCGCGCCCCGACCAGCGCGTGCTCGCCCAGGCCATCGGGGCCCGAATCCGTAGCGCTAGGGTCGCGGCGGGCCTGACGCAGCAGCAGCTTGCGTCCGGCCGGTACACGAAGGCCTACGTGAGCGCGCTCGAGAACGGCCACAGCAAGCCCTCGATGGCCGCCCTGAGCTTCATCGCCGAGCGGCTCGGTCTGCCGACCAGCCGATTCCTCGAGGACGGGGTCGAGCAGTGGACGCGGCTCCAGGCGGACCTCGAGCTGGCCGCCGGCCGGTGGCAGGAAGCGGTCGACGCCTATCAGGTCCTGCTCGAACAACCGTCGGGCGCCGGGACCCGGGCGGAGCTGCTGCTCGGTCTTGCCGAAGGATTTGCGGGACTCGACCGCGGCAAGGACGCCGTCGGTGCCGCTGCGGAAGGGGCGCGCCTGTTCGCGAGCCTGGGTCGCGGCGCGGAGGAAGCCCTGGCGACCTACTGGCTCTCGTGCGGGCAGTACGAGCAGGGCAACACGGTCGAGGCTCGAGCGCTCCTGGATTCGATCCTGGCCAAGCTGCGGGCCGGGCTGCGGGTGGAGCCGGACTTCCAGGCGCGGGTGCTCATGGCGCTGTCGAGCAACGCGTCGCTCGATGGCGAGCACGCGGTCGCACTCGCCTATCTCGAGGAGATCCGAGGCCTCAGCGAAGGACTCGATGACCGTCGACGTGGCGTCTACCTGTTCGATCTCGCCTTCAGCTACCGGCACACGGGCGATTTCGAAGCCGCCATCCGCGCCGGCACCGCGGGCCTCGCGCTGCTTCGAGCCGCGCAGGCCGAGTTCGAGGCGGCGTCGCTCCAGCGGGATCTCGCGCTGTCCTATCTCGCCCTCGGGAACAGCAACAAGGCCGCCGAGGCCGCCGAAGCGGCACGACGGTTCTTCGAGCGTCGCGGGGATCGGCTGTGGCTGTCGTACGTGGCCGATACGGATGCGCAGATCAAGCTGGCCCAGGGCGACGTGAGCGGGGCAGCGGAGCTCGCGTCCCGGGCGCTGGCGCTGGCCGAGGAGATGTCCAACGACGTCGCAGCGCTCGCCGCCCTGCTGACACTGGCGCGCGCGCGAAACGCCCAGGGCTCGAGCGGCGAGGCGCTGGCGCTGTACGAGCACGCAGCCGATCTTGCGCGGCGCGAGGGCAAGCCGACCAAGACCCGGCAGGTGCTCGGAGAGCTCGCCGAGGCGCTCGCCGCCACCGGCGAGCACGAGCGTGCCTTCGAGCTGATGCGCGAGGCGTTGAAGGTCAGCTAGGCGTCCCGGCCCCGTGCGGGATCGAGCTGACGTCGAACGGGCAGGCGGCGCCCTGGGGCCCGCCGTCCTCAGCCGACGGTTTGCGCAATCCGGACAGCCTCGGAGGCAAGGCGCCCCACGGTCGCCCAGTCCCCCGCCGCGAGCGACTCGCGCTTCACGAACCAGCTTCCGCCGCAGGCCGCGACGCCGGGGAGCGCGAGATAGTCGGCGAGATTGGCCGCGTCGATCCCCCCGGTCGGGATGAACTCGACGTTGCGGAACGGTCCCGCGAGCGCCCGCAGGTAGGGCAAGCCGCCCGCTGCCGCGGCCGGGAAGAACTTGAGCGTCGAGAGACCCGCATCGAGGCCCATCTGCACCTCGGTCGGGGTCGCGACACCCGGCAACGGCACGACGCCCGCCTCGATTGCGCGCTCGACGATGGGACGGCTGAAGCCCGGCGAGACGATGAACTCGGCACCCGCCTGGATGGCGCGATCGAGCTGCTCGAGCGTCAGGACCGTCCCGGCGCCGACGAGCATGTCCGGGAAGGCGGCTCGAACTGCGGCGATCGCCTCGGCTGCCCCGGCCGCACGAAAGGTGATCTCCAGGCTGTGGAGCCCGGCATCGCGAAGGGTTTCCGCAAGCGGCACCGCGAGTCCCGGATCCGGGAGCTCGATGACGGGCAGCACTCGTGCCTCACGGATCCGCATGATCACGGTCACGGCTCGAAGGTCCCTCGCTGGGTCTGACGGTTGGATGGCGGTGTCATCTGTCGGTTCGCGGCCGGATCAGCGAACGATCCGGGCGCTGCCGCCGTCGACGAGCCGCTGGAGCTCCGCGCCGGTGACCTGGCTGGTGTCGCCCCGTGTCGTCTGGAGGAGCGCGCCATGCGCCGTCCCGTAGGCAACCGCCGCCTCCGGGGTGTGTCCCGCCAGGAGCGCCCAGGCGACGCCGCTGGCAAAGCCATCGCCCCCGCCCACCCGGTCCTCGACCTCGAGATCGAACCTGGGCCCCTCGTGGAAGGTGTCGGAACCGGTCTCGTAGAGGATCGCCGACCAGGTGTTCCGGGTGGCGCTCGCGACCTCTCGCAGGGTCGTCCCGACCAGGCGCAGGGTCGGGTGATCGGCCACGACCTGGCGGACCATGGCCTTGTATGACTCGACCGGCAGCATGCGCAGGCCATCGTCCACGCCGGCGACCCGGTACCCGAGCACGTGCTGGAAGTCCTCCTCATTGCCGATGAGGCAGTCGACGTGGCGCATCAGGGGTCGCGTGGCGGCGATGGCCGCCTCGCTGGTCCACAGCTTCGACCGGAAGTTCAGGTCGTACGACACGAACACGCCGTGCCGGCTCGCCGCCTCGATCGCCTCCGCGACGAGGTCACGCGTCGACGCGCTGAGGCAGGTGAAGATGCCGCCCGTATGGAACCACCGGACGCCGCGCCGTCCGAACAGGTCGTCCCAGTCGACGTCGCCCGGCTTCAGCTGGGATGACGCGCTGTACCCACGGTCGTACAGGCTCGTCGATGCCCGCGGGCCGCTGCCAACCTCGGTGAAGTTGAGCCCCATGCGGGCGGCACGGCCGACGCCGTCGTAGGGCATGGTGACGACGCGGCTGGTGTCCACCCCGACGGAGCGTGCGTGATTGCGCACGATCGCGCCCAGCGGATTGTCCACGAGACCGCCGACCCATCCGGTTCGGAGGCCGAGCCGCGCGAGCGCGTACGCGACGTTGTACTCGCCGCCGCCGACGTGGACCTCGAGCGTGGAGGCGAACTCGACCCGGCCATGGCCCGGAGGGCTCAGCCGGATCATGCACTCGCCCAGGCTGACGAGATCGAGCTCGACGTCGTCGGCCGGTCTGAATTCCACGCTACGGATCCTCACTGTGCGGTCGCAGCCGCGTCGCTACTTGCCCCCGGTCATGCCGCCGTCGATCACGAGACCGGACGCCATGACGAAGCGCGACTCGTCCGAGGCCAGGAACAGGGCAGCCTGGGCCACGTCCTCCGGCTGGCCGAGGTCGCTGGTGAGCTGCCGCTTGCGGATGTTCGCCATTCCCTCCTCGGGATCCGCGTACGAGTCCCGCAGGTACTGCTCGACGAACGGCGTCATCACGGTCCCCGGGCACAGCGCGTTGACCCGGACGCCGTGTGGGGCGAGGTCGACCTGCATCGACTTGGTCATCGCGAGCACCGCCCCCTTGGAGGCCGCATAGGACACGCGCCGGGCGACGCCGATGATGGCCAGCGTGGATGAGGAGTTGATGATCGAGCCCGAGCCCTGTTCGATCATGTAGGGCACGACGGCCCGGCTCACGAGGTAGACGCCGCGGACGTTGACCCGCATCACGCGATCGAACAGCTCCGGGTCCGTCTCGACCACGTCGCCGACACCCGGGATGCCGGCGTTGTTGAACAGCACGTCGATGCGTCCCAGCCCGGCGATCACCCGGGCCGCCATCGCGACCGTCTGCTCGGCGTCCGCGACGTCACACTGTTCCGCGCCGGCCCGGCCGCCCCCCTCGACGATGGCTGCTGCTGCTGCCTCAGCCGATGCCCCGTCGATGTCCGCGACCACGGCGTGTCCGCCTTCCCTGGCGAACAGGTGCGCCGTCGCCAGCCCGATCCCGGAACCGGCACCGGTGATGAGGCACACCTTTCCTTCGAGTCGACCCACGCTGCGAACCTCAGGCCAGGTCGAAGCGATCGAGGTTCATCACCTTGTTCCAGGCCGCCACGAAGTCACGCACGAACGTCGCCTGCGCGTCGTCGCTGGCGTAGACCTCGGCGTAGGCCCGAAGCACCGCGTTGGAGCCGAAGACCAGGTCCGCGCGGGTACCGGTCCATCTCGGCTCGCCCGTGCCGCGGTCGCGACCCTCGAACACGTCCTCGGCGCCCGTGGTCGCCTTCCACTCCGTGCCCATGTCGAGCAGGTTCACGAAGAAGTCGTTGCTGAGCGCACCGGGACGATCGGTGAACACGCCGTGCGGCGTCCCCCCGGTGTTGGTGCCCAGGACGCGCATGCCGCCGACCAGGACCGTCATCTCGGGTGCCGTGAGGGTCAGGAACTCTGCGCGTTCGACCAGCAGGTGCTCCGCGGGCCGCGTCTGGCCGGCTGCCACGAAGTTGCGGAACCCGTCGGCCCGGGGCTCGAGCACCGCGAACGACTCGACGTCGGTCTGCTCCTGCGAGGCATCGGTGCGCCCGGGGGCGAACGGCACCGTGACATCCTGCCCGGCCTGCTTCGCGGCCTGCTCGACCGCGGCGCAGCCGCCCAGGACGATCACGTCGGCGATCGAGACCCGCTTGTCGCCGGCCTGTTTGCCATTGAAGTCCGACTGGATCCGCTCCAGCGTGGTAAGCACGCCGCGGAGCTCGGACGGGTTGTTGACCGCCCAGCTCTTCTGGGGGGCGAGACGAATGCGTGCGCCGTTGGCCCCACCGCGCCGATCGGTGCCACGGAACGATGCCGCCGATGCCCAGGCGGTCGAGACCAGCTGGGAGACCGACAGCCCGGAGCCCAGGATCGCGTCCTTGAGCGCGGTGATGTCCCGCGCGTCGATCAACTCGTGGTCGACGGCCGGGACGGGGTCCTGCCAGATCAGGTGCTCGGCCGGGACCAGCGGACCGAGGTATCGCGAGACCGGGCCCATGTCCCGGTGCGTCAGCTTGTACCACGCCCGGGAGAAGGCATCGGCGAGCTCGTCGGGATGCTCGTGGAAGCGCCGCGAGATCGGCTCGTAGACAGGGTCGAAGCGCAGCGAGAGGTCGGTGGTCAGCATCGTGGGCGCATGGTGCTTCGCGGGGTCGTGGGCGTCGGGGACCGTGCCGGCACCGCCTTCCGCGACCCACTGGTTGGCGCCGGCCGGGCTCTTGACGAGCTTCCACTCGAAGCCGAACAGGTTCTCGAAGAAGTTGTTGCTCCACTTCGTGGGCGTCGTGGTCCAGGTGACCTCGATGCCGCTGGAGATCGTGTCGCCGCCCTTGCCGGTACCGAAGCTGCTCGCCCAGCCGAGGCCCTGGGCTTCGATCGGTGCCGCCTCCGGCTCCGGACCGACGTTCGTCGCCGGACCCGCCCCGTGCGTCTTGCCGAACGTGTGCCCGCCGGCGATGAGCGCCACCGTCTCCTCGTCGTTCATCGCCATGCGGCGGAACGACTCGCGGATGTCCTTTGCGGCGGCGAGCGGATCCGGGTTGCCGTTGGGGCCTTCCGGGTTGACGTAGATCAGGCCCATCTGGACGGCCGCGAGCGGGTTGTCAAGCTCCCGGTCGCCGCTATGCCGCTCGTCCCCGAGCCACGTGTCCTCGGAGCCCCAGTCCATGTCGTCCGGCTCCCACACGTCCTCGCGACCGCCGCCGAAGCCGAACGTCCGAAAGCCCATCGACTCGAGGGCACAGTTGCCGGCGAAGACCAGCAGGTCGGCCCACGAGATCCTGCGGCCGTACTTCTGCTTGATCGGCCACAGCAGCCGGCGCGCCTTGTCGAGGTTCACGTTGTCCGGCCAGCTGTTGAGCGGCGCGAAGCGCTGCTGGCCGCGGGACCCGCCGCCACGACCGTCGCTGATGCGGTACGTGCCCGCGCTGTGCCAGGCCATCCGGATGAACAGGCCCCCGTAGTGACCGAAGTCGGCCGGCCACCAGTCCTGCGAGGTCGTCATGAGCTCGACGATGTCCCGCTTGACGGCCTCGAGGTCGAGCTTCGCGAACTCGTCCGCGTAGTGGAAGTCAACGCCCATGGGATCCGAGAGCGGGGAGTTCTGGCGGAGCTTCGCAAGGTCGAGCTGATTGGGCCACCAGTCTCGGTTCGACGTGCCGGCAGTTCGGTCCATGGCTTCTTTCCGATCGTGTCTGAGCTCGGGGGGTGACGTGTCCTTCAAGGGTACCCGGGACGCCGACCGCCAGGGCGGCGGGCGGCCTCGGCGCCGGCGTTGCGCATTGACACCTGCCTCGCGGACCCTGCGGGAGACCTGTACTGGCCTGCGCGAGCAGCGCGATCCGATGGCTGCGTCGATCCCCGATGGGCGACACCAAGTCGAACTCGCGGGGAATGACGACGCGTAATGACGACGCGGCGCCGCTGGTGCAGCGTGGCGGTCGCGGGTTCGGGTTGTCCGTCGTGTCCCGTACACCTCGCAGGGGGCGGTCAGCGCATTCAGGCGAGAAAGGACGTCTGCCGAGCAGCGGCAGGAAGGGCCTCGGTCATGGGGACGGGGAGACGAGGTAGTCCGTGCTAGAACGACCCACGAAACCGGAGGATGAGGCGTCGGGGGCGAGGGACCGCGGCTTGCTCGAGGCGGCCCCGGGCGCGATTGTCGTGGTCGACCAGGCCGGCGCGATCGTCCTCCTGAACGCACAGGCGGACAAGCAGTTCGGCTACGAGCGAGATGCGCTCCTCGGGCAGCCCGTCACGAACATCATCCCCGAGGGCCTTGCCGAGCGGCTCGTTGCGGGCAACCTGCGCTCCGCGGAAGCCGCGCTGACCAAGGCGATCGGCATCGGGATCGAGCTCACCGCCCGGCGCAGGGACGGCACCGAGTTCCCCATCGAGATCATGCTGAGCCCACCCCACGGCGCCGATGGGAGCCTCGTCACGGTCGCGATCCGCGACATCAGCCTGCGCCGGGCCGAGGAGGACGAGCGGTCACGCCTGATCGACGGACTCCGCACGAGCGAGCGCAATCTTGCCGAGGCGCAGCGGCTCGCACACATCGGCAGCTGGGAGTGGGACGTCGCCTCGGCCACGGGCGTGCGATCGGATGAGCTCCATCGCATCTACGGGGCAGAGCCGGGCTCGATCCCCGGGACCCCCGAGGCATTCCTCGCGTTCGTTCACCCCGATGACCGGGCGCGCGTGGATGCCGGGCGGTTGGCGGCCGTGGCCGACGACGGCGCGCGCGTCCTCGAATACCGGGTGCTCCGACCCGATGGCAGCATCCGGATCGTCCACGACGCGTCGGCGGTGATCCGCGATGACGGCGGGACGCCGATCAGGGTCGTCGGGACGGTCCAGGACATCACCGAACGGGTGGCGACGGAGGCGGAGCGCGCGCAGCTCGCCGCCGCCGTGGAACAGACCGCCGATGCCGTCTGGATGCACGGCCTCGACGGAACGGTCACGTACATCAACCAGTCGTTCAGCCGCATCTACGGGTACGAATCGGAGGACATCGTCGGGCGTCACGCGAGCATCATCGCCAGCGGTCGCCACGACCACGCCTTCTTCGACGCGATCTGGGCTGCGGCCGCAACCGGCAGGACGTGGAGCGGCTCACTCACCAATCGCGCCAAGGGCGGGGCCCTCCTCGAGCTCGAGGCCGTCATCTCCCCGATCCGTGACGCGTCCGACCGCCTTGTCGGCTTCATGCAGACCGATCGGGACGTCACCCGTGAGCACGCCCTCGAGAGCGAGATTGCGCGACGCACCCGGGAGCGCGCGCTGATCGAGGCGGCACTCAACCGGATCGATTCGAGCGCCCCGCCCGAGACGATCGCGGCGGACGCCTGCGCCGAGATGATCGGTCTCCCGAACATCGAGTCGTCCTTCGTGATCGCGCTGGACGGCGGGGACCACGGGCTCATCCTGGCCGTCGAGGGGCGCGTCGCGGTCGCGTTCACGTCGAACCGCGTGATCCCGGCGAAACGCGCTCGCTACCTGTTCGAGCGCGCGTCGGCCGGCGCCTGGACGGAAGAGTGGCGTGCCGGCGCCCAGGATGGGACCTACGGTGAACAGATCACCGGCACGGGGCTGCGAACCGTCGCATACGCCCCGCTGCGGGGGCCCTCCGGCGTGATCGGGGTGGTCGGTTTCGGCACTCACGACCGGGTGGAAGATGGGTTTGGCGAGCTACCGGTGCTGACAACGCTCGCCTCGATCCTCGGGACATTGCTGTCCGCCGGGCTCGAGGCTCGCAACAGGGATGAGGCCGCCCGGGGGAGCATCCAGGAGATCCTCGACGCGGCGGCCTTCACCCCGTTCTTCCAGCCGATCGTGACGCTCCGCACCGGGGTGGTGATCGGCTACGAAGCCCTCAGTCGCTTCTCGAACGGCGTCCCGCCCGACGTCACGTTCGCGCTCGCGGCCCGGTCTGGTCTCGGACTCGAGCTCGAGGCAGCCACGCTCCATGCGGCCCTCGAGGCGGCGACAAATCTGCCATCCGACGCGTACCTCAGCCTGAACGTCTCTCCGTCGCTCATCCGATCGGGCTCGCTCCGGACAATCCTTGGCGGACAGGTGCGACCACTCGTCCTCGAGATCACCGAGCACGTTGCCATTGACGACTACCCGGCGCTCCGCCAGGAGCTCACGGCAATCGGGCTCGACGTCCGCCTGGCGGTCGACGATGCCGGTGCCGGCTATGCCAGCCTCCGCCACATCCTGGAGCTCGCGCCCGACTTCGTGAAGCTCGACATCGGGCTCATCCGGGACATCGACACCGATCTCGCCCGGCAGGCGCTGATCGCCGGGGTCAGCTACTTCGCGGCGGAGCGAAACCTGCAGCTGATCGCGGAAGGCATCGAGACCACCGCTGAGCTCAAGATGCTTCGCTCGATCGGGATCGCCTGCGGCCAGGGCTACCTTCTCGGGCGACCGCAGGACGGCCGGGGTCCCGGGCCATGGCCGACGCAGATCGAGGTCGCGGCGAGGTAGGGAGCTGCTCGCCGGCTCCGACCGAGGCGCAGCCGAGGACGAATCCTCCGGCCGCTCCCGGTCAGAATGATGATGTCGCTGAGGCATGTTGCCGGTCTGGCACGAGCGGTCGACAATTGGCGGGCGTCCACGGATCAGCCATTGACGATGCCCGGCCAACGGGCCTGGGCATCGGTGCGGCGACGAGCCACAGTCCGGGACGCCGGACGTGGGGATCAGCGACGTGGACGAACGAGGCATGGACGGCGCCGTCGACGCTGCCATGCTGGGGCGGGCGCCGGAGCTCGATCGGATCCGGGAGTTCCTTGACCGCCTCACCAGGGGCCCGGCTGCCCTGGTCATCCATGGTGACATGGGCATCGGGAAGTCGGCGCTGCTCCGGGCGGCGCTGGTCATCGCCGCCGTGGCGGGCATCCGGGTTCTCTTCGCCGATCCCGAGACACCGGAGCTGGCACTGCCCTTCGCCGGCCTCATCGACCTTGTCGATCCGGTGCTCGACGCAGCAGCGGAGCTCCTGCCCGAGCCGCAGCTCCGGGCGCTCCAGATCGCCGTCCTGCGCCAGGCGCCGGGTCCGACTCCTGTGGAGTCACTGGCCGTCGCGGTCGGGCTGCTGGGGCTCGTCCGATCACTCGCCCACCGCACCCCAGTCCTCATCGCCATCGACGACGCCCAGTGGCTGGATGCACCCAGCGCTGCCGCGCTCCGGTTCATGACCCGGCGACTGCGAGACGAGCCGGTCGGCTTCATCGTCACGCAGCGCGCAGACGCGACGGCGCAGCCACCCCCGTTCCTGCCGAGCCCGTCTGCCCTCGACCTCACGTCGATCCCCCTCGGGCCGCTCTCCGACGACACCGTGACCGCCATCCTGCGTTCGCTGCCCGGGCCCGAGCTCTCGGCACGCCAGGTCCGGCAGGTCGTGCGTGCCGCGGCCGGCAATCCCTACTTCGCCATCGAGCTGCGACGGACGGCCGCACGGGACTCGATTCGCCGGGGCGAGCCCCTCGTGGAGGTTCCCGGCACGCTCCTCGCCGCGCTCGAGCAGCGCCTGGCCACGTTCGATGATGACGTCCTCGCCGCCCTGCTCGTCGTTGCCGCCCTCGCCAACCCGCGGGTCTCGCTGGTTCGCCGCGCGCTCGGCCCTCGTGACCCCACCCTGCTTGACCCCGCCCTCGCGGACGGCGTCCTGGTCCGCAGCGGGGAACGCCTTCGGTTTGCCCACCCCCTCCTCCGCTCGGTGGCCTACCAGCGCGCGCCCGAGTCCGAGCGGTTGGCGCTCCATCGCCGCCTGGCCGTCGTCGTCGCCGATCCGGTGGAGCGCGCTTGGCACCTCGTCGCGGGCCATCAGCAGCCGGATTCCCGGACGGCCAAGCGGATCGCGAGCGGCGCCGGGATCGCCTTGGGCCGCGGCGCCCCCGGCGAAGCCGCCGAGCTCTACCTTGCCGCTGCCGCGCGCCTGCCGGTGCGAGTTCATCGCGGTCGGGTCTCCTGGACGGAGGCCGCTGCCGCGTGCTTTGCGGAGGCGGGTGACCACGGCCGCGCCGAGCGTCTCCTCGAGGGTCTCATCGTGTCCACGCGCCCCGGTCCGATCCGCGCCGACCAGATGCGCCGGCTGGCGGCGTTGCGCTACCGGCGCGAAGACCCGCCGGCGGCCATCGAGATCCTGGAGCGGGCGCGGCTCGAGGCGGTCGCCGATCCGGCCGTGGCATCGGCGATCGAGCAGCAGCTGGCGCTGAACCTGACGATGCTGGGCCGGCTTGGAGCCGCCGCGGACCACGCGCAACGGGCGCTCGAGCTGGCCAGGGCATCCGGGAACGCGGGGGCAGAGGCCGGCGCGCTCGCGTTCGTCGTGATCATCGGGTTCATCCGCGGGCGGGGCCTCGACGCGAGCCTGCTGGACCGGGCCATCGAGCTCGAGGCACCGGGCATGCCGCGCCTGATCGAGTGGCGCCCGAGCATGATCAGGGCGCTCATCCTCGGCTGGACGGGACAGCTCGCGGACGCCCGGGCCATGCTCGAGGGTCTGCATGTAGCGGCCCAGGCAAACGGGGACGAGGATGCGATCCCGTACCTCCTGTACGCGCGCTGCCAGGTCGAGCTCGCGATCGGCCGCTGGGATGTCGCAATGGCCCTGGCCGACGCGGCACGCCCCTATCTCGCCGAGATCGAAGGGCTCATGAACGTCCTGCTCCGATCGGCCGTGGCGCGGATCGACGCGAGCGTCGGGCGGATCGCGGACGCCGTCGCGCTGTCCGAGGAAGGGCTGGCGACGGCCACGATCCGCCGATACGGACCGGGTATCCAGGAGAACGCGGGGGTGCTCGGGTTCGCGGCCCTGATGAGCGGTCAGCCCGAGCGGACGGTCGCGCTCCTGCTGCCGGTCGTGCCGTTCCTCGAGGCCGCCGAGGTTCGCGATCCGGGCATCCTGCCCCTCGTGCCCGATCTGGTCGAGGCCCTCATCGCCCTTGGCCGCCTCGAGGACGCGGAATCGATCCTGGCTCCGTACGAGACGGCGGCCCTGAGGCTTGCTCGCCTTCCGGCACTGCCGCTCGCGGCCCGGTGCCGGGCACTGCTTGCGCTGGCTCGTGGCGACGCCGGCGAGGCCCTGCAACGCGCGAACGAGGCGCTCGCGCTCCACGGCGCCGTAGACACGCCATTCGAACGGGCTCGCACGCTGCTGGCGCTCGGCCTGGTCCAGCGACGGCGCAGGGAGAAGCGCGCCGCCGCGACCTCGCTGGGCGAGGCCCTGGCGACGTTCGAACGCCTGGGGGCTCCGCTGTGGGCGTCCCGGGCACGCGACGAGCACGCACGCATCGGACTGCGTCCGGCCGCCCCTTCCGAGTTGAGCCCGACGGAGGAGCGTGTGGCCCAGCTTGCGGCGCGCGGCCTGACGGCACGCCAGATCGCGGCGGCTGCGTTTCTCTCGCCGAAGGGCGTCGAGAAGGCGATCGCCCGGGTCTACCGCAAGCTGGGCGTCGGCTCCCGAGCGGAGCTGGGTTCGTGGATGAGCGAGCGGAGTCGGGCGCACGCCGCCGAGCTCGCACCCGACCCGTAGGCTCCAACCCTTCACCGGGGAGTTCAGAAGGGGGGAAACCACCCCTTCATCGGCCGGGTGACACGCCCTAGCCTGCAATCCCATGGCCATGCGTCCCGTGTCCCAGACCGGCAGCCGCATCACGTTCATCGTGGAGCGGTACTGGCCCGATGTCACCGAACAGGGCCTGGCCGAGGCCACGGAGGCCGCGCGGCGCGCAGCCGTGGCCGTCTCTGCCGAGGGCGGTCTCGTCCGGCTCGTGGACGCGTTCATCGCGCGCGATGACCAGATCGTGCTGACGCTGTTCGAGGCGGACTCGAAGGCCTCGGTGCGCGAGGTGACCGAGCGGGCCGGCCTGCCGTTCGATCGGATCACCCAGGTCGACCGGCCGCACCATCACCCGGCCGTCGACATCCAGCACCAGAGAGGCTAACCATGCACCTCAACCGGTCAGTCGCCACCATCCTCGGCGTTCTCGTGGTCGCGGCGGCCTGCAGCTCGGCCGGGACTACGCCGTCGCCGTCGAACCCGGCGAGCGCTCCGTCGAGTCAGGCGCCGGCGTCGATCAGCGAACCGACCGCGCCGGCATCGGCCTCGGTCGCGCCGACCTCCGCCGTCTCGCCTACGACCCCAAGCCCGGTATCGGGCGGCTCGGTGCCGTATGGCAAGAACGTCTGCGACATCCTGCCCGTGGCCACGATCGACACGACACTCGGCATCCACATCAAGTCGCACGGCTGGGACGGCCACGTCTGCTCCTGGTCCTCCACGACGCCGCCCGGCGGCGCCACGATCGGGTGGCTCGAGCCGGGAAGCGCGTTTCTGGCCGGCTCCGGCTGCCAAGCGGGCGCAACTCCGGTGCCCGATCTCGGGGTGTCGGCCTGCGCCGTCGTCCAGACCGGCCTGCCGTCGCCCCTGCCCCCGACCGGCGTGCTGCTGATCGTGAAGCTCGACACCGGTGGTATGAGCGTTCACGTGAGCGGCACGAGCGTGACCATCGACAACGCCGTCACCCTTGCGAAGGACGTCATGGGCGGCTGACGATCAATGGCAGGGCCCGCCGTCAGATCGAGCGCCCGGCGGAGATGGTCCGGCTCGCCTGCCGCTCCGACCGCGGTGTTGCGGCACACCAGCTGGTTGGCGCGATTGGCCTCGGATGCCGCCCACGCAGGCAGCGCTGTGGGGAGTCATCCGCTGCCCGAGCACTGTGACACCGAGCGCTGTGACTCTTCTCAGGGCCCGCTAGAATAGGCCCCGCCGACAGGCAGACGGTCGATCCGAGCGCCCTCCGAGCGGGAGTAACTCAGTTGGCAGAGTGTCAGCTTCCCAAGCTGAATGTCGCGGGTTCGAACCCCGTCTCCCGCTCCACCTTTCCCGTTTCGTGCTTGTGAACCATGGACCGTTCGCTCCGCCGCGCTGAACGAAGTGATCCACTGCCTGCCGGGACCGCTCTCGCGCAAGGCCGGGGCGGTGGCCGACGTGGCTGGCACCAACGGGCGTCCTCTTCGGCGCATCGATCCTCGGGACATCCGGGTCACACACGTGGTTGTCACGGCGGACGCTCGACGCCAACAACCGGCGGGGCATCTTCGACAACCTGGGCGACACCCTGGAGGGGCTCAGCGAAATCCTCGGGGCATCATTCGAGCGGGTGGAGCTTGAGACGGTCGGATCGTTCGCGATCTTCGCGGCCATGAATCCGCGCACGAACTCGACGATCGTCAGGACACCATAGCTGTCGTCCTTCTGCTCGGCCCTCCCGCTCACGCCACAACGCCGACGAGCTCGACGTCGTGTCACGGCTCCACCAGCCGCCTGGATGCGGACCTGGCCGGGGCTCAACCGGCTGTCGGCACGACGCGACCCGGAACCTGTGCGGATCGGCTGCCCGCGGAGAGCACGGCCCGACCCTTGCCGGCCGCCTTCGCCTCGTACATCGCGGCATCCGCATCCGCGAGCAGATCGTCGAAGTTGATGTCCTGCCCAGACCGGAACGCGACACCGATCGAGACCGATGTCCTGGTGAGCTGACCGGCAAGATCGAACGGTTCGGCCAGGGCATCGACCACCCGCGCGGCCACGGCGAGCGCCGCGTCGACGGAGGCAACGTCCTCGAGCAGCAACGCGAACTCGTCACCGCCCAGACGAGCCACGGTGTCCGCTGCGCGTGCGACCGTCCGCAACCGCTCCCCGATGAGGATCAGCAGCCGGTCGCCCCGGGCATGACCGAGCGTGTCGTTGATGGTCTTGAACCCATCGAGGTCCATGAACAGGACGGCGATGCCTGTCCCCGCCGTGCGAGCGAGCCTGGCGATGGCATGCTCCGCGCGATCGTCGAACAGGCTCCGGTTGGCGAGACCGGTGAGCGGGTCGTGGAGCGACCGGTGGCGAAGCTCCTGGTAGAGCCGCCCGTTCTCGATCGCCATGGCCGCCTCGAACGTCAGCGTCCGGGCGAGGGCGAGCCCTCGGACGTCGATCGAGTGGGGCACGGCGCTCGTCAGCTCGGCGATCCCGACCGAGCGGTCCTGGGCGGTGAGGGGCAGGAGCAGCATGGTCGTTCGACCGAGGGCCCGGAGGCGGTCACGTTCGAGCGGGTCCGCCTGCTCGTCGGCCACGTCGATCACGGACGACGCCTGATCGCGGGCAACGCGCGCGAGCATGGGCCGCGTCGCGATCGACTCGGGATCCGTCTCCAGTGAACGCTCGATCGGATGCGATCCGAACGGGGCAAGCTGCCCGGTGTCTGGCGCGAGCGCGTAGATGACGCAGTCGTCGAACCCGGTCGCTTCGGCGAGGTGTCGCGCGACAAGCCCGCCGAGCACGCCTGGATCGGTCGTCTCGGCGAGGTCCGATGACAGCTGGAACAGCCGGCGGAACTCGCGACCCGAGGCCTTGAGGCCCTCGGCCGACCGGTACAGGAGGAAGAAGACAAGCCCGATCACTGTCGCGAGGACCCACATGCGTACAAGGATCGCGACTATGGGCGGGACCGCGTCGTCGGGGAGGAGACCCGCAAACACGATGGCCACGGTTGCCACCCAGGCAGAAACCATCAGGTGGCGGAGCGACCGCCCCGCAAGGTAGCGAAGACCGAGCGCGACCGGCAACAGCGTGGCCGGCGCCAGGACCAGCGCGAGGAACGGCTGGACGATCGCGACCACGACGATGGTGCCCGTGAGCACGATCGCGACCTGGCTGACGACCGTCTCGATGGGTTCGTGGTCGACGGCGCGGCGGGGGAAGGCGGCGAGCCAGATGGAGGTCGCGACGGCGAGGATCGTCGTCGCAAACCACCTTGGATTGTCGACGGCGATGGCCGCGATGGTGACCATGGCGCCACCGATCAGCGTCGTGACGATCAGGATACTGAGGAACCGCCGCACCTCGACTCGCTGGATCGCGTTGTCGGGGCTTGGGGCTGCAGCCCTTTCGTCCCCGGATCGTTTCGTGGGGCCTGCCACGCCCCCGTCGTCTCGCAGCCTCGGCCTCTCGACGATGACCGCAGGGATGTGCGGCGTGGTCATGGCCTCGGCCGACGCGGCTGCGTGCCCCAGGTCCTGTGCGGATCGGCTGCCCGCGGAGAGCACGGCCCGACCCTTGCCGGCCGCCTTCGCCTCGTACATCGCGGCATCCGCATCCGCGAGCAGATCGTCGAAGTTGATGTCCTGCCCAGACCGGAACGCGACACCGATCGAGACCGATGTCCTGGTGAGCTGACCGGCAAGATCGAACGGTTCGGCCAGGGCATCGACCACCCGCGCGGCCACGGCGAGCGCCGCGTCGACGGAGGCAACGTCCTCGAGCAGCAACGCGAACTCGTCACCGCCCAGACGAGCCACGGTGTCCGCTGCGCGTGCGACCGTCCGCAACCGCTCCCCGATGAGGATCAGCAGCCGGTCGCCCCGGGCATGACCGAGCGTGTCGTTGATGGTCTTGAACCCATCGAGGTCCATGAACAGGACGGCGATGCCTGTCCCCGCCGTGCGAGCGAGCCTGGCGATGGCATGCTCCGCGCGATCGTCGAACAGGCTCCGGTTGGCGAGACCGGTGAGCGGGTCGTGGAGCGACCGGTGGCGAAGCTCCTGGTAGAGCCGCCCGTTCTCGATCGCCATGGCCGCCTCGAACGTCAGCGTCCGGGCGAGGGCGAGCCCTCGGACGTCGATCGAGTGGGGCACGGCGCTCGTCAGCTCGGCGATCCCGACCGAGCGGTCCTGGGCGGTGAGGGGCAGGAGCAGCATGGTCGTTCGACCGAGGGCCCGGAGGCGGTCACGTTCGAGCGGGTCCGCCTGCTCGTCGGCCACGTCGATCACGGACGACGCCTGATCGCGGGCAACGCGCGCGAGCATGGGCCGCGTCGCGATCGACTCGGGATCCGTCTCCAGTGAACGCTCGATCGGATGCGATCCGAACGGGGCAAGCTGCCCGGTGTCTGGCGCGAGCGCGTAGATGACGCAGTCGTCGAACCCGGTCGCTTCGGCGAGGTGTCGCGCGACAAGCCCGCCGAGCACGCCTGGATCGGTCGTCTCGGCGAGGTCCGATGACAGCTGGAACAGCCGGCGGAACTCGCGACCGGAGGCCTTGAGGGTCACCGCCCCTCGGTTCAGGACGATGAAGACGACCCCGATCACCGTGACGAGGGCCGCCACCTCCACGATTGTCTCGACCACGGCCGGGGCCGCGTCGTCGGGGAGGAGATGGACGAGCATGGAGCCAATGGCCGCCACCCACGCAAGGCCCATGACCAGACGAAGCCTTCGCCCTTCGAGGTACGGCAGGCCCATCGCGACCGGCACCAGGTAGGCCGGCACCAGGGCAAGCGCGAGGAACGGCTGGAACAACGCCACCACGAGGATCCAGGCGATGACCACGATCGCCACCCGACTCACGATCGCCTGGACATTGCCGTGATCGATCGCGCGGCGGGGTCCCGCCGCAAGCCATCCGCCGACCAATCCTCCCACGATCACCGGCGCGAACCACCGGGGACTGCCGATGGCGATTGACGCGATGACATCGATCAGCATGGTGATCATGGCCGTGACGATCAGGAGGCTGAGGAACCGCCGTACCTCGAATCGCTGAGTCGCCTCATCACGGCGCGCCGCTGCGGCCCGTTCGTCGTCCTGCCGCCTTGCCAGGTTCATCTCGCCCCGTCGACTCGCAGCCCCGGCCCGCTGCTCGCTCATCGACCTCCCGATGGCGTCGCTCGAGGATGGCCACTCGGACGGGCGGCGAGATCATGACGGGCGAACACGTCCACGTTCAGGGTCGGTCGCTCGCCAACTGGCGTCATGACGGTTCGTCATCTCCATCAGGGGGACTACCCGTAGGGTTGCCAGGAGGCACGGCAACGAGTCTCGATTGAGCCGGCGCAGGTATCTCCTGCATGGGGGCCCGATGAGCGCGACGACATATGTCTCGGTTTCTCGACTCCGCGTCGATCCTGCGGCCGTCGATGACCTCATCGCCGCGTTCCGCGACCGGGCGGGCCTGGTCGACGCGTTTCCCGGGTTCCTGAACCTCGAAGTCTGGCGGTCCGAGCGCGAGCCGGGTGAGGTGCTGATGGTCAGCCATTGGGCGCGGCGCGCTGATTTCACGGCGTACATGAAGAGCGCCGAGCATCGCGTGTCGCACGACCGGATCCCGGGCCACCTCCAGGACGCCATACGACTCGAGCGGCTCGAGCACGTCACGGGCTATGAGGTCATGGTCCGATGAGCTCGCCGGTCCCGACCACGGATCCCCAGTTTCCCTCGCGGTGGCTGAGCATCGCCGAGGCCGTCTGCGACCGCTACTACACGGAATTCCCAGACCACGATGAGCGCTATGGCGACCGCGGTCGGCGCTATTGCGCGCACGACAACGCCTATCTTGTCGCGTGGCTGGTCGATGCCCTTGACGCCGCCGGGCCCGAATCGTTCGCGGTGAATGTCGAGTGGCTCCGCGGACTGCTCGAGGCACGTGGCTTCCCGATGGACGCCTTCCGGAGGAATCTCCAACTGGTCGGGGAGGCGGTCATGACCCTGCGTCCGGATGACGCTCGGCGGATCGACGAGCTCGTCTCCGGCGCCGCGGGCGCGAAACCGTGATCGGCTCGTCGCCCGGGGGCTACGCCGACGTCCTGCTGGGAGGCTCACCGCGCGAGGCGCGCGCCGCCGCGTTCGAGTTGCTCGACCACGGCGTTCTGGCCAGGACGCTGTACCTCGACGTGCTCGGACCCTCGCTCCAGGAAGTTGGCTCCCGCTGGCAGCGGGGCCTCATCAGCGTGGCACAGGAACATCTCGCGACCGCGATCGTGTCTTCGGTGATGGCAATGGTGGCGCCGAGGCTCGTCGAGCTGCCGGCGATCGGGCGGCGGGCCGTGCTCGCATGCACGGATGGCGAGCTCCACGATGTCGGGCTTCGAATGGTCGGCGACTTCCTGGAGGCCGATGGCTGGGAGGTGCTGTTCCTGGGCGCCCTGACGCCGCCGGACGCGCTGCAGCACCTGGTCGCCGAGAGCGAGCCGGACGTCGTCGGCCTGTCGACCGCACTGACGACGCACCTTGCCGGCGCGGCCGCCTCGATCGCGGCGATCCGGCAGCTCGAGGCGCCGCCGTTCGTGATGGTCGGCGGTCAGGCGTATCGCGATGATCCCAGCGTCGCTCTCGGGATCGGAGCTGATGCCCTGCTGGCCGACGCCGGCGCTGCCTCGGCCCTGCTCCGCCAGCGGTTCGGAACCGAAGCGCAGGCAACGTGACCGCGCACGCTCGATGGCTGAGCGGCGTCGACCTCGAGGCGGTCATCTGGGCGACGGAGGCGCTCGTTTGCGCCGTGACCGATCCGGCATCGACGATCGTTGCGGCAAACCCGGCCTTCGTCCGACTGGCCCGCGGCAACCCGATCGGTAAGCCGCTTGCGGTGTTCGTGGGCGAGGGCCAGGCCGACGCGTTCGGCTCCTGGGTCGGGGGCCTGGGGCACGCCTGGGAATCGCGCGTCTGGGGAGCCCTTCCGGATGCGCACGACGTGCCTCGCGACTTCCGCGTCACCGCCTGCCGGCGGCCGGACGGGGCAATCGTGATGATCGGCGAGCCGCCCGTTGTCGATGACATTGCAAGTGCCCTGATGGATGTCAACGAGACGATGGTCCGCGAGCATCGCCGGATCGATCGGGACCGCGGTCGTCTCGACAGGATGGCGCGTCAGGACGCCCTGACCGGAGTCGCCAATCGACGCGCGTTTGACACTCGTCTTGCCGTGGAGGTCGCCAGAGCCAGTCCCGACGCCGTGTTCGCGGTCGTGATCCTCGACATCGATCACTTCAAGGACGTGAACGACCGGTACGGTCATCCCGTCGGGGATGCCGTGCTGCGGTGGCTCGGCGCGCTGCTGCGCGCGGCCGCGCGGCGCTCCGACTTCGTCGCCCGCTACGGGGGCGAGGAGTTCGTCGCGATTCTGCGCGACGCAGGCCCGAGCGATGCCCGGGCCTGGGCCGAGCGCCTTCGGCTCGCGATCCGGAAGGCACCTCCCCCGAACGTGCCACAGACGGTCACCGCCAGCCTCGGCGTGGCGGGGTGGCGACCCGGAGATTCGGCCAGCGACGTGGTCGATCGCGCGGATCAGGCGCTCTACCGAGCGAAGGAGGGCGGCCGGGATCGCGTTGGTGAGGAGTCGCGGGTGCGGCCCGCGCAAGGCTGAGAAGGCGGGTCGGCCCCGCCCGGGACGCAGCCGTCCCGAACCGGGCCGGCGTCACACGCTGAACCGGGACCCCCGATTCCAGGAACCGGACGCTCGGCGCCACCGGCGCCGCGAGCGCTATTCGAGCGGCGTCTTGACGACGACCTTCACGCCGCGGATCGTTCCCTGCACCGAATTCCGGACACGGGTTGCGGCCGCATCGCCGATGTCGCCCGCCGCGGCGATCGCTCCCGTCGCGGCCGCTGCGGCAGCCGCTTCCGCGCTGACGCTGGTCTCCTTGGCAATCTCGATCGCACCCTCAACCGCACCAACGGCCGCGGCCGTGATGTCGGCACCCACCGCCGACGCTTCCGAGACCGCGCTCCGGCTCGTGCGGCTGATCGCCTCGAGGGTCTCGACGCCGGCCTCGGATGAGCCGCGGACACCGCCCACGACGGCGGCCTTGGCCGCGTAGCCGATCGAGCTGGCGGCGACACCTGCCGCGGTAGCGGTAGCGCTGATGGACTCCGCGGCCGTTTGCGCCCCCAGCCCGATGACCTCGCCCGTGGCGAGGATCGTCCCCTTGACGGCGCCGATGGCCAGATCGGCGGCACTGGCGCCGGCCGAGCCCGCTTCCTTGAACGTGCGCTGGACGGCGGACGACAGCGTCGCCACGGTCACCTCGGTGATCTCGCCCGTCCCCTTGATCGTTCCGATGATGCTGTCGCGTACGCGACGGCCGATCTCCTGCTCGTTTGGCATGGTGCTCCTCTCCCTGCGTGTCCTCCAGCATATCCGTCGCGTCCATCGAGGTCCGCGGACACGACCTCAGGCTGCCAGCCAGATTGCCGGACCCCCCGCTACGCGGCGCGCGGCACCCTTGTTGCCGTGCTGGACAGCAAACGCCGAACCCGCCGCAAAGGACGCGGCGGGTTCGGCAGGCGGCGTGGAAAGCGGCCGTGCCCGGGCGAGGTCGGCCGCCGGGGATGGCGCTCAGGCGGCGGCAGGCACCATCGCCGGCGCACTGTCCGCGCGGCGCGGAGCCCGGACCCCCTTCAGGAGCAGGTATCCGACCATCCAGAGCTCGGCGACCGTCGACGGGATGACGATGATCTCGTTGATCCGGGCGCCGAGCTCGGGAACCAGGAACAGCGCGATCATGTCCGCCAGGTAGCAGACACCGCCCACGACGAGCAGGACGCTCAGCGCCCGAGGGAACATCCCCGACCGGAAGGCGAGGTAGCCGAGGGGCACCAGCCACAGGCCGAAGAAGATCTGGGCGATGAGGAAGCCGTAGTGCTGGATGTCGAGCAGCAGCTGCACCAGGGCGCTGGCTCCGGCGGTGCCGAAGGCCGTCACGTAGGACTGATCGGTTGCGACCAGCAGGGCGGCGAACTGGAACACCATGTTGAGGCACATGATCGTGGTGGCGATCGCGACCAGAACCACCATCGCGCGGGCCGCGTTCCGGTTCACGTCCTTGAGCAGCAGGTAGAACGTCATCGCGAGGAACACGAAGACCGTCGCCTGCAGCAGGTCGGCGACCACGCCGACGCGGACGAGCCCCGCGTTCGCGACGACGTTCCCGGCCGTTGCGGCGGCGTCGCCGGCAACGTACACCTGGGCGCGAACACCGAACTGGGCAAAGCCGCCAAAGATGGCGACGATCAGGTACAGGAGCCCGGCAATTCTCGCGAGACGCTTGGGGGCGCGCATGTGATCCCTCCTTCGGGTCAACGACGACTTACGATGTAAGTATTGGCGTACCCTATACATACGGTGTAAGTTTGTCAACACCCGAACTTGCCGCCCGGCGGGTGGGCCGCCGGGATCGACGATGGAGATGACGATGCAGTCCAACTCGGACGCGGGGCGCCGGATCCGCCTGAACCGGGACCGCGTCGTGCGGAGCGCCCTCGCGCTGGCCGATGCCGGCGGGATCGAGGCCCTCTCCATGCGCAAGCTCGCCGGTGCGCTGCGGGTCGAGGCGATGTCGCTGTACAACCACGTCGCCAGCAAGGAGGACCTGCTCGACGGCATGGTGGACATCGTGTTCGGCGAGATCGGTCTCCCGCCGGACGGTGTCGGCTGGAAGGCGGCCATGCGGCAACGGGCGATCTCGGCGCTCCGGGTGCTCGAACGGCACCCCTGGGCCACCAGCCTCATGGAATCGCGGACCAATCCGGGGCCCGCCACGCTGGAGCATCACGACGCGGTCATCCGCTGCCTTCGTGAGGACGGGTTCTCGGTCGCGCTGGCGGCGCACGCGTACTCCGCGATCGACAGCCACATCTACGGCTTCGCGATGCAGCAGCGAGCGATGCCGCTCGACACTCCGGAGCAGGCAGCAGCGGCCGCAGCGTACTTTCTGCGGCAGCTGCCCGCCGACCGGTATCCGCACCTGGCCGAGCTCACGGTGGAGCACGTGCTGCAGCCCGGCTACGACTACGCCGACGAGTTCGAGTTCGGGCTCGACCTCATCCTCGAGGGACTCGAGCGAGCCCGAGCTCGCGCCTGACGCGGCCTCTCTCCCGGCGGGAGGTCAGGGCAGCTGGACCTGCTGCCCCTGCGGGTCCACGAGCTGGTCGATCCGGCCCATCGGCAGGTTGACGTACGCGCTCCACTCCTTGCCATCGAGCTCGAGCGGCACCTGCGCCCACGTCTCCGAGCCCTGGGTCGGCTCGCCGGTGGCCGGGTCGACGCCCTGGAAGCTGACCTGGATCGGCATGATCCGGCCGATCGTCGCGCCCTGGTCGAGGAGCGCGCTCGTCCTCTGATCCGTGCGAACCACCTCGAGGGCCTTGGCCATGAGCGCCTCGGAGAGCTGGGGGCCGTGGTAGACGACCGTCGCCACGCGGCTGCGGAGGTCGACCGCGACCGTCACCTGCTGGCCCTGGCTGTCCTCGACGACGACGGTGGCGACGCCGTTGACCGTGCTCGTGACGGTCGCGATCGTGATGTCGCCACGGAGCAGCGCCGCCACCTGCGGGTCGCCGCGGGCGATGTCGGCCGCCTGGGCGGCGGTGAGCTGGCCGGGCATCAACGTCTGGGCAAGGACGATTACGGCGAGGGCCATCGCGACCGCGGCGGCCTGGACGATCCGGACTTGTGGGATCCGCAGCCCGAACCAGCGCCGTGACCGTCGAGGCTCCTCGATGAGTCGCCCGGCGATCCGGGGCCACAGGTCAGTCGTCGGGGGAATGGCGTCCTCGGCGATCGAGGACAGTGTCTGGCGGAGGGTTTCAGCGTGCATGTCGGTTGCTCCCGGTTCGAGGGCGGGGCGAACATCTCGAGGATCGTTCGCGGGGGCTTGCTGGTTCATCTCAGTCCGCCCTCGCACCGAGCCAGGTGCGGAGCTTTGACCGCGCCGCGAACAGCCGCCAGCGAACGGTGGCCGGCGGCGCATCGACCTGGTCCGCGATCTCCGCGTCGCTCAGGCCGTCGAAATAGCGCAGAACCATGACCGCGCGTTGGTCCGGTGGCAGCCGGCCGAGCGCGTCCCACACGGCAGCGGCGTCTTCGGCTGCCTCGAGGATGGCCAGCGGCGAACGGCGCGGATCGGCCTGAAGGCTCGCGACGGGTCCGGCATCGTCGGACTCACCGTCGAGCGGCACCGTGCGCCGGGCGCGCTGGACGGCCTTGATGGCGTCGTTGGCCACGCTGCGCAGGAACCACGGACCGAACGGCTTCCCGGCATCGAACTGGCCGATCCGCTCGTACGCCCGGACGAACGCCGCCTGGGTGATGTCCTCGGCCAGCGGCCGTTCGCGGACGATCAGGAATGCCGTCCGGATCGCCTGGACCTGGTACCGCTCGACGAGCGTGGCGAGTCCGCCGATGTCACCCGCCTTCATGCGCGCAACGGCATCCCGCTCAGCGCTTCTGGAGTCCAATCGCCTGTACCTCTCGTGACTGCTTGCCCACGAGTACTATCCGCGACCCTCCGCGGATGTTTGACCAATCTCGGGACGCGGCACGCGGGTGGCGATCCCCCGCCTCCGTCGGTAGACTGCGCCAACAATTCTGGAGGGAGGACCCTGCGATGCCGATCACCCCGACCGAACCACGCGGCGCGAGCCTCGGTCCGGTGGCTGCCTTCTTCGTGCTCGCCTACGCGATCGCCTGGGGGATGTGGCTCGTCGTTGCGGCCGTAGCCGGCAGCTCGGGCGTCAGCGCCGACGACTTCATCCGGATGGTGGAGGAACAGCAGTTCGAGGGTGTGTCCCCGGCGCTTCCCGGGTGGCTGCTGTACCTGATGACGCGAGTCATCGACTTCTCGTTCTCGATTGCCGGGATCCTGATCATCGCCGTGACGTTCGGCCGCGATGGCCTCCGCGAGCTTGGCGCGAGGCTGGTCCGCTGGCGGTTCGGCGCAGGCTGGTACCTGCTCGCCGTACTGCCCGCCGGCCTGTTCGCCGTCGCCACGATACTGGCCGGCGCGGCATCGTCGTTCCAGGCCGAGGCCCTCGGCACCGCCCTGTTCAGCCTGCAGGCGGGCCTCCTCGTCTCGCTGCTGCTGCGCGGCGCGATGGGCGAGGAGCTGGGCCTTCGTGGGTTCGCGCTGCCGCAGCTCCAGGCCAGGATGTCGCCCTTCCGCGCAAGCCTCCTCATCGGCGTGCTGTGGGGCCTGTGGCACCTGCCGGTCCTCCTCTCACGGGGTCCGGTCTCGATCGTGCTGTTCCTGATCCTCGCCGTCGGGCTGAGCTTTCTGTTCACGCTCATGTTCAACGGGAGCGGAGGGTCGCTCATCCCGGGGCTGCTGTTCCATGCCATCCAGAACTGGGAGGAAGGGTTCGAGTCCTACTTCCCGGCGCTGGTCGGCACCGACTGGGAGCTGCCGTCGACGGTCGCGCTGATCGTGATCGGCGTCGGCGCCGGCTTCATGGTCCATCGGCGCGGAGCGAATGACGCCCGCGCGGCGACCGCCGTTCGCGCAGCATGATCGCCCCGGGAGTCCTGCACGTGGCGGCTGCGGCCGTCGCGCTGCTCGCGGGCGCGTTCCTGTTCGCCAGCCGGAAGGGAACGCGGCGCCACCGACGGCTTGGGTACCTGTACCTGGCGGCGATGACGAACCTCAACCTGGCGGCATGGGCCGTCGATACCGGCGGGGCGATCGGCCCGTTCCACTACCTCACGCTGCTGAGCCTCGCGACACTGATCGGGGCGTACGCGATCATCGTGACCGGGCGATCGGGACCGGGACGCAGCGAGGCCCACGGGATCATGATGGCGTGGTCGTACGCGGGTGCCATCTCCGCGGGACTGGGACAGGCCTCGGTCCTCGCCGAGCTGCCCGTCGGCGGCGTCATCGGCGTGTCCCTGGCGATCGCCGGGCTCGTGATCCACGTCGTCCGGCCGCGCGCGCTCCGGATGTCAGGCTCGGTCGCCTGACCCCGGGCCGGCTGGGGCCGATGGCCCGACCGGGCGCCGGCGATCGTCCGGCGCCGCTAGTCAGCCCAGGGTGCCGTTCGGCTGCACCGACACGATCATCCACCGGTCGCCGAGCGCCCGGCGAACGGCGAACGTGAGCGCGAACGGCGACGTCTGCCGGTCGACCAGCGCCCCGCTCGCATCGTAGGTCTCCTGGGTCACCGTGCCCAGCGACTCGAACCCGATGCTGCCGCCGGTCTGGACCCCGAACGGCGCGATGACGATGACGTGGACCGAGTCGAAGTGGTACCGGGCGATGGTCGTCCGACCCGACGTCACAGCATCCTCGAGCCGGCCCTGCATCTCCTTGAGCCGGTCGCCGTGATCCACGGCGGTGAGGATGTCCCGGTCCGAGCGCAGCAGCGCCTGGTTCTCGAGCTCGAGGTCTTCGCCGAGCGTGACCAGGATTCCCTGCGCGACCGGGGCGGCGATCGTCTCGTCCCACGCCGGGACGTCGACCGTGATCACGGGCAGCGTGGCCGGATCGATGGCATGCGGCACGCCATTGAGCAGCTCGCCGGTGTCCGGCGCCGCCGCTTCGCGAGCCGGCGTCCCCGCGGCCACGATCCCGACCCCCAGGGTAAGGGCCACGACCGCGATCAGCCCCGCCCGAAGTACGCGCCCGGCGGTCCCGATGCCAGCATTGCCACCGGCCACCAGCCGCGTCAAGAACGGGACCAGCTGGTCGGCGGCCGATCGCGGTTCGGGCAGTACCCGGTCGAGCAGCGGGCGAACCGCGCACACCACGACCAGGCCCGCCAGCAGGCCCACCTTGGTGCCGAACTCGTTGGTCTGCGGGGCCATGAGGAGCGTGCTCGCGGCGGCGACCAGCACGCCGAACAGGACGCGCCCGACGCGACTCGCCGGCACGGTCTTGGGGTCCGTGATCATGAACAACAGGAAGATCAGCACCTCCGGGGAGGTGAGGATGACGCGCACGAAGTCCCCGCCGCAGACGGGCGCGAACGCCCAGTTCGCGGTCATGCAGTGCCCCGAGGCGGCCAGCAGCGCGACGCCCGCCGCGAGGGCGACCCAGAAGGCCGCGGCCATCAGGAGCAGATGCAGCCGCCGCGTGATCAGCAGCCCGCCCACCAGAATCACGGCATAGGCGGCCAGCATCCAGGCGTCGAGCGGCGCCCACCAGAAGTCGAGCGGCTCCACGCGCCCGCTGCCCAGGACCACGAACGCCACGACCAGCCCGAGGTTGGACGGGTTGAACACGTGCGAGCCGCGGTAGCGGATCACGTACTTGGACAGCAGCGACAGCCCGGCCACGACGGCGAACACCCACAGGTCGTTGGTCGCCCAGGGCGAGTCCAGTGGCGTCCCGACGACGCGCAGGATGAGCGCGACGCCGCTCCCGGTGAGCATCGCGCTGGCCGGCCACACGAACGCGCGGCTGAGCCTGAACGTCAGCACGATCTCGATGACGGCGCAGGTCAGGATCGCGGCCAGGATCTGCGGCACGCTGACCCGGAAGTGGAGCCCGACCTGCCCCAGGACATGGATCGTGATGATGACCGCGGCGACGTGCAGCCGGGGGTCGCGGATCGTCGGCAGGACGAGCGGGTAGCTGGTCCCGCCGAAGGTGAGCGTTCGGCTCGTCAATTCGTCTCCCGGCATGGGGGTCGCACGGCTCGTTCGCGAGCCTTCGCGATCGCGCCGATCGGAGGCGTCCGACGGGCCGCTCCCCGCATCGTCGAAGTGTAGCCAGTGCTGGCGGCAGGACGGATCCGCTGACCGGGATGCGGTCACCCGGCCGGAACGGGTGGACTTGACGACGTTCTCATTACTGATAGTATTCGCGCTATCGATAGCAGTCGCACAGATAGGAACGGTCCTGACTCATGTCGACCCCGTCCGCAGATCTCATCCTTCACCCGGTCCGGATGCGGATCATCCTCGCCCTCGGTCGCGGGGTCGCGCTGACCGCAACCGCCTTGTCGGCGCAGCTGTCCGACGTCCCCGCAGCAACGCTGTATCGACACCTCGCGACCCTCGTCGATGGCGAGATCCTGATGGTGGTCGACGAGCGCCGTGTGCGCGGCGCGATGGAACGCACGTACGCGCTGGAGCATCGCAACGCGAACCTCGGCCCGGACGACCTGGCGACGGCGAGCCGCGAGGATCACCTCCGCTACTTCGCCTCGTTCACGGCCACGCTGATCGACGAGTTCGCCCGCTACCTGCGACGCGACGAGATCGACCTCGCCGCCGACGGCGTCAGCTACCGCGAGGCGTCTTTCTATCTCTCCGACACCGAGTACCTCGACCTGCTGAAGGAGATCGGGGGCGCGATCGCCAACCGGATCGGCACCCCTGCCACGGAGGGTCGTCGTGCCCGCAGCCTCGCGGTCATCGGCATTCCCGGCGAGCTCCCTACCCCACGCGGCGACAGCAGCGGTCATCCCGCCGCGCGCAACACCCCATCAGGCACTTCGAAAGGAGTTCAATCGTGAGCACCACGCAGCTGCTCATCCTCGTCACGCCGCTGATCATCGTCCAGTTGGGCCTGATCGCATTCGCCCTCAAGGACCTGCTCGACCCCGACCGGACCGTCCGGTGGGGCAACAAGGCGATCTGGGCGGCAATCATCGTCCTTGGCGAGCTGTTCGGCCCCCTGGCCTACTTCGCGATCGGCAGGCAGGACGCGTAACGATGGCCGCCGTCACTCACGGGACCGCGATCGTCGCCCGCGGCCTGACCAAGCGCTACGGTGACCTCGTCGCGCTCGATGACCTCGATCTCGATATCCCCGTCGGGAGCGTCTTTGGCCTCCTCGGCCCCAACGGCGCGGGAAAGACGACGGCACTCCGGCTCCTGACCGGTCTTGGCCACGCCACCGCTGGTTCGGCCCGGGTGGCGGGGATCGAGGTCGGGGCCGATCCGGGGGCGCTTGCGCGACGGATCGGCGTCCTCGACCAGAACCCCCGCCTGTTCGGCTGGATGCGCGGCCGCGAGCTGCTCGAGTTCAGCGGCCGGCTCCTGGGCCTCGACGGGCGGATCCTGCGGATCCGTGTGGACGAGGTCCTCGAGCTCGTCGGTCTCACGTCCGCGGCGCGCCGCCCTGTCGGCGGCTACTCGGGCGGGATGCGCCAGCGCCTCGGCATCGGCGCGGCGATCCTCCACCGGCCGGCCGTCCTGTTCCTCGACGAGCCGGTCAGCGCGCTCGATCCCGAGGGGCGTCGCGATGTCCTCGAGATCATCGCCGGGCTCCGCGACAACGCCACGATCGTCATGTCCACCCACATCCTCGGCGATGTCGAACGGATCTGCGACCAGGTCGCCATCCTCGACCACGGCCGGCTCGTCACCGCGTCGCCGCTCGAGATGCTCCTCGAGTCGCACGCGCGACCCCTCTACGTCCTCGAACCGGAGCCCGGCCAGGCCACGACGACCGAGCGGTTCCTGGCGGCCACGATGGCCGCCGGCTGGGCCGACCGAGCCGAAGATGTCGACGGCATGATCCGGATCCATGTCCGTGATGAGGTCGCGGCGGCCGCGGCGATCCTCCCGCTGGTCGCTCGCTCCGGCCTGGAGCTCGCCCGCTTCGAGCGCGCACGGCCCACCCTCGAGGACGTCTTCCTCTCGCTCGTCAGTCGCGACGACAAGCCAACCGCCCAGGAGGCAGCCTGATGTCCACCCTCGCGATCCTCGTCGGGAAGGAGACCCGTGAGCAGTGGCGCACGATGCGCCTGCTCGTCGTCGGGGGCGTGTTCGCCGTCGTCGGCATCTCGTCCCCCCTCCTCGCGCGCTACACGCGGGACATCGTCCGGGCGGCCGCGGGCGGCGGGCTGGCGTCGGCCATGCCCAACCCCACGGTCGCCGATGCCCTCGACCAGCTCGCCAAGAACGTCGGCCAGCTCGGTGCGGCCATTGCGATCGTCGTCGCGATGGGCGCCGTGGCCCTCGAGAAGGAGCGCGGCACCGCCGCCTTCGTCCTGTCACGGCACGCCGGCCGGGGCACCTATCTCGCCTCCAAGCTCATCGCCATCGGGCTGCTCCTCGCGTTCGGCGTGGCGATCGCCGGGACCGGCGCGTGGGTATACACGTCCATCCTGTTCGAGCCCCTTGCCCCGGCCGGGTTCGCGGCCGCCTGCGGGCTGCTCTGGCTCCTGCTGATGACCTACGCCGCGGTGACGTTCCTCGCCAGCACCGTCGCCCCATCCGCGGTGGTCGCCGCGGGCGTCGGCTTCGCGTGGCTCATCGTCGGCGGAATCCTGGGAGCGATCCCCGGGCTCGGGTCCTGGTTCCCGACCTCACTGCTCGGGCCGGCTCGCTCGCTCGCCGTCGGGACGAGCGTGGGCAACCTCGCCCAGCCGGTCGCCGGCAGCCTCGCGATCATCGCCGGAGCGCTGGTCGTCGCCTGGCTCGCATTCCGCCGACAGGAGCTTTGACCATGAACCATGTGCAGTTCATCGAGACCGACATCACGGTCGGTTCCGCCCCCTGGAATCTCCCCGGGACGCTGACCCTCCCGGCCGGGGCTTCGCGGCCGGCGCCCGCCGTGGTCATCGTGCACGGCTCGGGACCCGTGGACCGGAACGGGACCGTCGGCGTCCTGACACCCTATGCCGACCTCGCGTCAGGACTGGCCGCACAGGGCATCGCCGTCCTCCGCTATGACAAGCGAACGCTCGTCCGGCGCGCCGAGCTTGCCGCGATCGGTCCGAACATCACGGTCGCCGATGAGACGATCGACGACGCCGTCGCGGCCGTCGACCTGCTCGTCGGGACCGAAGGGGTGGATCCGACGGCCGTATTCGTGCTCGGCCACAGCCTGGGCGGCTATCTCGGACCCCGGATCCTCGAGCGCAGCACCGCCGCGCGCGGACTCATCGTCCTGGCCGGCAACACCCGGCCGATGCCGGAGGTCATCCTCGACCAGACCGCCTACCTCGCCTCCCTGACGGGCGAACCGACGCCCGAAGTGGAGCAGGCGCTGGCAGCGCTCCGTCGCGGCGCCGCCCTCGCGGCCTCGTCGGAGCTCTCGCCGTCGACACCCGCGGCCGAGCTCCCGTTCGGCGTCCCGGCGAGCTACTGGCTCGATCTTCGCGACTACGATCCGGCCGCGCTCGCGGCCGGACTTCGGCGGCCGCTGCTGATCCTTCGGGGGGAGCGCGACTACCAGGTGACCGAGGCCGATATGGACGGCTGGCGGGCCGGTCTCGCCGCGACGCCGGACGTGACCCTCCGGACCTACCGCAACCTGAGCCACGCCTTCATGGCCGGCGAAGGCCCGGGAACGCCCCAGGACTACCTGCGGCCGGGCCACGTCGCCGAAGAGGTCATCGACGACATCGCTGGCTGGATCCGGGCGCGAACAGGGCACGACGCAGCCGCCGGCTGAGGAGCGATCCGCGATCGCGCGGCCCGGTCTGACCGGACCGGGGACGTTGACCCGCCGGCTCTAGCTGTACCCGTGGACCGCGATCTCGGCAGCGCGGCGGCGGTAGGCATCGGGGCTGGGCGCGGTCCTCGCGCGAAGCCCATCGACCATCCGGTTGTACATCGAGAAGGCTGCCGAGATCAGCACGGCGAGCTGTACGTCCGCATCGGTTGCGCCGGCGGCCAGCGCCGCCGTGGTATCGGAAGCCGTCAGGTTTCTGGACTCGCCTCGCACGATCCGCGCGATGTGGAGCAGCGCCTGCATCTTGTCGCCGAAGCCGTCGGATGCGCCGACCTTGAGGACATCGATGAGCGGCAGATGGTCGGCGGCTCCCGCCTGTTCGAGCAGCGCGCCCGCATGCGCGCCGTGTGAGTCCATGCAGAAGAAGCAGTCGTTGGCGGCCGAGACCGCGGTCGCGAGCATCTCCCGATCGGCCCGCGTGAGCGTCGTGCCCGGGTAGTCGTTGACCAGCAGCTCATCGGCGAGACCGCGCAGGTGCATCCCGAGACCCGGCGTCAGCTGGATCGCGGCCACGATCCCCGGCACGTCGGGCAACCCGCCCACGATCGGCTCTTCCCGCGAGCGCGCCTGGCGCTCCTCATCCCGTGCCATGGCAGGTGTCTCCGTCTTGGGTGCGCAAGGTGGGGACGAGTATGCCGCAACGTTGAGGAGGCCCGTTCCGGGGCCTCGTCGCGACGCCATCAGGGCAGCCGCGGCTTTCGGGGCTCGTCCGTTGCGATGGGTCATGATCGTCCCGACCCAGGTGACCTTTCGACCGGCGGCGCCGAGGTGGTCGTGATGCGCGGCGTCGGGCTGGAGGTCGAGCTGATCCACCAGGACAAGGGGGTGTCCCTGGGCGACATCGCCCCCGCGTTCGATGACCTGACGCTGCTCCACGGCATCGTCAAGGAGGGCGTGATCGTCGAGGACCTCGATGCCGCGGTCGCACTCCTCCGCGCACGGGATGTCCCCATCGTGTACGGCCCGTATCCGGCCTCGGCCGAGCAGCCGGCAAACCTGATCATCCGGGATCTCGAGGGCAACCTGATCCAGCTCATCGCTCGCTAGCGATCGCGCCCACGGGGATCCCGCGCGTGCTAGGCGCCCTCGTCGTCCGTGGCAACGTCGACCATCAGCCGCCACGCGTTCCACACTGACGAGCCGAGGGCGATGGCCGCACCCGGCAGCAGCAGCCACAGGCCGGGACCCACCTGCGCGATCAGGCTGAGACCGCCAACGACGGCGAGCGAAGCGCCGACGAGGCCCACGACGAGCTCGACCGACCTGCCCAGCCGATCCGACGGAGACAAGTGGGCCAGCCCGCGGATGCTGTACGCCGGGCTGGCCAGTGCGATGACGATGACCTCGACCCCCAGGGCAACCGGGTGCTGGCCCGGGATGAGCACCGCTACGGCAATGAGGACGGTGCTCATCAGTGCCAGCAGCGAAGATCCCGCACGCCCGCGGTGCCACGGATCCCGGAGCACGATCCGGAGGTGCATCGATACGGCGACGAAGATCAGCCCGGTGAGCACCGCTCCGGCGCCGCCGACCATCAGGTAGAAGTCGTGCCACGCCTCGGGCTGGAAGGTCGGATCCACGGTATTGCGGTCTAGCTCGCCGTCAGGCCCGCGGAGGCCTGGCGGTGCGCGGCTGCGGCTGCCTTGCCGGCCGGACGTCCGCCCCGGGCCTGCTCCTCGACGCTCCCCGCTCCTCGACGCTCATTGGCACCTCCAGTGGGCCGCAGCGTAGGTTGCTGCGCGGAGGTCGAGACGTGCCAGAGGTATCCCGCCGCCGTGCCTTCCGAACTTCCCTCGGGCGGACTCCCGGCGATCGCGACCAGCGTAGACTCGCCCTGCACCCCACCGGCAATCGGCTGGTCGTTCCCGAGCTCGAGAGAAGGCCACACGGCAATGACGAGCAATCGCGAGCGGATGGCGGCGACCCTCGCAGGGGAGCGCCCCGACTACATCCCGTTCTGGAACATCGGGTTCAACACCGAGGCGGATGCCCGCCGGCTGGTGCCGCCGGAGCTGGTGCCGCCGGACCTCTACTACATCCCCGAGGACGGTGCCTACGGCTTCGCGGCCCACGCCGCCGCCGAGCTGGATACGACCATCCGCTACAACCGGTTCACCGACCAGGTCGCGACCGGGGTTGGCCGGGGCGCGAACTTCTGCTTCGGGCACGCGGGGCCGGGCGAGTTCAACAGCCGGGTCGTGGAGCGCGCGCCGGGTTCGTTCGTGGTCGAGTACGAGACCGGCGCCCGGGACCTTCACAACGTCACGCCCCAGTACAAGCACCAGCTCGTCCGTCCGGTCACGACGCTCGACGACCTTGACCGGCTCGAGCTGCCCGATCCCGACGATCCGGCCCGGTGGCAGGGCTTCGCGGCGGACGTCGCGTACCTCAGGTCCGCCGGCGAATACACGGTCGGCTGGGTCAACGGCTACTTCTCCGGGGGCCACTACTTCTTCTGCGACTACCAGGACTGGCTCGCGAACCTGCTGCTCGAACCCGAGCTCGTGGAGCGTCTGCTCGCGCGCCTCGGGGACTGGAACCTGCGCGCGGCACGCCACATGCTGGAGGCCGGCGTGGACTGCATCGGGTTCTGCGACGATCTCGGCGCGAGCGCGAACCTGCTCATCAGCCCGGCGGTCTACCGGCGCTACTTCCTGCCCTGGCATGCGGCGCTTGCCGAGGAGGTCCACGCCTGCGGCGGCGTGCTCCACATGCACTGCCACGGCAACATCAACGCGATCCTGGACGACATCGTCGGGACCGGGGTGGACATGCTCAACCCGGTCGACCGCACGGACGGGATGGACCTGGGCACGATCCGCGAGCGGCATCCCGCGGCTGACGATCGTCGGGGGCGGGATCGACAAGTTCCTCTACGAGCGGCCGCTCGACGAGATCGAGGCCGGGCTCCGCCAGTCAGTCGAGATCGCCGGTCGCGACGGTCGCCTCGTGTTCATGGACGGCGGCGGCGTGCCCGAGGGGATCGAGCGCGAGCGATACCTCGCGGTCCAGCAGGTCAGCCGCAGGGTGCGCGGCCAGCCGGACGGCTGACGGTCCGGGCGGCGCTCGATTCCGGTGGGCGGCGCCGGCGACCGTCCCGACCCGACGTCCATGCCCGCGAGCGCGGGGCATTCGAAATGTTGTGTCATAACTCGAAAGCCACGCGCTACCGCGTGATTCGCTAACCGGGTTCTCCACCTATGGGCGGCTCCCGGCAGCAACGATCCCGCGACGCCACGGGTGGGAGTGGCGCGACCTTGCCGTGAGCGCTCGCGTCCTGTTGCGCAGGGTCTCCCGCAAGGCGCGTCACCGAGTGCCTCCGGCCCGCGACTCCGGCGTCATCGGCCGCCGAGTCAGGCCGATCTGCTGGCGTGCCGGGGCCATCCGGGTCAGCCGGTTGGCTTACCGCATGAGCGGATTGTCGTCCCCGATCCCGCCCCAGACGGACCCATCACTCATGAAGGCCAAGTTGATGCCACCGCAGGACATGCCGCCCTTGTTGGACCTCGGCGTGAGCCCGTGCTCCTCGCACCATGCGCTGTAGGCGGCCATCGTCACATCCGGATTCACACCCGTCACCGTCCACTCCCAGCGGTCCGCGTGGCCGCCAACCCGCTCTTTTCCGACGTGTCCAACGGTCACTTCGCTCCCCATTGGCGCGGTGGTAACGAGCGACCGGACCACCGCAGGCTGCCAGAGATCCCCCAAGGGAATCCACGAGCACGCCGCCACTACCAGGGCGAGTCCAGCGGCAAGTGCCCACGAAGTCTTCATGGTGCCGATCATCGGCTTCCGGCGACGTGGCGCAAGGGCCGAAGTGACTGGCGCCGACCGGTCCGCGCGGACTGGGCAGGAGATCGTTGCATCCGCGACCGCCCCATAGGTAGAGAACCACCATTCGCTGAGGCGAGCGCGATAACGCTCAGCTCTTGCGACGCTCCAGGGGCAGGCAGACCTCGAAGCACGTCTCGCCGGGCTTTGACCGGACGTTGATCCGGCCACCATGGCGGGCGACGACGTTATGCGAGATGTGGAGCCCGAGCCCGGTCCCGCTGCCCGGTGGCTTGGTCGTGTAGAACGGCTCGAAGATCCGCGCCCGGACCTCCGGCGGCATGCCCGGCCCGTTGTCGCAGATCTCGACCACCAGGTCGGTGTCGCGCACGTACGCCCGGATCCGGATCTCGCCGTGTCCGTCCATGGCGCCGATCGCGTTGTCCAGGATGTTCGTCCAGACCTGGTTGAGCTCGCTTCCGAACGCCTCGATCTCCGGCAGGTCCGTGTCGTAGTCGCGCGTGATGGTGATCCCCGCCTTGGTCTTGGCCCGAAGGATGACCAGCGTGTTGTCCAGCCCGGACCGGACGTCCACCTGCTGGACCGGGGCCTGGTCCATGAACGAGTACTCCTTGACCGCCTTGACGATCTCGGAGATGCGCCGGGCGCCGGTTGCGACCTCGTCCACGAGCGCGTGGACGGCGCTGCCGGCGGCGACCCAGGACAGGATCGGCTCGAGCGCCTCGCCCGGGAACTCCGCCTCGATCTGCTCGAGGTGCGCACGCTCCCAGCCGCCCGTGACCAGTGCGGGGGCGAGCTCGCCCGCGTCGGCCACGCCGCGCTCCGCCAGAAAGGTCTCCAGCTCCCACGCACGGTCGCTCGCGTCGAGCGGATCGAGCGCCCCCTCCGTCCCGGAGTGCCGGGCCACCTGGGCGCCCAGATCCGCGAGGTGGGCGGCATCTTCCTGGTCGTCGACCACGCTTCCCAGCGCGCTGGTCGCGTTCGCCCATCGATCGAGGCCGTCTTCCAGCAGCGCGGCGCTCCGCTGGACGGCGGCCGCGGGATTGTTCAGCTCGTGGGCGAGCCCCGCGGACAGGGTCCCGAGCGCCGCCAGCTTCTCCTGCTCCCGGAGCATCGACTCCGTGTTGCGCAGCCGGCCCATCATCGTCCGCAGCATCGACAGGGTCACGGACGGCCGCGTGCGCAGGATCGCGAGGATCTCCTCGCGCGCGATCCGGATGACCCTGGTCGGCGTGACGGCCCGCACCGTGGCGTTTCGCGGCTGGGCCTCGAAGATCGCCATCTCGCCCACGATCTCGCCGGGCCCCAGGACCGCGATCGGGACCTCGGAGGTTCGCGACCGCTTCACCACCTGCAGCTCGCCCGACACGATCACGAACATCGCGTCGCCCGGCTCGCCCTCGCCGGCCAGCTGCTCGCCCGCGGCCAGCTCCACGGGCTCCCCGGTGTCGGCAACCCCGGTGAGGTCCTCCTCGGACAGCTCCGCGAACAGGGGTGCCCGGCGCAGCAGGGCGCGGTCCGAATCGTCGAGCGTCATCGGCGCCGGGTCACTGGTCGGCGAGGTGCTGGTGGACGAACCGCACGGCCATGGCCCCCTCGCCGACGGACGAGGCGATCCGCTTGATGGAGGCCGAACGGACATCGCCCGCGCAGAAGATCCCCGGGACATTGGTTTCGAGCATGTACGGCTCGCGGGCGAGCGGCCAGCCCTCGGGGTGATCGCCGACGCGCTTGAGATCGACACCGGTGAGCACGAAGCCGCCCTCGTCGCGCTCGACCAGGTCACCCAGCCAGTCGGTGCGGGGCGCCTGCCCGATGAACACGAACATCGCAGCGACATCGAGCCGCTCCTGCGCGCCGTCGGCCTTGGCCACGATGTCGATACCCTCGAGCGTCTCGCCGCCGTGGATGGCCGCCACGTTGACGCCCGTGCGGACCGTGATGTTCGGCGCGACCGCGATCTGGTCGACCAGATAGGCGGACATCCCCGCCGACAGCGAGTCGCCGCGGATCAGGACCGTGACGTGGTCAGCGAATCGGGCCAGCCACACGGCTGCCTGGCCGGCCGAATTGCCGCCGCCCATGACCGCGACGTGCTCGCCGCGGTAGAAGGAGGCCTCGGTGGTCGCGGCGCCGTAGTAGATGCCGGATCCCGCCAGCCGATCGGCCTCGGGAAGGTTCAGCTTCCGGTACTCGACACCCGACGCGACGAGCAGCGCCTGGCAGCTCAGCTTGGATCCGTCGGCCAGCTTCACGACCTTGTATGGGTCCTCGACGGTCACCCCGACGACCTCCTGCGGGGTCAGGATCTCGGCCCCGAGGCGGGTGGCCTGAGCCACGGCCCGGCGCGCCAGGTCGGCGCCCGACAGGCCGACGGGGAAGCCGAGGTAGTTGTCGATCCGCGACGTCGTCCCGGCCTGGCCACCGGGGGCCTCCCGCTCCACCATCAGCGTCTTGAGGCCCTCGGAAGCTCCGTAGACGGCCGCGGCCAGACCCGACGGTCCGCCACCCACGATCACGAGGTCGTAGTAGGGCAGGGCGGCATGGGTCCGCAGGCCGACGCGGCCGGCAATCTCCGCGTTGGTGGGCGCGACGAGGTGCGTCCCGTCGCCGAACACGACCATCACCTGGCGGCTGGCATCCACCTCGGCGCTGGCCGCCAGCTCGGATGCCTCGGCCTCGGTCGCGATGTCGAGCCAGCGGTACGGGATCTGGTTGCGCGCAAGGTAGTCCTTGATCTCGTGTGCCCGGGCCGACCATCGATGGCTGATGACGCGCACGCCTTCGAACGGAGGCCGGAAGCCCGCCTGCCAATCGCTGAGCACGTCCTCCAGGACCGGGAACAGCTTGTCCTCCGGCGGGTCCCACGGCTTGAGCAGGTAGTGGTCGAGCTGGATCGTGTTGATCGCGGTGATCGCGACCTCGGTGTCGGCGTACGCGGTGAGCAGCACCCGCTTGGCATCCGGGTAGATCTCGCGCGCCGCGGCGAGGAACTCGACGCCGGTCATCCCGGGCATCCGCTGGTCCGCGAGGAACAGCGCGACGGCGGCGCTGCGGAGCTTGAGGCGTCGCACCACGTCCAACGCGGTCGCGCCGCTGTCGGCGGCGACGATCCGGTATGCCGACCCGAATCGGCCGCGCAGGTCACGCTCGACCGCCCGCAGCACCTGCGGATCGTCGTCGATCGCGACGATGACCGGATTCTCCACGTTCGTCTCCCAGTGATGTGTACGCCCATCGATGCCACGAATCGATGCCCCCGTGCGGCACGACCCGTCGGACCCGCCGCGGGAGCGATCCGCACCTGTGGCAAGGGAGTCTCCGGAGCTGGAAGTCTATCGGGTTGGTCCGATTTGCGAGCGATCCAGGCAGGCGCCCGGCGCCCCATGCCGGGGTCCGGCGAACCGGGTGGACGGACCGGAGCTGCGGTCCGACCGGCGGCGCCACCGGGAAGCGAGGCATGGGGCGAGGCATGGTCGGACCGCCGGCAGACGGGCGAGTCCCGGTCAACCGGGGCCAAGGGCGCGGTGGCGGTCGGCGGCGATGTCGATCACGGCATCGAGGGCGCGGTGGAGCTCCGTCCCCCGGGCGGCCTGAAGGCTCGCCTCGAGCGCCGGCAGCAGCGCCGCGCGCGGCCGGCCTGCGACGAAGACGCAATAGCGGAACCCGAACCGCCGCTCATAGGCATCGTTCAGGCGGGCCAGCTCATCTGCGACGCGGACCTGCTCCGCATCGGCCGACGCGTCCACGGCCGATGCCGCCTCGGCGTCCGACGCGACGCGCTCGCGCTCAGCCTCGTCCGCGTGGCCTCCGTAACCCTGCTCCCGGAACGAGAGCGCCGACACGGTCCGAGGCGGAGCGCCCAGGCGAGGGTGGGCGTCGATCAGCTCGACCTGCTCCGCCTCCGGCATCCCGTGCGCAATGTCGCGGGCCCGGGCGAACAGGGACTCCAAATCGCCGAACGGACGGGCGCCAACCAGCCGGGCCAGGAACCGGGGTGCGCCTTCGAACAGCGGGGCAAGCGCATCGGCGCAGGCCTCCGCGTCGAGCCCGTCGAGCTCCGCGGCACCGAACGGGACGGGTCCGGACGCCTCGGAACCCACGCGTCAGGAGCCGCGGTACGTCGTCAGCCCGTACGGGGCCAGCAGCAACGGAACGTGGTGGCTCCGGGTCGCATCGTCGATCCGGACCTCGAGGACCACGGCCTCGAAGAAGCGTCCGGTTCCCAGGTCGAACGACAGCCGATACCGGCCGGGAACCAGCGGCACGTCGCCCAGCAGGTCGCGGATCCGGCCATCGTCGTCGGTCACGCCGTCGCCCACCGCGTCGGCCGCGTCACCGTCGAGCCGCCAGCAGCGGACGCCAATTCCCGGTGCCGGTCGCCCGCCGGCGGTGTCGAGCACGTGCGTGGAGATGGTCGGACTGCCGTTCGGCACCGTATCCTCCGCCGATGAGCGAGCTGTCGATCCGTGTTGCTGACCTGCACTTTAGCGCCCGCTGGGAGCCCGAGGCCCCGCGAACGATCGAGATCATCCGCGCGATGCTCCCCCTGCACGCGCGCCTGATCCACTGCCGCTGGAGCGGCGAGTCCACCTGGATTCCGTACGGCGACCTGCGACCGGACGTGGGCTGGGAGCATCACACCTCGCACCCGGCACCCGGGCACCTCGCGCTGTACCCGGGCGGCGTCTCCGAGTGCGAGATCTTCTTCCCGTATGGCGCGTGCACGACCTCGTCCAAGGTCGGCCAGCTGGCGGCGAACCACTTCGCGTCGATCCTGCCCGACGAGGGCTGGGAGGACCGGCTGCGGGAGATGGGCCGCCGCTGCCTGTGGGACGGCGCCCAGGACATCGAGATCAGCGAGGGCTGACGATGACCGACCTCGTCGTCCGCGGCGGCACGGTCGTGACGGCGGGCGGATCACGGGTGGCCGACGTGGCCGTCGATGGCGGGCGGATCTCGGCCGTGGAGCCGGACCTGGGCGGGCTCGCCGGGACGGCCCGCGAGGTCGTCGAGGCCGCTGGCCTGCTGGTGTTGCCGGGCGTGGTGGACGTCCACACGCACGCGCGCGTCGCATCGGACGCCGAGCCTGACCGATTCTTCGCCGATTCGGTCGCCGCGGCGTTCGGCGGCACGACGACATTCCTGTCGTTCAACAACCCGGGGACAGGATCCTCGCCCGCGGCCGCCCGGTCACTGGTTACCGGTCTGCGCGAATGGCGGGCGGCCACCGACGGCGACGCGGCGGTGGACGTCGCGCTCAGCCTGGTCGTCACGGCCATGCAGGCAGATCCCGTCGGCGAGCTGCCGCGGGTCATCGAGGCCGGCGTCCCGACCGCCAAGGCGTTCATGGTCTACGACTTCGGCGTGGACGACGCCACGCTGTTCCGGGCCCTCGCCGCGGCCGGTGCGCACGGCGGCATGCTCGAGGTCCACTGCGAGAACCGGACCATCCTGGAGTCGCTGACGGCCCGCCATCTCGCGGCCGGAGAGGTCGGGCCGCGGTTCCATGCGAGCTCGCGCCCCCCGTACGTCGAGGCCGAGGCGACGACCCGCGCAATCGCGCTGGCGCGCGCTGCGGATGCGCCGCTGTACGTTGTCCACCTGTCCTCGGCCGAGGCGCTCGCGGCCGTCCGTCGCGGCCGCGACACAGGCCCGCCGGTGTTCGCGGAGACGTGCCCCCAGTACCTGACGCTCACGGAGGATCGCTACGACGGCCCGCCCGAGGTCGCGGCCCGCTTCGTCATCTCGCCACCGCTTCGGGCCGCCGGCAACCCAGAGGCGTTGTGGGACGGGGTCTCCGATGGCTCGCTGGCGCTGATTGCCACGGACCACGTACCGGACCGGGTCGCGGTCGAGAAGCAATCGTGGCGCGAGTCGTTCGACCGTATCTCCAACGGTGGACCGGGGATCGAGACCCTGCTGACGCTTGCGTACGACGAAGGTGTCGCCGGCGGCAGGATCCCCGTGGAGCGCCTGGTCGACCTGCTGTCGACGACGCCCGCCCGGCTGTTCGGGCTGCGCGCGAAAGGAGCGATCGAGGTCGGGCGCGACGCGGATCTGGTGCTGTTCGACCCATCCGCACGACGGACGATCCGGGGCGCGGACCTCCATCACTCGAGCGACTACACCCCCTTCGAGGGGCGAACGGTCCGGGGCGCCGTTCGCTCGACGATCGTCCGCGGCACGTTCGTGGTGCGCGATGGCGTCTTCGTGGGTCGCCGCGGGTTCGGGCGGTTCATCGAGCGCGAGCTGGAGCCGATGCGCTAGACCGAGCCCGTATCAGCCGACTCGAACCCCTGCGCCACGCTGTTCACGCCCCGGCCGGCCGGCGGACGGTTGCCTCGATCATGCCGTACGGCTCGGCCGTGGCGACGAAGATCTCGCCCTCGTTGGTGCCACCGAACGGCGCCAGGTCCACCAGCCAGTGGTGAAGGTTCGGCAGTCGCATGGTGACCTCGGTGATCCCGGGCTCCGCGCCGAGCATCGCGTTGGCGATCACCCAGATCGAATGCTGGACCGACTCGCTGTGGTGGTCGGCGAACGTCGCGAGCAGGGTCCGCACCAGCATGTCGTGTCGTGCGTCCCAGTCCGCCGGCGCGTCCGCGTGGCGCCATGTCGCGCTCACGCGGGTGGCCATGATCCGGTCGCGCACCTCGCCCAGCGTCGTGTAGCGATCCCGTGCGAAGCCCGAGAACGCGGAGCGTCCGGTCTTCATGACCACGAGGTCCTCGATGCCGCCGTCGACCGTGACGCCGGATCCATCGGGCGAGGCGGCGCCGGCAGCGGCGGCGCCGGCAGCGGCGGCGCCGGCAGCGGCGACGGCTGTCCGGGTCGAGCCCCCGGTCCGCCTGAACGCATCGGGCGCGGGGCCACCGCCGGTCTGGACCGGCGCCCAGGCATGCTCGCGGATGGCGACCGTCACCCCGGCAACCGCCTCGGCTTCGAGGAAGTGGCTCGCGAGCTTCGCGGCGAATGGCTCGATGGCGCCGGTGAGGTGCTCGGTCGCGAGCGCGTACACGGTGTTCTTCATCGTGTCCGTCGCCACGACCGACGCGTTGTCGCCTTCGACGAAGGCGGCCTCGAACGCGCCCTCGAGCGAGATGTCCACGGTGAGGTCCCGCACGTGCTGGACCGGTCCCCGGATCACGCGAACGAGCCGGATCGACTGCTTGCCGTACCGGTTGGGGCCGAGCTCGGTCACGCCGCACCTCCCTGGATCGCTGCACCGCCGTCGAGGCCGGCCGCGTCGGTGAGCAGCCGGTGGACGACCCGCCGGGCGGCCTCGCGGCGATACGACGCGGTCGACCTGACGTCGTCGATCGGATGGATGGCCGTCCCGAGGGCGGCGACGGCCGCCTCGACCGATCCGGCGTCGCGTGGACGGCCCTCGAGCGCGGCCTCGGCCGCGGCGACCCGGATCGGCGTCGGCGCCACCGAGCCGAGTGCGATCCGCACGTCGCGCCATTCGCCCTGGCCACGCCACGCCGCCGCGACCACGACCTTGGAGATCGCCTGCGCGCGCCGCGTTCCGACCTTGCGGAACCGCTGCTCACGATCCTCTACGAGCGGGATCCGGATCCGCACCAGGAGCTCGTCCGGGCGAGCCGCGGTGCGGCGATAGGCGGGCCAGAAGTCGGTCGCGGCCACCTTGCGCTCACCGGTCGCACTGCCCAGGACAAGCACCGCGTCGAGCGCCAGCAGCACGGGCAGCGTGTCGCCCGCCGGGGAGGCGTTCATCACGTTGCCGCCGATCGTGCCCCGACGCTGGATCTGGGCCGCCCCGATCGTCGCCGCAGCGTCCACGAGGGACGGGGCGTGCGCATGGCAGGCGGCGGTGCGCCGGATCTCGGTGTACGTGGTCAACGCCCCGAGCTCGAGGGCATCGCCCCGGATCTCGATCCCCCGCAGCTCATCGAGCCCCCACAGGTTGAGCACGCGGTCCGGCGGCGGGCCGAGCTCCCCGGTCAGCTGGACCAGCAGGTCCGTGCCACCGGCGAGCGCGCGATAGGGCTGCTCCGCGAGCAGCGCAAGCGCCTCGGCGAGCGAGCGCGGCGAGGCGACCGGCGGCTCGACGGGCATCAGGCGGCCCCGCCGGCCGGGGCGGAGCCGGCGCCGGTGCGCTCGGCCGCGAGCCGGATCGACTCGATGATCTTGGTGTAGCCGGTACACCGGCACAGGTTGCCGGCGATCGCCTCGCGGATCGCGTCGTCGGTGGGCTCGTTGCCCGACTCGAGGAATGCCTCGGCGGCCATCAGCATGCCCGGTGTACAGATCCCGCACTGGGCGCCGCCCGCCTCCAGGAATGCCGCCTGGAGCACGCCCAGCTGGCCCGGCGCGGGGGCCATGCCTTCCACGGTGCGCACGTCGGCGCCATTCACCTGGCATACCGGGACGAGACAGCTCAGGACGGCGTCCCCGTCGAGCAGCACGGTGCAGGCGCCGCACTCGCCCTCCCCGCAGCCCTCCTTGGTACCGGTCAGGCCGAGGTCCTCGCGCAGCACGTCGAGCAGCCGGCGCATGCCCGGAGCGTCGACCGAGACGGTGTCGCCGTTGACCACCAGATCCCAGGTCATGCGGCTGGCCCTCCGAGCGCGGGCCCGGTCGTGCCGGGCGTGGTCGTGCCGGGCGTGGTCGTGCCGGCGTCGCTCGGCATGGTCGCGGCCGACGCGGGCCCGGTCACGCCGGCCGCGGGCGCGGAGACCGCCGACACTCCGGGCGGACCCGGCGGCTCGATGCCGGCAAGGGCGGCAAGGATCCGCTCCGGCGTGGCCGGGAGGTCGTGGATCCAGACACCTGTCGCGTCGTGGATCGCGGCCACGACCGCCGGCGCGCCGACGTCCATGGGCAGCTCCCCCACCCCCTTGGCGCCGTGCGGCGCGTCCTCGAACGGCGCCTCGACGAGGATCGCCTCGATCCGCGGCGCGTCGAGCGAGGTCGGGATCAGGTACGTCTGGAGCCGGTCGTTGAGGTACCGGCCGTCGAGCAGCTTGATCTCCTCGATGGTGGCGTAGCCCACGGCCTGGAGCGTCCCGCCCTCGACCTGGCCCTCGCACAGGACGCGATGGATCACGCGCCCGACATCGTCGGCGGCGACGACGGACAGGACGGAGACCTCGGCCGTGTCGAGATCAACCTCGACCTCGGCCACCGCGGCAGCCCAGCCGTACGAGGGATAGGCATCGCCCGTGTAGGTGGCATCGTCGAAGTGGCGGCCCGGGTAGGGCGCGAACCGTTCGTCGATGCGGGTAGGCCCGTGATCCCGGGCGTCGTCCTGGTAGGACAGGCCGAACGCGCGCCCGGTGCGACCCTCCACGTCCGACTTCAGCCGGCGCGCCGCGTAGACCAGCAGGCCGCCCACGACCATTGCCGTCCGCGACGCGACGGTCGGACCCGAATCGGGCACGATCGAGGTGTCCTGCGGCGCCAGCTCGACCGCATCGATGTCGATCTCCAGCTCGCCCGCGACGAGTTGCGGGAAGATCGTCTTGGTCCCCTGCCCCATCTCGGTCGACGCGGTGAGGATCCGGATCCGGCCGTCGGCGGTCAGCTCGAGGCTCGCGACAGAGCCCATCTTCTCCTCGCCCGAGCCGGTGAACCCGGCGCCATGCCAGGCCAGCGCGAGGCCGATCCCCCGAGCCACCCGGGCGTCGGCGGGCCTGGCGGCACGCTCTGCGGCCGTCCGGGCGCGCGTTCGTTCCAGCTCCGATGCCTCGGCCGCCCGGTCCAGGACGTCCAGCGCGGCGACATCGGCGCCCAGCACCTGCCGGGTGGCCGTGATGCCGCCGGGCCGGTACGCGTTGCGACGGCGGATCTCGAGCGGTGAGATCCCGAGCGCATCGGCGGCCCGGTTGACCTGCATCTCGGCGGCAAACTCGGCCTGCGGCGCGCCGAAGCCGCGGAACGCGCCGTTGGGCGGCGTGTTGGTGGCCACGGCGCGGGACCGGATGCGGACGTTCGCGACGTCGTACGGACCACCGGCGTGGATCGTCGCCCGCGACAGCACCACCGGCGTGAGCGTGGTGTACGCGCCCCCGTCGAGGACGAGGTCGATGTCTTGGGCCACGATCCGCCCGTCGCGGGTCAGGCCGGTCCGGTGGTGGATGACGGCGGGGTGTCGCTTGGTGGTCGCGGCCAGGTCCTCGTGGCGGTCGTAGATCATGCGAACGGGTCGCCCGGTCCGGCGGGCGAGCAGCGCGGCATGGAGCGCGATCATCGACGGATATTCCTCCTTGCCGCCGAACCCGCCGCCGGTCTCCGCCTGCACGACCTGCACGTGCGCGTCGTCGAGCGCGAGGCCCGTGATCAGGGCGCGGTGGACGTAGTACGGGCACTGGAGGCTGCCATGGACGGTGATCCCTCCATCCTCGCGGGGCAGGGCGATCATCGCGTTGTTCTCGATGTACAGCTGCTCCTGGTGGCCGACCCGATAGGTGCCCTCGATCACCAGGTCGGCGGTCGCCAGCGCGCCGTCCACGTCGCCGCGACCGAGCTCGAAATGCTCGAACACGACGTCCGAGGCCAGCGCATCGAACACCGGGACGAGCGGCTCGGTGCGCAGATGGATGCGGCGGCGCGCCTCGCGCAGCGTGTCGCGGTCGGGCGCGGCGATCAGCGCAACGGGCTCCGCCGGGTGACGGATCTCGCCGCCCACCGGGACCAGGATCGGCTGGTCCGCGGCGATGCTGGCGACGATGTTGCGGCCGGGAATGTCGTCCGAGGTGACCACGACGACGCGGTCCCAGGCGAAGTCCGCATCGCGGTCGATACCGAGGAGGCGCGCGTGGGCATCGGCCGACCGGATCGTCGCGCCGTACCAGGCGCCCGGAAACACGAGGTCGTCGGCGTAGACCGCGGTCCCGGTGAGCTTGGCCGGCCCCTCGCGCCGAGCCGGCGTTGCCCGTCCCACGCCGGGGACGGAGCGGTCGGGCGCCACGACCGGCGCTGGCGCCGCGGTCACGGCACCTGGGCCGCGCGGACGCCTCGGGACAGTGTCGATCGTCAACGTGGAGTGCCTCCGTTGAATTCTCGGAAGCGTGGAACCGCGCGCCATCGCGTGTCAAGGGTTGCGTCGGCGGTGAGCACGGCCGACGGCTCAGGCGCCGCGTCCACGTCGAAGTGCGCGTCCGGGAGTGGCTCCCGTGTGCTCGCCGCCATCGACGACCGGCACGCCGTTGACGAGGACCAGCGGGATCCCTTCCGGGAACCGCCGCGGATCGTCGTAGGTCGCCGGGGAGCCAACCGTGGCCGGATCGAACGCGACGAGGTCCGCGGCCATGCCATCGACGATGCGACCCCGGTCCGCCAGGCCGAGACGCGCGGCCGGGGCGCCCGTCATCGCATGGACGGCGGCCTCGAGCCCCAGCCAGCGCTCCTCACGGACGAACTCGCCCAGAATCCGCGGATAGCTGCCGTAGGTCCGTGGCGAGGGCTTGTCGCCGATCATCACCCCGTCGGTGCCGATCATCGCCCCGGAATGCTGCAGGAACCGCCGGATCCCGTCGCGATGCGGTCCGGGCGTGACCTGGTTGACCCGCAAATCCTCGGCGAGCAGCAGGTCGCAGATCGCGTCAACGGCGTCGCGACCGGTCGCGCGCATGAGGTCGCCCAGCGTCCGCCCCTCCCACTCGAGGTGCTCCGGCCGGGTGAGCGCGCCGATCCGCAGCTCATCCCAGGTGCGATCCCCCGCGAACAGCCGGCCTCGCGCGCGAAGCTCGTCGCGGATCCGGCCGCGCACGGCGCGATCGGCGAGCCGCTCGCGCAGCGGTCCGATGCCGCCGGCCTGCATCCAGGCGGGAAGCATGATCACCAGGCGCGTGCTCGCCCATTCGGACGGGTACAGGTCGAAGCTGACGTCGAGGCCCTCCGCGCGGGCATCATCGACCAGCGCGAGCATCTCGTCGGGTGTGCCCGGGAACGTGGCCCGGTGGTAGAAGTGGGTGATGTGGACCGGCGCGCCGCTCCGCCGCCCGATCTCGATCGCCTCGCGGAACGGGTCCAGGAAGCCGTCGCCCAGCGGATAGCGGACGTGCGTGTGGTAGATGCCGCCGAGCCGGGCAGCCTCCTCGGCGATCGCGACGAGCTCCGCGGTGGTGGCGTACGACCCCGGCGGGTAATCGAGCCCCGTCGACAACCCGAACGCGCCGTCCTCCATCGCCTCGCGAAGCCGCGCCCGCTGGTCGGCGATGGCCGGCGCATCGGCTTCACCCTCGTCCCAGCCCAGCGCCGCGATCCGCAGCGGCGAGTTGCCCACGACGTAGGCGATGTTCACCGCAACGCGTCGGTCGTACCGGGCGAGGTACTCGGCGACCGTCGCCCAGTCATAGTCGAGCTCGGGCCTTCCGTCGAGCCCGCCGTTGAGGACGACGAAGTCACGAAGGTCGCCGGGGTCCGGGAACGGCGCGTATGCGTTGCCGTCGACCCCGATGACCTCGGTCGTGACGCCCTGCCGCACCTTGGGCTCGTGGCGCGGCTCTGCGAGCATCACCAGCCCGCCGTGGCTGTGGAGGTCGATGAACCCGGGCGCGACGACGAGGCCGGTGGCGTCGTAGGTGCGGGCGGCGCGCAGCGTCTCGCCCGGCGCCGGCAGGACGATCCGATCACCGGAAACGGCAACGCTGGCGAGGAAGCCGGGTGCGCCCGTGCCGTCGACGACGGTGCCGCCCTCGAGCAGCAGGTCGACGTCGCGTGTCATCGGGGTCGCTCGGCTGGTCGCGGGTCCGTCACGCCGGCCCCGGCGGCCCGTCAAGCAGACGGCCGCGCACCCATGCGGCGCGAACCATCGCGGGATGCGGTCGGAAGGCCAGGCGCGACATGATCTCGACCGGGTCATTCGAGTCGATGCCCTCGATGGGGGCCACCAGCCGCGGGTCCACCGCGATGAGATCGGCCTCCTTGCCTTTCTCGAGCGAGCCGATCTCCGCGTCGAGGCCAAGGGCACGCGCGCCCTCGAAGGTCCCCAGCCGGAGCCAGTCGAGCGGCCCGAGTGGCGCAGGCCCGCTCCCGTCGTCGCGCACGCTGAGACCGCTCTGCGTGTAGGCACCGGCGCGCATGTTGGCGAAGATCGAGAGCTCCGGCCCACCCGACACGTCCGATCCCAGGCCGACGCGGATTCCAGCCGCCAGGTACCGCGCCAGGCGCATCGAGCCGGATGCGAGAAACAGGTTGGATGCCGGGCAGTGGGCGACCACCGTGTCGGTCTCGGCCAGCCGCGCGACCTCCCGATCCGAGAGGTGGATCGCGTGGGCCATGATCGTTCGCGGGCCAAGGGCGCCGGCGCGGTCGTACACGTCGAGGTAGTCGACGGCGTCCGGGTGGAGCCTCGCGACCTCCTGGAGCTCGTGCCGGTCCTCGGACAGGTGCGTCTGCCAATAGGCGCCCGCCGCGCGCGCGAGCGCAGCCGACTCACGCAGGATGTCCGCGGTGCACGACACTGCGAACCGCGGGGTGAAGGCATAGCGCAGCCGCCCAGCGTCCCGACCATTCCAGCGGCTGCAGAGGTCCGCCGACTGGCGCAGGCTCGTCTCGAGCACACGCTCGGGCGGCAGCCGGTCGTCGTAGCTGCCCCGATCCATCATCACCTTGCCGATGACCGCCCGGATCCCGTGCGCCTCCGCCGCCCGGAACGTGGCGTCGAGCGACGGCTCGTACACCGCGCCGTAGATCACCGCGGTCGTCGTACCTGCCGCGGCGAACGCTCGGAACGCGGCCGGGGCGAGGCGCTCCGCGGCCGGTTCGTCGTATGCGCGCTCGAGCGGGAAGATGTACCGCTCGAGCCAGTCGAGCAGGTGAAGACCGGCACCAACGCCCGCGGCGGGCAGCTGCGGCAGGTGCACGTGGAGGTCGACCATGCCCGGCAGCAGCACGAGCGGCCTGAGATCGACGGTTGATCCCTGGTCGACCTGGCCGGACGCGCCGGGGTCGTCGCGCCACGGGCCCACGCTGCTGATGAGGCCCCGCGCATCGACGGCGATCCGGCCGTCGGGCTCGTATCGGGTCCCGCCGGTCGCCAGCGGCGTGAGGACGCGAGCCCGGATGGTGAACGGCGGTCGCGCCGGGAGGGTCGGCCCCATAACGTGATCGTACTGCGCGACGGAGATGCCGGTCGACAGCGAGCTCGCGGTTCCAAATAGTCCCGTCATCGCGGATGGGGAGGAACGGTGGACGGCGAGGCGTTCGACGTGGTGATCGTCGGGGCGGCGGGCGGCAACCGGGGCTGGGCGTTCGCCGACGTCCTGCCAGCGTTCCGCGCACTTGTGACCGACGCCGAATTCGGGGCGGGACCGTGGCACGGCACGGGTTGGACCGGCTCGTGGTGGCCGATGCGTCGGTCATCCCGGAGCCCCCGTCCGGCTTCCCGCACATCGTCGCGATCATGATTGCCGAACGGCAGGCGGAGCTGCTCCGCACGGCCGTCTGACGGCGGGGGCCAGGGTCGGGCCTCACGCGATCGCGCCCGATCGGCCACGATACGGTGATGCACGACCAAGCGACTTCCAGCCCCGAGCCCGTCGTCGTCTGCCTGCCCGATGTCCCGGAACGGGTCCACATGGGCGAGATGCCGGGTAACGTCGAGGTGGTCCTCGTCCCGCCGGAGCCCGAGCCCGTGCCGGATCTGGCCGGGGTTGACCTGTTCGTCCCCTACGCGCGGATCCGGGAGTTGCTGTTCGCATTGCCTGACGGGCCGCCGGCACGGCTGCAGGTGATCCAGACGCTGAGCGCCGGCGTCGACTGGCTTGCAGGTCGCGTGCCCGAGCGCGTGACGGTGTGCAACGCTCGCGGCGTCTACGACGTGCCGCTCGCCGAGTGGGCGGTGGGCGCCATCCTCGCCATACAGCGGGGCCTTGTTCGGGCCCGTGATGCGCAGGCACAAGGCGAATGGACGGAATACGAGCCGTCCGAGCTGGCCGGCACCCGGGTGGTCATCCTCGGCGTGGGCTCGATCGGCACGTCAATCGCGGATCGGCTGCGACCGTTCGGCGTGGAGATCGTGGGGATCGCGCGGACCGCGCGCGACGGGGTCCACGGCATGGCCGACCTCGACCGCGTGCTCGCCGGCGCCGGGATCCTGGTCAACATGCTGCCGCTGACGAGCGAGACCGACGGCCTGCTCGATACCCGGCGGCTGGCGCTGCTGCCCGATAACGCGCTGGTCGTCAACGGCGGCCGGGGCCGCACGGTCGACACAATGGCGCTGGTGCGCGAGCTGGAGACGGGCCGGCTTCGCGCGGCCCTCGATGTCACCGAGCCCGAGCCGTTGCCCGAGGGCCACCCGCTGTGGGCATTGCCCAACGTGCTGATCAGCCCGCACATTGCGGGCGACTCGCCGGAGGCGATGATCCGCGCATTCGCGCTTGCCGGCGACCAGGTTCGCCGGTTCGCCGCGGGTGAGAAGCTCATCAACGAGGTCCCCCGTTACCTGCTCGATTAGGCCGGACGTACCCGTCGCCGCCAACGGGACGCCGCCGAGGAGAATTCGATGAACCCGACTGCCCCGACCGTGACGCCGCGGTTCCCCGAAACCGGTATCGAGATGACCCACATCCTGGTCGTCAGCGACCTCGAGCGTGCCCGGACCTGGTGGGTGTCGATCGTCGGCGCCACGCTGAACCGCGAGTACGGCGGAACGTCGGCCGTCCTCCAGCTCGGTGGAAGCTGGCTGCTCCTGGTGACCGGCGGCGGGCCGACGCCCGACAAGCCGGAGGTGACGTTCGCGCCGCCGGCGGACCCGAGCACCGTCAGCCACGCGATGACCATCCGGGTGTCCGATTGCCAGGCGGTGTACCGGGAGCTGCTCGCGCGCGGGGCGGCATTCCTCACGCCGCCCGTGGTCAACGGGCTCGAGACGCGGTGCTTCACGCGCGACCCGGACGGGCACCTCCTGGAGCTCAGCCAGTACGGCTGACGGCGTCGGCCACCGACTGACCCCCGGGGCCGTTGGGGTAGCCAGGGGGCATAGGCTTGAGGCACATGAGTCGGCGGCGTCCATTCGCGCGCATTCGTCGTCCGTGCGCCGGCTTGATGGAGGGCGAGCATGTCAGAACACCCGAACGCGAAGGTCGTTCGCGAGATGAACGAGGCGATGAACACCGGCGACATGGAGGGCGCCGCCAGCCGCGTGTCAGAGGACGTCGTGTGGCACGAGATCGGGCGAGCCGAGCCCCGCAACGGCAAGGCTGAGCTGGCCGGGTCGATGGCCGACTTCGAGGGCTACGACATCAGCTACGAGATCCACGACGTCGTCGCGAACGACGATCACGTGATCGCGCTGGGCACGGCGCACGCAACGCACGGCGGCCAATCGCTGACCTACCGCACGGCCGAGATCTATCACGTCCGCGACGGCCGGGTGACCGAGCGCTGGGCGTTCTCCGACGACACGCAGGCGATCGCCGACTTCTTCGGCTGATCCGGCATCGCCATTCGTCGCGACCCGCTTCCGAGCGCGAGGCGGGTTGACGACGCGGCCGGCCGGGCGTCAGTCGATGATGGCCAGTGGCTGCAGCCCCGCCAGCGGTCCGTCCGGTCTCGGCGCCGCGAGCTCCGGTTCGGGGCCGCGGTCGGTCTCCCGGGCCGCGAGCTCGGCGTCGAGCAGCTCCACCAGGGTCGGGAGCCGCGACCGGAGCGCGTCGCCGTAGTGGGAGCCGACCTCCGCGGCGAGCGTGAGGTCCTTCTTCGCCTTTGGCGGCCCGAACCGCATGTGGATCACGGTGCCGTCGGTGACCGGCTCGAATTCGATCGTATGCGGCAGCTTCAAGGGACCCGCGGGGGTGTCGAGGATCGTCCGGTCGGTGACGTAGTCGTAGGGGCGCCAGTCGAGGATCTCCTCGATCACCGCGTCCTTGCCGTGCCGGCAATGGTTGGCCGAGCCGACCCCGCGCCGCCCACCCGTGGCGCCCTTGATCGTGACCTCGGTCACCCACGGCTGCCACAGCATCCGCTGTCCCGGTTTGGTCAGGAACTCCCAGGCGACCTGCGGCGGAGCCTTGGTCGGCACCGAGACCGTGAGGATCGATTCCTCCGCCGTGACGAACACGCGCGCGCGATCCTCCTCCTCCCGCCAGCGGCGCTCGAGATCATGAGCCCATGCGGGCACATCGCCGATCCGGTCGTACGTCTCGCTGTGGGCGCGCATGCCCAGCGCCGCCGGCTCGATGTCGGCCGCATCGATGCACGCCTGGGTCAGCAGCGCGTAGGCGCTCATCCCGAGCTTCTCGACGACCTCGTTCTTGAGCAGCCGGTGGACGACGATCACGTCCGATCCGAGCAGCTCCCGGCGGCCGGCGACCTTCTGGATGATGGCCTCGCCGTGGTGGACGACGAACTTGAGGTCGAGGTCCGGGATCCGGCTGCAGGCGTTGCACTCGCACGAGGTTGCCTGGCGGACGTCACGGCGGCGACGGCGGAACCCGAAGTAGCAGCGTTCGATCGTGTCCAGCAGCATCGACCCATCGATCCGCTCCACCGCCGCGTAGGTGAACGCGGCATCGCCTTCGAGCTTGGCCAGCCGGAAGTTCGGCCGGAGCGCCGAGACGACGGCACCGATCAGGTCCGCGAGGATGTCCTGGGCGTGCTCGAGCTCGACATCGGCGAGGTAGCCCGTGTACCCGGAGATGTCGGCGATCAGGAAGCAGGCGGGCTGGGGCGCTGAGCTCATCGGACCTCGGGATCCTGGTAGGCCGCTCCAGCAATCCTAGCGCCCGAGTCTCGCGACCAGAGGCGGGCGGAGTCGCCGGCCCCCAGTATGCTGCGCGCCATGGACAAGATCGAGTTGCTCGCTGCCATGCACGACACCCACGCGGCGATCGAGGCTGCGGCCGCCGCGCTGGACGACGAGGCGCTGGCCGGGCAAGCGCCGGGCATGGAGGGCTGGACGCGCAAGGACCTCCTGGCGCATGTGGAATGGTGGAACGACCATTCGACCCACGTCATCGAGGGCTCCCGCACCGGGGTCGATCCCTACCCGGGCGACGATTTGGAGTGGGACGCGGATGCCTGGAACGCGCGGATCCTGGCCGAGAACCGAGGCCGCTCAGCCGCGGATGTCCGCAGGGGAGAGGCAGCCTCGTTCGCCCGCCTCGTGGCCGCCGTCGAGGGCTCGTCCGAGGAGGAGCTGTTCGCCGAGGACCCGCACCCATGGCTCGACGGCAGCCTCGCGGAGACGGTCATCGCGGATTCGACCGCCCACTACCCGGACCACGTCCCGCATCTCCGCTGACGCCCGTCGCCGTTCCCACGGACACGGCCCGGTCGACGCCGGGTCGACAGCCGATCTCGCTGGTTGTGTCGTCCTCGAGCCGGTGGCCGGGCACGCCGCCGTTGGCGTTGATCGCGGGTTGACTCGCGACGCCGTTGACGTAAGGTCGGACCGTGGAGATCACGCACTTTTCCTCGGCCGGGGCGATGCTCGCGGAGACCGGCGACCACCTCGCGGCCCGCGAGGCCGAGCACAACCTGCCGCTCGGGATCCTGGGCACGCTTCGCGACCATCCCGACGTCTATCCGGAACCGCCCTACCTCGCCGCGGTCATCGACCAGGGGGCGGTCGCGCTGCTCGCCGTCCGCACCCCGCCGCACCACCTCATCCTTTCTGAGCCCGGCGTACCCACGGACCGGATCGCCGACGCGGTCGGGTTGCTGCTCGACGATGTGCGTGGCGTGACTCCCGACCTGCCGGGCGTGCTCGGACCGAAGGCGACCGTCGGTCCGTTCGTCGACAAATGGTCCACGGTGACCGGTCAGCCGGCAACGCTCGTCGTCGAGGAGCGGATCTACCGCTTGTCGAAGGTGATCCCGCCGCGTCCAAGGCCGGGTGTCATGCGGCGCGCAGCAGAGCAGGATCGCGCCCTCGTCGCCGCGTGGATCGAGGCGTTCCGCCGGGAGGCACTCCCCGACGATGAGCCGCGCGCTGACATCGACCGCAAGGTGGATCGCTGGCTGTACGAGCGCGATCGGACCGCGTGGCTGTGGGAGGTGGACGGGCGCGCCGTCTCGTTCACCGGTTCCGGGTCGCCGACGCCGAACGGGATCCGGATCGGGCCTGTATACACGCCGCCGGCGGATCGCAGGCAGGGCTACGCGAGCGCGCTGGTCGCGGCGGCCAGCCAGACGCTGTTGGACCAGGGCCGGCGGTTCTGCTTCCTGTTCACTGACCTCGCCAACCCGACGTCGAACCACGTCTACCAGGCGATCGGCTACGAGCCCGTCACGGACGTGGACCAGTACCGCCTGGGCTGACGCGGTCCAACTGGGATCCGCCCTAGTCGCCGACCCGGCTCCAGAACTCGACCGGCACGCCGGCCTCCCGCAGGTGGATGCCGGGATCGCAGGCCCCATGCGCCGTCGCTCGAAATACCGAGGTCGTCGACCATAAGGAAACGCCGGGGCCGCTCGGCTCCCGGCGTTTCCCTTGACCCTCGACGCCAAGTGAGTTGGGCTATGGGCTGAGGATCGATACGACCGTGCCGGTACCGAACGTCGGGTCGGTCTTGACGAGAACGATGCTCACGATGTCACCGGAGATCGATGAGCCGCTCTTCGCTACCGAGCTCGTGACGATCACCACCATGTACTCGGGCACCGTGTCCGGAGGCTGGGACTTGCTGCCCGGCCCGGTGGACCAGGTCCCGCCAACCACGGGTCCTCCCACGCTGAACGTCGCGGCAAATCCCTTGAAGCTCGCGGGAGCCGGAGCCCCGCTGAGCGAGTTCGCCTTCCACCACATCGGGCTCCACCACGTGACGGTGGCGCCGATCTGGGCATCCTGATCGCCGATGACGAATGCCCCGCGCTCGAGATAGCCGGCGATGAACGTGTTGGTGATCGAGCAGCTCGCGGTCTCGCCGGCGGCGAGCACGAGGCTGTCCCCGGTGAGGGTGCCGCCGGTGCAGCCCCAGTCACCCGGGGTGTATCCGGCCGGGCCACCCGACTCGGCGAGGGTGTACGTGCCCGCATCGACGGACGCGTCGGTGATGGCGGCGTCACCCGTGGCGCCCGAGATCGGGGTGGGCCCGCTCGCGCTGAGGGTCCAGTCGGTCGCCGCGGCGGTCCCGCCGCCGGTGTTGTCGACCGTCTTGGCCAGCGTGAGGTGGGCCGGGGAGGGCGGGATGAACGTGTTGGTGATCGAGCAGCTCGCGGTCTCGCCGGCGGCGAGCACGAGGCTGTCCCCGGTGAGGGTGCCGCCGGTGCAGCCCCAGTCACCCGGGGTGTATCCGGCCGGGCCACCCGACTCGGCGAGGGTGTACGTGCCCGCATCGACGGACGCGTCGGTGATGGCGGCGTCACCCGTGGCGCCCGAGATCGGGGTGGGCCCGCTCGCGCTGAGGGTCCAGTCGGTCGCCGCGGCGGTCCCGCCGCCGGTGTTGTCGACCGTCTTGGCCAGCGTGAGGTGGGCCGGGGAGGGCGGGATGAACGTGTTGGTGATCGAGCAGCTCGCGGTCTCGCCGGCGGCGAGCACGAGGCTGTCCCCGGTGAGGGTGCCGCCGGTGCAGCCCCAGTCACCCGGGGTGTATCCGGCCGGGCCACCCGACTCGGCGAGGGTGTACGTGCCCGCATCGACGGACGCGTCGGTGATGGCGGCGTCACCCGTGGCGCCCGAGATCGGGGTGGGCCCGCTCGCGCTGAGGGTCCAGTCGGTCGCCGCGGCGGTCCCGCCGCCGGTGTTGTCGACCGTCTTGGCCAGCGTGAGGTGGGCCGGGGAGGGCGGGATGAACGTGTTGGTGATCGAGCAGCTCGCGGTCTCGCCGGCGGCGAGCACGAGGCTGTCCCCGGTGAGGGTGCCGCCGGTGCAGCCCCAGTCACCCGGGGTGTATCCGGCCGGGCCACCCGACTCGGCGAGGGTGTACGTGCCCGCATCGACGGACGCGTCGGTGATGGCGGCGTCACCCGTGGCGCCCGAGATCGGGGTGGGCCCGCTCGCGCTGAGGGTCCAGTCGGTCGCCGCGGCGGTCCCGCCGCCGGTGTTGTCGACCGTCTTGGCCAGCGTGAGGTGGGCCGGGGCAACCACCGTGACCGGAGCCGTCTGACCGGTGCCCACCACCGTGAACGGGCTCTCTGCCGTGGCACCGGCTTGGTTCGTGTAGGTTCCCGGCGTGGTCGAGACCGTGACGCCGAACGTGAGCGATGTCGTACCGCCCGGGGAGACCGTGACGGGACCGGCCCATGTCAGCGTTTGGCCGCCGCCCGACTCGGTGGGATCGGATGTCGTCGCGCCGGACGTTGATCCCGAGACGTAGGCGAATCCGGCCGGTAGCGTGTCCGTGATTGATGTCAGCGATGCCGAGGACGTGTTCGGGTTGCTGATCGTGATGGTGTAGGTGTCGCTGCCACCGGCACTGACCGTGGACTCACCAGCCACCTTGGACGTCGCCAGCGGTACGACACCGAGCGGCGAGAAGACGGTGAGGTGCGACCTCGTGATCGAACCGCCGGCCGGGATGGTCACGTTCCAGCTGATCCCGGCCGCATTGTCGATGTAGTTCGCGCACTCCGCGCAGTCGTCGGCGAACGATGTCTGGGTGCCGATTTGCGCCCAGACGCTGTCGTAGTACGACTCGAAGTACGAGCTCCCGCTGGACAGGGGGTACCACTGCTCGATGCGCGTTCCCGGGACGGTTGTACCACTGCCGTCAGCGACGCCCGCGACGCAGCTGACTGCCCCTGTGATTGGGTCGGCGAACCCGAATCCGAAGTCCGACTCCTGGAGATAACAGTCCCCGGCGCGGTACAGGATCGCGTCAAGGGAACCCCCGCTCGTGTTCTCGATGGCGACGTCGGTTCGATACGTCTCCTGACCGACGACATAGCTGTCGGTCTCGGTCAGGCGCAGTCCGGTGGAGCCAAGGTCGACCACGGTCACGATCGAGAATGGATCGCCGTCCGTGCCGTTCCCGGTGACGGCTGACTGGCTCACTGGGGTGAACGCAAGGAATGGCTGCGCCGAACCACCGGCCGGGATGACCGCGGGCCGGAACAGGGTGCCACCGACTGCCACCAGGGTGCCGCACGCCGTGTCACCATAGAACTCGGGGGCGGTGTCGCCCGTGTGGTCCACCGCGCAGTTCAGGTCGGGCGTGATCTGGACTCGCGTGAGGGGTCCGCTCGACAGGATGGGCGCGGGCTCCACGGTGATCGAGTAGGTCGCGGTGTTGGAGTCGGATGTCCCGTCATTGGCCGTCCAGCTGAAGCTGTCAGGTCCGACATACCCGGCGCTCGGTGTGTACGTGCAGAATCCCGACGAGCAGTCGTCGAGCCCCCCGTGGGCAGGCGGAGAGACGATCGCAAAGGTCAGCGGGTCGCCCTCTGGATCCGATCCGTTCAGGAACAGGGACAGCGGTTGATCCTGGGGTGTCAAGTCGGACTGGTCAAACGCATCGGGCGGCGATCCGCTGGCAAGGGCCGCAGGCGCCGATGCGACCACGAGCAGAAGCAAGACCACTCCGGAGGCTCCGACCTTCCGCCGCTTCCGGAGCTGATCCGGTGCACGCGAACGGCGGCCCAATCCAGACAGACGCGGCATGGCGCCACTCCCTCCCTGTGGCCAGGCCTGCGCGCCGGCAGACCGCCCGCCGACGTCCAAAGGCCCGGCTGCAGGCGCAAAGTGTGCGCTTGCAGTCAAGAGCTTTTCGGTCCTCTGCATGGGACCGTTGCGTGCGAGCACCACAGTCCAGGAGCCTCGTCATCCTTCGGCGCCGCGAGGCCCGCTCGCTTCACGGGTCGCCGACGCCGAGCGGGATCCGGATCGGGCCTGTATACACGCCGCCGGCGGATCGCAGGCAGGGCTACGCGAGCGCGCTGGTCGCGGCGGCCAGCCAGACGCTGTTGGACCAGGGCCGGCGGTTCTGCCTCCTGTTCACTGACCTCGCCAACCCGACGTCGAACCACGTCTACCAGGCGATCGGCTACGAGCCCGTCACGGACGTGGACCAGTACCGCCTGGGCTGACGCGGTCCAACGGACCATCGCCGGGACGACGTCGTCTCCGATCTCCCAGTCCCACTCGTACTCGTCGAGCCGGGGCCGTACGTCCGCTCGACGCCGGGTCCCAGGTCCTGGCCCTCGATCACGATCCCGCCCCCCGCACGCCACCCGGCCACGAGGCGCCGCGAGCCGTCCTCGCCCCGCTGTTCCCGAAGGACGATCGAGTCCAGCCGACGGGGTTCGCGCATCCTTTCTCCGATCCTGGCCTTGTCTGCGGCGGCGGCCGCGTCGATTCTGGCGATCGCGCAGGAGCCGTGGATGGCGCATCCTGCAGCCATGATCGAACAGCGCCTGATCCCGACGCCGGACGGCCGGCAGCTCGAGGTCCGGATCGCCGGACCCCAGGATGGCCGGATCCTCCTGTTCCACCATGGGTCGCCCGGTGCCGGGCTCCCTTCACCCACCTGGATCGCGGCGGCCGCGGAGCGCAACCTTCGGTACGTCTGCATCGTCCGGCCGGGTTACGGGGAGTCGACCCGCAATGCCGGACGGAGCGTCGCCGACATCGCATCCGATGTGATCGCAGTCCTCGACGCGCTGGGTGCGGGGCGCGTGCTGACGCTGGGGGCCTCCGGGGGCGGACCGCACGCCCTGGCGACCGGGGCGCTGCTGCCGGACCGGGTCGCCGCGGCGGCGACGATCGGGAGCGTTGCCCCATACAAGGCCGATGGGCTCGACTTCCTGGCCGGGATGGGCGCGGAGAACATCGAGGAGTTCGGCGCGGCCGTCGCCAGCCCTGCAGACCTGGCCGCGTTCCTCGAGGCCGCTGCTTCCGTGTTCCGGACGGCGACCGGCGAGCAGATCGCTGCCGCCTTTGGCGATCTCGTCGCCGACGTCGATCGGGCGGCCCTGACGGGCGAGATGGCCGACTCGCTCGCGGCCGACATCCGCGCCAGCCTGCGCAGCGGGATCTGGGGCTGGCATGACGATGACCTGGCCTTCACGAAGCCGTGGGGCTTCGACCTCGCATCGATCAGGATCCCGGTCACCGTGTGGCAGGGCGAGCAGGATCGGATGGTGCCGTATGCACACGGGCGATGGCTCGCCGGGCGGATCCCCGGAGTCCACGCCCGTCTCCTCGCGGAGCACGGCCACCTGTCGCTGCAGGCAGAATCGATCGGGATGGTGTTCGACGACCTGATCGCAGGCGCCGGGTAGATGACGCATCGGCCGCCGAGGACTAGATTCCGACCAGGAGGTGTCCCGAGATGACGATGCGCGAAGCCCTCGACCATGCGATGCACCGAGACGGTCCCGACGCCGCGATGAGCGAGCTCCAGCAGCGGGGTGTCGCGCTCGCGGACGAGGACACCATGACCCAGGCGATCCACGACGTGTACTGCGGGATCATGGCCGACCACGAGCATCCGAACGCCAAGGATCGGGAACAGGCGCAGCGGCTGATCGCGGCAATTCGCAACACGGGTGTCTGAGGACGGAGGCCCGCGCGGCCCGCTGGCACACGTCATCGAGGTCCGCGGCGGCACGCCGGCCGGCAGCCAGGTCCGCCTCGAGCACCGCGAGGCGCTGATCTACACGCTGGGCAAGGCGGCCGAGCTTGAGCACCTGGTCATGCTCCAGTACCTGTATGCCGCCTTCTCACTCAAGCAGGGCGAAGCGGACGGCCTGACACCGGCCCAGGCGGCCGCAACCCAGCGCTGGCGTCGGACCCTCAGCGGGATCGCCGGCCAGGAGATGCTCCATCTCGCCCTGGTCCAGAACCTGCTCACCGCGGTGGGCGGCGCACCCCGGATGGCCAGGCCGAACTTCCCCGTTCCCCGGCACCTATACCCGGCCGGCGTGCAGGTCGGCCTGTTCCCGTTCGGTGAGCCGGCGCTCCGCCACTTCGCCTACCTCGAGCGACCGATGGGCATGGCATTCGATGACGCGGAGGGCTCCGCCGCCCTCGAGCAGGCGACGCCGCTGCCGCGCGACGAGGAGGACGAGATCGCGCCACAGCTCCAGGACTTCGAGACGATCGGCCACCTGTACCGGTCGGTGGAGGTCGGCCTCGAGCATCTCGCCGAGCGGCTCGGCCCCGAGCGACTGTTCGTGGGCCAGCCGAATGCGCAGGCCATCGAGGAGCATTTCCGGTGGCCGGAGCTGGTCGCGGTTGTCGATCTCGCGTCGGCGCGCCGGGCGATCGACACGATCGTCGAGCAGGGCGAAGGGGCGCGCGGGGAATGGCGCGACGCGCACTTCGGGCGCCTGCTGGGGATCCTCGACGAGCTGACGCAGATGCAGTCGGAAGACCCCGGCTTCGAGCCCGCCCGGCCCGTCGTCGCCGCTCGCGTTCGCCCGACGGCCGTCGGCCCGGCGATCCCCACGATCACGGACCCCGGCACGGCGCGGGCGATGGACCTGCTCAACGTCATCAACGAGGTCCTGCTCCAGGTGCTGTCGCGCTACTTCGCCCACACCGACGAGACCGACGAACAGCTGGGTGTCCTGGCCGAAGTCGCCGTCGGTCTGATGTTTGCCGGGATCAGGCCGCTCGGAAACGTGCTCACGAGGCTGCCCATCGGACTCGACCAGCCCGGAGCGACCGCGGGGCCAATGTTCGAGCTGTTCTATGAGGTCGACTATCTCCTGCCCCACCGGGATGCGGCGTGGGTCGTGATGGAGGAGCGGCTGCGCGAGGCAGCGGCGTTTGCCCGTCGGTGCACGGCCGCCTGCACCCCGATCGTCATGGGGCCGCTGTCGAAGGCGGCCACCGCCCTCGAGAAGTACGCGGACGCGCTGGCGGCGGCGCGGGAACCGGGCACCGCCGACCCCACTGACGGCGCATGAGCGAGAGGGTCCCGTTCCGGTCAGTCGTCGAGCCGAGGAAGCGCGACGATTGCATGGAGCGGTTCGTCTGGAGGCTCCACGACCACCGACCCGTCCGGGGTGCGGATCACCGGAGGCGCGAGATAGCCGGGCACCCCTGACGCCGTATCTGCGTGCGTTGGTTCGCAGACGGGCGGATGATTGGCCGGCCTGCGCGGCGCGCGACCGATGCCGCGGCGGGCAGCCGGCGGACCGCCGGCACGAGCGACAGGAGGCAGGGCCGTGACGTTCTCGATCGTCGCGCGAGATCGCGCGACCGGTGACCTGGGTGTCGCGGTCCAGTCAAGGTTCCTGTCCGTGGGTTCGGTGGTCCCGTGGGCGCGCGCCGGCGTGGGCGCAATCGCGACCCAGTCGTATGCCAACGTCCGGTTCGGGCCCGACGGGCTGGCGCTCCTCGAGGGCGGCGCGAACGCGGAACGGACGCTCGCCGCGCTCGTGGAAGCCGATGAGATGCGCGAGGAACGCCAGGCGGGCGTCATCGACGCCGAGGGGCGGGCCGCGACGTTCACCGGTCGCTCGTGCTTCGCGTGGGCCGGCGGACGCACGGGCCCCGACTATGCAGCGCAGGGGAACATCCTCGTCGGATCCGCGGTGGTGGACGGCCTGGCGGACACGTTCGAGGCCGGGAGTCTCCCGTTTCCGGAGCTGCTGGTCGCCTGCCTCGTTGCGGCTGATGCGGCCGGTGGTGATCGCCGCGGCCGTCAGTCCGCGGCGCTGCTGATCGTCCGGGAGGGCGGCGGGTACGGCGGCGGCAACGACCGCTGGATCGACCTTCGAGTGGACGACCACCCGGACCCGATCGCCGAGCTGGGCCGGCTGCTCGACCTGACCCACCTCTACCTCGAGCGACCCGCGCCTTCGGACCTGATCTCCGTCGACGCATCGCTCGCGGGCGAGCTCCGCGGCGCCCTCGGACGGCTTGGCTGGGGACCGGACATCACCGGCGAACCGGTCTACGCACCGATGTGGCCCGATGAAAGCCAGCCCGAGCAGGAGCGTCCGTTCGTGGGTGAGCCCCGGCCACTGCCTGAGGGCTGGGACGCCGCCTGGCAGGAGACGTTCCTGTCCTGGATGGCCGTGGAGAACCTCGAGGAGCGAACGGCTGCTGCGGGCTGGATCGATCCCCGGGTCCTCGCTTACCTGCGCGAGGCCGTCGGGAAGACCGGCTCCGGGGCCTGAGGGAGCCTCACCGCCCGTCGCCGCGTCAGGCGGTCCGTCGCCGCGTCACGCGGTCCATCGCCGCGTCAGGCGGTCCGGCCGCTCCCAGCGTCGGCTTCCGCCTTGGCCGCGTGATCCTCGGGGAGCGGGTGGCCCTCGTCGGGGAACGCCCGCATGAGGTGCCGCAGCAGGCGAAACAGCTCCGCGCGCTCGGCGGGATCGAGGACCGACGCGATCACCGCCTCGCGGCGCGCCTGCGTGCCGACCGTCCGGTCCCACGTCGCGTGACCCTCCTCGGTCGGCTCGATGATGGTGCCCCGTCGATCGTTGGGATCCGGAAGACGGCGGATCAGGCCCGCGGCTTCCATGCGGTCGAGGCGGTTGGTCATCGCGCCGCTGGACACGTGCATGTCCGATGCCAGCTGGCCGGGCGAGCGCTGGTACGGCGGACCATAGCTGCGCAGCCGGCCGAGCAGGCCGTACGAACGCCGGTCGAGGCCATACGCGGCCATCGTCTCCTGCATCGACCGGTCGAACGCCTTGTCCAGGATGTTGATCCGCTCAACGATCCCCTCGGTCAGCGAGTCGAGATCAGGGATCTCGCGCTCCCATACCCGGAGCCACTGATCGACCTTGTCGAGCTGTTCGCCGTCGTCATCCATGCCCCGAGTATCAGGAATATGGCGGCAGTGTCAAGACTCTTTTGGTAGTACCTCTTGACATCAAGAGACTTTGCCTCTACATTCCGCAAAGTACTTCGAGATCAAGAGTCTTGACATCAAAAGCCGGTCGCGAAGTCACCGAGGGCAATGCGATGGTCGCAACGAATGATCTCCGGATCCACGAGTCCGTCATGAACACGGGGACTGCGCCGCTGCCGACGGCCCGGCGCGCCTCCGGCCTCCTGGCACGCCTGTCCATCCGGTTCCAGGGGCGGGTCACCGAGAGCACGGACGCCGGCGACCGCATCACCGTCATCGGACGGGGACGCGCCGACCAGGCCCTCGACGACCGCCGGTCCCGCGAGGCGGACTGGGCGCTTGGCCGGTGGACGAGGCTGTCCTGACCCGTTCGCAATCGCCCGAGCGGGGTACGAGCTCGAGACCATCTCCCACGCGTTCTCCGCGGCGCTGACCCCGGCCGGCCTCGCCGGCCGGACCAACGCTGCGGGCTCAATGACGCTCCCCCCGGTCCCGCACCCGGTATCCTCGCGCCGATGCCTCCCCTTTCCCCGGACGCGCTGGTCATCCGCACCTCGCGCGTCGAGCTCCCCTCGATGTCGCTGCGGTTCATGCAGGCGCTCGTCGACGGTGACCGCGACACCGCCACGCGCGAGATGGACGCCACCCTGCCCGTCGACCTTCGCGATCAGCTGGGCCACTTCCTTGATTACCGGATCCCGTCGCTCACGGCGGACCCCGAGAGCCAGCCCTGGCTGGGACGCGGGATCATCTGGACGTACCCGGACGGGCGACGCGAGCTGATCGGGACGATCGGGTTCCATGCGCCACCCGATGACGACGGCCGGGCAGAGATCGGCTACCGCGTTGAGGCGGCCTATCGCCGGCGCGGGATCGCCACCGAATGCGTCGCAGCGCTGTTCGAGTGGGCGGAGTCACAGGGCTGCCACCGGTTCCGCGCCTCGGTCTCGCCGGGCAACGACGCTTCCCTGGCGATCATCCGTGCGTTCGGCTTCCACCAGGTGGGCGCGCAGATGGACGAGTTCGACGGCGAGGAGCTGGTGTTCCACCTCGATCGCCCGACACCCGGGTAGGCCGCTTCAGCGTCACCCGGCGCCGAGATCGCGCCGGTATCGGGCATTGCGCACGATCCCGGCGGGACGCACGTCGTCCCGGATCGTGCCGTCGAAGACCCAGCCCGCGGCCTCGTAGAACCGTCGGGCGCGCGCGTTTGCCTCGAGCACCCACAGCATCGCCCGGGCGAACCCCTGGTCGCGGAGGTCACGCGTCACGCGCTCGAACAGGGCGCGCCCGATTCCCTTCCCGAACGCATCGGGGTCGAGGTAGATCGTGTGCACCTCGCCGGTATCGGCGGCCGCGTCCGGATCGCGACTGGGTCCCAGGATCGAGAACCCGACCACGACGCCGCGATCGACGATCACCCAGGTCCGCCGGGGTCCATCGGGGTCGGTCACGACAGCGCGGATACGCTCGGCACGAACTGCTCGCTCTGAGACGACCCGGTCGATCATCGCGTCGGGAACGAGCCCGCGGTAGGCGACCTGCCACGACCGGGCATGAAGGCCGACGATCGCGTCCACGTCGTGCTCGATGGCGCGGCGGACCTTCGGCGGCTCGCTCATCGCGAGCCCTCCAGCGAGCCGATCCGCGGTGCCATCGACCGGTCGACGAAGGGCGCGTTTCGGGGGCCGCCCGCAGGCGTTCGCGACCCCCCACAGACCTTGCCCATTGCGTTACCTCGTCCTAGGCTGACCCTGTGAGCGAGCGTCCCGACCTCCAGCCACCGCCCGAGACCGCGCCCGTCGATGGTGCCGCGCCCGTCGATGAACCGGCGGACGATGCGGTCAGGACCGAGGAGTGGCGGGCCATCCTCACCGGCACCGACAAGTCGATGCTGCGGGTGCGAAAGCTGTGGGGGCTCGTGCCGTCGGACCCGCGATGCAAGTTCTGCAGCTCGCCGTTCCGCGGGCCTGGCCGGATCCTCACCTCGCTGATCATGCACGGCCAGAGCAACACGAACCCGCTCCTGTGCAATGCGTGCTTCAGCCAGCTGGGCAAGCATCCGGGTGGCGCCGAGGTGGAGACCTCCGTCCTGTTCGCCGACGTCCGAGGGTCGACCGGCCTGGCCGAGCAGGTGACGGCCGCCGGGTTCCGTCGCCTCATCCAGCAGTTCTACCAGGTGACGAGCGAGGCCATCACGCACAACGGCGGCCTGATCGACAAGTTCATGGGCGACGGAGTCATGGCCCTGTTCGTGCCGGTCTTCTCGGGCGAGGACCACGCCGGGCGCGCCATCCAGGCCGGGCGCGATCTGCTCGCCGCCGCACGACGCCCGCGGCTGATCGAAGGCGGAGTGCGCGTCGGGGTCGGGGTGAACACCGGCCCGGCGTTCGTGGGCGCCCTCGGATCCGGCGACCGGCTGGACTTCTCCGCGCTCGGCGACACGGTCAATGTTGCCGCCCGGCTCGGGTCGGTAGCCGGCCCGGGCGAGCTGGTCGTGGGCCGTGCCGCCTGGGATCGTGCCGCGCTGTCCGTCGAGGGCGTTGAGCAACGGTCGATCCCGATCGCGGGTCGAACCGCGGGGCTGGACGTGGTCGTCGTTCGCGACGCTGACACACCCGTCGGAGCCGGGTAGGGAGACGCTCCCCGGCCGGCTTGCGCCGGCCCGGCCGGCCCGGGACGCTCGCGGGAGCGGGAGCCGGGCGACCGCAACTTGCTAGCATGACCGCGCGTGGCGCCCGACAAGCGTCCCCCTCCCGATGCTGAACGTCGTGCGCCCGACCCTTCCACGCGCACGTCCCTTGACGACGAGGAGATCCCGATGTTCGGTCGAGCGCTCGCCCTCGGCCTGGCTGCCATTGTCCTGCTCGCCGCCTGCGGCGGATCCGGGCCCAGCTCCAAGCCAACTCCGGATGCGACCGCACAGCCGACCGAGGCGCCAACGTCGGCTCCGCCACAGGTCAGCGAGTCGGGGAAGCCCGGTGGTTGGGACGCGGCTGGGAAGGTCACCTTCCAGGTCACCGGCATCCCCAACCCCTTCGGCGATGCGCTCGGCTACTCCCCCTTGCGGAGCTACGTCGGCGGCGACGCCCAGACCTTCCTCTCGTTCACCAACGACGGCTCCGACGACACGCTGATCGTCCAGGTCACCGACGGCGCCGTGGCCATCGAATATGCCGGCGCGACGATCACCATCCCGTCCGCCGAGTGCCAGGTGCCGGACCTGAGGCTCGACGCCGCGATGTCATCGGGGACGTTCGACTGCACGGCATCGACGGCGATGAACAAGGACGGGCAGACCTTGCCCGGGGCCCGGATCTCCGGATCGTTCGAGGCGCGCGGGTAACACGCCATGCGCCCTCGCCCGTGTGCGCGGGGTTGCTCGCCCGGTTAGCCTTTGCTTCGGAAGGGAGGTCCTCATGAGCGACCAGAATCAGGACCCCGGCGTCTCTCCGGCACCATCCACTCCGCCCTCGGGCCCACCGCCATCGGATGGCTGGGGCGCCGCGGGTGCCCCGGCTGGGGGAGCCGGCGTACCCGCCAGCGCGGCGGCGGATGCCGCATCGGCGGCAACAGCCGCTTTCGGCCGCCTCGGGCGCGCGCAGCAGATGGCCGTCGCGGGCGCGGCGCTGCTGATCCTCGTCGAGCTGGTGTTCGGTCTCGTGCTCGAGGAGTACTGGGTCGGGGACGTCGCGTTCATCCTCGCCCTCGCCGTGCTGGCGGCGGCGTTCATCATCCACGTCCGCAACGGCAAGCTCCCGGTCAGCGAGAGCACGGTCATTCGGGCGGCCGGCGTCGGTGTCGCGGCCCTCGCGATCGTGGACCTGCCGTATGAGCTCAGGAACGGCATCTTCGACAACATCGCGGACGACCTCGGCGGCCTGGGCTACTACGCGGGTGCGGCGCTCATGGCGGTGGGGGCCTGGACCACCAAGGAGGCCTGACAAACCGGGGTCGGCCCGAAGACCGCGGCATCCGCGCGCCTCCCTCGTCGCGGGTAGCATCGCCCGGCCGGATGCCGATCCGGCCTGATGTGTAGCCACCCAGGGGGCCAGCGGCTTGGGCGACAGGGATCCGATCCCGCACCTGGACCTGTACGCCGAGCTCGAGGTCGACCCCGACGCGTCCCTCGAGTCGATCGAGGCCGCGTATCGGGCGCGGATGAAGCGCAGCCACCCGGACCTTGCCGGTCCGGCCGGCCTCGAGCGGTCGAAGCGGCTCAACCTCGCCCGCGGCTGGCTGACCGATCCCGGACGCAGGGCAAGATACGACGCGTCGCGGCGCGCCCGGACCGCGACCCGAGAGAACGGATTGCCCAACCGACCGGCGACCGGTTCGCCGCGCACCACGCCGGCGCCGTCGGTCGTGCGGCGGCCGCGGCAACCGGCGGCTCGATCGCGACGCCGGCGGCGCCCATCCATGGCGATCGCCCAGGCGACGGCGGTCATCGCGGTGATCGGCGCGCTGGTCCTCGCGGGCATCATCGTCGGCCTCGAGGACGCGCGGCGAACCACGGCACCGGCAACGGCGTCACCCACGCCCACCCCGACCGTGAGCCCGCCGGGCGAGCCGGCCCCTCGGGCGACCCCCACACCAGTCCCGACGGCGGTGCCGACGCCACGCCCCACGGCAGTCCCGACGCCGACTGCGACCGCAGCCCTGTCGCCCGCCGGCTCGACCGGCAACGCGGACCTGCGGTTCAGCGGGGACTACGTCGAGCACTACGTGGCCGCCCTCGGTCCGGCGAGCTCGTGCACGGTGGTGGGCCAGCCGGGAGAGGCGCCGGCGACGCCGCACGGCTTCCACCTCACGTCCGGCTCGGGGTCGCCGGCCGCCTGGTCGCTGGAGCTCGATGACACCACCGGATCGTGGACGATGGGGATGAGCTTCGATGACCCGGCGCGCGACCTGTACTGGCTGGCGGGCAGTCGATCCCGGCTTCCTGTCCCCGAGCCCGACGGGGTACACCTTCGACGTTCAGATGACGGGCGCAACGGCCTCGATCCGCATCGAGGGCACCGTTGTCTGTGGGGATGGCAGCGGCTGACGGTTGATGCGTGCGACGATCAGGGGCGTCCCCGGCGCAGCGGATTGGCCGCGAGCAGGCAAAGGAGCGAGACACTCATGATCGTGTGCATCCCCGTCACCGATACCGGCGAGGTCGGCTCCGGCTGGGGTCGCGCCGCCCGCGTCGCCGTCGCGGACGCACGCGATGGCGAGATCGCCGGGTGGGAGACCTTCGACGTCGGTTGGGATGCGCTCCACGACACCGGCACCGAGGGCGGGCATCATGCGCGGATCGCGCGGTTTCTCCAGGAGCACGCGGTCGAGATGGTGGTCGCCGGCCACATGGGCCCGCCGATGGCCAACATGCTCGAGGGTATGCGGATCGGCGTCCGGCTCGGAGCGACGGGCGACGCCCGCCAGGCGATCCTCGAGGCCGCGAACGGAGGCGTCGGCTGACCGCGGCCGTGTGACCACCCAGGTGGCAGAGCCCGGAAGCTACGCGCCGTCCTGCGCCTGGGCGGGCGCGTGCCACACGCCGGGAGCGATGAGCGCATCCGCCGCCGCCGGCCCCCAGGTCCCTCGCCGGTAGGTCGTCGGCGGATCGGGAAGGTCCAGCACAGGTCCCACGATTCTCCAGGCCGCCTCGACCGTGTCCTCGCGGGCGAACAGCATCTGGTCGCCCTCGGCGGCATCGCCGATGAGCCGCTGGTACGGCGGCCGCTCCGACCCGGTCCGGTGGCTCGCGAACAGCTCGACGGGCTCGCCGACCATCTGCTCACCGGGCACCTTGGCCGATGCGCCGAGTGAGATCGACATGTCCGGCGTCAACCGGAACCGGAGGTAGTTGGCGTCCGCGTTCTCATGCTCCGCGAACACGTCGATCGGGGGCCGGCGCAGCTCGATGAGCACCTCGGTCGCGGTCACCGGCAGGCATTTCCCGGTCCGGATATGGAACGGAACGCCGCCCCAGCGCCACGTGTCGACGTGGAGTCGAATGGCAGCGTACGTCTCGACCGTTGACCCTGCGGCGACACCCGGAACGTCCAGGTAGCCCTCGTACTGGCCGCGGACGACATCCTCGGGCGCGAGCGGGCGGATCGCATCGAGCACCTTGAACTTCTCGTTCCGGATCGCTTCGGTCGTATGCCCCGACGGCGGCTCCATGGCCAGCACGGCGACCGTCTGGAGGATGTGGTTCTGGAACACGTCGCGGATGGCGCCCGCGCTGTCGTAGAAGGCGCCGCGGTCGGACACGTCGAACGCCTCGGCCATGTTGATCTGCACGGAGGCAACGTGATTCGCGTTCCAGATCGGCTCGAGGAAGCGGTTCGCGAATCGGAAGTAGATCAGGTTCTGGACGGGCTCTTTGCCCAGGTAGTGGTCGATCCGGAAGATCTGTTCCTCGGCGAACACCTCGTGGAGCATCGAGTTCAGCTTCCGCGCCCCGGCGAGGTCGCTGCCAAATGGCTTCTCGACGATGACACGAGCGCCATCCGCGCAATGCGAGGTGCCAAGCAGCCTGACCACCTGGCCGAACAATGCCGGCGGGATCGCCAGGTAGTGGAGCGGATGCTGAGCGGTGCCGAGCTCCTTCCGCAGCCGCCGGAATGTCTCCGGATCATCATCCGAGCCGTTGAGGAACCGGAGCTGCGCCTGGAGCTTCGCGACGAGATCGGGGTCGTCGATGCCGTGGGCCGCGAGGCTCTCGCGGGCGCGGTCACGCAACGATGCCACGTCGCCGTGGCGGGCGATGCCGATGATGGGCATCGTCCAGCCACCGTCGCGGACCAGGCCCGCCAGTGCCGGGAAGATCTGCTTGAACGCAAGGTCCCCGGTGGCCCCGAAGAACACGAAGGCGTCCGAGCGCGCCTGCAGGGCCGCCTGGGGGTCGGGAGGTTGGGTCGTCACGATCCGGGCGGTCAGCTCTTCGGCTTCTCGAGGTGGCCGCCGAACCCGAACCGCATCGCCGACAGCACCTTGTCGCCGAAGTCAGCTTCGCCGCGGGAGCTGAACCGCTCGTACAGGGCGGCCGTCAGCACGGGCGACGGCGCCGCCACGTCGATCGCGGCGATGCTCGTCCAGCGTCCCTCGCCCGAGTCGCTCACCCGGCCGCTGAAGTCCTCGAGCTGCGGAGACTGGTGGAACGCCTGCGCGGTCAGGTCGAGCAGCCAGCTGGCGATGACGCTGCCGCGCCGCCAGACCTCGCTCACCGCCGGCAGATCGAGGTCGTACTGGTAGAGCTCGGGATCACGCAGCGGCGTGGTTTCGGCGTCGATCTCGCGCTGGTGCAGGCCGACGTTCGCGTGGCGGAGGATGTTGAGCCCCTCCGCGTAGGCGGCCATCACGCCGTACTCGATCCCGTTGTGGACCATCTTGACGAAGTGGCCGGCGCCAGCCGGACCGCAGTGGAGATAGCCCTCCTCGTCCTTCCCCGGCTCCCCGTCGCGGCCGGGCGTCCTGGGAGCCGCGTCGACACCCGGGGCGAGCGCCCGGAACAGCGGATCGAGCGTGGCGACCGCGTCGTCGGGACCGCCGATCATGAGGCAATAGCCGCGATCGAGGCCCCACACACCGCCACTGGTGCCGCAGTCGATGTACGCGATGCCGTCCTCCGCCAGCGCCTTCGACCGGCGGATGTCGTCGACGTAGTAGGAGTTGCCGCCATCGATCACGATGTCGCCCGAGGCCAGGTGCGGTCGCAGCTGCTCGAGCGTCTCGTCGACCGAGGCGGCCGGGACCATCAGCCACACGACGCGCGGCGTCTGGAGGTGGCCGGCCAGCTCCTCGATCGAGGTCGCGCCGATCGAGATTGCCGCGTCGGCTACCAGCCCCTCGACGGTGCTCCGGGTCCGCGCATAGCCGACCACCTGGTGACCGTTGGCGATCCAGCGGCGCGACATGTTCGCGCCCATCCGGCCCAGCCCGATGATCCCGACCTGCATATCAATCTCTCCTCTGCCCGCGATGGTCCGGCGGCCCGGCCACACGCGTGCTGACGTCGGCCTCGGGCCTGCGCTGCCCCTGGGCCCAATGGTATGCCTGAGCGGCGCACGTGCCCGATTTCCGGGATCCGCAAGGGGCCCGCGATGCGCGATGATGCCCGCGTGATCGAGCACGGAGCGGGGGCTGGCGGCGACCGGGCCGATGTCGTCGTGGTCGGCGGCGGCATCGTGGGCACATCCGCGGCAGCCTTCCTCGCCGCCGAGGGGCTCGCGGTTACTCTGGTCGAGCGCGATGGCCTTGCCTCGGGGGCGTCGGGCGCAAACTCGGGCGTCGTGCAGCACCCGTTCGATCCGGTCCTCGCGGGGCTGTATCGCGAGACCGTGGCGCTGTACCGCGAGCTGGCGACGGCCGACGCGGGCTTCACCCTGGGACGCGAGCCGGCAGGCCTGCTGTACGTCTCGCGCGATCGCGCGATCGTGGGCGGCGTGGCGGCCACGGTGGGCCTGGCGTTCCCGGACCTCGAGTGCGACGTCGTCGATGGTCCGGCCCTGCGCGCCATCGACCCGGCCCTGGCCGAGGACCTGGCCGCCTGCCGGGTGGGCATGGGCTACCCGGTCCACCCGGGCGCTTCCACCTACGCCTATGCGACCCTCGCGGAGCGGCGAGGCGCCAGGATCCGGGTCGGTCGCTCGGCGATGCTGGATGTCCACGGGGATTCGGTCGGCGGCGTCGTGGTGGACGGACGACGGATCGGCGCCGATGCGGTGCTCGTCGCAGCCGGCCCATGGACACCGGAGCTGATCCAGGTGACCGGCCGGCGGGTTCCGATCGTCAGACGCTGGGGCGTCGTAGTCGAGATGGAGCCGGCCTCGGGACCGCGACACGTGATCGAGGAGGCGGAGATCGACGCCGAGATCGGCGGCGCGGGGGACGCGGGACCGGGCGGCGGCCAGCCCGGCGCGGGCCCACCGGGCGCGCCGGGCGACGAAGGACATCGCGGGGCACCGGGTGACGACGCGCCTGACGACGCGTCTGACGACGACGCGGCTGACGACGGATCGGTCACCTTCAGCCTGGTCCCCGTCGAGGGCCTCGCGACGGTCGGCTCGACCTTCCTGGCGCAGGAGCCCGATCCCGCAGCGTGGATGGAGCGGATCCTCGTCCGCGCCGCCTCGTTCGTGCCCGGTGTCGCGGACGCGCCGATCCGCGGGGTTCGCGCGTGCGCCCGCCCGCAGTGCATCGACGGGCGGCCGCTGGTGGGTCGGGTGCCGGGCATCCGCGGGCTGTTCGTGTGCGCCGGTCATGGCCCCTGGGGGATCTCGACCGGCCCGGCCTCGGCCCGCCTGGTGGCCGACCAGGTCCTCGGGCGCGAGCCCCGGATCCCCGCCGAGCTCGACCCCGCTCGCTTTCCTCGCCTGATCCGTCCCGGCCGGCGGCCGGGCGCGGCATGCCGGGCCGCCGCCGGTGCCGCAGCCCATGCCGCGGCCCCGGGCGACCATCCGCCGGCATACGGGGGCTAGCCCCACCCCAAAGACGCCCGCTGCCCGGCTGGTTCGATGGCGCCCGCACTCGTAGCGTCTGGGTCATCAACAGGAACACATCGGACCGCTTGCGCGGACCGGCCCAAGGACCTGGAGGCACATGCACCATGGCGGTACGTCGCCGGCCCCTCTACTGGGGCATCTTCTTCGTCACGGCGGGGGCCGTGATGCTGCTCGGCCAGGGCAGCACCCTCGACCACGACGCCGTGAGGCAAGCGCTGGCGCTGTGGCCGGTGGCGGTCATCGCCATCGGGATCGCGCTGCTGCTCCGCGGCACCCACCTCGGGCTGCCGGGCGGCATGGTCGCGGCCGCGATGCCGGGGCTCCTGCTGGGCGGGATTGCCGTGGCCGGTCCGGACCTGAGCGTCGACTGCGGCCTCGGAGCCCCCGTCAACCCGCAGGCCCGGCAGGGCATGTTCGCCGGTCCCGCGTCCGTCAGCCTCAACCTCGCGTGCGGCGACCTGACGGTCACGGCCGCGCCGGGCGATGCGATGGCACCTCGAGACGAGTGACGGAACAGCCGCACCGACGGTCAACGCGACCGGCGACCGGCTATCAGTCGTGTCGGCGAATCAGCGAGACTCGTTCGACCTCGCACGCGGCGGGGACACCTGGCTGGTGTCGCTGCCCACCGCGCACAGCCTCGACCTCGATGCCGAGGTGAGCGCGGGCAAGGGTCGCTTCGACCTCTCCGGCGCGCAGCTCGGGAGGCTGGACCTGGCGGTCAACGCCGGCGAGGCACATGTCGACCTCACCGGCGCGACGGTCGGCCGGGTGTCGCTCGACGTGAACGCCGGCGCCGGCTGGCTCCAGCTGCCGGCCACGGGCGACCTCAGGGGCGATCTCTCGGTCAATGCCGGGAAGCTCAGCGTGTGCGCGCCTGACGGCGTCGGCCTGCGCGTCCGCGGTGATGCGTCGCTGGGATCGATCGATCACGGGGGGCTGATCCGCAACGGCGGCGGCTGGGAAAGCCCGGGCTACGCCTTCGCCCCGTACCACGCCGACCTGGCCGTCTCGGCCAACCTCGGCACCATCGACATCAACCCTGAAGGAGGATGCAAGTGAACACCCGACGTCTGTATCGCAGCCGCTACGATCGTCAGATCGCAGGTGTCGCCGCCGGCATGGCGGAGTACCTCGATCTCGACCCGACCCTGGTCCGCATCCTGTGGATCCTGTCGGCCCTGTTCGGTGGCTTCACCATCGTGCTGTACGTGATCTTCGCGTTCGTGATCCCCGAGGCGCCATTCGTCTCGGCGCCAGGCGGCCCCGGTGGCCCCGGTGGTCCGGGAGCTCCTGCCGCAACCGGTGGCGGCGCCGCCGACGGGACGGAGACCCCGGGTGAGGCCGGACCGATCGAGGGCTGGACCACGAACCCCGGCTGGGCGGCGTACCCCGCAGGCCAGCCGGCCCACCGGCGCGGCGCCGGCGCAGGGTTCTATGCGGGGGTGCTGCTGGTCGTATTCGGCGCGCTGGCCATGGCCAACTCGGTGATCCCGGGCTGGGCCGGCAGCGTCCACCTCGGGCCCGCCCTGCTGGTGGCGCTGGGCGCCGTCCTGCTGCTGCGCTCGATGCGCAACACCGCGGACGAGCGTTGATCGGAGCCCCGCTCCTCGTCCTCGGCACGCTCCTGATCCTGAGCGCCCTCGCGGGCGCTCAGGTCACGGGACGACAGCGTGGCGCGATCGCCACGTTCGTCCTCTCCCCGCTCCACCCGGCCACATGGCGCGCCCTCATGGCGATCTTCGTGGGGTTCTGGGTGGAGCTGTTCGCGATCTCCCTGGTCGGCGCGCTGTTCTCGGCCGGCGTGTCGCTGCTCGTGGTGGGGGTCGGCGTGGTGCTGATCGGCCTGGCGGTGGAAGCCTGCCGGGTGGTCGCCAGGATCGAGCGGCGGCGCGCCATGCGGGTCGATCCGAGACCCCTCCGGCCGCACGCGTACCGCCCGTACGGAACCGGCATTCGGGACCTGCTGTTCGCGGTGTTCCTCGATCTCAGCCGGTGGCGCGACGTGATCTACGTGTTCGTCGCGTTCCCGCTGACGATCCTCGAGTTCATCGTCGCCGCGATCCTGTGGACCGCATCGCTGGCCCTGCTGTCGGTGCCGGTGTCGGTCCTCGTCCAGGGCCTCCCGTCCGATGTCGGCGGCATCCTCCCCCCGGCGGCGGCCGTCGTCGCCAGCGGCCTGGCCGGGCTCGCCGTGCTCGCCGTCGCGTCCTCGGTGACGCAGGGCCTCATGGCGCTCCATCGCGCGGTCATCGCCGGCCTGGTGTGCGAATCCGAGGAGCAGGCGCTGGCCCGACGGGTGGCGACGCTCGAGACGAGCCGTCGGGCGGTCATCGATACCGAGGCGAGCGAGCTGCGCCGGATCGAGCGCGATCTCCACGATGGCGCCCAGCAGCGGCTGGTGATGCTCACGATCGACCTGGGGCTCGCGGCGGAGAAGATCGAGACGGACCCGGCCGCCGCCCGGGCGCTGGTGGCCGAAGCACAGGACCAGGCCCGCCAGGCGCTCGGCGAGCTGCGTGACCTGGTGCGCGGGATCGCGCCGGCGATCCTGCTGGACCGCGGCCTCGTCCCGGCGCTGAGCTCGATCGCCGGCCGGTCGCCGGTACAGACCGCCGTCTCGAGCACGCTCCCCGACGGAGAGCGGCTGCCCGATGCCATCGAGCGCGCCGCGTACTTCGTGGTCGCGGAGTCCCTCGCCAACGTCGCCAAGCACGCCACCGCGACCCGCTGCGAGATCCGCTGCCGTCGGGACGGCATCAACCTCGTGGTCGAGGTCTGGGACGACGGCGCCGGTGGTGCGCGGATGCTCCCCGGCGGCGGGCTGGCCGGGCTGGCCGGCCGGGTCGAGGCGCTCGATGGCACGCTGGCAGTCGACAGCCCGGCGGGCGGGCCGACGCTGGTCCACGCGGAGCTTCCGGCGCCGGCGGTCCCGGCACCCGCGATCCCCGGCTGGAACCCCGGCTAGCGGTCGGGTCGCCCGGGTCGGCCGAAGCTGTTCCGGCGCGGGCGGTGGGATCGAAGTTCGGGCGCCGGCTAGGAGCCCAGGTAGGTGAGCACCGCCAGCACGCGGCGGTGGTCGTTCTCCGAGTCGGGCAGCTCGAGCTTGCCGAAGATGTTGCTGATGTGCTTCTCGGTGGCGCCCTCGGAGATCCCCAGCAGCGTGGCGACCCCCATGTTCGTCCGCCCCTCGGCCATCGCCGCCAGCACCTCGCGCTCACGCGGCGTCAGTGAGTTGAGCCGGGCGTCGGAGTGTCTCGGGATCATCAGCTGCGCGACCACCTCGGGATCGAGGGCGGTGCCACCCCGGGCCACGCGCCGCAGCGCATCCATGAACTCCCGGATGTCGGCGACACGGTCCTTGAGCAGGTAGCCGACACCACCGGCTCGATCCGCCAGCAGCTCGGTCGCGTACTGGTGCTCGACGTACTGGCTGAGCACGAGGACCGGGGTGCCGGGGATCCTGCGGCGCGCCTCGATCGCGGCCCGCAGGCCCTCGTCGCGCTGGGTGGGCGGCATCCGCACGTCGACCACCGAGACGTCCGGCCGGTGCTCGACGACGGCGTCGACGAACGACGGGCCGTCACCTACCTTCGCAACGACCTCGCCCCCGGAATCGATGATCAGCCGGGCCAGACCCTCGCGGATCAGCGCGGAGTCCTCGGCGATGATCACCCGCAGCGGCTGGGAGTCCACGCACCGATGATGCACCAGCGGCGATCCCCGGGTCACGCCGGGACGCTCGTTCGTCGTCGCGGATGCGCGGCCGTCGCCGGCCCGCGCACCCACTACGCTGGAAGCATGCGGGTGACCCGATGACCCACGAATACGTCATCGCCGTCGGTGGCTCGATCCTGGGCACGGCGGACGACGGAGAGACCGAGCGCGCCACGGCCGCCACGCCCGCGCCGACCGCGATCGCGTGGGCCGCCGATCGGATCCTCGCCGTCGGGTCCGACGCGGCCGTGCGGTCGATCTCGCGCGGCGACTCCACATTCATCGACCTGGCCGGGTGCGCGGTCACACCGGCGCCGGCGGACCTTGCCGCAGCGGAGGCGGCCGTACGCGCGGCGGTCGACACCGGGTTGGGGGCTGGCGCCCATCCGGCATCGAGAGATCTGTTCGTGGTGCTCACCCAGGCCGGCCTGCTCGATCCCGGCGCCCCGCTCGAGCCGGGCGCGCCCGCCGAGCTCGCCTTCTGGAGCAGCGCCTCGGGGGCGGACGCATCTGAGGTGCCCACGCCGACTCGGATCATCGCGGTGGTCCGGTTGGGTGCCTTCGTCGACGGCGACGAGCACCTCGGCCCGTTCAGGAGCGCGGCCCGTCGCTGAGGCGCACTCCGGACCGGATGGCGCGCGTCAAGCCTCGCCGAGTGGCGGGATCGGCCGCTTGAGCCAGCCGGCGATGTCCCGGATCGCCGACAGATCCTCATGCGATACGGGCGGCTCGCCGAGCGTGCGGTCCGCCCGCGCCACGCGAATGGCCAGGACGATCAGCCAGTCGCGGATCGCCGTGGACTCATCGTCCGGGACCTTGTCCAGTGCCTTTCGCGCGCGCTTGAGATCGTCGCCCGGGTGCCGCCCCGAGCCCTGGTACGCAGCCCACAGCACGTCGAGGTTTGCGGCAACAGACTCGGTCAGCGTCCAGCCGATGGTGCCGTCCGCGAACGCCTGCCGGGCGGCCAGAATCTCCTCGCGCAGGCACCGGAACTGGGCTTCCCCCGCCTCCGGCTCGGTCGCGACCAGGGCCGAGTAGACGCAGAACGGGGCGTGCAGCAGCGCCTCCCACTCGTCGCGCGACAGCACCTCCGGATCACTCATCGACGACAGCATAGTCCCCGCCCGACAGCCGCCCGAAGACGCGCCCCACACGTCGGGTGGGATACTCGGACCCGATGCACGTGAAGCCCCCCGTCCCGCTCCGTCGCGCCTACCGCCGCTTCCTCGAGGAGCCCGCATCGATCGGCAACGCCGTCCGCCTCGTGATCGGCGTCACCGTCGCGACCGTGCTCGCCGGCAGCGCCGTGATCTGGCTGTTCGACAGGCGCGACTTTCCCGACTATGGGACGGCGCTGTGGTTCAGCCTCCAGACGGTCACGACCGTGGGGTACGGCGACGTGACGCCGAGCGGCATCGTGGGCCGCCTCGCGACGGCGGCCGTGATGCTCACCGCGATCGGGTTCGTGACGATCATCACCGCCGCGATCACCTCAACCTTCGTGGAGGCGTCGCAGCGCCGCCTCGATGCCGAGGACAAGGCCGAGGAGCGACGGGCTGACGATCGGATCGAGGATCGGCTGACCGAGATCGCGGACCGGCTGGAACGGATCGAACGGCGCCTGGACGGGACGCCGCCGACCGTCGGCGAAGGGACCGCTGGCCCGGCCCGCCGCCAGGCCTAGCTCGACGTCGCCTCACCAACTCTCGCCGGGCTCCCTGTCGCGGTTCGGGTGCGCCGGCCGGCCCTGCGCGTCGCGATCCCGTCCACGATCTCGGCGGCGTCGGCACCCACGCCGCCAACCAGCGGCGACAGGAAGCCGGTCTGGAAGGGCAGCCCGACGAACGACAGCCCGGGTTCGCCCTTGACCACGCCTCGTTCGTGCCGTGGCAGGCCCCCCGGCGCGAGCATGGGCAGGCGGATCCAGTCGAAGGCGGGGCGGAACCCCGTGCACCAGACGACCGAGTCGACCTCGAGCACCCGCCCGTCGGCGAGCACGGGCCGGCCATCCCGCACCGCGTCGACTCGCGGCACGCGGTCGACGCCGGCGGCGTCCAGGTCCGATTGCCGGACACGGATCACCGGGGCCGAGCCATGGTCGCTCACCCGCTCGCCCATGCGGCGCCCGATGGGCGTGTCGAGCGTGAGCACGCGTCGCGCGAACGCGAAGAACGGGCGCCCGCCCCGGATGCGGGCGATGCGCGGCAGGAAGGTGCTCTTGCCGGCCAGGCTCACCCGACGGCCGGCACCGGCCAGCTCCAGGGCGATCTCCACCCCCGAGTTGCCGCCACCGACGACGAGGACCGAGGCACCGGGCGCAGATCCCGCGTTCCGGTAGTCGGCGCTGTGGACCTGCCGGATGGCGGGATCGAGGCCGGCGGCGAACGGTGGCACGAAGGGCGCGGACAGAAACCCGGTGGCCACGACGACCTCGCTCGCCTCGTACCGTCGGTCACCGGCCGTGACGGTGAACCTGTCCCCGGAGCGGTCGAGGTTCTCGACCCGCACGCCATGCTCGATCGGCGCGTGGCCGTGGGCGGCGTACGCAGCGAGATAGTCGGCCATCTGGTCCTTGGTCGGCAATCCCGTCGCGGGAAGCGGGAACGGCATGCCGGGCAGTCCGTCGATCCTCGCCGGCGTGAACAGGCGCAGGGAGTCCCAGCGGTCGCGCCAGGCGTCGCCCACCCGGGCACCGGCGTCGAGAACGACGTGCTCGATGCCTGCCCTGGTCAGATGGTGGGATGTCGCGAGACCCGCCTGTCCCCCGCCGATCACGATCACCTCGCGCCGGTCGGCCATCATCGATGCCATCTCACTCACCCTCCGCGGCCCTTGACCCACTGTCGGCGGGCCGATCGACCCTATCCGCCGTGGACCGTCCCGGGGCGTAACCCAGCTGCTGGAGCATTCCGAGCTGGTCAGCCACGCCCCAGTGCTCGGCGACACGCCCGGCTTCGATCCTCGCCAGGTCGAACACGTCGACCGAAACACGCCGGCCCGTCGGTGCGAGGCCGTTGACCGGCCCGGTGTTGATGCCGGCGACCCGCATCCGCAGCCAGACCCGGTCGCCGACGACGGCCAGGTCCTCGATCCGCACCTCGAGGTCGGACAGCCAGCCGTGGAGCCTGGACACGAACTCGTGGACGCCCGCGACACCCTGTGCATGGCCACGCTGGTGCTCGATGCAGCCCGGGGCGATCAGCTCGTCGATGATCGCCCGATCGTTGTTGGCGAACCCCTCCTCGATCAGCCGGTGCATACGGCCGGCCACGTCGAGGCTGGTGGGTGCGTCGAGCATCTGGCAGACTCCCTTCTTGGGGTTGGTATCCACGAGATAGAGTGTGACTCTAACCAGTAGAGTGGAACTATAGCGACATGTCGGAGACTGTCAACCCGAGGCCAACCCTGCGCGCCGAGCAGGCTGCGGTCACCCGTCGCCGTATCGCGGACGCCGCTCGCCTGCTCTTCACGCGCGATGGTTATGGCGCCACCACCCTCCAGGCGATCGCCGACGAGGCCGGGGTCGCCGTGCAGACGGTGTACGCCGTGTACCACTCCAAGCCCGGGATCCTGCGCGAACTGCGGGACTCGATCGTGTTCCTTCCCGATGCCGACGAGCGCGCCCGGAAGGCGATGGCGATGGCCGCGTCCGGAGACTGCGGGGCCGCCCTCGACACGTTCGCAGCGTCGATCCGCATCCGCTGGGAGGTCGGTGCAGACGTCGTCCTGGTCCGCCGCGAGGCAGGCTCCACCGACGCCGAGCTGCGTGCCGACGCGAACATGCCGTACGAGCGGCGGCGCGCCGGCCTGCGCGCCCTGGTCGATGCGCTCGGGCCGGGCCTGCGCGCCGGTCTCGAGACCGACGACGCGATGGCCGCGCTGGATGCGCTGACGCTGCCCGATGTGTACATCGAGCTGGTGCGCGGGCTGGGCTGGTCACCCGATGTGTACGAGGCGTGGCTCGCGCGTTCGCTTCGCCGATTGCTGCTCGCGGGCTAGCTAACGGCCGGCGGCGGGTCGCGCGCGGCGTTCCCGTGCCCGCTCGCGCAGCGCATGGACGGCCAGCCCCACGCCGGCGATCGGGATGGCCCCGAACACGAGGATTCGTCCCGCGTCAGGCCCCGAAGGGTCGCCGCTCGCGAGGAGGACCAGGTACGCCAGGTAGGCGACGTAGAACGCGACGAGCAGGAGCCCCTCGCGCCGGGAGACGACGCGACCTGTGTACAGGATTGGCAGGCACGCGAGCGCGGCCGCAACCATCAGCGGCAGGTCCACGGCCAGCAGCGACGACGAGACCCGGATCGGCTCCGGGGAAACCACTGCCGACGCCCCGAGCACCATCAGAATGTTGAAGATGCAGCTGCCCACCACGTTGCCGACCGCGATGTCGCGATGGCCACGGAGACCCGCGGCAACGGACGTCGCGATCTCCGGCAGCGACGTCCCGACGGCCACCACCGAGAGACCGACGATCACCTCCGGGATGCCCAGGGTCGTGGCCAGCGCGACCGCGCCATCCACGATCCAGCTGGCGCCCAGGACCAGCCCGACGAGCCCCGCCGCTCCGAGGCCGAGGCTGGCCGCGATACCCCGCGGCCGTTGGTCGACGCCCGCGCCGAACTCCGCGGCGAACTCCGCGCGCACGGCGACCGACGCCCGCCGGCTGGTGCGCGCCAGGAACATGACGTAGGCGGCGATCCCGGCCAGCAGCAACAGGCCCTCGATGCGCTCGACCCGCCCCGACAGCGCGATCAGCCACAGCAGCAGCGAGGCGGCGATCATGATCGGCACCTCTCGCCGCACGACCCGAGTCGCGGTGGCGACCGGGACGACCACGGCCGCCAGGCCCAGCACCAGCAGGATGTTTGCGATGTTGCTGCCGACGACGTTGCCCAGCGCGATGTCCGGCTGGCCAGATATCGCTGACCCGACGCCGACCGCGAGCTCGGGCGCGCTGGTCCCGAACGCGACCACCGTCAGCCCGACGACCAGGGGCCGGACCCCGAGGGCGGTCGCGAGGCGGCTGGCACCCCGGACCAGCGCCTCGGCACCGGCCACGAGCACCACGAGCCCTACGACGAACAAGACAAGCGTGACCGGCTCCACCTGGTGAATGCTACCGGCGACGAAGACCGCCCACCGCCGTCGTCGAGCCGCCCCCGGGGGCCATTTGGTAGCCACCCGGCTTGTGTCCCCTATCATCAGGTCATGACGACTCTCGACCCATCAACGCCGCGCCGGCGCGCCGAGGATCCCGAGACCGGCGGCATCACCGACGACCTCGAACGAATCGTGGTTGGCGCAGTCGGCCTGACGACGCGGTCCCTGGCGAGCGCGGACGCCGGCTTCGAGCTCACGTTTCCGCAGTGGCGCGCGATCCTGGTGCTGGGCGAGGCCGATGACGGCGCCCGAATCGGCGAGGTGGCGGCCCGGGTCGGCGGTACGCTGCCGGCGACGAGCCGCCTGCTGCGGCGGCTCGAGGGTCGTGGGCTCACGACGCTGGCCGTTGACGAGCAGGACCGGCGGGCGACACGAGCGCGGCTCAGCGAACGCGGCCAGGTCGTCAGGGCCGCGATCCTCGAGCACCGCCGGGCGGCGCTGCGCGAGATCTCCTCGGCCCTCCCGGACCGCGGCCATCTCGACCTTGCCTCGGGGCTGCAATCGGTGGCCACCGAGCTCGAGCGCTACTCGTGAGCGCCGCCGTTGCGAACCAGGTCAACAGCTGGCGCCGACTGCTCCAGCAGCGAATCCGCTCCGCGAGCTATCTCCGCAAGTGGGTGGTCCTCGGCGCCCTGATCGGTGTCGTGGGCGGCCTCGGCGCGATCGTGTTCTACGCGTCGCTCGAGTTCGCGACGCACGTCTTCCTGGGCGGGCTCGCGGGCTACGTCCCACCGACCCCGGCCGGCGAGGGCGGCGCGCCGATCGCCGACGCCGCCCGGCCGTGGGCGATCCCGCTGGTGGTCGCCCTGGGCGGGCTGATCTCCGGGATCATCGTGTTCCGGCTGGCGCCCGAGGCGGAGGGCCACGGGACCGACGCGGCGATCGCCGCCTACCACCACAACCCGCGCGGGATCCGCGCCCGGATCCCCCTGATCAAGCTCGCCGCCTCCGCGATCACGATCGGGTCGGGTGGATCCGGCGGTCGTGAGGGCCCGACGGCGCAGATCAGCGCGGGATTCGGCTCGTTCCTGGGTCGGGCGCTCGACCTCGATGCGCGTGACGCACGGATCGCCGTCGCGGTCGGCATGGCGGCGGGCATCGGGGCGATCTTCCGGGCGCCGCTGGGGGGCGCGATCCTGGGCGCCGAGCTGCTCTACCGCGACGATGTCGAGTCCGAAGCCCTCGTGCCATCGTTCATCGCGACCATCGTCGCGTACACAATCTTCGGTGCCGTCGAGGGATTCAGCCCGATGTTCGGGACCCAGGCGCGGTTCGGGTTCTCCAACCCGGCGGAGCTGCCCTGGTACGCACTGATCGGCCTGGTGTGCGGGCTCGTCGGCCTGCTGTACATCCGCAACTTCTACGGTCTCACGGCGTGGTTCGGGCGGTGGCGGATGCCCCGCGAGCTCCGCCCGGCCGTCGCCGGCTTCGCGGTCGGCTGCATCGGCCTGATCCTCCCCGGCGCCCTGGGCACGGGCTACGGGTTCGTTCAGGTGGGGCTCGACCGCCAGACGCTGCTGGGCATGGACCTGTGGATCATCCTGGCCCTGCCATTCGCCAAGATCCTCGCGACCTCGCTGTCCATCGGCTCCGGCGGGTCGGGTGGCATCTTCGGGCCGGGGATGGTGGTCGGCGGCCTGCTCGGTGCCGGCCTCTGGCGCCTGCTGGAGCCGATCGCGCCCGCGATCCCTGCCGACCCGGCGCCGTTCGTGATCGTGGCGATGATGGCGCTGTTCGGCAGCGTCGCCCACGCGCCGCTCGCGGTGATGCTGATGGTGGCCGAGATGACCGGCAACCTGTCGATGCTGGCGCCCGCGATGGTCGCGGTTGGCCTGGCGACGTTCATCGTTGGCCAGAGCTCGATCTACAGCAGCCAGCTGGCCACCCGCGCGGACTCGCCCGCGCATCGCTTCCGGTTCGCGATGCCGCTGCTCGCCGCGGTCCCGGTCGGCGATGCCGCGCGCCAGGCTCGGGTCGTGATCAGCGCCGGCGACACCGCCGGGGCGGCCCGGGCGAGGCTGGAGACACTCGGCGCCCCCGGTGCACCGATGCTGGGCCGCGACGGGACCGTCCTCGGTCTGGTCGACTTCGAGTCACTGGAGGGCCTGGCCGACGACGACGCGATTCCGTCGTCCGCGATCGTGCGGGAGCCCATCCTGGCCGCCGACGACGGCCTGGACGACGCGCTCGGGTCGCTCGCCGATCATCGCCGATCCTGGGCGCCCGTCTCAGCGGACGGCCGGCTCGCAGGGGTGCTGTCGGTGCGCGATGCCATGTCCGCGTACCGGGGGGCGCTCCACGGAAACATCCGCCAGGTGCGGGGACTGCGGACCGGCGGCGTCATCATCGAGACCGAGCTCATGCCGGGGTCACCGCTCGCGGCCCACCGGGTAGCCGACATCCCGTGGCCACGCGAGGCCGTGCTGGTCGCGATCGAGCGCGACGGGGCCCTGCTCGTGCCGCGTGGCGATCTCCGGCTGACCCCGGGCGATCACGTCTCCATCTTTGCCACGCCCGATGCGCAACCGGCCGTCGAGGCCCTGCTCGGACCGGTCGGCCCGATCGACGCGGTCGCGGCCGACGGCACGGTCGCGCCGGCAGACGCCTAGGACGGCACGCACCGCCATGCACGGGACGACGCTCCCGGCCGTGTTTCGATCCCGCCAGCCCCGGCTGGCGTCGGACGCGCGCTCCCGGCCGGGATGAGGTCCAGCACCGCTTCCGGCTGACGGCTGTCGCCTCCATGTCAACGCGCGTCGGCGCACGACACCACCCGCGTTGCCTCGCGGACCGACGCCCGTCGCTGTGATGTGCACCACCGTCGACCGTGTTCGACGCGCACGCTCCGCCAGCAGCCGCCCGCCGTATCTGGCCCCGAACGCCCTCTCGGTCCGACGATCACCACATCAAACGGTAGCGGGAGCCGACACACGGCGGGAGAGATGGCCATGCAGATCGGGGAAGTCACAGAAGATATCGCGCTGATCCTGCCGATCCTGATCCTCGTCGAGGGGGTCGTCGGTCTGGTCGCGTGGCTGGCGCTGGGCGCGCGCGGCGGACGCGGCGCGCGGGTTGCGGCCTGGATCGGCCTGGTGACCCTGACCCTGTGGTGCGGGTCGGCAGCGGCGTTCATCCTGCTCCACATCCTGCTGTTCGCCTTCGGATCGACGGCCGCCATGGCCGGTGCGTTCGTGGTGACGGTGCTCATGGTTCTCATGCCGTTCGGTTGGGCGGCCGTGGTCAGACATCACGAGCCCACCAACCACGAGCACCTGCGGCGCTGAGCAGGCCCGGTCAGGTGGCCACCACTCGCGAAGCGCCGGGGCGCGCAGGGCAGGGCGTGACCCGCCTCGGCGTACTGCTCGCGATCGTCGACTTCCCGCTCCTCGCGAGCGCATTCCGAGAGGTGATCGACCGCGAGCCCGATCTGCATGTGGTCGGCCAGGTCACGAACCGCGACACCATCGTCGAGGACATCCAGGCGGCCGCAGCCGACGTCGTGGTCATGGAGTGCGAGGCGTTCGGCGGCTTGGGATGCGCGACCTTCGAGGCGATCGGCGTGGTGCGCGCCGCCTGCCCCCACACCCGGATCATCGCGCTCGACTGCCGCTGCGCCGCCGAACAATTCTCGGTTGCCCTCAAGGCAGGGGCCAACGGGTTCCTCACCCGCCAGACGATGGAGGGCGAGGTCGTCGAGGCGGTGCGCAGCGTCGCGGCCGGCCATACCTACGTGAGCCCGGCGATCGTGACCCGGATGGTCGACACCTACGTCCGCCACAACCCGGATGCCTCGCTCGACGATCCGTACGAGTCGCTGTCGGAACGCGAGCGGGAGATCCTGCTGCTCGCGTCGATGGGTCACACCAATCGCGACATCGCGCGGTCGCTCCAGCTGTCCGAGCAGACGGTCCACTACCACCGGGCCAACATGATGGAGAAGCTGGGACTCCACGATCGCGTGGAGCTGCTCCGGTTCACCATCCGTCGCGGCCTCCTCAACCCGGCGAACCTGTGAACGCCCTGTCGCGCGCCCGGGCGTTCTGGCTCAGCGTCCGCCCCAGGACGCGCCGCGGCGGTGCGCTCGGCGTGGTCGCGATCCTTGCCGGCGCGGCCGTCCTGTCAGTCGTGCTGTTTGCCGGCGCGGTGATGGCCTGGTCGCCGTATCTCGACTTCAGTCTCCACCGCGACGTGAACGCCCGGCAGTGGGCGGTCCTCGACGAGTCGTTCGCGAGCAGCGGCATCTGCGCCAGCTGTCACGCGCCGGAGGCCACCAGAGCAGCATCCGCGAGCCATGCGGGGATCGGCTGCCAGAGCTGCCATGGACCGCTGCTCGCGCACACGCTGGCCAGCCCCGATGCCGCGAGCTCGACGGTCGCCGTCGCGGTTCCGACCGCAGACGTGTGCGTGAAGTGCCACGTCCAGGCGGACGGGCGCCCGGCGAGCTTCCGCCAGATCGTCCCCGCCAACCACTACGTCTCGGCCTGCCTCGACTGCCACGACCCGCATACGGGTGTCGCCACGCGGCCGCCCGTCGTCACCCACCCGCTCGACCGGCTTCCGCCGTGTCTCACCTGCCATGGGCCCGAGGGCTTCAAGCAGCGCAACCAGCGCCACCCGGCCGGCACCTCGGACGACAGCGTCTGCCTCGACTGCCATGCGGCGGGTCGCGGCCCAGTCGACGAGCCGGGGACACGATGAGCGGATCGATGCTTCCCGACGACGTCCGAATGCCCGGAGAGCCGGACGCGCCGATGGCGGCGGCAGATCCGACCCCTGAGCCGGAGCCGGTCGTCGAGACCGAGCCGGTCGTCGAGACCGAGCCGGTCGTCGAAGCCGAAGCCGTCGCCGAGCCGGAGCCGGTCGTTGAACCGACGACGGCCGCCGCCGAGCCTCTCGTCGAAGCCGAAGCCGTCGCCGAGCCGGAGCCGGTCGTTGAACCGACGACGGCCGCCGCCGAGCCTCTCGTCGAGGCCGAGCCTGTCGTCGAAGCCGAGCCTGTCGTCGAAGCCGGGGCCATCGCTCAGTCGGAGCCGGTCGTTGAACCGACGACGGCCGCCGAGCCTGCCCCGGAGCCAGAGGCAATCGCCGAGGTCCAGCCTGTCGCCGAGATGACGCCGGCCGACGCCGAGACCCCGACGCACGTGCCGCCGACGGGCCTGGTCCGACCGGTCGCGGACGC
>CAVYXU010000022.1:0-22067 GCA_963772565.1 uncultured Chloroflexia bacterium
GCCCGGGGGCGACCTCGAGCAGCACGTGGGCCTGGGGGCTTGCCCGGTCGACGCGTCGCGAAGCGTCGAAGTGCAGCACGCCGACGGGGATCAGGTCGTCGGGCGGATCCAGCCGTGCACGGCCGGATGCTTCGCGCCCGGCTTCGGGACCTGCCGGAGCCGCTCGCGACTCAGCGGCCGCGACGAGGTCATCCATCTCCGCGGCGCGGTTTCGCAGGGCAATCAGCGCTGCGGCGAGCGCGAGCGCGAGCCCCGCGACGGCGATGACGAGCATGGCCTCCATCGTGCAACAGGATGGCACGGGGGAATGCCCGGCGCGTGCCGGGTGAGCGAGTGCCACATGCACGCGTGTCGTGGGAACGCGTGTCGTGCGAGCGCCTGCCGCGTCAGCGCGTTCGGGCTCAGCGCGTCCGCGATACCCCGGGCGGCGGTACCGGCCGCGCGTCGTTCGCCCCCGTCGCCGCGGCGAACGGCGCGAGCAAGGCCGCGTAGGCCGCGCGCGGGAACGCGTGCCGGAGCGCGACCACGTGCCCCAGGCGCGCGAGGAGCCGCGGCCCGCGGGCCGCCGACGCCCCCGACAGACCCGTGATGGGCATCGCCGCCGCCACGTCCCGCGCGGCGATCACCGCCGAGATCCGGAGCGCCTCGTCCTCCTCGCGGCTCAGCGCCGCGGGCCAGGGCCGGTCGTCGCCGGCAATCCCCTGGGAGCGGCGGATCAGCGTGGCGACCTGGGCGGCCGTCATCTTGCGAACACGCTCCCGGACCGCGATGACCTCGGACCCGTTGGGGCCGTATCGGGGCTGGTCGACCGAGACATCCCACGCGCGGAGCAGCCGTTCCCGGGCTCGCCCGCGGAAGGGCTCGGCGAGCATGTCATCGAGGAACGCCCCGAGCACCAGCTCGGCGGCGACGCCAAGCAGCCCCTCGCGCACCCCCGCCTCGGCCCATCTCTCATGGGGTACGCGGGCGGCCAGCGATGCCTCCACGGCGGCGAACGCCGAGCTCGCGTCGGGCGCGATGAACCGGCGGATCGTGGCCAGAAACGCGATCGGCGGCGGATCCGCCTCGGCCATCCGGTCCAGCTCGTCCCGCGTCAGCCGGTCGACCCGCGACAGGAACCGGGCGAGGACCGTGGACGGGTCGCCGCGGAACAGGTCGGGGCGCGACGGCGCGGGGCGCGAGGCGCGCGTGGTCGGAGCCGGCGCGGGGGTGCGAGGCGGCCAGGCGCCCCGACGAGGTGGTTGCCCATGCCGGACACCGGTTCGACGGCCGGCGGGCCCCGGTCGCTCGCGGTCGTACTGCGCCCGGAGCATCGGGTCGCCGAGCCAGTCGTGGGCGACGTTGATCCGCTTTGCCCGCTCCAGCGAGGCTGCATCCTCGCCCACGACGTCGGGATGGTGACGCTTGAGCAGCGCTCGCCAGGCCAGCTCGATCGCCTCGGGCGAGGCATCGACGGCCACCTCGAGCCGGGCGTACAGGTCCTCGTCGGGAACGAGCGGGCGCGGCATCGGCCAGATCGTCCGCCACCCGGCTCAGCTGGGGTCCGTCGCTCGCCCGGTGAGGAGGTCGGTGACCTCGTCGAGGGACCGGACGGACCGCTCCCCGGTCGCCCGGTTGGTGACCTCGGCGCCGCCTGCCGCCAGCGATCGGGGGCTGACCGTCACGATCCAGGGCATGCCGAGCAGCTCCGCGTCGGTGAACTTCACGCCGGGCGACTCGTCACGATCGTCGTACAGGATCTCGCGCCTGGGTCCCGCGCTCGCGGCCGCCGCGTACAGGGCCTCCGCGACCTCGGTCACCTTCGGATCGCGACTCGCCCCGATGGCGACGAGGTGGGCGGCGTACGGGGCGACCTCCTCCGGCCACACGATCCCCTTCTCGTCGTGGTGGGCCTCGACGACGCAGGCGACGTTGCGCCCGACGCCGATGCCGTAGGAGCCCATGACGATCGGGTGGGCCTTGCCGTCCTCGCCGAGGTAGGTCGCGCCCGCGGCATCGGTGAACTTGGTACCGAGCTTGAAGATGTTACCGACCTCGATCCCGTTGCGGAGGATCAGGGGCTCGCCGCAGGTCGGGCACGGATCGCCCTCGCTCGCGTTTGCGATGTCGGCGGTCACGTCGGCTGCGAAGTCCCGCCCGACGTTGACGTTCCGGTAGTGGTAGCCAACGCGGTTGGCACCCGCGACGAGGTTCGGCGAGCGAACGACAAGCTCGTCGACCACGACGACCGTGTCGTGCGCCCCGATCGGCGACCCGTATCCGGCCTCCATGCCCGCAGCCTTGATCTCCTCGACCGTGGCCGGCCGCAGCCCGGTGCTGGCGCCGACGGCGTTGGCCAGCTTGGTCTCGTTGACCTCGAGGTCGCCGCGCACGATCGCGGTGACCAGCCGTCCATCGCCGGTCACGAAGAACGCGGCCTTGGCGGTGCGAGCTTCGGCGACGTCCAGGTACGCCGCCAGGCTGGCGATCGTCGTGGTCCCGGGCGTCGCAACCTCCTCGAGGGCGAGCTGCGCCTCGTCCGCGGGCGCCGGGCGGTTGATCCGGGCCACCTGCCGGTTGGCGGCATAGCCGCACGCCTCGCACAGCACGAGGACGTCCTCACCGGCCGGGTTGAGGACCATGAACTCGTGCGCCTGGCTGCCGCCCATGATCCCGACGTCGCTCGAGACCGCGACCGTCTCAAGGCCCAGCCGCTCGAAGGTCCGGACGTACGCCTCGTACTGCGCCTGGTAGCTCACGTCGAGGCCGGCGGCATCGCGGTCGCAGCTGTAGGCGTCCTTCATCACGAACTCGCGGACGCGGATCAGCCCGGCCCGGGCGCGGGGCTCGTCCCGCCACTTGGTCTGGAAGTGGTAGACCATCATCGGCAGCTGGCGGTACGACCTGACGATGTCGGCGAGCAGGATCCCGACGACCTCCTCGTGGGTCATCGCGAGGACCATGTCACGGCCGTTGCGGTCCTTGAAGCGTGTGAGCTCGGGCCCGATCGCGTCGTAGCGGCCGCTCGCCCGCCAGATGTCGGCGGGGTGGACGACCGGCATCTCCATCTCCTGGCCGCCGATCCGGTCCTGCTCCTCGCGGATGATCTGCTCGACACGGTCGTTGACGCGCTTGCCCAGCGGCAGCAGCGAGTAGATCCCGGATCCGAGCGGGCGGATGTAGCCGGCCCGGAGCAGGAGGCGATGCGACGGCATCTCCACGTCGGCGGGATCGTCACGCAGGGTGGTGAAGAACAGGTTGGAGAGGCGCATGGCGCGAAGGATACCGGCGACGCTCAGACCGCGGCCATCAATGCCAGCACCACGCCTCCTGCGACGACGCTCGCGATCTGGCCTGCCGCATTCGCGCCCATCGCGTGCATCAGGGGGAAGTTCTCGAAGTCCTCCTCCTGGGCGACCCGCTGGACGACGCGCGCCGCCATCGGGAACGCGCTGATCCCGGCCGCGCCGATGAGTGGGTTGAACGTGCCGCCGGCCAGGACGTTGAGGCCCTTCGCGAACACGATGCCGGTCGCGGTGTCGAGCGCGAAGGCGATGATCCCGAGGCCCAGGATCGCGAGCGTGCTCGGCTGCAGGAACCGCTCACCCACCATCGTGGAGCCGATCGCGAGCCCGAGGAACAGCGTGACGACATTGGCCATCTCGTTCGAGGACGCCTTGGTGAGCCGCTCGACCACGCCCAATTCCCGCATCAGGTTGCCGAGCATCAGCGATCCGACGAGCGGCGTCGCGAACGGGACGAGCGTGCCAACCAGGAGCGTCACCCCGATCGGGAACAGGACGCGTGTCCGGCGGCTCACGCTCCGACCGCCGTAGGGCATCCGGATCCGGCGCTCGGCCGGCGTGGTCAGCGCCCGCATGACCGGGGGCATGATGACCGGGACGAGGGCCATGTAGCTGTAGGCGGCGACGGTGATCGGGCCTAGGAGGTGGGGAGCGAGGAGGCCGCTCACGTAGATCGAGGTCGGGCCATCGATCGCGCCGATGATGCCGATCGAGGCGGCCTCCTGGCGCGTGAACCCCAGCACCAGCGAGAGCAGCAGCACGCCGAAGATTCCCAGCTGGCCGGCTGCGCCGAGCAGGATCATGCGCGGGTTCTCGAGCAGCGGCCCGAAGTCCGTGAGCGCCCCGATCCCGATGAAGATCAGGAGGGGGAACAGCTCGTTCTCGATCCCGGCCTCGTACAGGATGGTCAGCAGCCCGTTCTCGCCGATGACCGGCGACAGCGGGAGGTTGGCGAGGATCGCGCCGGACGCGATCGGGACGAGCAGCAGCGGCTCGTACTCCCGGACGATGGCGAGGTACAGCAACGTGCCGGCCACCGCGAACATCACCAAGGACTGCCAGTTGAGCGCGGTGATCCCCGACAGCAGCTGGTCGACCGTGCCGGCACTCATCCCGGCGAACGCGCGAGCCGCACCAGCGGATCGCCCGGGCCCACGGGCTGGCCCGCCTCCACCGCGACCTCGACCACGACCGCGGAGCCAGGGGCCCGGATCGTGTTGCGCATCTTCATCGCCTCGAGAACGAGGATCGGATCACCGCGCCGGAGCTCGGTGCCGGCGATCACGAGCACCTCGAGCACGACCCCCGGCATCGGCGCGGTCAGGATGTCGGTCACGCCGGCCGAGGTGGCCGGCGTGACCGCGCGACGGGTCCGCGAGCCGGGGCGCGATACCGCGGGCATCTGCGGCGTTGCGGGTCGTGTCTCGCCGGCAGACACGCTTCCCGGCGAGATGACGGCTCCCGGGAGATCCTCGTCCGCGTCGAGCGTGGCCTCGAAGGTCTGGTCGCCGACCGAGACCACGAACCGGTCCGCCGCGGTCTCGATCACGTCGATCGTGAAGCTGCGGTCGTCGATCGACACGGTATAGCGGCGCATGGGCTACCTCCGGCGACGCCAGGACTGGCCCTGGCGCGTGCGTCCCGCGGCGACCCAGCGGCTGGCGAACAGGAGGCTGCCGGGCCAGTAGCTGCGCATCGCGGGGGCGGCCTGGAGTCGTCGCGTCTCCACGTGGCGCAGGATCGCGACGGTGATCGCTGCGAGGAGCGCTGGGTCGAGGTCGTCGGGGATGCCCGACAGCCGCACGGTGGCGGGTGGTCGGGCCGCCGCCTGGCGCGGGGCCCCGGAGCGGTCGGCGCCCGCTTGGGAGCCCCGGGCATCGAGCCGCACCGCGGCCGAGAGCAGGAGCCACAGCACGATGAGCACGCCGAACACGATCCCCACGCCGAGGACCGAGATCTGCAGCCCGAACGCGAGGTTTTCCATCGCCGCTACGCGGGGAACAGGCCGTGCTTCTTGGGCGGGTTCTGCTGGACCTTCGTGCGCAGCAGCTCCAGCGACCTGATGAGCCGTTGGCGGGTCTCGCGCGGCTCGATCACCTCGTCGATCTGGCCCACGTCCGCGGCGCGGTACGGGTTGAAGAACGCCTCGCGGTAGCTGTCCACGTACGCAGCCTCGGCGGCGGCGGGATCCGCCGCGTCCCGGACCTCGCGTCGGTACAGCACCCGCACCGCCGCCTCGGCGCCCATCACCGCGATCTGCGCCCCGGGCCACGCGAACGCGATGTCCGTGCGCATCTGGCGGGAGCTCATCGCGACGTACGCGCCGCCCATCGCGCGGCGGGTCACGATCGAGATCTTGGGCACCGTGGCCTCGCAGTACGCGTAGATGATCTTGGCGCCGTGGCGGATCACGCCGCGGTACTCCTGGTCCGTGCCGGGCAGGAATCCCGGGCAGTCCACGAACGTGATGACCGGGATGTTGTAGACGTCGCAGATCCGGATGAATCGCGCGATCTTGTCGCTCGCGTCGATGTCCAGGACGCCCGCCATCACGGCCGGCTGGTTCGCGACGATGCCCGCCGAGAATCCGTCGAGGCGGGCGAAGCCCACGATTGCGTTCGGTGCGAACGCGGGGTGGATCTCGAGGAAGCTGTCGCGGTCGAACACCCGCTCGACGATGTCACGGACGTCGTACGCCTCGGCCTCGTCACGCGGGATGAGCGTGTTCAGCTCGTCGTCCATGCGGTCGGCCGGATCGTACGGTGCGATCTGCGGCGGGTCCTCGTTGTTGTTCTGGGGCAGGTAGCCGAGGAGCAGCTTCACGAGCTCCAGCGCCTGGCGCTCCGTACCCGCGACGAGGTGGGCGACCCCGCTTCGGGTCTCGTGGACGTCCGGTCCGCCCAGGATCTCGATCGAGACCTGCTCGCCGGTGACCGCCTCCACGACATCCGGGCCGGTGAGGAACATGGAGCTCGTGTCACGGACCATGACCACGAAGTCCGTGAGCGCCGGCGAGTACACGGCGCCCCCCGCGCACGGCCCGAGGATCAGCGAGATCTGCGGGATGACCCCGGACGCCAGGACGTTGCGCACGAAGACCTCGCCGTAGGCGGCCAGGCTGCCGACACCCTCCTGGATCCGTGCGCCCCCGGAGTCATTGAGCCCGATGAGCGGAACCCCGCTCTCGAGCGCGAGGTCCTGGATCCTGCTGATCTTGTTCGACTGGACCTTCGAGAACGAGCCGCCCAGGACCGTGAAATCCTGGGCGAACACGGCCACGCGGCGCCCGTTGATCTTGCCGAATCCGGCCACGACGCCGTCTCCGGGGTATCGCTGGTCGGCCAGGCCGAACTCGGTCTCGTCGTGAGTGGCGAGGGCGCCCATCTCCTGGAACGATCCGTCGTCGAGGAGCAGGGCCAGGCGCTCGCGGGCCGTCAGCTTGCCGCGGGCGTGCTGGGTCGCCATGCGCTCCGGCCCGCCGCCCTCCAGCGCCCGAGTCCGCATCGAGCGGAGGGTGTCGAGGTAATCGGTCACGCACTGAAGGGTGGGCACACCTGGCGGCGCGGGACACGGCCAGATGGCCCGCCCTCGCGCCCCCCTTGGCGTTCACGGCCCGGGCGCACCCAGGGCCGTCGGGGGTCCGATCAGCCCGGTCACGGACGCGCGGCGGCGGTCCGCCGTGCCCGACCGGGCGGCGCTCGCCGCACCGACGCGCCCACGGACGGCCCACCCAGCCGATATCCTGAGTGCATCCCGGAACCAGCCCCGTTCCGGTCGATGCGCCTGAGGATCGTCCGATCGAAACCCTGAACCTCATGCTGATCGCCGTGCTCGTCCTGGCGGTCGTGTTCGACTACATCAACGGCTTCCACGACACGGCCAACGCGATCGCGACATCCGTGGCGACCCGCGCCCTGCGCCCGCAGTACGCGCTGCTGATGGCGACCGCGTTCAACTTCATCGGCGCGTTCGCCGGCACCGCGGTGGCCAAGACGATCGGCGCCGGGCTCGTGGACGAGCAGACGACGACCCAGGTCGTGGTCGCCGCGGCGCTCATCGGCGCCATCGTGTGGAACCTCATCACGTGGTGGCTGGGCCTGCCCAGCTCGAGCAGCCACGCCCTCATCGGCGGCCTCCTCGGCGCGACCGCGATCGCCGTGGGAACCAGCTCGTTCAAGCTCGACGGGATCTTCAACAAGGTGGTGATCCCGCTGATCACGTCACCGATCGCGGGCTTCATCATCGCGTTGGTGCTGATGGTGGCGCTCACGTGGATCTTTCGGAACGCCGCACGCAAGCCGCTGGGTGTCACATTCCGGCGCGTCCAGGTGTTCTCCGCCGGCTACATGGCGTTCGCGCACGGCTCCAACGACGCGCAGAAGACGATGGGCATCATCACCCTGGCACTGTTCTCGGCCGGGGTCATTCCGACCAACGACGTGCCGGCCTGGGTGATCGTGATCGCGGCATCGGCGATCTCGCTCGGCACCGCGATCGGCGGCTGGCGGATCATGCACACGATGGGCCAGCGCGTGGTGCAGCTCGAGCCGATCCACGGGTTTGCCGCCGAGACGACCGCAGCGACGGTCCTGCTGGTCACGGCGCACCTGGGCATGCCGGTGTCGACCACGCACGTGATCTCCAGTGCGATCATGGGCGTCGGTGCCAGCCGCGGCGTCCGCGGCGTCCGCTGGGGCGTCGCCCGCCGGATCCTCGTCGCCTGGGTCCTCACCATCCCCGCCGCGGCGCTCGTGGGCGGGCTCACCTGGGTCATCCTCAACGGGGTCGGACTCCGATGATGACCATCCCCCCGACTCCCACCCCACCCCAGCCCGCCACCGGAGGCCCGCGATGGTCCGCCTGATCCCGCGCGACGAGAAGTTCTTCGAGCTGTTCATCAAGGACGGCGAGAACCTGCTCGAGGCCGCCCGCAAGCTCGAGGCGATGGTCGCCACCTACGACCGGCTGGACGAGCGGATCGCGGAGATCCAGGCGCTCGAGAAGCGGGGCGACGAGATCGACCTGGAGGTCGCCAGGCGCCTGGAGCGAAGCTTCATCACCCCGTTCGACCGCGAGGACATCCACGAGCTGGTGGTCCACCTCGACGACGTGGTTGACGGCGTGCAGGCGGTGGCCGAGACCTTCGTGATCTACGGCATCACGCAGCCGGACGATGCGGCAAAGCAGATGGTCGGCATCGTGGCCGGTCAGGCCGTCCAACTGCTCGAGGCGCTGACCAAGCTCGAGAAGGGCAAGGACCTCGGCCGCCACCTGGCCACGATCCACGACCTCGAGCACGAGGCCGACGGGTTGTCCCGCGCCGCGATCGGACGGCTGTTCCGTGGCCAGGTGGATCCCCTCGAGGTGATCAAGCTGCGCGACCTGTACCAGACGCTGGAGGAGACGATTGACGCGGCCGAGGACGCGGCCGAGGTCATCGAGAGGATCCTCGCCAAGGCCTGACCGAGGGAAACCTCCGGGCCGGGCGGTCCGGCAGGGCCGCGCGGTCCGGTGACGTCGGGCCACCCGCGCAGCTGCCGGCATCGGTCTCACTCACCGGCGGGCGGGTCGTCCTCAGTGTGCGGGTCGTCCTCCGCGGGCGGTCCCATCGTCGCGCTCGTCGTCCGGTCGTGGGGGACGTCCGGCGACGCGGCGGCACGGGGGCCGACGGACAGGTGCCGACCCTCGGCGTCGATCACGTGCATCACGGCGTTGATCAGGGCCAGGTGGGTGAACGCCTGGGGGAAGTTGCCAAGATGGCGGCCCGTCTCGGCATCGATCTCCTCGCCGTACAGGTCGAGCGGGCTGGCCAGCGAGAGCAGCCGTTCGCACAACCGCCGGCCGCGGGGCAGCTCTCCGATCTCGACCAGGGCGGAGACCAGCCAGAAAGAACAGATCGTGAAGGTCCCCTCCGCGCCGTCGAGGCCGTCGTCGGTGCCCTCGGTCCGGTAGCGCAGGACGAGGCCGTCCTCGGTCAGCTCGTCGGCGATGGCAAGGACAGTCGCCCGGATCCGCGGGTCGTCCTCGGGCAGAAAGCGGACAAGCGGCAGCAGAAGCAGCGAGGCATCGAGGTCCGTGGTGTCGTAGTGCTGCGTGAACACGCCGCGCGCGTCGAGGGCGTTCGCGAGGACGTCCGCGCGGATCTCGTCGGCTGCAGCCTGCCAGCGCGCCGCGACGTCCGGCTCCCCACGGAGGTGGGCGAGCCTCGCACCGCGATCCGCAGCCACCCAGCACATCACCTTGGACGAGGTGAAGTGCCTGGGCTCGCCGCGCACCTCCCAGATCCCGCGGTCCGGCTCTCGCCAGTGCTCGATCGCCTGCTCGACGAGGCTGCTCAGGATCCGCCACATCCGGTCGTCGAGCCGGTCGCGCGACGTCGTGTGGAGGTAGAACGAGTCGAGGATCGCTCCCCAGACGTCGTGCTGGTGCTGCGAGAACGCGGCATTTCCCACCCGCACGGGGCGGGAGTCCTCGTAGCCCGAGAGGTGATCGAGGGTCCGCTCGGTCAGGACCCGGTCACCCGCGACGCCGTACATCACCTGGACGCCGCCATCGGTGTCGGCCATGTCCGCGAGGAAGTAGAAGAAGTCGTTCGCCTCCCAGTCGAAGCCCAGCGTGTACAGGCCCCACAGCGCGAACGTGCTGTCGCGCACCCAGCTGTACCGGTAGTCCCAGTTGCGCGTGCCGCCGGGCTGCTCCGGAAGCGAGGTCGTCGCCGCGGCCGCGATCGCGCCCGTCGGCGAGTACGCCAGACCCTTCAGGGTCAGCGCCGAGCGCTGGAGGAAGGTCCGCCAGGGGTGGTCCGGGAAGTGCCCCCGGGAGAGCCAGTGCTGCCAGTGGTGGGCCGTCCAGACGAGGCGGTCCTGACCCTCCCTCACTGTCCGGGGTGGCTGGCCGTGCCCCCAGGACAGCGCGACGAAGCGCGTCTCGCCCTCCTTGACCAAGGCCCTGGCGATCGCCCGTGACCCCTCGAACCCCATCCGGAGATCGCTCGTCAGGGTCAGGTCGACGCCGCCGGGACCATGGCAGCTGCCCTGGTAGTAGTCGTCCCCCGTGTAGGACCACTCGCCGAGCGTCGCGCCGTAGTCGAAGACCGGCTCGCAGTCCAGCGTGAGCTGGACCTCGCCGCTCACGCACCGGACGGTCCGCAGCAGGACATGCTCCGCGGCGTAGTCCGTTGGAGCGCGGACCTGCGTCGTCGAGCGCTCGCGCTCGTTGTGCCACGGCCCCATGAGCAGCACGTCACGGACGATGATCCAGCCGCCGCCCGGGGTTCCCCAGCTGGTCTCCAGCACCATCGTCCCCGGCAGGTATCGCCGGGCGACCGGAACCATGACGTCGGCGGGGCCGAGCCGGAAGCCGCCGGCATCGCGGTCGAGGATCGCCCCGAACACGCTCGGCGAGTCGAACCGCGGCAGGCACAGCCACTCGACGGTGCCACTGGGCGCGACCAGAGCCGTCACCTCGCCGTCGGAGAGGAAGGCGTAATCCCCGATCGGCGGGAAGATCGCCGTGGCTCCCTCGTCGTTCACATTGGGAGTCACGTCGGCGGGTGGCGGAGGCGCGCCACCGCCACCGGCACCGCCGGTGGGCGGCGGGTTCTTGTGCTTGCCGGCCGCCTCATGATCGATGTGCATCTCGCCTCCGCAGACCCGCAGTGTCCCACGATCGGCAGATGCCGGCCCGGCCCCGCCCAGCGAATCTAGCGCTTGCGGGCGATCGTCATCCCGTCAGCGATGGCAAGCATCACGTGCCGCACCCGCGAATCCGAGGCGACCTGCTCGTTGACCTCGCGCAGCGTCCTGGTGTCCGGATCGTCAACCGTCGGATCCGCGACCGCACCGCCCCACAGCACATTGTCGATCGCGATCACGCCGCCCGGTCGGACGAGCGCCACGGACCGCTCCCAGTAGGCCGGATAGCCGGTCTTGTCGGCATCGATGAAGGCGAGGTCGAAGGTGCCGGCGGCGCCGTCCGCGAGAAGCGCGTCCAGCGTCTCGACCGCCGGACCGAGGCGGAGGTCCACCTTGTGCGCGACACCGGCCTCGGCCCAGTAGCGTCGCGCGATCGCCGTGTAGGTGTCCGAGATGTCGCAGCACACGATCGTGCCGTCATCGGGCAGGGCAAGCGCCACCGCCAGCGAGGAGTACCCGGTGAAGGTCCCGATCTCGAGGCAGCGGCGGGCGCCGAGCAGGTCGACGAGCAGTCCCAGCAGCGCGCCCTGATCGGGCGAGATCTGCATCTGCCCACGCGGGTGCGATGCGGTCTCCGCGCGCAGGCGGCCGAGGACATCCGCTTCGCGGACACCCCAGCGCTGGACGTACGCCTCGACGGCGTCGGGCAGGCCAATCGATCGTGATCCCATGTCCCGATGATCTCACGAGCAGCCGGGGTCAGTCGCGACGGAACAGGTACCCCACGCCGCGCACCGTGTGCAGGAGCTGCGGCGCCCCGGGATCGTCCTCAAGCTCGTGGCGCAGCCAGTGGATGTGGACGTCCACCGTCCGGGACTCGCCGGCGTAGTCGTAGCCCCACACGCGCTCCAGCAGCTGGTCCCTCGTGAACACCTGGCCCGGGTTGCGGAGCAGGAACGCGAGCAGCTCGAACGCCTTGGGCTTGACCGGGACGCGCTCGCCGTCTCGCAGGAGGCGGTGGCCGGCGAGATCGACCTGGACGCGTCCCAGGTCCACCAGCGCGGGCGCATCGGCGGCGACCGCCGCAGCCGCCTGGTCCGCCCGCCGGAAGATCGCCCGGATGCGCGCCGTGAGCTCGCGCAGGCTGAACGGCTTGGTGACGTAGTCGTCCGCGCCGAGCTCCAGGCCCACGACCTTGTCGACCTCGGAGTCCTTGGCGGTGAGCATGATGATCGGCACCGACAATTCGGCGCGCAGGATCCGGCACACCTCGACCCCGGACAGCTCGGGCAGCATCACATCGAGCAGGACGAGGTCGGGTCGATCGGCCCGGAACCGATCGAGCGCCTCGCGCCCGTCGGCGGCGGCGATCGCCCGGTACCCCTCCATCTCGAGGGCCTCGACCAGCGTCTCGCGCAGCGTCGTCTCGTCGTCGACCACGAGGATCGTTCGGGCAGCGTGCGGAGCGGGGTGCCCGGCTTCGGTCGAGGTCGTGTTCATGCCCGCGACGCCGATCAGGCTGCCGCGCCCAACCGCGCGATCGCGGCATCGAGCCGGGCCAGGGCGCGGTCGCGGCCCAGCGCAACGAGCGTGTCGAACAGTGGCGGGGTGGCCGTCCTGCCGGTGGTCGCAACGCGGATCGCCATGAACAGGTCGCCGGCCTTCCAGCCGCGGGCCTCGCCCAGGGCGCGGAGCGGCGGCTCGAGCTCGTCGGCCTCCCAGGTCACCGCATCGTGAGCGGCGAGCGCCTCGCGCGCGGCGACCAGGCCGTCGATCGTGGTCTCGACGTCCCATCGCTTGGGCCGGATCAGCGCCGGGTCGACGTTGAGGTCGTCGACCCACAGGAAGCCGACCAGGTCGACGATCGCGGCCAGGGTCGGCAGCCGCTCGCGGACGATCGGCAGCAGAGCCCGCAGCTCGCCCTCGTCCGGCTCGCGATCGATCTGGCCGGCGACCGCAGCCGCCTCGATGAACGGCCGCAACCGACCGAGCAGGTCGTCATCATCAAGGCGGCGAATCCACTGGCCGTTGAGCCACTCGAGCCGGTCGCGATCGAACCGCGCGCCGCCCTTCTGGACCTTGTCGAGGTCAAACCGCTGCTCGAGCCCGGCCAGCGTGAACACCTCCTCCTCGGTCCCCGGCGACCAGCCGAGGAACGCGAAGTAGTTGACGAGCGCCTCGCGGACGAAGCCCTGCGCGATGTAGTCGGCGACCGCGGTCTGGCTCTTGCGCTTGCTCATCTTGGACCCGTCGGGATTGAGGATGAGCGGCAGGTGGGCGAACGTAGGAACCGGGTATCCCAGCGCCTCGAACAGCAGGATGTGCTTGGGGGTGTTGCTGATGTGGTCCTCGCCGCGGATCACGTGACTGATCTCCATCGCGGCGTCATCCACGACCACCGTGAAGTGGTACAGCGGCGTGCCGTCGGCGCGCTCGATGACGAAGTCCCCGCCAAGGTTGTCGGTGTCGATCTCGACCCGGTCCCGGACCAGGTCGTTCCAGCCCACCACCCCGGCACGGACCCGGAACCGGGTGGCGGACCGGCGGCCCTCCGCGATGCGGGCCGCGCGCTCCTCGGGCGTCAGGTGCGCACATCGACCCACGTACCGGGGCGGCTCCTTCGCGAGCTCCTGCGCCCGACGATCCGCGGCCAGCTCCTCGGCCGTGCAGAAGCATGGGTACGCCTGGTCCGCGTCCAGCAGGCGCGCCGCGGCCGCCGCATACGTGTCGAGCCGCTGCATCTGGCGATACGGGGCATATGGCCCCGCCTCCTCGAGGCCGGCCACGCCCGGGCCCTCGTCCCAGCTGATCCCCAGCCAGTGGAGGCTGTCGAGGATGTCCTTCTCGTACGCCTCCGTGCTTCGGGCAACGTCCGTGTCCTCGAGCCGGAGCACGAATGTGCCACCGACGTGCCTGGCGAACAGGTAGTTGAACAGCGCCGTGCGCGCGGTCCCGATGTGGAGGGGGCCGGTCGGGCTCGGGGCGATGCGGACGCGAACGTCGGAGGACATGGGTCGATTGTAGGGGGCACCGCGGTCGAGCCCGGCCGGGTGAGCGCCGGCGGCATGATCGCCGGCCGGGGCGTGATCGTTGGCAGACGGGGGCGGTCCGCTCGGCGCGGGAGCGGGCCCTGGGTGGGCTCAGCCCGCGAGCGGCGCCGGGACGCGGTGGAACAGCTCGGGATCGGCCTCACCCGCGATCACGCGGATCAGGGCGGCGGGGCGCAGCCCCAGCGTCGCCCGCCCGCGCGGGCCGTCCAGCGTGAGTGAGTCCAGCGACTCGGACCGGGCGAGCACCGTGATGTGTGCGCCCGGCGTGAGCGCCCGCGCCTCGAGATAGGACAGCAGCCCGGCGTCCTCCTCGGCCTCCTCGGTGATCCGGAGCACGGTCGCCTTCGAGCCCGACTCGAGCTCGGACAGCGGCGTCCCATCGGGACGTCGGCGTGCCGTCTCGAGGTCGATCGGGTTGCCGTGCGGGCACGTCTCCGGGTGGCCCAGCAGCTCGTCGAGCTTCGCCTCGACGCGGGGCGACAGCGCGCCCTGGAGCCGCATCGCCTCGACGTCGCTCTCGGCCCAGGACAGCCCCACGACGGAGATCAGGAGCCACTCGAGCAGGGCGTGCCGGCGGAAGATCGCGTCCGCCGCGGTTCGACCCGCCGTCGTCAGCGCGAGGCCCCGGCCCTTGGCCGTCTCGAGCAGGCCGTCCGCACCCAGCCTGCGGCACATCTCGCTCGCCGCCTGGGTGGTGACCCCGACTTGGCGTCCGACCTGCGCCGCCGTCGCCACGCGACCATCAGACGCCATGACGCGCAGCGCCAGCAGGTATTCCTGGGCGGCGGCCGAGATGTCGGCGGGATCCTGACGGCGCATTGGTGGTCAGGGGCGCGGTGTCTGGCGAGCAGACCCGGTTCCCCATCCTCCTTTCGAACCGTGCAAGCGGTTCTCCCGCACACGGCTCACCGATGGTCGCTCACGCATGGTTACGCTGCCTCCGGATAGCGGATGGTGCCACGCAGTCGGTACAGGCCGAGCCCATCGAACCAGTCCTCGGTCCACCGGTTGGCCTCGCCAGGTCGCAGGTCTCGGCCCTTTCGCTTCATCTGGAAGCGTCGGAGCCGGTCCACGACGTAGCGGTCAACCTGGGTGAACTTGGCAGCGGCGTTGCCGGTGCGGAAGTAGTTGCCCCAGCCGCGCAGGACGGGGTTGAGGTCCCGGATCAGCACCCGGACATCCTTCACCCCATTGCGGTTGCGGCCGGTCAGCGCCTTCACCCGTGAGCGAACCCGCTTCATGCTCCGGACCGATGGCCAGCGGTGGAGGTAGTAGCGGCGAATGCCGCGCTCCAGCAGCCGGCCCGAGACCCGGGCATGGAAGTGGCAGCCCAGGAAGTCGAACCCCTCCCGACCCTCTCTGAGATCAACGATCCGCGTCTTGTCCGGGTGGAGCTCGAGCCCAAGGCCGGTGACGATCGCTCGCACCTGCCCAAGGGCCGCCTCGGCCTCGGCCCGGGTGCGGCACAGGATCACGGCATCGTCGGCATAGCGCACCAATGTGCCCTGACCGTGCCTCGCCCAGGTGAGATCAAGCCGGTGGAGGTAGATGTTGGCGAGCAGGGGGCTGATCACCCCACCCTGCGGCGTGCCAGAGACCGTCTGGCTGCGCACGCCGTCCTCCATCACCCCTGCCGTGAGCCATTGCCGGATGAGCTTGAGCACCCGCCGGTCGGACACCCGCTCTGCGACGAACTCGAGCAACCGAGCGTGGTCGATCGAGTCGAAGAAGGAGCGGATATCCAGCTCGACGACCCACATCCTGCCCTCGATGAACGAGCGCCGGATGACCTCGAGCGCCCCGGTCGCGCTCCGCTTGGGCCGGTAGCCGAAGGAGACGGGCAGGAAGTCCGCCTCGAAGATCGGCTCCAGCACGAGCTTCGCCGCCTGCTGCGCCACGCGATCGCGAACCGTCGGGATGCCCAGCGGCCGGACGCCGCCGTCTGGCTTCGGGATGGCCCGCCGCCGGACCGGCGACGGGTGGTATCGACCATGCCGGAGCGAGTCCGAGAGGTCTTGGAGCAGGTGCTCCGCGCCGTATGCCTCGACCTGTGCCAGGGTCTCCCGATCGACCCCGGCCGCTCCCCGATTGGCGAGCACCCGCTTCCACGCCTCTTCCAGCACGTCAGGCCGGAAGATCCGGTCAAAGAGGGCGTGGAAGCGCCGCTCCGGCGACCGCTTGGCCGCCACGCAGAGCCGGTGTTGGAGTTGTTGCACCTTGTCCATGGGCAGACGCCCATGGGGGTTGCTGGACCGGGTGGTCCCGGCCATGCCCTGACGCGTACCTCCGCCACCGGCGTGACCAAAGTCGGGGCCCTTCCCGGGCATGCCCGGTACTACGACCCCGCCGGACTCCCGCTGGGCTCCGGTCGACTTCACCATCGGCTTATACGACCGGTCTTTGCTGACGAGGCTGCCCAGACGGGTCTCTCCTGTTCCGGACCAGACCTTCGAACGCGTGCCGATCCCCCTACCCCGGAGGGACCCGGCAGGTCATCCCGAACACGACCTGTCGGACGTGGCCTTCGCCGTGAAATGAGCGGCTCGGCTCCCTCGTTGTCACTGTGTCGAGGCTGCAGGACTCGCGACTGCTCGCTACGGCCCGTGTTCTTGCTCCCTCCAAAGAGGCTCTTGACGCCCCGCTCAGCCGAAGGGTTCTCACCGTTCGACCGGGGCCTGCTACCGGGCGCTCGGGCGCCTACCCGGGCGGGACTCACACCCGCTGGCCTGATCCAGCTTTCAGGACGCACCATCGATCCAGTCTACGGCGGCGACCGGTCGTCGCCGGGGCGGATCCGCCACGTGCTGCCGGCGGCGCCGACGACGGCTGCCAGATACGCCACGGCCACGGCCACTCCGAGCACCGGCGCCCCCACGCGGCTCTCGGGACCCGCGCCGACCGAGAACACCGCCGTGACGGGCAACGCAACCGCGAACGACGCGAGCGACGCGAAGGCGGCAGTCGCGGCCACGGGCACGACAAGGAACAGCGCCGCGATGACGATGGGTTGCGCGGCGATCGGAAGGAGGGGCAGCGGGTCGGTGCACGACGCCGCATAGCTGGCGCAGCCCGTCATCGTCGCGAGAAGGGTTCCGACCGCATAGCCGATCGGTGGCCAGCCGATGAGCGCGAGCAAGAAGCGCCAGCGCGGGTCGGGACGGCGTCCGAGGGCGAGCAGGTTGCGGGGTGACGCCCGTCGCACGAGCGCCTCCAGGTCGGGCGCGCCCGCCGTGCCTGCCGCGCCCGATGTCGCCGCCGCGTCGCCTGCGCCCGGCGCCGTCGCCACGCGTGGAGCTGGTCGAGCCGAGTGCTCGCGGCGTCTGTCGCCGGCTTCGGTGGCGCTGGCCCCGATGGCTGCGCCGGCCGGGGCAGCAGGGTTCGCGCGCGGGTCGGCCGGGTCGTATGCCCAACTGCCGGTCGCCCAGCCGGCTTCGCCCCGCGCAGTGGTGGTTCGACCTGCGCCTTCCCATCGCAATTCGACGCGCTCGCCCGTTGCGTCGGCCTCGGCGGCCGGACCCCCCATCGCCGCCATGTCCGGCGCTTCCCCGACCGTCGCCTCATCGCCCGCGGCACGACGAGCTCTCGCCTGGTATTCGGGACCGTGCTTCCGGGGGTCGGCATATTCGCGCGGGTTGATCGTCCAGTAGGTTCCCGACGACGGTCCGTACCACGCTCCCCCGCCCCACTCGGGGTCGAGGGGCGTCTCGGCGGCCTCGTCGTAGGTCGTGGACCCGGGAGACGCCTTGCGGGGTCCGCGGGGGGCGCGCCGGCCTGCCCGCTCACCACGGCCGGTCCCGTCCGTCTGTCCAGCCCCCGCACCGCCCGCGTCCCGTGTCCTGCGCCCAGCACCGCCGGAACGCGACCTGGCGTGCCCGCCACCGGGCGACGAGGCACCACCGGCGTCGCCGGTGGCGTGGCCCGCACCGCCGGGCACGTCGCCGGTCGCGTCGCCGGCCACATGGTCGGCCGCGTCGTCCCCAGCTCTGCGATCACGGCTCGCGGACCGACGCGCCCGCCAGGCGTCGCGCGAGGCGCGGGCGCGGGCCGGATCCGCGCGCCACGGCTCGCGGGCCACATCGGCCGGTTCCGCGGCGGGCCGGCCCGCGGACGTGGCTCCACGACGAAGGCGGCCCTCGCCGTCGACGAGGCGCTCATACGCGGCCCGGATGGCGAGAAACCGTGGCAGCGCCCGTTCGCCCGCCGCATCCGGGTGGTACTGCTTGGCGAGACGGCGATACGCCGAGCGGATCTCGTTGAGGGAGGCGCCAGCCGTGATCCCGAGGATCCGGTACGGGTCTCCCTGGTTGGTCATGGGACGCATGCCTCCGTCATCCGGGGCGGTTCGGCCATCGAGTGGCCCCGGCCGTCAGCCGAGCAGCTCACCGACGGGCGCGAGCTCGAAGTCCGCGATCGCCTCGCCTCCGGTCCGGCCGTGCGGGTCCAGCGAGACCGGGCGGTGGTAGCGCGCGAGCGCGCGCAGTGGCAGCCCATCCAGAACGCCCGCCTGCCGAAGCGCCTCGACGGACGTCGCCCACGTGCCGCGCTCGTACCCATCGCCATCCTCGATCTTGATTGCCATGCCGGAGGCTCGCACATCGGCGCCGTTTGCCCGGGGGCCGCGCAGGATGCCGACCGCGCGCAGCGCCTCCATGCCGCTCTTGCTCACCAGACGGCCGGCGGCAGCCTTCATGAGCGACGTATCAAGCCGGTCACGCGTCCCGGCGACGAGCTCCGGATGGGCGATCATCGCGTCGCGGACGGTGAGGTAGTGACGCTCCAGGGCGGTCCGAGCGTCCTCGGCCGGGAGGGCCGACGGGTCGGCCAGGATCGCGTATGCCCGCGCAACCTCGCGAAGCTGGAAGGCATAGGTCAGCACGCCGCAGCCGTCGAGACCGGTGCGCAGCTGTTTCGGCTGGACGTTGTACGCCGCGGCCACTGCCTCCTGGTAGGCGACATGGGCCGGATGTGACGCCTGCCAGTACGTCTCGAGCTCCCAGCCGCCGAGCTTGGCCAGCAGGATGAACACCGAATGCTGGCCGGAGCACATGTGGCGCAGCGGGCCGGGCCGCTCGCCGTCGCGCGCGAGGCGGGCCGCGGTCAACGCGTCGAGCGGCATGCCCTCGGTGCCGCAGCTGAGGATCCCCTGCGGGATCCCGATCCGGCGGTACATCGCCTGGATGGTGCGGACGTGGACATCCTCGCCCGAATGGCTCGAGGCCATCACCGCCAGCTCTTCGGTCGTCAGGTCGAACTCGCGCAGCCCCCCGGCGCGCAGGAGCCCCATCAGACCGAACGGCTTGACGGTCGAGCGCAGGTAAACGACCCGGTCCGGATCGCCGAGCACGCGCAGCATCCGGCCGGTCGCATCGACCTCGACGACGTCGCCCCGGTGGACGGACTCGACGATGCCGTTGCGCGTCTGCCTGACCAGGATCGGCGCGGCGCTCCACCTCGGGGCGCGCGCCGCGGCGGCCGGCCTGCCGCCGGCGCTGCGCGAAGACCGGGTCGAGGGTCGGGCAGCCATGAACGTCGAGCATAGCGCGCTCCACCCGCAGGGTCGCCGCCCGCCAGCATCGCGTTGGTGCCGCCGCGCACCGCCGTGAGGTTCGGGATCGGGTTCCGCATCAGGTTCCGCCGAATACCGCCCCCAGCGGTGCTAGCGGCCGCGACGGCCGGACTTCCTGTCACCCACCGCGCCCAGTGGTGGTAGCCGACTCGCGGGCGGCTGTGGCGCCACTTCGAGGGGTCCTCGCGTGGACCTCGTGCGTGGATTGGAGTCCGCTGGCCCGCAACGGACGCCCGCCGGTGACACAACCCGGTCTACCACCGGCAGTCGCGGTAGATGGCAGGTTTGGCGCCCCGATCCGCGGGGATGGCGCATTCATCGATCGCGAGCCACCCGCGACCCCCGCTCGCGCTAGGATTCGTCGCGACCCGGAGGGCGGTCCCTCCGACCGGCCGCGTCCGCCGACCCGACCACCGCAGCGTGAGGGATCCTCGTGGCAGCCTCGCCCAACCTCCACGTCTCGCAGCACCCCGCCGTCCGGCACAAGCTGGGAATCCTCCGCGACCAGGCGACCGAGCCCAAGAAGTTCCGGGAGGTCGTGCGCGAGCTGTCCTGGCTCCTGGGCTACGAGGCGCTGGCCGACGCCCGGACCCAGCCGCTCGAGGTGACGACGCCGATCGAGACCATGCAGGGCGAGGAGCTCGCCGACCGCATCGGCTTCATCCCGATCCTGCGGGCCGGCCTGGGAATGGTGGACGCCTTCCTCGAGCTGATGCCGACGGCCCAGGTCTGGCACCTCGGCCTGTTCCGCGACGAGCGAACCCTGCGCCCGGTCGAGTACTACAACAAGCTGCCCAACAGCGCGACCGTCGACCTGTGCCTCATCCTCGATCCGATGCTCGCGACCGGCGGCTCGGCGAGCGCCGCGATCGACGTCCTCAAGCGCTGGGGCGCCGTGCGGATCAAGCTCGTCAACCTGATCGCCGCGCCCGAGGGCGTCGAGGCGGTGCTCAAGGCGCATCCCGATGTCGAGATCTACACGGCCGCGCTCGATCGCCAGCTCAACGACAAGGGCTACATCATGCCCGGCCTCGGCGATGCCGGGGACCGCCAGTTCGGGACCGGCAACACCGGCTGAGGACGGCGGCGCCGGGTGCGGCGCTGTGGCAATGAAGGCGGGTCGTTGCGTGCGCTCGCTGGATCGGGCTTTCGCGCCGCTCCCGGACGGGGCGTGTCTCGTGAGGTTGCCCCCAGGCGCGCACCGCCCGGGCATTCGCTCATTGATGGAGGAATCTTGACTGTTTCTTCCATAAGTGGAAGAATGGGCGCCCGATCCGATCACTGGTGAGGAAATCGTGGATCTCCACTACGACGAGGCCGGGCTGGCGTCCGCGATCGACGATCTCGAGCGTCGATGCTGGCTGTTCGCCAACCTGCCGCTCGATCCGCTGCACCGCGACTGGCTGCGCCAGCGGGCGTGGGTGCGCACGGTCCACGGCTCGACGCGCATCGAGGGCAACACGCTGTCGGACCTCGAGGTTGACCGGCTGCTCGACGGGGTCGCCAGCAAGACCCTGCCACGGAAGGACGCGCTCGAGGTCCTGGGCACGAGGTCCGCGCTCCAGCTGGCCGACCAGCTGGCGGCCCGGACCGACCTGGCCCTCGACCAGGCGGTCGTGCGCGAGATCCACAAGCGTGTCCTCGACGGCCAGAGTGCACTCCTCACGCCAGGCGAGTACCGACGCGGCGAGAACCGGGTCGCAGGTATCGACGGGGACCTGATCTTCGCGACCCCGCCCTCGGGCGACGTGCCGGAGCTGATGCGCTCGTTCGTCGACTGGATCTCGGCCCATCGGGCTACGCTGGCCCCGGTGCTTGCCGCGGTGGCCCACCTCGAGTTCGTCGCGATCCACCCGTTCAACGACGGCAACGGCCGGGCTGCACGGACACTGTCGCGGCTTCTGCTCGTTCGCGGGGGCTACGGGTTCGACGGCCTCGTGTCGCTCGACGCCTACCTCGACACCCGCCGGAGCGACTACTTCGCGGCGATCCGGGCGAGCATCGGCAAAGCCTATGCGCCGGGCTACGACGCAACGCCGTTCGTCGCGTTCTTCGTGCGCGCGATCACCCGGGCGGCGGACCACGTGGTCGAGCGCCTGCGCGGTCTCGGCCAGGTCCAGATCAGGGTCCGCCGCGACGTCATCGAGGGAGCACTGCCGCCCGCGATGCTCGACGCCCTGGCCTACGCCTTCATCAACCGGAGCCTCCGGGCCGGTGACTACCAGAAGGTGACCGGGCGGACCGCGCCGACGACGACGCGGGACCTGGCATCGGCGACCAAGCGGGGCTACCTCATCGGCGAGGGGACGACGCGAGACCGCTGGTACCGCCTCGGCCCGCGGCTCCTCGAAGCCACGGCACCCGGCGAGCCGGCCGACCCGCGCGAGGAGCTACCCCGGACATAGCGCCGCGGCTTCGAGAGGGCGCGAGTTGCTCATGATGACGCTGCCGGCGCTCGGATCCGCGCTCAGGCGTCAGCGCCTCTCCGCAGGCGCTCGAAAGGCGCTCGAGCCCGCGCCGCCGGCGCTAGGTG
>CAVYXU010000023.1:0-5769 GCA_963772565.1 uncultured Chloroflexia bacterium
CGGCAACCGTCCGCGACTGCACGGGGGTCCCCGCACGCGATCCTGCGCCCGCCGCCGCACCCGGCGACGTCGTCACCCACGTCGACGCCGTGACGTGCGCGGCCCGGGACGAAGATGTCGGCGCGCCCGAGCGGGCAACACGCGCCCCGTCCCCCGACTCGAAGACCAGGACGCTCGGTCACGCCCGCGGTGTCCGCCCCGTGGAGGCCGCGCGGTGGGACCGGTTCGAATGGGTCCACCAGCGGATGATGTGGGTCTGCCCCGTCAGCCACATGCTCTTCCTCGTGGTGTTCAAGTTGTGGGCGTGCGTTCGCTGGTCCTGGTCAACGTCGGCAGCGTCTCGGACTACCAAATTGGGGTCGCCTTGCTGCGGTGCGGTCGCATCCGCGCGGCCTTCGGCATCGGCGTCGTCGAGGTGACGGTCCACGCGGTCGCCGCCTCCATCGTCCTGGGGTGGGCCTCCGGCTTCCACGTGTACATTCCCATCCTGGCGGGCCTTGCGCGCGTCCACCAGCCCATTCCCCCCTGCCCGGGAAGGTCCCTCGTGGGTGCATCGGCGCTCCTCGCGAAACCGGCGGGGGGTAAGAGGTTCGTAAGGGCCGTCGCCCGATACTGTCCCTGACAGACGCTCAGCCCACCGAGCGCTCCGGCGCGCAGTTCGTCGGCGAGACCGCCGGAAACGGAGCCTCCGGGGATGGTGGGGCCGTGTACGCGGTCGCGAGCGCAAGGCGCCGTAACGGAGCCGCTCGCCGACCACACCGTGCCCGCAACGGTGCACGGGAGACGCCCACAGGCGCCGGTCGACCCACCCATGATGCGCTCCCACGCCCCCCTCCCCCTACCCGGAACCCGGCCCACGAATGCCTCAGGGGCGGGTGGACGGCGCGGCCGCCCGGGCGCACCGCGGTCCAGGGGCGCGCCCCCGCTCCCACAGCACGACGCCGTCGACGCGGCTCGGCGGGCACGGTTCGGAACCACTTTGCGCCAGATGCTGTTCATCTGCCTGTTCAGCCACGGCGCCTTCCTCGTCACCTTCGGCGTGCTCGGCGTCCGGTCGCTCGCCCTCCTGAACGTCGGGAGCGTGCTCATCTACCTCGTGAGCATCCTCCTCCTCCGCCGCGGAGCCGTCCAGGCCGCCTACGCGCTCGGGGTCACGGAGGTCGCCACCCACTCCGTGGCGGCCACCCTGGTCCTCGGATGGGACTCCGGCTTCCACTACTACATCCCCGTGCTGGCGGTGCTCATGTTCGTGCACCCGCGCGGCCGCCTGCAGTCGCTCCAGCTGGCGGCCATCGCCCTGGGCCTCGGGTACGCCGGCCTGGCGTTCGCGACCGGGTCGTTCTCACCGAGCGTCGCGCTCCCGGCCGACGTCCTGCGGATCGCGAACGCCGCCAACGGCGGGTTCCTCATCCTCGTCCTGTCGCTGCTCTCCTTCGTGACGACGAGTGCGGCGCTGCAAGCCGAGGACGGGCTGCGCGACGCGGTCGTCAGACTGGACGAGGTGGCGCGCACCGACGAGCTCACGGGGCTGATGAACCGCCGGTCGATGGAGGACGAGCTGCGACGGGAGTCCGCGCGCTGCGACCGCACCGGCCGCGCGTTCGCCATCGCCCTCGCCGACCTCGACGGCTTCAAGGGCATCAACGATGCCTACGGCCATCAGGCCGGCGACCGCGTCCTCGCGGCGGCGGCGGCGTGCATGCTGAGTACCGTGCGGCTGAACGACCAGGTGGCGCGGTGGGGCGGCGAGGAGTTCCTCATCCTCCTGCCCGAGACGGAGGACCGGGAGGCGGTCGAGGTCGCGAGCCGGTTGTGCCGGGCGGTACGCGGCATGCGCCTCGAGCACGAGGGGCATCCGATCGGCGTCACCGTCACGCTGGGCGTCGCCGTGCGGCGCGACGGCGACTGGAGCGTCACGCTGCGGGAGGCCGACCGGGCCCTGTACCGCGCCAAGACGTCCGGCCGTGACCGGGTGCTGTCCGCGGCGGCACGATCCGAGGCGCCCATCCCGACGGTCGCGGCCGCACGACGCTGACCGACGCGCAACTGACCTACCGGCGCCCGACCGCACCCGCCCTACCGGAACCCGACCCACCCGCACCCGACCCACCCGCACCCGCCCTGCCGGCATCGGCGACCACGTGGCCACCGATGCGGCTCGCGGCGGCACCAGGCGGCACCACGCGGCACCAGGCGGCACGCCGCGCGGCCGCAACCGGCCCGCCCGGTCCTCGGTGGGGCGGCCGGCCGCGCTCTACGGGCCCGCTCGATGGGTCGCGCTCTACGGGCCGCGCTCTACGGGCCGCGCTCTACGGGCCGCGCTCTACGGCGCCGCGCTCCATGGGCAGCGCACCATGGCCCGTGGTCTACGGGTTGTGACCTACAGGTCGTGAGCTACGGGCGGGTCATGACCCACGGGCCGCGCTCCACGGGGTGCGCTCTACGGGCGGTGCTCTGCGCGCGGCGAGTCGGCGGAGGGGACCTCAGGACAGCGGGTGCGAGCGCAGCGGTGCAGGGGCCACGGCCGGCGACATCCGGGACGCCAGCAGCTCGCGCAACTTGAAGGCGTCCATCGGCCGGGCGAACAGGAAGCCCTGCGCGAGCTCGCAGCCCATGGCGCGCAACCGATCGAGCTGCTCGCGCGTCTCCACGCCCTCCGCCACGACGCCCATGCCGAGGTGGTGCGCCATCTGGACGATGGTGCGCACGAGCTCGGCACTCTCCGGGTGATCCAGCATGTTACTCACGAAGGCACGGTCGATCTTCAGGGCGTCGGCCGAGAACCGCTGCAGGTAGCCCAAGGAGGAGTACCCGGTCCCGAAATCGTCGATGTGGACCTTGACGCCCATGGTGCGAAGGCCGTCGAGGTTGGCGGTGACGTGGGGCGAGGTGTCGAGCAAGACGCTCTCGGTGATCTCGACACGCAGCGCCGTCGCAGGCAAGCCCGAGGCGTCGAGCGCGGACGTGACATCGGCGATCAGGTCGCTTCGCTGGAACCGTTTGCCCGAGACGTTGACGCTCAACGCCAGATCGGCCGCCACGAGCGTCTTCCGCAGGTGCGCCACCTCGCGGGCGGCCGCACGGAGGACGAAGCGGTCGAGGTCGACGATCAGACCGGTCTCCTCGGCGAGCGGGATGAACTCTCCAGGCGATACGATCCCGTACGCCGGGTGCGGCCAACGGACCAGCGCCTCCACCCCGACGATGCGCTCGTCGCCGATCCGGACCAGCGGCTGGTAGTGGACGGTGAGCCCGCCACGGTCGATGGCCGTCCGCAGGTCCGCCTCGAGCGTGAGCGCCTGCAGCGCTCTCTCGCGCATCCCCGGTTCGAAGTCGACCTGCCGCCCCCGGCCGCTCGCCTTCGCCTGGTACATGGCGACCTCGGCGTCGCGCAGGACATCCCCCGGGGTCGTGTAACCCAGCGACGCGGTCACGAGTCCGACGCTGGCCGTCATGTGGAGCGACTGACCGCTGACCGAGAACGGCTCCAGCAGCCAGTGCCCGACCCTCTCCGCCACCCGTCGCGCGTCTTGCACGTCCTCGAGGTCCTCGAGCAGGATCGTGAACTCGTCGCCGCCGAGCCGGGCGACGGTGTCGGCCGGCCGCAGCGCCGCCTGCAACCGCTTGCCGATCGCGATCAGCAGGTCGTCGCCGCACGCGTGCCCGAAGCTGTCGTTGACCATCTTGAAGCGATCGAAGTCGAGGAACAGCACGCCGTACGAACGATCCGGCGCGCGCTGGGCTCGCTCGATGGCGTGACCGAGCCGATCCACGAAGAGCGCGCGGTTCGGAAGCCCGGTCAGGCCGTCGTGGAAGGCATCGTGCACGAGCTGCTCGTTGAGCTTCCTCAGCTGTTCCGTGCGCTCCCCCACGCGGCTCTCCAGTAGCTCGTTGGCGGCCTGGAGCGCCTCGGTGGCCTCGCGTTGCTCGGTGACGTCGTGCATGATGCCTGCGGTCCCGACGGCGCGGCCGTCGGCGTCGCGGGCCACGCGCGACGCCACTTCCATGCGACGCCATCGCCCGTCCGACGTGAGCAGGCGCACCTCGGCACGGACCTCCTCGAGCTCACTGGCCAGCATGCGTCGCCGCAACTCCGCGATGCGGTCCCGGTCGGCCGGGTGCAGATAGTTCGCCTGCGGTCGGCCGAGGCTGTCCGCCAACGGGAAGCCGGTGATCCCGGTCCACGCGGGGTTGAGGAACGACCATGCGCCGCACTCGTCGGCCTGGAAGACGACCTCCTGAAGATCGTGGACCACGCGCTCACGCATCTCGGTCGCCGCCCGTGCCGCCTCCTCCGCCTCCTTCTGCCGCGTCACGTTGAGCGCCACCCCGTGCAGGACACTGCCGAACGGCATCGTCGGCCCGCCGGGCCCGGCTACCTTGCCGCGGGTGAGGATCCAGGTGATCGAGCCGTCGGGCTGCACCAGGCGGTACTCGTCGGCGACCTCGCCCGTCTCCGTCGCCGCCCGACGCAGGCGGGCAACCACGCGATCACGATCGGCCGGGTGGATCATGGCCTGCCAGGACTGGTAATCGGTTGGCAGGGCGACATGGCGCTCCACGCCGTCCTCGACGGGATCTCGGGCTTCCAGCCACAGCTGCCGCGTTTCGAGGTCCATGGTCCACAGGACGATCTGCGCGCCCTCCAGCATGAGCTTGATGCGCGCGCGCTCCGTGTTGACGAGGTGTGCGGCGGCGTCCATCGTCGCCCGGAGGCGGGCGAGGGCATCGGAATCGGCGCCGACCACCGCCGGCAGATCCGGCACCAGTGTGCGCGCCGAACGCTCGACCGCAGCGATGTCGGCGCCGAGGCGGCGCAGCGTCCTGCCCACCGCGAGTAACGTCAGCACGAGGAACACGGCCACCGAGGCAGCGAGTGCGCTGTGCTGCACGCGGTCCAACTGTTCCGCGGCACCGTAGAGCTCGACCGCGGCGTCGTCGTAACGCCGCTGGAGGGCGTCCAGTGCCAGCATGAACGCGTCGCGGCTGCTTCCGCCCAGGCCAAGGTCGGCCGCCGCCGCGACTTCGTAGGCGCCAGCTAGAACCTGCAGGTGGGCGAGCGCCCCGTTGCCGAAGATCGCGAGGGCGGTCGCGTCGTGAGCGGGGTCGATGCCGTCGGGCAGCTCCACGCCGCGTATCTCGCCCACGCGACGAACGTCGAGCTCCGTGCGCTGCAGGCCGCCGTAGTAGGCCGCGAGCGAAGCGGCGTCACGCGAGGCGAGAAAGCCTCGGAGACCGTTCTCCGCGTCGAAGAAGTCGGCGCGTGCGTCGCGGAGCGCGCGCTGCACGTCGGAGGTGGCCATGATCTTGTCGCTGACGCGGGCCTCCTGGTCCTCGAGCACGACGATGGGAAGGACCAGGAGAGCGGCGGCCGCGAGGACCATCACGATGGCGAGGATCCCGATCGAGCGCACGGTCACGCGCGGAAATCGGACCGCTTCGCGGCCTCGTCCATCCCGTCGTGGTGTGCTCATGAGCATTCCCTCCGCGGGCCGCTGCCCGGCGGACTCGTGTCCGTACCGACCATGACACCACGGGCCTTACAGAACCCTTAGTCCGGCGGACGGCGTGAGGCTCTCCGCGTGGATTCGCATGCGGCGAGCACGTGCTCGAGCGGTAGGAGAACCCGGAGCCACGGCGCGACCAAGGCGGCCGACGCCGTACCCTCCCCCGCGGCGACCCGGACTCACGGCGGCCGGTCGCCCGGCGGCGCAACCCGGACGCGCGAACCTGACAGGGCGGTGTCAGTCCGCGCAACCTAGACTCGCC
>CAVYXU010000024.1:0-6890 GCA_963772565.1 uncultured Chloroflexia bacterium
GGGGATCGCGGCCTCCATGGGCCACTCCGCGGCGACCCTTGACGAGGCCCGCGCGGGCTATCGCGCCGGTGCCCGGACGACCACGCACCTGTTCAACGCGATGACCGGCGTCGACCACCGCGCACCCGGCCTCGCCGTCGCGGCGCTGACCGATGACGACGCGTTCGTGGAGCTGATCGCCGACGGCCATCACGTGCACCCTTCGGTGTGGCCGATCATCACCCGCACCAAGCCTGCGGGCCGGGTGATCCTGGTCAGCGACGCGCTGCCGCTGGCGGGGATGGGCGACGGCCGGACCTCCGTCGGCGGGCTGGCGGTGGACGTGGTCGACGGCCGGGCGACCCTGGCCGGGACGACGACCCTCGCGGGGTCGACGATCGCGCTCGACACCGCGGTCCGGAACCTCGCCCGGTCCGGGATCCCGCTGACCGTGGCGCTGGCGGCCGCCTCGGCAAACCCGATCGTCCTGCTTCGCCAGGCGGACCGCGGGCGGATCGCGGTGGGCAAGCGCGCCCACCTCGTGGAGCTCGATGCCGAGCTGCGAGTCCGCCGGGTCACCCGGGGCGGCGGCTGGATCGACGGCGCCGGCTGACGGAGCCGGCTGCGGCATCGGGCAGCAGGATCGACGGCACCGGCTGAGCGCGCAGGCTGCGGGCGCCAGCTGAGGCTCGAGGACGGGTCGCGGACGGTCGTTGCCGCTCCGGTCAGCCCGCGCCGCGCTCGCTCACGCTCCAGCCGCCGTCGACCTCGACGACCTGGCCGGTCACCATCCGCGATTCGGGGCTCAACAGGTGGAGCGCCACCGACGTCACCGCATCGGCGTCAAGCGGCCCGCCCGCGAGCGGCTGCCGGCCAGCGAGGTAGGCGAGGACGGCCGGGTCCTCCTGCGCCCGTCTGCTCATCGGCGTCGCGACCAGCGACGGGGCGATCGCGTTGACCCGGATGCCGCGCGGCGCGTAGTACGCGGCCACGGCGCGCGTGAACCCGTCGATGGCGCCCTTGCTCGCCGCGTACGCGTGGGTCGCGAAGTGGGCCGGCGCCGGATGGGTTGCGAGCACGCTCGACATCATCAGGATCACGCCGCGCGTGCCGTCCGCATCGGGTTCGCGGGCGAGCATCCGGCGGATCGCGGCGCGGGTCACCAGGAACTGGCTGGTCGCGTTCGATGCCAGGACCATCTCCCAGCCCTCGAGCGTCGCCTCGTGCACCGGCCCATCGCCGAACCGGCGTCCGCTGATCCCGGCCACGCTGTACACCGCGTCCAGCCGCCCGAGCCGCCGGTCGAGATCCTCGAACGCGGCCTCGACATCAGGCTCGTGGCGGAGGTCCGCCGCACGCCAGCTGCATCGGCCGCCCGAGCGCTCGACTCCGGCCGCGAGCTCGGCGGCGTGGTCGTCGCTCCTCGACACCACGAACACCGACCCGCCCTCGGACGCGATCGCCCGCGCCGCGGACGCGGCAAGACCCGTCGATCCGGTCACCAGCACGTTGCGACCGGCGAACCGCCCGCCGGCGACCCGGCCGCCGTCGGTCAAGCCTCGACCTCGCCGACCGCCACCGACTCCACGATCGCGCGGCGGCTCGCGGCGTCACCCGTCGCGAGCGCGGTGCCGATGCCGACCGCTGCGGCCCCCACGTCAAGGTAGGCGGCGGCGCTCGAGGCATCGATGCCACCTGTGGGGATCAGCTGGGCGTCCGGCATCGCACCCCGCAGCCCGCGCACGAACGACGGCCCGACGGCCGAGGCCGGGAACAGCTTGACGAACGTCGCTCCCGCGGCCCACGCGACGGCGACCTCGGTCGGGGTGAATGCGCCGGGGATGAACGGAAGCCCCTCCTCGACGGCCGTCGAGACGAGCGATGCGTCGAGCAGGGTCGCTGCGGCGAAGTCGGCCCCCGCCCGCCGTGCCGCTTCGAGCTCACCACGCCGCAGTACCGTGCCCGCCCCGACCAGGAACGGCCCATCGGTCCTGGCCTTGAGCCGGTTCCGCACGGCGGCCAGGTCGGCCTCGGCGGTGTGCGCGTCGAGCCTGATCTCGAACACCCTGGCCCCCGCATCGGCGAGCTCGTCGACCAGGCTGAGCATGGCCGCCTCCGGGCTGACCGGGCGCAGAACGGCGATCAGTCGCTGCCGCCGGATCATGGCGGCGATCGCACCGGTTCTGAGAGCGTCGACCGTCATCCTGCTGCTACCTCCACGCCGACCGGGTCCAGCAGCGCGCCGTCGGCGAGCAGGCGTTCCCGGATATCACCCGCCGGCAAGGCACGCGGCGTCATGCCTCCGGCGGCGGCGAACACCGCCGCCGTCCCTGCGGCCTGGCCCATGGCCATGCAGGTTGCCATTGATCGAGCCGAGGCGTGCGCATCGTGTGTCGCCGAGAAGCAGCGACCCGCGACGAGGAGCCCATCGATGCCCGCCGGAAGGAGGCATCGGTAGGGGATGCCGTAGACACCCCGGTCGCCGACGTGCTCCCAATCCGTGTCGCCGCCGGCGTGGTGATCCTCGATCGGCGCCCCGCACAGCGCGATCTCATCCGGAAACCGGTTCCCGCCGAGGACGTCCTCGCGGGTGAGCCGGTAGTCGCCGTGGACCCGCCGGCTCTCGCGGATCCCGATCGCGGGGCTCGTCGCGACGACCACCGCCTGTTCGAAGCCGGGGACGCGGTCCCGCAGGAACCGGTGGTATTCCTGCACCTGGCGGCGGCCCTCGACCTCTGCGCGGGTCAGCTGCTCCGGGTCGGTTGCGTCGACGTTCGGGATCCGGGTCATGTGGACGAGGACGACGCCCGGGTACGGGGTCCGGTGCCACGAGCCTTCGATCCTGGGCAGACGGTAGTCGCCGCCGGCGGCTGCGTCGCGCATCCGGGCGACGAGCTCCGCCCTGGGCACCGCACGTGCGCCGCTCGACGTCCACGTTCGCGACCTTGAACAGCGTGGACAGCGACTGGACCTGGCCCGACGTCGTCGCGTCGTCGTAGCGGGCGCCCGCCATCGCGCTGACGTCGGCGTCACCCGAGGCATCGACGAATGCGGTGGCCTCGACCCACCGCTCGCCGCCCTTGTTCCACAGGCGGATCGCGGTCAGCCGGCCGTCGTCCGCGACGCGCGCGCTGGTCGCCCAGGTGTGCAGCAGAAGCTCCACGCCGGCATCCTCCGCCAGCCGCTCCCAGAGCACCTTGAGCGCCTCGGCGTCGTAGGTGACGCCCGTGCCGGCGCCGTACGTGTTGGGACGTTCGAACGCCACGCCGTCGGCGGTCAGCCGTCGCGCGACCTCCCAGCCGATGCCGCCGACAACGCGGCGGGGCGCCGCACCGGGCGTGTAGAACGCATAGAACGTGTCCAGGACAGCGGTCGACGTGCCGCCCATGAAGCCGAGCCGATCGACGACCAGGGTTCGAGCGCCGAGCCGTGCGGCCGTGATCGCCGCAGCCGAGCCGGCGGCGCCGGACCCCACGACCACGACGTCGAACGCCTCCGTCACGCGTCCACCTCGTCCACCCGATCGGCGCCGGCGCCGCCGGCGATCGCGTACAGCCGGGCAGGGTTGTCGACCAGGATCCGGTTCGCGGCGTCGTCGCCGAGCCGCCGTCGCAGTCGCGGCGCGAACGTGGTCATCAGGTACCGCAGGCCGGGCCCTCCATCGTAGGCGCGCAGGTAGCCGCGCTGCCCGAGGTCGAGGCCGAGCACGATCCGCTCCAGGTGCCCGGCTGCCACGACGGCCTCGATCAGGTCGAGGACCGTGCTGTCCGGGTGGTACTTGGCCCGGCCGATCGTGTCGTACTCGAGGGTCACTCCCCGCGCCGCGATCTCCGCGTGGAGCTCGGCGTCCGGGTTCCGGTCGAGGTGCGCGAGCGCGATCCGGCCGGGGGCTGCCCCCGCGGCCTCGAGCGCGTCGACGATCTCGTGACCGGCGGTCCCGATCTCCGTGTGGACGAGGACGGCGGCGCCCGTTGCCGCGCTCGCGCCGCCGATGGCCTCGAGGCGCCGCCGCTCGCTTCGCGTGATCCGGTGATACGACGCGCCGCCCTTGATCGCGCCCGCCCGGGCCGGGTCAAGCGGCAGCGTCGGGTCGAGCCAGTCGGCGGGGTGCATCCCGACCGTGAGGTCGGTCACGATCCGGTCCGCCAGCGTCTCCACCGACGCCTCGTGCACCCAGTGGCCCTCGGGGTAGTGCCAGTCCCGGTGGTATCCGGACGCGGCGATGATCGTGACCCCGGTCACGTCGGCGATCGACCGCAGCCGGTCGGGCCGGCGCCCCAGGCCGATCGGGGTCATCTCGACGATGGTGCCGATCCCACTCGCCTTCGCCTCGCGCACCTCCGCGATCGCCCGTTCCACGTCAGTGAACGCGTTGGCGTGGTCGGCCGGCGAATTGAGGACGAGGTGGTCGTGGGCATCGACAACGCCGAGCGTGGCCGCAGGGCGGGGACCGGTGACGGCGACGACATGGGCCTCGGGCACCCGATCCTCCTTCCGTGTCCGCGTCCGCGTCGGCGGCGCGTCCGCATCCCGGCTGGCGCCGGGCTGCCTCACGATGGTACCCGCGGGACCTCCGGCCGGGTCTCAACGCCGCCGCCCGGGACGACGCCGGACCCATGCGCCAGGAGCCGCGCCCGTGCCCGACCGGCCGACCGGCGGGGTCATTGCGGGCCGTTCGGCACATTGAGCACCCGGCCGTCGCCCCGACGCTAGGACCATGGCTGCAACCGTCCGTTCGGACGTCCGTGTCCCGGCCGCCAGCGATCGGCGACACGCCCGCGCCCTCGTCGTCGAGGGCGTGGTTCAGGGCGTCGGCTTCCGGCCGTTCGTGTGGCGCCTGGCCACGGAGCTGGACCTTGCCGGGCGGGTCCGGAACGCGGCCGGCCGCGTCGAGATCGAGGCCGCGGGCACGCCGTCCGCCCTCGATGCGTTCGCCCGCCGCCTTCGCAGCGATGCTCCGCCACAGGCTCGCGTCGAGCGGGTCAGCTGGCTCGCGCTCGAGCCCGACCTGGTCGAGCTGCCGCGGCCGTTCGAGATCGACGCCAGCATCAACGCCACGACCGTCGACCGGCTGTTCCCGCCGGACATCGCGACCTGCGACGAGTGCCTGCTCGAGATCCTCGACCCGGCCGACCGGCGCTACCGCTATCCGTTCACCAACTGCACGAACTGCGGGCCGCGGGCCACGATCATCGACGAGCTCCCCTACGACCGGGCGAAGACGACGATGCGCGCCTTCCCGCTGTGCTCGGCGTGCGACGCGGAGTACCGCGACCCTGCCAACCGACGGTTCCACGCGGAGCCGGTCGCCTGCCCGGTGTGTGGCCCAAGGCTCGCGTGGCGCCCGGCGGGGGCTGCGGCGGCGCTCGCCGAGGGCGAGAATGCGCTCGCGGCCGCCGTCCGGATGCTGGTCGACGGCGGGGTCGTGGCGGTCAAGGGTCTGGGCGGCTATCACCTCGCATGCGATGCCACCAACGATGGGGCCGTCACGCGTCTCCGTGACCGCAAGCGCCGCTGGGCCAAGCCGTTCGCGGTCATGGTGCGGGATCTCGCGGCAGCGAGCGCGCTGTGCCGCATCGGGGCGACCGAGCGCGCCCTGCTCACGGGGCCCGCCCGGCCGATCGTGCTGCTCGAGGCGCGCCGCGATGCGGCCATGCCGTTGGCGGCGTCCGTCGCAACCGGGAACCGAAGGCTGGGCGTGTTCCTCCCGTACACGCCGCTCCACCACCTGCTGCTGGCGGAGGTGGACCGGCCGCTCGTGCTGACCTCGGGCAACCTCACCGACGAGCCGCTGGCAACCGACGACCAGGATGCGCTCGAGCGGCTGGCGGGTCTCGCCGACGGGTTCCTCATGCATGACCGCGAGATCCGGGCGCGCTACGACGATTCGGTCACGCGCGTGGTCGCCGGCCGCGAGTCCCTGGTGCGCCGCGCCCGGGGCCACGCGCCCGAGGCGATCGCGCTGCCGATCTCCACCCCGCTGCCGCTGCTCGCGGTCGGCGCCGAGCTCAAGCACACCTTCACGCTCGCGCGCGGCGCACGGGCCCACGTCGCGCCCCACAACGGCGACCTCGAAGACCTGGCGACGCACCGGGCGTTCACCGACGGCCTGGCGCATCTCTCGAGGCTTCTCGCGCTCGAGCCCGAGGTCGTCGTCCATGACCTGCACCCCGAATACCTCTCGACCAAGTACGCGATCGAGCAGTTCCCGCCGGCCCGCCGGATCGCCGTTCAGCACCACCATGCGCACGTGGCCTCATGCGCCGCCGAGCACGGCATCACGCAGCCGTTCCTGGGCGTCGCATACGACGGCCTGGGGATGGGCGACGACGGCACCCTGTGGGGCGGCGAGCTCCTGCTGGCGGACCTCCGCGGATACCGGCGGCTGGCGCGGTTCGGCCGGGCTCCGCTGCCCGGCGGCGCGCTCGCCGTGCGCCGGCCATACCGGATGGCGCTCGGCTACCTGTTCGGCGCCGAGGCGCTCGACGGTCGCGGGGACGCCCCCGGCATCGCGGTCGCATATGACGCCGGCGCCGAATTCCTCGCTCGTCTCGACCCGCGCGAGGTCTCGCTCGTCCGGACGCAGGTCGAGCGGGGCCTCAACGCCCCCGTCGCATCCTCGGCCGGCCGCCTGTTCGACGCCGCCGCGGCGATCCTCGGGATCCGCGACATCGCGGAGTTCGAGGCGCAGGCCGCGATCGACCTCGAGCTCGCCGCCGGGGATCGGTCGGCCGCGGTCCTCCCATACGCCATCGTCCGCACGGATGGGCTGCTGGTCTACGATCCGCGCCCGACCCTCGCGGCGCTCCTCGCAGCACGCGCCGGAGGCACGGCCGCCGCGCCGCTCGCCGCCGCGTTCCAGGAGACGATCGCGGTCGTCACCCAGCAGCTTCTGTTCGAGGCGCGGACAT
>CAVYXU010000025.1:0-6451 GCA_963772565.1 uncultured Chloroflexia bacterium
GGGATACGCGGAGCCGCTCGCCAAGGTCTGATCGGCGGATCCAACGGCGGCCCGGGTGACCGGACCGCCGTTGCGCCGTTCAGCCGGCGGACTTGGAACCCTTGGGCTTCGCCGACTTCGGCTTCTTCGGCGTCTTTGCCTTCTTGTCCATCGCCCACATCCTCGGACGGCCGCGGGTAGCGGCGACGCGTTCCCTGGCGGTACGCGCGACGATGATGCGCCTTTTGCGCCAGCGGCTGCCGCCGGCGCCCGGCATGGGTGCGATCCAGGGCTGCGGCACCGAACCACAGGACCACGACACTCGGACCGGTCCGCAGCACGGGCACGGCCAGCGACGCGAGGGGGAGCGTGAAGCGGCGGTCATACTCGTCGCATGCAGACCCTCATCGTGGGTGCCAGCGGGTACGTCGGCGGGCGCCTGGTCCCGGTGTTGCGGGCTCGTGGGCACATCCTGCGGCTCGCGAGCCGCGACGCCTCGTCCCTTGCCGCCAGGTTCCCGGACGACCGGGTCGTCAGCGTCGACCTGCTCGAGCCCTCATCCCTCGCGGCCGCGCTCGAGGGCATCGAGATCGCCTACTACCTTGCCCACTCGATGGGCGGCGGCGAGCGCGGGTTCGCGGAGCGGGACATCGCCGCGGCGCGCAACTTCGGGCAGGCTGCCTCGGCCGCCGGCGTGCGGCAGATCGTCTACCTCGGGGGCCTTGGCGACGACAGCGCAAGCCTGTCACACCACCTGGCCAGCCGGCACGAGACCGGCGCGGAGCTGGCGGCCCATGGCGTTCCGGTCACGGAGCTGCGGGCGGCCGTGATCATCGGATCGGGCAGCGCGTCGTTCGAGATCCTGCGTCACCTGACCGAGCGGCTGCCGATCATGATCACGCCGCGCTGGGTTGGCACCCGGTGCCAGCCGATCGGGATCGTCGACGTCCTGGACTACCTCGCCGCGGTGCCCGAGCACCCTGACGTGACCGGGATCGTCGAGATCGGCGGGCCGGATGTGCTGTCCTACGGGGACATGATGCGGACCTTTGCCCGGATGCGAGGGCTTCGCCGGCTCATGATCCCGGTCCCCGTCCTCACGCCGCGCCTGAGCTCGTACTGGGTCAACCTCGTATCGCCAGTCCCGGCGTCGATCGCGCGACCGCTGATCGAGGGCCTGCGCAACGAGGTCATCGTCCGCGACCCCGGGCCGGCTGCCGCTCTCGGTGTGCACCCGGTTCCGTTCGAGGAGGCCCTCGCACAGGCGATCGAGCGGTCGGACCGGCACGAGGTGGAGTCGACCTGGTTCGACGCGATGGCCGCCCGCGACCGGACCACGCTTTCCTCGCTCACCACGAGGGACGGGATGATCATCGAGCGCCGCCAGCGGGTGGTTCCCGCGCCGCCGGAGCGCGTGTTCGCCGAGGTCGAGGGCATGGGTGGTGGAGCCGGTTGGCCGTACGCCAACGCCCTGTGGCGGATCCGTGGCCTCGTCGATCGGGCCGTCGGAGGTGTCGGGATGCGCCTCGGCCGGCGAGACCCGGTGCACCTCCGAGAGGGCGATGCCGTGGACTTCTGGCGGGTCGAGGAGCTCCGGCGATCCAGATCTGCTCCGACTGCGGGCGGAGATGAAGGTACCGGGCCGCGCGTGGCTCCAGTACGAGATCCTCCCCATCGAGGGCGGGAGCCGCCTGGTTCAGACCGCGTTCTTCGAGCCCAAGGGCCTGCCCGGGCTCGCCTACTGGTACGGCCTCTATCCGGTGCACGGCCTGATCTTCCGCGGCATGGTTCGGGAGCTGGGGCGGCGCTCCACCGCCTGAGGCCGAACGCGTCGAGACGCGCCCGGACCGGGCGAGTCTCGACGTCTGCGTGGTGCGGGCGTGGCCCGCCTCCGGTCAGCGCAGGAACTGGCTCCGCTCGCGCTTGACGAACTTGCCGTCGCCGGCCTTGCCCAGCCACTCGCCATCCTTGACGATGACCTTGCCGCGGCTCATGACGACGTCCGAGCCGCCCTGGACCTCGAGCCCCTCGTAGCACGAGTAGTCCACGTCCATGTGGTGCGTGCTCGCGCTGAGGGTGTGCTTCCGGTTGGGGTCGTAGACCACGATGTCCGCGTCGTAGCCGGCAGCAATCGCGCCCTTCTTCGTCAGCCCGAACAGCCTCGCGGCGCCCGTGGACGTGACCTCAACGAAGCGGTTCGGCGACATCCGCCCATCGACGACGCCCTGGTGCATGAGGTCCACCCGCTCCTCGACGCCCGGCAGGCCGTTGGGGATCTTGCGGAAGTCGCCCCGGCCAAGCTCTTTCTGGCCGTGGAAGTCGAACGGGCAGTGGTCGGTGCCGACGGCTGACAGGTTGCCCTTGACCAGGCCCTTCCAGAGCTCCTCCTGGTGTCCCGCGGCCCGGTCGCGGAGCGGCGGCGAGCACACGAACTTCGATCCCTCGAAGCCCTGGTCGATGTCCGCGAGCGACAGGTACAGGTACTGCGGGCAGGTCTCGGCGAATGCCGGCAGCCCCTCGTTCTGCGCCCGGCGCAGCGCGTCGAGCGCCTCCTTGGCGGACATGTGGACGAAGTACACCGGCGCCTTGGCGGCCTGGGCGAGACGGATCAGCCGCTGGGTCGCCTCGGCCTCGAAGATCGAGTAGCGGGCGAGGCCATGGCCGATCGGATCCGTGACGCCGTCCGCGACCATCTCCGCGGCGACCACGTCGATGACCGGGCCGTTCTCCGCGTGCATCAGGATCATGCCGCCGTTCCTGGCGGTCTGCTTCATGGCCTTGAAGATCGCGTCGTCGCCGCTGAGGAACACGCCCGGGTAGGCCGTGAACAGCTTGAACGTGGTGACGCCCTCGTCGACCAGCTCGTCCATCTCCGTCAGCAGCTCGTCGCGCATGTCGGACACGATCACGTGGAACGCGTAGTCGATGCAGGTCTTGCCATCGGCCTTCTCATGCCACGTGGCCAAGCCGTCCCGGAACGACCCGCCCCGCGGCTGGACGGCGAAGTCGATGATCGTCGTCGTGCCGCCGAACGCGGCGGCTCGGCTGCCGGTCTCGAACGTGTCCTTGGCGAAGGTGCCGCCGAACGGCAGCTCCATGTGCGTGTGGGGGTCGATCCCGCCCGGGATGACCCACTTGCCGCTGGCATCGATCGTCTGATCGGCGGCAACATCGAGGCTCTCGCCGATCAGGGCGATCCGCTCTCCGTCAACGAGCACGTCACCGGCGCCGGTGGCGTCCGCATTGACGATGGTGCCTCCCTTGATGAGGGTGCGCATCGTTCCTCCTCGGGCTTCAGGTCACTGGACAGGATGCAGCTTCGTCGGCCGCTCTGTCACGTGGCGTCACCGGAGCCGGGGGGCGCAGTGCCGGCTCCGGTGACGTGGCGAATCGCGATGTCAGGGTCGGACGAGGTCACCGTACTGGTCGGGACGGCGATCGCGGTAGAACTGCCAGGTCTGGCGGACCTCGGTGACGAGGTCGAGGTCCATGTCCCGGATGATCAGCTCCTCGTCGTGCGCGGAGCCGACGCCGCCGATGATCTGACCGCGCGGATCGGCGAAGTAGCTCTGGCCGTAGAAGTCGTCATCGCCCAGGGGCTCGATGCCCACCCGGTTGATGGTGCCCACGAAGTAGCCGTTGGCGACGGCGTGGCTGATCTGCTCCACCCGCCACAGGTACTCGACTGAGGCCGCGGCTGGTGGCCGACGGGATGAACACCATCTCGGCCCCGTTGAGCCCCAGCGCCCGGGCGCCTTCGGGGAAGTGGCGGTCGTAGCAGATGTACACGCCCACCTTGCCCACCGCGGTCTGGAACACCGGGTAGCCGAGGTTGCCCGGGCGGAAGTAGTACTTCTCCCAGAAGCCCTTCACGTGCGGGATGTGGGTCTTGCGGTACTTGCCCAGGTACGACCCGTCGGCGTCGATCACGGCGGCGGTGTTGTAGTAGATGCCCGAGGCGGTGCCGTCCTCCTCGTACATCGGGACCACGAGGACCATCCCGGTCTGCTTGGCCAGGTCCTGCATGCGCTTGGTGGTCGGGCCGTCGGGGATGAGCTCGGTGTAGCTGTAGTAGGTGGGCTCCTGCACCTGGCAGAAGTAGGGGCCGTAGAACAGCTCCTGGAACAGCATCACCTGGGCGCCGGCCTTGGCCGCCTCGTGCGCGTAGCCCTCGTGCTTCTGGATCATCGACTCCTTGTCGCCGGTCCAGCTTGCCTGCAGCAGCGCGCCTCGGACGATACGGGGCATGCGGGGGTCTCTCCAATACGCATCAAATGGGCGGCTCGACGCGGCCGCCCGCCTCTTGCCCCAAGGCTCGCGCCGCGACCTGTGCCCGGGCATGGGCCGGAATCCCCAAACCACCCGGGCTTGCCGGACCGTCGCCACGGACGCCCGCGCGTCGGCTCCGCGGCGAGGGAGCGACAGGCCCGAAGGGGGGGTGATCTTCGGGACCTCAGGCCCTCCGCGGTCCCCGCTCGCGATGTTTCAATCGGCCATCAACTGGCCCGGGCTCCGGTCAGGACACGCTGGCGTAGACAAGCGTTGATTGCGACAGCGGCCTTCCCCGGGCAGCCTCGGCGGAGCAAACTACGCCCAGTGGGGACGGAACCACATCGCGGATCGACCGGAGGGATCGACCCGAGGAGGTGCCCAGCGACCATGATCTCGGCTGTCCGCGCAGCCTTTGACGCGCGCCCAGCCGATGCGGCCGGTTCCTGAACCGTCGTCCACCGTAGGAGGGAGGCACATGGCAGTAGCTTCGGCAGAGCAGAACATCCTCTCGGATGGTCGAATCGAGCTGAACCCCGAGGTCGATCAGAGCCTCGACCAGTTTCCGCTGCACAACCAGGACCTTGCCCCGGTCCCGATCAGCAGGCGAAACTGGAGCACCTACAACTACCTTGCCCTGTGGGTGGGCATGTCGATCAACATCCCCAGCTGGCTGTTGGCCTCCGGCCTGATCGCCCTCGGGATGTCCTGGACCCAGGCGATCATGACGATCTTCCTGGGCAACCTCATCGTCCTGGTCCCGATGCTGCTCATCAGCCATGCGGGGACCAAGTACGGGATCCCGTATCCCGTCATCGCCCGCGCGGCGTTCGGCACCATCGGCGCCAACCTGCCGGCGCTCATCCGGGCCTTCGTCGCCTGCGCCTGGTTCGGTATCCAGACGTGGATCGGCGGCACGGCGCTGTTCGCGGTCGTCGGGGCGCTGCTGGGCACGGACTCCTGGTGGACGACGGCAGACAACCTCTCGATCGGCATCGGCGTCGCGGCGGCCCAGCCGTGGACGCTGTGGCTGAGCTTCGGGGTCTTCTGGATCCTGAACATGATCATCATCCTGTGGGGCATGGAAGCGATCAAGAAGTTCGAGAGCTGGGCCGCTCCGTTCCTGATCGTCGTGTTCCTTGGCCTCATGGTCTGGATGATCGCTCGCGCCGGGGACTTCGGCACCGTCGTCAGCGAGCCGGGCACGCTCGGCTGGGGCAGCGGGTTCTGGCAGATCTTCCCGATCTCGCTCATGGGCATGATCGCGTTCTGGTCCACCCTGTCCCTGAACATGCCGGACTTCACCCGGTTCGGCCGAAGCCAGCGTGATCAGGCCTGGGGACAGGCGCTCGGTTTGCCGACCACGATGACGCTGTTCCCGCTGGTCGGCGTCCTCACGACCTCGGCGACCGTCATCGTGTTCGGTGAGGCGATCTGGGACCCGGTCGCGCTGACCAGCAGGCTGGACAACGCGCTCATCCTGGTCGTCATGCTGGCGACGCTCGCCATCGCGACGCTGTCCACGAATGTCGCGGCCAACGTCGTGAGCCCGTCCTACGACTTCTCCAACGTCTGGCCGCGGATGATCTCGTTCCGCACCGGCGGCATCATCACGGGTGTCATCGGCATCCTGATCATGCCCTGGAACCTGCTCAACGACCCGAACAGCTACATCTTCACGTGGCTGGGCACCTACGGCGGCGCGACCGGCGCCATCGCAGGCGTGCTGATCGTGGACTACTGGCTGCTTCGACGCACCAGGCTCAAGCTGGCTGACCTGTACCGGCCCGCGGGCGTGTACCGGTACTCCAGCGGCTGGAACTGGATCGCCGTCGTGTCCCTGCTGGTGGGGATCTTCTTCGCCATCGGCGGGGCGTACTCGAACCCGGGTGGTCAGCCGTTCCCGGCTGACGGCATCATCCCGGTGCTCAAGTCGCTGTACGACTACAGCTGGGTTGTCGGGCTGATCGTGTCCGGTGCCATCTACTTCGTGCTGATGTACGCCGTCGGCAGGAACCAGGTAGCCGAGCAGACCGCCTGAGCTCTGCATTCGTGGCCGGTGCCGCCGGCCGCGACCCTGGCAACGCGCCACCGAAGGCCCCTCCGCATGGAGGGGCCTCGGCATGTCCGTCGATCGGCGGACCCATTTGCCGCCGCCCGCGACTACGCTTGCGTGACACACCCGTCCGCAGAGCCGCACCCG
>CAVYXU010000026.1:0-26423 GCA_963772565.1 uncultured Chloroflexia bacterium
ATCCATGTCCGGGGGATAGGCTTTGAACACACGCTCGCCGACTCCACGGAGGCTTCGACTCATGGAATACCGCAGGCTTGGCCGGACCGGCCGCGACGTGAGCGTTGTGGGGTTCGGTGCGTGGGCCATCGGCGGCTCGTGGGGAACCGTCGACGACGGGCAGAGCCTGCGGGCGCTCCATGCCGCCGCCGACGCGGGCGTGACCCTGATCGACACCGCGGACGTGTACGGCGACGGACATAGCGAGCAGCTGATCGCCCGCTTCCTGCGCGAGCGCCGCAGCGAATCGTTCTTCGTGGCCACCAAGATGGGCCGCGCAGTCCCCCTGGAGGTCGCCAACTACACGCCCCAGGCGTTTCGCAGCTGGGTGGACGGAAGCCGGGAGCGGTTGGGGATGGACCGCCTGGACCTGATCCAGCTCCACTGCCCGCCGACCGCGCTGTTCTACCAGCCGGAGACCTTCGCAGCCCTCGACGAGCTCGTGGCCGACGGCTCGATCGCCGCATACGGCGTGAGCGTCGAGAAGGTGGAGGAGGCCCTCAAGGCCATCGAGTTCCCGGGCGTGGCGACGGTCCAACTCATCTTCAACATCTTCCGCCAGCGTCCCGCCGATCGGTTCCTCGCCGAGGCCGCGCGCCGGGGCGTGGGCATTCTCGCCCGGGTGCCGCTCGCGTCGGGCCTGCTCACAGGGAAGCTGACCGCGTCGACCGAGTTCGAGCCCACGGACCACCGGCGGTTCAACCGCCATGGGGAGGAGTTCGACATGGGCGAGACGTTCGCGGGGGTCGACTACGACACCGGCCTCGCGGTCGTGGAAGAGCTGCGCCGGCTCGTCCCGGAGGGCGCGACGATGGCCCAGATGGCTCTGCGCTGGATCCTCATGCACGGCGAGATCACGACCTCGATCCCGGGCGCGAAGACGCCGGAGCAGGCGCGCTCGAATGCCGCGGCTGCGGATCTCGCCCCGCTCCCGGCGGCGACCATGGCCCGGATCGCGGACCTCTACACGGAGCGGATCAAGCCGCTCGTCCACCAGCGCTGGTAGCGCCGCCGGCGGGCGGCTGCCCCCGGGGCCGGGTCTTGCCGCAACGCCGGAGGTCCGCGGTCGGACTCACAGGTCTTCAGCCGATCGTTCGCGCGGCCGCTATCGTGAGCGGATGACCACGACCTTCCGCGTGCCCGGCGCGGTATTGACCGAGCGCGATCACGTCGTCCCCCTCGACCACGCACGGCCCGACGGCCCCACCATCACGGTGTTCACGCGCGAGGTCGCGGACCCCGACGGTCTCGACCGGCCCTACCTGGTGTTTCTCCAGGGCGGTCCGGGTCATGAGGCCGCCCGTCCGGTGGTGCCGCCGCCGGCGGGTTCGTGGATGCGCCGCGCGCTCGCGGACTACCGGGTCCTGCTGCTCGACCAGCGCGGGACCGGCCGCTCGACGCCCGTGGGCCTGCAGATCCCGGGCTCGACACCCGAGGAGCAGGCCGCCTACCTGACCCATTTCCGGGCGGACTCGATCGTTCGCGATGCTGAGCTGATCCGCCACGAGCTAGGCGTGGATCGCTGGAGCGTTCTCGGCCAGAGCTTCGGCGGGTTCACCAGCCTGGCCTATCTCTCGATGGCCCCCGAGAGCCTGCGCGAGGCGTTCCTCACGGGCGGCCTCACACCCGTCGACGGTCGCTCGGTGGACGTCGTGTACCGGGCGACCTACCGGCGACTGATCGAGGCCAACCGGCGCTACTTCGAGCGGTATCCCTCCGATCGGGCGCGCGTCCGCGAGATCCACCGCCGGCTCGAGGACGAGGAGATCCTGCTCCCGTCGGGCGACCGCATCACCGTCCGCCGGTTCCGCCAGCTCGGGCTATGGCTGGGTGCCAGCGGAGGCTTCGAGCTGCTGCACCATGTGCTCGAGCTGCCCGTGGATTCGCCAGCCTTCCTCCACGATGTCGAGAACGCCCACGCGTTCGGCCGCAACCCGATCTACGCGACGCTCCACGAATCGTCGTACGCGGACGGCGTGGCCACGCGCTGGTCCGCCGACCGGCTGCTGCCGGACGAGATCCGCGACGGCGAGGGGTTCACGGCGGAGCACATCTTCCCCTGGATGTTCGAGGACTACGCCGGACTGCGAGCCCACCGCGAGGCCGCGCACCTGCTCGCCGATCATGTCTGGCCGCGGCTGTACGACGAGGACCGCCTGCGCCGCAACGAGGTGCCGGTCGCCGCGACGATCTATGCCAACGACCTGTACGTGGAGCGCGAGTTCGCCGAGGAGACGGCGGCTGTCGTTCGCGGGCTCCGTCCGTGGCTGACCGACGAGTACGAGCACAACGGCCTGCGCGCGGACGGCGAGCGCGTCCTGGGCCGGCTCATCGACCTCGCCCGGGGCCGCGCCTAGGGTGAACCCGCCGGTGGCGTTCGACCGCGCCGTGGGCTCCGACGTCGCGCTGCTGTTCGCGACCCGCGGCCTGCGGATGTTCGGGTACGGGTTCCTCGCCGTCGTCCTGGTGCTGTACCTGTCGGCGATCGGGCTGTCTGGCGGCGAGGTCGGGCTGCTGCTCGGGCTGACGCTGCTGGGCGACGCGGCGGTCTCGCTGTGGCTCACGACCCACGCCGACCGGATCGGCCGGCGGCGCGTGCTCGTGGCCGGCGCGGTCCTGATGCTCGTGGCGGGGCTCGTGTTCGTGGCGACGCCGGTGTTCGCGGTGCTGCTGGTGGCGGCGACGATCGGGGTGCTCAGCCCGAGCGGCAACGAGGTGGGACCGTTCCTGGCCGTGGAGCAGGCTGCGCTCACCCAGCTGATCCCCGGCCGGCGCCGGACCGGCGTGTTCGCGTGGTACCAGCTGACCGGCTCGTTCGCGACCGCCGCGGGCACCCTGACCGGCGGGGTCGTGTCGCAGCTGGCGCTCGATCGCGGCGCCGCCGCACCCGACGCGTACCGCGTGGTGATCGTGGGCTACGCGCTCGTCGGGGCCGCGCTGGCGCTGCTGTTCACCCGCGTCTCGGCGCACGCCGAGGTGCCACCGGCGGATGTCGAGGCGAGCACGATCCGCGACCGGCTCGGCCTCCACCGCTCGCGCCCGGTCGTGCTGCGCCTGTCGATGCTGTTCGCGCTGGACGCGTTCGCCGGCGGGTTCGCGATCCAGAGCTTCATCGCCTTCTGGTTCCATGAACGGTACGGCGTGGACCCGGCCGCGCTCGGGCTGGTGCTCGCGGCGGCCAACCTGCTGGCCGGGTTCTCGGCGCTCGCGGCGGGGCGGCTTGCCGCCCGCTTCGGGCTGATCCGCACGATGGTGTTCACCCACCTGCCATCGAACGTGCTGCTGATGCTCGTCCCGCTGATGCCCACCCTGCCGCTGGCCGTGGCGACGCTGCTCGCGCGGTTCGCGATCAGCCAGATGGACGTGCCCACCCGCCAGTCGTACACGATGGCGATCGTCGCCCCCGATGAGCGCTCGGCCGCGGCCGGCGTCACCGGGATCGCGCGCAGCCTGGGGGTCGCCGCCGCGCCACTGATTGCCGGGCCACTGTTCGCGACTGCCTCGCTGGCGAGCCTGCCGTTCCTGATCGCGGGCGGCCTCAAGGTCGGCTACGACCTGCTCCTGTTCCGAAGCTTCAGCCGCCTCCGCCCGCCGGAGGAGCTGGAGGCCTGACCGGGCGGCGATCCGGGTACCCAGGCCGGAAGTCACCTCCGGCCCTGTCATTGCGGGTGATGTGGCCGTCGGCGCGAGGTGGCGGGCGGTCGACAATGTCGACCTTGCGTCCACACCGTCGTCGCTGCCCAGACGACCGACCGAGGTCCAGACCGACCATGACTGTCGACGCGTTGGCCGTGCACGAGCCAGACCTGTTCCTGCCGCTGCCGGTGATGTCCGCGGACGCTGCCCGGACCGAGGCCGAGCGATGCCTCTACTGCTACGACGCACCGTGCACGCGGGCCTGTCCCACGGGCATCGATGTGCCGTCGTTCATCCGCAAGATCGCGACCGGCAACATCGAGGGCAGTGCCCGGACCATCCTCGCGGCCAACCCGCTGGGCGCCACCTGCGGCGCGGCATGCCCCGTCGAGCGGCTGTGCGAGGGCGCCTGCGTGCGCAACGGCCTTGATCAGCCGATCGCCATCGGGCGGCTGCAGCGCCATGCCGTCGAGGCGTACGCGGCGTCCGGCGGCGCCCTGATCACGCCCGGCGAGGAGACGGGCCTGCGGGTGGCCATCGTGGGCGCCGGCCCGGCCGGGCTGGCGTGCGCGGCGGAGCTTCGGCGGGCGGGGATCGGCGCGACGCTGTACGACGCCGACGAGCGGGCCGGCGGGCTTGGCGATCACGGCATCGTGCCCTGGCGCCTGCCCCGCGAGACGGTCGCCCTCGACGTGGCCGGGGTCGAGGCAGCCGGCGCCCGGTTCGAGCTGGGCACGCGGGTCGGCAGGGACGTGGAGGCCGCGACGTTGCTCTCCGCGCATGACGCGGTCGTCGTCGCGATCGGGCTGGGGCACGGCATGGCGCTCGGCCTGCCCGGCGAGGACAAGGCGGGCGTCATCGATGCCCTGACCCTGATCCGGCACGCGATCGAGGGCGAGCCGGGTGAGGCGCCGATCGGCCGGCGGGTGGGCGTGATCGGCGGCGGCAGCACCGCGTTCGATGCCGCGGCCGCGGCGGTTCGTCTCGGCGCCGACGAGGTCACGCTGTTCTACCGGCGGAGCATCGCGGAATGTCCCGCGTATCCGCACGCGATCGAGCTCGCCCGCCGGCTGGGCGTCACGATCCACTGGCTGACCGCGCCGGCCGAGATCCTGGGCGACGAACAGGTGACCGGGGTCGCGTTCGAGACGATGCGCCTGGGCGAGCCCGACGCAACCGGGCGGCGTCGCCCGCAGCCGGTCCACGGCTCGTGGTTCGAGGTGCCGCTCGACACCCTCGTGCGCGCCGTCGGCCAGGACGAGCCGGAGGGTGCCGCGGGCATGCTCGAAGCCCTGGGCCTGCCGGTCCGCGATGGCGGTGTCGTTGCGGACCCGGCGACCGGACGGACGGCCAACGCCAAGGTCTGGGCCGTCGGCGATATCGCGAGCGGCGGCGCCGAGGTCGTGGACGCGGTCCAGGCCGGCAAGCTCGCTGCGCGATCGATCGTCGATGCTCTCGGCGCCGGCGGTCCGCGGATCGTCCCGGTGCGGCCGGCCGATGCGACCGTCCCCGGCGTGGACCTGTTCACGGACATGGCCGGGATCCGCTCGCCCAACCCGTTCTGGCTGGCCAGCTGCCCGATCACCAACAACGGCGACATGGTCGCCCGCGCCTTCGATGCGGGCTGGGGCGGCGTCGTGTGGAAGACCATCGGCGCCCAGGTCCGCAACGTCACGTCGCGCCTTGGCTCGCTCGACGTCGACGGCCGGCGGCTGGTCGGCCTGTCGAACATCGAGCTCATCAGCGACCGCCCGACCGAGGACAACCTGGCCGAGATCGCCGATATCAAGCGGCGCTACCCGAACCAGGCCGTGGTCGTATCACTGATGGTGGAGTCGAACCGCGAGGCGTGGCACGAGATCGTGCGCAAGGTGAACGACACCGGCGCCGACGGGTTCGAGCTCAACTTCGGCTGCCCGCACGGGATGAGCGAGCGCGGCATGGGCGCGGCCGTCGGGCAGGTGCCCGAGTACGTCCGGATGATCACGGAATGGGTGATGGAGACGGCCGAGCTGCCCGTGCTCGTCAAGCTCACGCCCAACGTCACCGACATCCGGCCGCCCGCCCGTGCGGCCCGCGCCGGCGGCGCCGACGGGATCGCGCTGATCAACACGGTGAGCTCGCTGATCGGCGTCAACCTCGACACGTGGGCGCCCGTTCCGGACGTCCGCGGGCGCGGCAGCCACGGCGGGTTCTCGGGGCCGGCCGTCAAGCCGATCGCGCTGCACATGGTGTCGTCCGTCTCCTCGGATCCCGAGGTGCGGATCCCGGTCTCCGGCATCGGTGGCATCGCAGACTGGCGCGATGCCGTCGAGTTCCTGCTCGTCGGCGCGACCACGGTCCAGGTCGGCACGACCGTGATGCACCTGGGCTACCGGATCATCGACGACCTGGTGGACGGGCTGTCGAGCTACCTGCGCTCGAAGGGCCTTCACAGCCCGTCGGAGCTCGTCGGGCGGGCGCTGCCGACGCTCGGTGACTGGGGTGAGCTCGACCAGACGTTCCGGCTGCTCGCCCACATCGACGAGGCGACGTGCATCCACTGCAACGCGTGCTTCGCCGCCTGCAACGACGGGGCGCACCAGGCGATCCGCCTCGACGGGCACAACGGGTCGTCGCGGCTGTCCGTGGACGGTGACTACTGCGTCGGCTGCCGGCTGTGCCAGTACGTGTGCCCGGTCGATGAGTGCATCACGTTCGAGGAGCTGGAGGGAGCCGCGGCACCCCACTGACCGGGCGGCGTCCGGCCGCCGGCAACTTGGTGCAGCCGGCACCTCCTCGTCGCCGGCACCGGCGCAGCTCGCGGTGGGATACTCCGCCCGTGAGCAGCTGCTGCGGCCGAGGCATCCCCTCCTGCGAACACGTCTTTGATGAGCGCACGGCGGACGATGATCTGCGCCGGTACCGCGAGTCCGGTCCGTCGTGGGCGACGCGCGAGCTGATCGACGCGCTTGCCGACGGGCTGGACGTGACCGACCTCAAGGTGGTGGACATCGGCGCGGGCGTCGGGGCGGTGCATATCGGCCTGCTCGAGCGCGGCGCGCGGATGGCCATCGACATCGACGGATCGAGCGCGTACCTGGCCGCGGCGCGCGACGAGGCGACCCGGCGTGGCCTGGGCGACCGGACCACCCACATCCTGGGCGACGTGACCAGCGTGGCCGGCGACGTCGAACCTGCCGACCTGGTGGCGCTCGACCGCGTGGTCTGCTGCTATGCGGACGCGCCCGCGCTCCTGGGCGCTGCCGCCGCGCTGGCGACGCGCCGGGTTGGCTTCGTGTATCCCCGGGACACGTGGTGGATGCGGATCGGCGTCACGGTCGCGAACCCGATCATGTTCCGGCGGTCGGCCGGCTACCGGATGCGCATCCACCGCCAGGCGCTGCTCGCCGATGTGCTGCGCACCGCGGGCTTCCGCCGCCGCCGGATCCGCCACGGGCACGTATGGCGGGTCGAGGCCTGGGAGCGCGAGGCGCCGGCGGCGTAGGCCGGTGGCGCGAGATCATGCCTCCCTGCGGTCTCCCAGGGCAGCCGTAAGCCGGTTCGCCCACGTCGCTCGGTCGGCCGCGGCGCCAGACGTGGCGCATCGCTCCAGGAGCTGGAGTGGCTGGAGCCAGGCAAACGCCCCGGGTTCGTCATCCGGCAGCCCGGTGACGTCCGCGAACGCGAGCCAGGCGATCCGCGCGACGTCCGGGTGGTGATGGCCGACGACCCAGGCGAACCACGCCGCATCGAACAGCGGATGCGCGAGCCGGGCGCGGTCGAGGTCGAGGACCGCCGCCACGTCGCGTCCGCGCACGAGGACGTTAACGGGCGCGAGGTCGCCATGGGCGAAGACGGCGGGGACGCGGTCCGTCTCCCGGGCGGCGATGCCGAGGAGCTCGCCGAGCCTGACGGCGGTACGGTCATCGAGCATATCGGCGCAGCGGCGCAGCCACGCGGCGCCGGCGACCCGCAGCGCCTCGCCGGACGCCCACGTCCCGTCGAGCGGGAGGGTGGCGGTGGCGATGGCCGACAGTCGGGCCGAGACCTGCCCGCAGGCACGCCCGGCGACCGTCGCCCCCGCCGCGTCCCCGAGCAGCTCCGACCCCGGCCGCCCATCGACGAACGGCAGCGCTAGGATCGCGTGGCCGCCGTCGCGCGCGAGGAGCTCTGGCTCCGGAACGCGCATGCCCGCCGCCCGGACCGCCGCCCGGATCGCTCGAGGTCCGCCCTCCGTGGGATCCGAGGTGTCGGCCCGACGCTGCACGACCAGCCATCGCCCGTCAACGGCGAGGAGCCATGTCTCGTGATCGAAGCCCCATCGTGCGCGGGTCGCGCTCGGGGCTCCGTCGGGCCATGCCGCGTGGACCCAGGCGGGCGGCCGATCTCCGCTCACCACGCTTCGCGCCCGGGCGCACCGTCGGCCGGCGCAGGTGGGTCCTCGAACTCGCCCGGCTCGACGGGTCCGCCGGGGGTGACCTGGGCCGCCGGCCCGCTGCGGAGCGTGATGATCCCGCCGAGCGCGATCGTCGCCGCCCCGGCGACCGCTCGCGCGATGATCGCCTCGCCGAAGATCACGGCGCCCGCGGTGAACGACCACACCAGCGAGAGGTATCCCAGCGGGGCGAGATCGCTCGCCCGGCCCCGCTGGTAGGCGGCGACCAGCAGCCGGTGGCCCAGCAGCGCAGACAGGCCGACCACGCCGGTCCCGATCCACTCCAGGGGCGTCGGCGACGTCGGCGTCGGCACCCCGACCTCGAGCACCAGCGCGGCCACCAGCCCGACCAGCCCGGAGATGAACACCGTCACCTCGGCAGGCTCGTCGCTCAGCGAACGGGTGAGCAGGCTGAACAGGGCGTAGGCCAACGCCGTCCCCAGCGGCACCAGCATCGCGAGCTTGAGCTCCGCCGCATCGAGCCCGACCAGGATCACCACGCCCGTGAAGCCGATGATGGCGCCCAGCCCCGCGGCGCGGCTGACCCGCTCGCCGAGCAGCGGACCCGCAAGCAGGACCACGATCAGGGGTGTCGTGTTTCCCAGGGCGCTGACCTCGGCGATCGGCAGCAGCGACAGCGCGAGGAAGTACGTCGCCGTCGCGGCGAACATGGCCAGCCCGCGGGCGAGCTGGGTCCAGGGACGCCTGGTCGCGAGCAGCCGGCCCGGATGCCGGCCGCCGGCGATCAGCGCGAACGCCAGGAGGTAGGAGACGTGCCGGCCGAATACGACGTGCACGACGGGCTGCTGCCCGACGAGCGTCTTGGTCATCGAATCCGTCGCGACGAACACGATCCCCGCGAGCATGAAGATGAGCGCGCCGCGGCGGGCCGTGGACAGGCCCGCGAAGCGAGCCGCGACCGGGTGGGTGGATGCGGTCACCGGGTCGGTCAGTCGGGCAGGATGTCGGTCAGGTTCCCCATCGCGTCGAAGCCGATCGGAGCCGGCGGGCGCTCCACCCGGCACCGCCCGGTGGCGAGCAGCTCGGGCAGGAGCCCCTCGGACGCGTAGAACCACTCGAGGTGCTTCGTGTCCCGCAGCCGTACGATGCGCGCCGTGTCCGCAGACACCTTGAGGCAGCACGCGATCGCGGCGTCCAGCGCGTCCCGGTCCGTGTCCACCGTCAGCGCCACCCGCGCGCCCTCGGGGGTCTTGGCCGTGATGCAGTTCATGTACGTCTTGGCCACGTCCATCGCGTCGGCCGCCCGCCCGAGGACCACGTCGGCCATGCCGATCCCGACCGCGTTGCCCTCGGTGGCCTCGGTCAGGCCGCGGACGATGATCCGCTGGATGAGCGGGTCACGGCCGGTGGGTCCGGTGTAGTAGCGGCCGACGACGTTGGAGTCCATCCCCAGCCCGCTGATGTCCTTGCCGATCTGGTCCAGGATCAGCACGTCGAGGGCTGCGATCGGCAGCCGCGCCAGGTACCCGTCAGCCTCGGCGAGCAGCGCCTGCTCGCGCTCGTACATCCCGGCAGCCGGGACGGCCTCGATCCGCCGGAGGCGCGCGAAGCCGTTCTCGATCAGCGCCAGCCCGAACGGGATCGGTGCCGCGGCGAGCGTGTGGGCGGCAACCGCGGGGATCAGCTCCGCGAACGTCGCAAACCCTTCGCGATGGAACGTGTCGGCACCGCGCTGCTTGCCGAGCCCGATCGCGATCATCTTGAGCAGCCCGCTCTCGATGGGTCCCGAGAAGTCCGTGTGGGGCTTCACCCGGTTGATCGGGATGATCACGTCGGCGCCCGAGAGCGCCTCGCGATCCACGAACACGGGCACGCCGTTGACGTCGCCGATCTCGACCGTCTCCATGCTGGAGCGGATCTCGCAGCCGATGGTGTCCTCGCGGATCCCCAGCGACGCGAGCACCGCCCGCTGCCCGTCCGCGGTTGCGCCCCCATGGCTGCCCATCGCGGGCACCGCAAACACCTCGAGGCCGGCGGCACGGAGCGCGCCCACGGCGGCGCGGGCGACCTCATCGATCCGGTCGATCCCACGGCTTCCCAGCGCCACGCACGCCCGGCCGTCGCGTGGCAGGCGATCGCGGACCGGGCCCAGCGCCGCGTTCACGGCCGCGTCGATGTCGTCGACCTCGGCGCGATCCATCTCGTGGCGCACCAGCGCCCACGACGGCAGGCGCTCATGGCGGAACACGTCCAGCCACGAGGAAGCTGCGCGAGCGTCGACCCGGGGGACCGGGGGATCGTCATCCCGGCGGAACGTCATGGCCGCCCTCAGATCGTCATCGCGGTGAAGCCGCCGTCCACCCGCACGATGGCGCCGGTCACGAAGCCGGATGCCGCGTCGGAGGCGAGCCAGACCGCGGTTCCGACGAGCTCGTGCGGCTCACCGAGCCGTCCCGCCGGCGTGTGCGAGACGATCGCGCTGAGGCGGTCCTCCGACAGCAACGCCCGGTTCTGCTCGGCCGGGAAGAACCCGGGTGCGATCGCGTTGACCCGAATGTGGTGCGGTGCGAGCTCGCGGGCGAGGTACTGGGTCAGGTTGTTAAGGCCGGCCTTTGCAACCGAATAGGCAAGCACGCGAGAAAGCGGGGGCCCGGACGAAGCCGACGAGATGTTGATGATCGATCCACCCCGGCCGGCCTCGACCATGCCCCGCCCGAACACCTGGCAGGCCACGAACACCGAGGTCAGGTTCGCGTCCAGGAGGCGTCGCCACTCCTCGAGCTCGATGTCGAAGAACGGGGTCGAGCTGTTGACGCCCGGCGCGTTCACCAGGATGTCCACCGGGCCAAGCACCTGCTCGACCTCCCGCCGGGCAGCCTCAACGCTCGCCAGCTCGGTGGCGTCCACGTGGACGCCGATCGCCCGGATCCCCGTCGCCTCGAGCGCCGCGACCCGGGACGCGGCCCGCTCGTCGGACCGGCCGAGGACGGCGACCGCCGCACCCGCCTCCCCGAGGCCGTGGCAGATGCTTCCGCCGAGGACGCCCGTTCCGCCGATCACGACAGCCACCCGGCCCTCGAGATCGAAAACGCCGGTCCTGGTCATCGGTCCAACGCCTTTCCATCCTTCCCCACCGGGCGCCCTGTGCTGGCTCGGCCGACATCCGCCGGCCGCCCGACATCATGCGCAAGTATGGCCCTTGCAGACGTCCTGTCCAAGGGTCTACTGTAGGACAATCAACCGTAGGCCATCACGCAGACAAGCAAGGGGCAGGGCGTGACCCAGTACGTCTTCGATCCGCGCCAGGTGATCCGATACCGGTTCCCGACACACACCAACGACCTCATCATGGATCGTAAGGACGCCTCGGCCGCCGAGGCGTTCTTCGTGGTCCTCGAGCCGGGTGAGGCGCCGCCGGTCCACGTCCACGAGGACGCGGAACAGGTGTTCTTCGTTCTCGAAGGCGTTGGCGAGCTGGGAATCGGGCCGGAGGCGGCCGAGCGGCACCCACTGAAGCCCGGTGACTTCGTCCGCACGCCCCCGGGCATCCCACATGCCGTGAGCTGCATCGGTTCGAGCCGGTTCGTGTACCTGAGCATCGACTGCTTCGTCGCCGGCCCGAACTCCGACGAGCCCACCTGGGACAGCCACGTCCACCAGATGTGCGCCATCAACGGCTGGGATTTCGACGCCGTGAAGCAGGGCCCCATCGAAGGCGAGGCGTACGGGGTCGGCGGACGCTGAGGTCGACCCAGGCGCGGCACGCACCCTGGCCGCGCCGAAACTCGGAGGAGCAATGATCAAGCATTTTGCCGACCTCGCGGTCGCGCCCCAGCCGTACGCGGACTACCGCCCGATCTTCGAGACCGGACGGCTCAATGTCACGCACGTGCGGATCCATCCGGGGGACACGGTTCCCGCGCATACCCATCACGACGAGGACCAGGTCTATTACGTGGCCTCGGGCGCCGGGTTCGTCGTTCTCGACGGCGAGCGGACGGAGGTCAGCGCGGGGAGCAGCGTGCTCATCCCGATGGGCACCGAGCACGAGATCACCAACACCGGCACGGACGTGCTCGACTACGTGTTCTTCGTCGTGTTCGTCCCGGCGCGCGCATGACCGAGCTCGTGCGTGACCGCCTGCGCGTGGTCGTCGAGCCGGACCGGGCGGCACTTGGTGAAGCGGCTGCGACCTACACGGCCGGCCGTCTGCGCGGGCTCCTCGAACGCCAGGAGCGCGTCCGGGTGATCTTCGCGGCCGCGGCCTCGCAGAACGAGTTCCTCGCCGCGCTGGGGAAGACCGAGGGCATCGACTGGTCGCGGGTGGACGCGTTCCATCTCGACGAGTACGTCGGGCTCGAGCTGGGCCACGAGCGGTCGTTCGGGCGGTGGCTCGACGAACACATCTGGTCGACCGTCAATCCCGGCCGGATCGAGCGGATCGACGGCGGAAACCCGGCCGGCGGCGCGGCCGAGGCCACCCGCTACGGCGCCCTGCTCGCCGACGGCGGCATCGACCTCGCGCTCATCGGCGTCGGGGAGAACGGGCATGTCGCGTTCAACGACCCGCACGTCGCCGACTTCGACGATCCCGTCTGGATGAAGCCCGTCGAGATCGACGACACCAGCCGCCACCAGCAGGTTCGCGATGGCGCGTTCGACCGGTTCGAGGATGTTCCGCGCGTCGCGCTGACGGTGACCATGTCCACGATCGGTGCCTGCCGGGTCATCTCGCTGGTCGTCCCCGGACGGCAGAAGGCGGCGGCGATCGCGGCCATGCTCGACGGGCCCGTCAACACCGCCTGCCCCGCCTCCATCCTGCGCGGCCACCCGGACGCCGTGCTGTTCGTCGACGAGGCCGCTGCTTCGGCGTCCCGCCGCTGACGGCAGCCCGGTCCCGGCCGCATGGCCGATCACGCACACGAGGAGTCACGATGTCGAAGCTGGCCATCAACGGGGGCACGCCGGTCCGGACGAAGCCCTTCCTCGGCTGGCCGGTGTTCGGAACCGAGGAGGAAGAGGCGCTGCTGGCGGCGCTCCGGTCCGGCGTGTGGGGCTCGATCGACGGGACCTTCGTGAAGCAGCTCGAGGTCGACTTCGCGAAGCTGCAGGCAGCGCGGCACGGCATCGCCTGCGTCAACGGCACGATGGCGCTGTCGGTGGCCCTCAAGGCCCTCGGGATCGGGCCCGGCGACGAGGTCCTTGTTCCCCCGTACACGTTCATCGCCACGGCGAGCGCCGCGCTCATGGTCGGCGCGGTGCCGGTGTTCGTCGACGTGGAGCTGGACACCCTGCTCATCGATCCGTCGCTGATCGACGCTGCCGTGACGCCGCGAACGAAGGCGATCATCCCGGTCCACCACGGCGGCTCGCCGGCGGACATGGACGGGGTCATGGCCGCCGCAGGGCGGCATGGGCTCAAGGTCGTCGAAGATGCGGCGCAGGCGCACGGCTCGGCCTGGCGGGGCCGGCCGGTCGGAGCGATCGGCGACGTGGGCACGTTCAGCTTCCAGTCGTCAAAGCCGATCAACGCCGGCGAAGGCGGCATGATGCTGACCAACGACGACGAGCTGGACGAGCTCCTGTGGTCGTACCGCAACGTGGGCCGGCGGCGCGGCGGGGAGTGGTACGAGCACGTCCGCCTCGGCTGGAACCTCCGGATGAGCGAATTCCAGGCGGCGGTGCTGCTCGAGCAGATGAAGCGGATGCCCGCGCAGCAGGCCCACCGGACCGAGGCGGCGGCGTACCTGTCGTCAAGGTTGCTCGAGATCCCCGGCGCGATCCCGCTGCGCGTGCCCGACGGCGTGACTGCGCACAGCTGGTACACGTACCACTGGCGCTGGCTGGGCGAGCCGGACGGCGGTCTCCCCAAGAAGCAGTTCGCCGAGGCGCTGCGCGCCGAGGGCGTGCCGGTCTTCCACGGCTACACGCCGCTCAACCGGAACCAGGCGGTGATCGACGAGATCGCGCTGCTCGGCGGTCCGGCCCCGGTGGCCTGCCCGAATGCGGAGAAGGCGGAGGCCGACGAGATCCTGATGTTCTCGCTGCCGATCCTGATGGGCACACATGATGACCTGGATGACGTCGCCGAGGCCGTCACGAAGGTCGCCGCGGTCCGCGCATGAGCGTCCGGGCGCCGATCCGGGTCGGCCTCGTCGGATGCGGCGCGATCTCGACGCAGCACCTCGAGGCGATCTCCGCGCTGCCCGGGCTGTCGCTGACCGGCGTCGTCAGTGCGTCCGAACAGCGGGCACGAGAGGTCGCTGAGCGCTGGGGCGTTCCGTGGATGACGCGCCTCGAGGATCTGCTCGGCCGGGATGACGTGGACGCCGTCACGATCGCCACGCCGTCCGGGCTGCACTCGGCCCAGGCCCTTGCCGCATTGCACTCGGGCCGCCACGCGATCGTGGAGAAGCCCATCGCCCTGTCGGTGGCCGACGCGGACGCCGTCGTCGCCGCCGGCCGCGAGCGAAGCCTGGTCGTCGCGACGATCTCCCAGCGCCGTTTCGAGCCCCCCGTGCGCGCGCTCCACGACGCGATCGAGGCCGGGGCGCTGGGGACCATCTCGCTGATCATTGCGGAGGGCCTGTACCACCGGCCGCAGGCGTACTACGACAGCGCCGCGTGGCGTGGCACCAGGACCCTCGACGGTGGGGTGCTCATGAACCAGGCGATCCACGTGATCGACCTGCTGCGCTGGATGGGCGGGCCGGTGGTCTCGGTGGCCGGGCACGTGGCGACCCTGGGGCACCAGATCGAGGCCGAGGACACGGCGTCGGTGAGCCTCCGGTTCGCCGGCGGGACGCTGGGCGAGATCGTGGCCACCACCTGCGCCAACCCGGAGCTTCCCGGGGAGCTGCGGGTCTACGGCGATCACGGTCATGTCCGGATCGCCGGCGAGACGGTGGTCGAATGGGATGTGCCCGGTGTGCCGGCCCCGGACGCCGGTGCCGGTGAGGCCGAGGTCGTCGCGGGCAGCTCGGGGGTCGGTGCCACGCAGACGTGGGGGACGAACGCCATCGGCTACCTCCGCCAGTACGCCGACTTCGTCGAAGCCGTCAGGACAGGACGTCCGCCCGCCGTCACCGGCGAGGACGGTCGCAACGCCGTCGAGATCATCACCGCCGTCTACGAGGCGGACCGTACCGGACGAGCCGTCGCGCTCGGAGGAGAGCCGGAATGAAGGTCGGAGCCGCAAAGGTCGATATCACGCCGCCCCTGGGGATGCAGCTCGAGGGCTTCGAGGTCCGGGTGGACGGCGCGACGGGGATCCACGACCCGCTGTTCGCGCGGGCGCTCGTCGCCGAGGGCGCGGACGGCACCACCGTTGCGCTGATGGTCGCGGATCTGCTGCAGGTCGATCCACGGCTGCAGGAGCTGGCGGCGGACGAGGTGTTCGCGCGGACGGGCATCCCCAGGGATCGCCTCCAGCTGGCCGGCACGCACACCCATAGCGGACCCCGGCTGGCGGAGCCCTCGGATGCGGAGCGGGCCATCGGCCACGGCATCGCCGACGCCGTCACCCAGGCCTGGGAGCAGCGACGTGAGGCGGTCGCCGCCGTGGGCGTCGGCGAGGTGACGGGGATCGGCGCCAACCGGCGCCCCAACGGCGGGCCGGTCGACGACCGGGTGATGGTGACCCGGTTCGACGACCTCGACGGACGGCCGATCGCGACCCACGTGAACTACGGCTGCCATCCCACGACGCTGGGGCCCAACAACCTGCTGTACACCGCCGACTATCCGGGCGTGCTATGCCGGCTCGTCGACGAGGTGGTCGGCGGGGTGACCATCTTCTCCACGGGCCCGCAGGGAGACGTGAACCCGGGCGGCTACTCGCCCGAGGGGAGCATGGTCGGCATCGTCGTCCCCTGGCGCACGTTCGAGTCCGCCGAGCGGTACGGCCGCCTGCTCGCGGACTGCACCCTGAAGGTGCGGGCCGGGCTCGTGCCACGCCCGTCGGACCGCGCCTGGGGCGACGCCCGGATCGTGGAGCTGCGTCGCAAGCGGCTGCCGGCGCCGGACATCGCGCGCGAGGCGGCCGTCGCGGCCCGAGCCGCCGAACAGCTCGTGGTGGGCGCAGACATGAGCCCGGACGCCACGTACCACGCTCTCACGGCCGCCGCCTACGCGGAGCTCGTCGCGGGCCAGGCGGCCGATCCCGAACGCGACCAGCCGGTGCGAATCCGGGCCAGCGCGCTCGCCCTGGGGCCGCTGCTCCATGTGGGCATCTCGGGCGAGCTGTTCGTGGCGCTTGGCCAGCAGATCCGGCATGCCCTGGGTGACGCCGGCACCTGTGTCGCCGCGCTGTGCGACGGCACGGTGGGCTACATCCCGACCGCCGAGGCATTCGGGATCGGCGGCTACGAGCCCAACGCCAGCGTGCTCCATCCCGGCGAGGGCGAACGGCTGGTCGAAGCCGCCGTGGCGCTCGCCTCGAACGCACCGGCCGGCTGACGGCAGCCGGCCACCGATCCAGATACCGACAAGAGAACCCCGACCGCGGACCAGCAGGAGGTCACCGATGGCCACCCCGATCTACACCACGTACCTCGAGAAGATCACCGCATTGCTCGCCCAGATCCAGGACGAGGAAGGGGAGGCGATCACCCGCGCCGGTGCCGCGATCGCGGACCGGATCGCGGCCGACCGCATGATCTACGTGATCGGCCCGGGCGGCCACTCGCAGATCGGCGCCGAGGAGGTGTTCTCGCGGGCGGGCGGGCTGGCGTGCATCGTGTCGTTCATCGACGACGGGTTCTACCTGGGCAACGGCGCGGCCAGGTCGATGGCGATCGAGCGCACGCCCGGGTACGCGCGGGCGATCCTCGGTCGCGAGGAGATGGGCGACGGCGATGTCCTCATCATCGTCAACGCCTACGGGATCAATTCGGCGACGATCGACAGCGCGATGTACGCGCGCGAGAAGGGCATGACCAGCATCGGCGTGACCTCGGTCGCGAACCAGCGCGGGCTGCCGCAGGGCCACCCCAGCCGGCACCCCAGCGGTCAGGATCTGTGTGATCTCGTGGACATCCTGGTCGACACGAAGATGCCGCTCGGTGACGCGGTGCTCAAGCTCGACGGCGTGAGCGAGAAGGTCGCCCCGGTCTCGACCTACCTCAATGCGTTCGCACTCAACGCGATCATGCTCGAGGCGATCGCCGAGCTGGCCCGGCGCGGGATCGAGCCACCGATCTGGCGGAGCTCCAACAGCCCGGGTGGCGACGAGGCGAACCTCGCCGTGACGGCGCGCTACAGCACCCGCGTGCGGAACCTGTAGGCCGCCGCCGCTTCCGGCCGGGGAACAGCGAATGGAACCAACGACACCGCCTGTCGCCGGGAGGCCGATGCGCCTTGCGCGCGCCATGTCAGATGATCTATTGTCCGACAATCAAGCATTTGGAGGGGCTGCTCGCAGGATGAGTCTCCAGCGACCCGAGACGCTCACGACAGCCGTCGCCGCCTACGTCAAGGACGCCATCGTGCGCGGCGAGTTCGCGCCCGGATCCCGGCTCCCGGAGGTGGCCCTCGCCGCCCAGCTCGAGACGTCGCGCGGCACCGTGCGCGAGGCATTGCGGACGCTGGCCGACGGCGGTCTCATCCAGATCATTCCCCGCCGTGGCGTGTTCGTGTCGCAGCTGTCGGTGCGCGCGGCGTGGGAGATCACCAGCCTGCGAGCGCTGCTCGAGCCCTACGCCTCGCGCCTCGCGCTCGAGGCGAGCGGTTCCGACGAGGCGATCCAGCAGGAGGTCCATGCGGCGTTCGAGCACCTCAAGGAGGCGATCGCGACGGGGGACCCGGTGAACGTCGCCGACGCGGACGTCGCCTTCCATCGCGCGGTCTTCGCGCGCTGCGGCCACAAGATGCTGCTCAGCCGGCTGCTGACGCTCCAGGCGCTGTCGTACCGGATCGTGCTCACCAACCAGATCTCGTCGGCCGATGCGCCGACGCTCATCGCCCAGCACGCCCCGATCGTCGAGGCGGTCGAGCTGCGCGACCCGGAGCTCCTCGACGCCGCCGTCCGGACCCACGTCATCGAGGCCGGCGAGCTCCTGATGACGAGGATGTCGGCGCTCGACCCGGCACGGGCGAAGCGGCCCCAGCCCACTTCCTTCGGCCTCGGCCGGTGGCCGTCCGGCGCCACCCCACATCCGAGGCGTTCAAGCCCGCAGCCCGGGAGCGATCGATAGCCCATCCCATCCACGCCATCCGGCCCTCGTCGGACGGGTGGCCCGAGCAGAGCATCTGGATCCGAGCACACAGGAGGCTGGTGCCCTTGACCTTGAGCCTGCCGCTCCGCGCCAACGTGGCAAACGCATCTGGAGGAGAAACATGATTCACCCTCGCGCATGGGTCAAAGCCCTTGCGGTCGCGGGGTCGCTCGTCATCGTGGTCGGAGCCTGCGGCTCCGGCACGGCAACGACGGCGCCGACGACCGCGGCCAGCACCGCACCGGGAGAGTCCAGCGCACCGGCGGCCGACGCCTGCGGAACCGACCCGATCACGCTCAACATCTGGGGCGGCTACCCGGAGAACGACGAGGTCTACAAGCAGGCCGGTGCGGCATTCAAGGCCACCCACCCGAATGTCGACTTCACCATCTTCAGCACCGACCTTCGCGGCTTCGAGCAGAAGCTCACGACCGCGATCCCGTCGAAGACCGCCGGCGATGTCGTGGTTCGGACGACCAACTTCCTGGCCCGCTTCATCGATGAGGGCCTGCTCCAGCCGGTGCCCGACGACCTCAAGACCGCCATCACCGGCGGCGGGTATGCGCCCGAGGTCGTGACCGACAGCACGTACAGCGACAACATCTGGGGCGTTCCCCTGTTCACCGGCGGCACGGCCCTGTTCTACAACACGGATATGTACACCGAGGCCGGCATCTCCGGACCGCCGACCACGATGGACATGCTCATCGAGAACGCTCGCAAGCTCGCCAAGACCGACGCCAACGGCGCCGTGACCCGGTCGGGCCTGAGCCTCCGGCTCAGCGGCCAGGGCAGCGGCGTGGCGGAGAAGTTCTGGATCCTGCTCCTGCAGTACGAGAAGACGCTCATCCGTGAGACGTCTCCCGGCAAGTGGCAGGCCGAGTACAACGGCCCCGAAGGCGTCAAGCTTCTCGGGATGTACCTCGACTTCCTCAAGAACGGCGTCGAATCGCTGAACATCGAGCACGACGCGAAGGCGTTCGAGACCAAGGCAACCGCGCAGTTCCTGCGCGAGTCTTGGGTCGTCCCCGACATCGCGACCAATGCTCCCGACCTCGTCGGGCATTACAACACCGCTCCGCCCCCCGTCGGCGACATCCTCACCGTCGAGTCGATGTTCGTCCCGGCCGCCGCGGCCAACCCCGCGTGCTCCTGGGAGTTCATCCGGTTCCTCCGGGAGCAGGATCAGCAGATCAACCTGCTGAAGATCTCCGGCTGGCTGCCGGCCCGCAAGGACCTCGATACGGCCGCCTTCCTGGCGGAGAACCCGACCTTTGAAGGCTTCCTCAAGCGGCCGGACGGCTTCCAGCTGACGACCACCCCGGCGATCCCCGAGTTCGACGAGATCGAGACCAAGATCGCGACGCACCTCGTCGATACTTACGCCGACTTTGCGAACCTGGCGGGCAACGACGCCAAGATCCAGGAGCTGCTCAACACGTGGGCAGACGAGACCAACCAGATCCTCAAGGACAACGGCCACTTCGCAGGCTGATCATCGAGCGCGGAGGCGCCGCCGGCACAGGCCGCGGCGCCTCCGCATCCACCCGCTCCAACGGATAGCGTAGGGTTCACTGATGAACAGTCCGCTGGCGGCCGTGCGGCGTGTGCCCCGGCGAACCTGGGCCAAGTACCGGTTCGTGTTCCTCGTCCTCGCGCCCGTGATGGCACTGTTCTTCTACCTGCGCGTCATCCCGACCGGGCAGGCCATGCTCATGAGCCTCTTCGACTGGGAGCTCATCAAGCCCGCGGAAAAGTTCGTCGGGCTCGACAACTACGTCAACCTGCTGGGTGACGAGAATTTCCGCACGGCGTTCACGAACACCACGCTGTTCGCCGTCGGCACCTCGGTGGTCTCCGTCCTGGTGGCCCTCGTCCTGGCGGCGCTTCTCGCGCGGTTCGTTCGGGGCCGCATCGGCGGCGCGATCGAGCTCCTCTATTTCGCCCCCGTTCTCGTCCCGATGGTCCCGGTGACGCTCGGCTGGCGCGAGATCTTCAACTACAACCACGGGATCCTGAACTCGGCGATCGGGCTGGTTGGCATCGAGAAGCAGCCCTGGCTCAGCGATCCGACGATGGCACTGATCGCGGTGATCATCCTGTCGGTCTGGAAGCAGATCGGTTACAACATGATCATCCTGCTCGTCGGGATGCGGGCCATCCCGCACGTGTACCACGAGGCGGCAGCGGTCGACGGCGCCAGTGCCTGGCAGCAGTTTCGCCACATCACGATGCCGCTGCTCGCCCCGGTCACGCTGTTCGTCGTCGTGATCACCACGATCTCGGCCTACAACGTGTTCACACAGGTCTACGTCCTCGCCTCGGACGTCCAGGGAGCCCCGGGCAAGCTGGTCAGGGTGCTCGTCTATGACATCTTCGAGAACGGGTTCCGGTTCTTCAAGATGGGCTACGCGGCGTCAGAGGCCATGTACCTGTTCATCATCATCCTCGTGCTGACGTTCATCCAGTTCCGCTTCCTGCGGGGGTCCGGCCAATGAAACCCGGTACCGGCACCATCGCGGCGCGCCTCACCTATTGGCTGGTCGTGGTGATCCTGATCATTGGCGGGCTCATCATGGTGTTCCCGCTGTTCTGGCTGTTCAGCACCTCGCTGCGCCCCGGGACCGAGCTTCTCCAGGTCCCGCCGAGCCTCCTCCCGCAGGAATGGACCCTCGACAACTACCTGAAAGCCTTCGACAAGGCCCCGCTCGTCGAATACATGTGGAACAGCATCGTGTTCGCGATGGTGTCCACGGTGTTCATCCTGCTGACCTCGACGGCGGCCGGCTACATATTCGCCAAGTTCAAGTTCCCGGGGAACAACTTCCTGTTCATCCTCGTGTTGGCAACGGCGATCGTGCCGTTCGAGATCTATATGGTCCCGCTGTTCCTCCAGATGAATGCGCTGGGGCTCGTGAACAACCCCATCGGGCTGTTCCTCCCGTACCTGGTGCTCAGCTACGGCATCTTCTTCATGCGCCAGAACACGATCACGAGCGTCCCGGACGAGCTGCTCGACGCGGGCCGGATCGATGGCATGTCGGAGTGGGGGATCATGCTGCGCCTGGTTCCGCGACTGCTCGCCCCCGCGATGGCCGCGCTCGCGATCCTCGCCTTCATCCAGGCGTGGACCGCGTTCATCTGGCCGCTGCTCATCCTCAACGATCCCAAGTACTTCCCGATGGAGCTTGGACTCTCGCAGTTCGCCAACAACTACTCGATCGACTTCGGGGTGGTGAGCGCGGGGGCCGTCTTTGCGATGGCGCCGACGCTCATCGCGTTCCTGTTCCTGCGCCGCAAGATCGTCGAGGGCATCACGCTCACGGGGCTCAAGGGCTGACCGCGAACCCCCGGAAAGGCTTCGATCCATGACTTCGACCAGCGCCGCTTCGGACGCCCCTGCCCGCCAGGCCGGACCCCTGTCCCTCCTGGCCCGTTCAACCGAGGACGGCGGAACCGTGCGGGTGACCGTTGACGGTGGCCTGGTGACCGCGATCGAGCGGGTGACCGACGACCCGGGCGGCACCTGGATCTCGCCCGGCTGGATCGACATCCAGATCAACGGCTACGCGGGCCACGACCCCAACGCGACAGAGGCGGACGCATCCACGACCGCGGCCATGGTCCGCGCGCTGTGGCCCGAGGGCATCACCGGCTCGTGCGTCACGATCTGCACCGAATCCGAAGAGCACATCAAGGACAACCTGCGCGCGATCGTCGCCGCCGGTGACGCGGACTCCTTGATCGGGGCGTCGCTGGTCGGGATCCACGTCGAGGGGCCCCACATCGCGACCGAGGACGGTCCGCGCGGCGCCCACCCGTTGCGCCACGTTCGCCCGCCGGACATCGAGGAGTACCGGCGCTGGCAGGAGGCGGCCGACGGCCGGATCCGGATCACCACGCTCTCGCCCGAGTACGACGGGGCGGCGCCATACATCCGGGCAGTGGCCGCCGACGGCGTCCTGGTCTCGATCGGGCACACCATGGCGACCAGCGATCAGATCCGGGCTGCGGTCGACGCCGGGGCCCGGTGGTCGACCCACCTCGGCAACGGCGCCCACGCGATGCTGCGGCGCCATCCGAACTACATCTGGGACCAGCTGGCCGAGGACCGGCTGAGCGCCGGCTTCATCTTCGACGGCCACCACCTTCCGCCCGCGGTCATGAAGACCGTGCTGCGCGCCAAGGGCGTGGAGCGCACCGTTCTCGTCAGCGATGCGGTCTCGATGGCCGGCCTGCCGCCGGGACGGTACACGCTGTTCGACGGGGGAGAGGTCGAGCTGCAGCCCAACGGCCGGCTGGAGCTCGCCGGGACGCCGCTGCTCGCCGGTGCCGTCACGGCGCTGCCCACCTGCGTTGCCAACGCGGTGCGCCATGCGGGCGCCACCCTGTCGGATGCGGTGCGCCTGGTCACGGCAAATCCGTCCCGGCTGCTGGGGCTTCCGATCGCGGCCGGCCACGAGAGCCTCCGGACTGGCGTCGCCGCCAACCTGACGATGTTCCGCCGATCCGAAGCCACCGGCGATATCGAGATCGTCAGGACGGTCGTCGACGGGACCGTCGTGTTCGAGGCGCCGGCCGCCTGACGGCGGTCTGCGCGCACCGGGATCGCCGCAACGTTTCGCCCGGGTCAGCGCTGGATGCGGGCGGACTCCCCGGCCGCGAACGCCCGGACCTGCTCGAGTGTCGCCATCGTCGTGTCCCCGGGGAACGTGGTCAGCAACGCCCCGTGCGCCCAGCCGAGGCGCAGCGCGTCCTCGGGTGCCTCGCCGCTGAGCAGCCCGTAGAACAGGCCGGAGGCGAAGCCGTCGCCGCCGCCGACGCGGTCGTAGACGTCGAGCTCGCAGACCGGTGCGACGTATGGCTGCCCTGCGACCCAGGCGACGGCGCTCCACCGGTGGCGGCTCGCCGACTGCACCTCGCGCAGCGTCGTCGCGACGACCCGGATGCGCGGGAACTCCGCGACGACCCGGTCGATCATCTGGAGGAACGAGGCCGGGTCCAGACCCGTGCTCTTCACCGCGGGCCCCGGGATCTGCAGGCCCGTCTGGAGGTCCTCCTCGTTGCCGACGAGGACGTCGACGTGCTCGACGATCCGGCGCAGCACCTCGTGGGCCCGGGCGGCGCCACCCAGCGCGTGCCACAGCTTGGCGCGGTAGTTGAGGTCGAACGAGACGACCGCTCCGGCGTCGTGCGCGGCCTGCATCGCCTCGATGATCAGCTCCGAAGCGCCGGGGGAGAGCGCGGCAAAGATCCCGCCGCTGTGGAACCAGCGGACGCCCGCGCCGAAGATCGCGGGCCAGTCGAAGTCGCCCGGCGCGAGACGAGCCGCCGCCTCGTTCGCGCGGTTGTAGAACACGACCGGTCCGCGGACACCATGCCCGCGGTCGCTGTACACCGTGGCGATGTTCGGCCCGGTCGCACCGTCATGCGCGAAGCGGCGGTAGAAGGGCGTGACGCCCATCGCGCGGACCCGTGCGGCGACGAGGTCGCCGATCGGGTAGTCGACCATGGCGGTTGCGATCCCGGTCCGTTGCCCGAACGCGTCGGCCAGGTTCGCGGCCACGTTGTATTCGCCGCCCGACACGTGGATATCGAAGGACGAGGCCTTCCGGAACGGGACAATGCCGGGGTCCAGTCTCGTGACCACGGCCCCGAGTGCCACGAGGTCGAGCGCCCCATCGGCGCGGATCACCAGCGGATTCGGCATCGCATCACCTCTGGGCGGCGCGGTCGCCGCCTCAACGCAGCAATCATCGCACGGTCTCGACAGGATTGTCCGATTGACAGACAATTCTGACGTTGATTGAACCGGGGCAGCCCCACCGATCCCGGTCAGCGCGTCCCGAGGAGATCGCCATGGCTCGCGACGTTGGTCCGATCGGTTCCTGGAGCCTGGCCGGTGATGGGCGAGACGGCTCCGGGCAGGGGCGCCACGCCGTGGTCCGGGGTGACGTGCGCTTCGGGGCATCCGCGGATCCCGCCTTCGGACGCCCGTGCGCGACGCTGACCGGTGCAGGCCGGCTCGAGGTCACGGCGCCGGACGATCTGGGGGTCGGAGACCTCACCGTTGCAGCATGGGTCAACGCGGCCGCCGCGCCGACGACCGTCCTCGGGGACATCGTCTCGTGGTTCGACGCACGGGCGCGGCGCGGGTTCAACCTTGCGCTGGAGCACGGGACGCCATGCGGCAGCCATGGCAACGACCGGACGGCCTGGTTCGGGATCGACGCGGAGACGGCACCCGTGCTGACGGATCACGGGCGGCCGGGCGATGCGACGGTGATGGTCTGCTCGCTCGCGGCCCACGACGGCAGCCTCTACGCGGCCACCTGGGAGCAGGGCCCGACACCCCGCGGCCGCGTGTACCGGTTCAGCGGCAATACCTGGATCGATTGCGGTTCGCCCTGGGATGCGAACGCCGTCACGCGGCTCGCGGTCCATGAGGGAGCCCTGTACGCCGGCGTGTCGCGCCTCCGGGGCGGTGGATCGGGGCTGGAGGATTCGGCGAACCAGAATCCGGGCGGGCGTGTCCTGCGCTTTGAGGGCGGGCAAGCCTGGTCCGACATGGGCCAGGTCGACGACGCGGATGCGATCGCCGCGCTCATCACGTATGCGGGCTCGCTGTATGCCGCGCCGATGTACTCGGAAGGCGTGTTCCGGTTCGACGGGCCCGGGCGCTGGACGTCGTGCGGCTCACCGGGACGCCGGCTCCTGGCGCTTGGCGTCCATGGCGGCGCCATGTACGGCGCGGGCAACGATCACGCGGATCCCGACGGCGCCATCGCGCTCACCAAGGCCGGCGTCGTGGTGCCGGCCCGGTCGCAAACGGGCGGGGGCGGCGTGTTCCGTTACGACGGCGACGACCGCTGGGTGAGCTGCGGGCTCCAGCCGGACACGACGCAGCTGTACTCGATCGAGACCTACGGAGACCGGATGCACATCGGCACCTGGCCGACCGGCCTGGTGTTCCGCGGGTCCGAGCTGGATCGCGACGGTGACGCGACCTGGCGTCCCGTCGGACGGCTCGGCGATGAGACCGAGATCATGAACCTCCAGGCCCACAACGGGAAGCTCTACGGCGGAACGCTCCCGCATGCGCAGATCTTCCGGTACGACGATGACGACGACTGGGCGCTCGTCGCGACACTCGACGAGACGCCCGACGTCCGCTACCGACGCGCGGCGTCGATGGTCGTGTTCGGCGGCGAGCTGTGGGTCGGAACGCTGCCCTCCGGCCATGTCCATTCAATGCGGGCGGGCGCCGTGGCGTCGGCCGACGGATCGCTGACGCCGGGCTGGCACCACCTCGCGGGGGTCAGGCGCGGCCCGGCCGTCGAGCTGTTCGTGGACGGACACAGGATCGCGACGGCGAGCGTCACGCCGGACGTTGCGTCGATCGCCTCGACCGCTGAGACGCCGCTCCTGATCGGCGGCGGCCCACGGGCGGGCTTCGAGGGCGAGCTCGCGGAGGTCCGCCTGTGGGATCGCGCGCTGGACCCCAGGGAGCTCGGGGCGCTGGCGGCGGAGCAGTAGTCGTCGGCGCGTGCCCTGCCGGGGCGCGGGCCGGCCCCGGCGGACGCTGCCGCCAGGCCGTCAGGGTGTCGTGACGCTCCCGACCGCCGCGGCCGGTTCGGGTGACGCCTGGGGCGAGGCGTCGGAGCTCTCGAACAGGTACTGGAACTCCGGGCCGTTGTGGCAGATCCAACAGCTGTCGCGACCCTGCATGTTCGCCGGCATGGGCGCGTGCTCGTCGACGCCATGGCACGAGACACAGGGCTGGTCGATGCCCATGTGCTCCGGCCGCATCGGGGCGAGGCTGCCGCCGGCAGCCGTGGTCGCCGGGACCTGGTGGCACACGAGGCAGTCGTCCTTGTGGAGGCTCGAGTGGCCGGGCGCCGTCTGGACCAGCCCATCGGGCTTGTGACAGGCGGTGCAGTCGCGGAAGCCCCACAACGGGTGGCCGAGCTTGGGGATCGGCTTGGTGCCGACCGCGCCCGCGTCGGTCAGGTGACAGGCGCCGCAGTCCGAGTCGGGCGGGATCTCGATCCCGATCGGTGACAGCGCCATCGCCGAACGCCCCGAGGGCACGGGCGTCGGGGTCGCCCCGGATGCGGCGGCCCGGTCCGCGGTCGTCCCCGTGAGACCCGGCAGGG
>CAVYXU010000027.1:0-30019 GCA_963772565.1 uncultured Chloroflexia bacterium
CCTCAGTCTGGCTCGCCGGGCAGCAGGTCGCCGGTGTGACCGGGGGCGTCTGAAGCCGCATCGCCCGCGGGATGGAGCAGCACGTAACCGGAGCCCGTGGCCCCAACCATTCGCTGCGCACCTGGCGGTGGATGGAAGCGGCGCGGGCGCTAGACTCCGGTGCGGGCGAGTGGCGAAATGGCAGACGCGCCGGCCTTAGGAGCCGGTGCCGCGTGAGCGGCGTGTCGGTTCGAATCCGACCTCGCCTACCAGCAACGGACGGGGGCCACCCTCAGGACTTCGGCGCCGCCCCGTCGCCGGGTGAGGCCGCGCCCGGGACCGTGGCAGTCGTCGGCGTCGTGACCGCCCCGCCCATGTCCCGGTCCGGCGTTACGGTGTCGCGCGCCGCGCGCCGGGCGCGAACCTTGGCCAGCTGCTCGGCAAAGCCCGGCCCGTCGGGATCGAGCGCCTGCTCCAGGAACTGGCGGCCGTAGCGCTCGACGACAGGTTTGGCGGCCAATGTCAGAAGCGACGCAGCGACCGCGTTGAGGTCCCGCTCCTTGCGCTCCGGAGCCTTCTCCTTGAGATACGCGGCGAACTCGCGCTCGATCGTGCCGCGCACGTGCTTGCCGTCGTCGCCGAGCTCGCCCAGGGCCTTGTCGATCTCCTTGGGCAGCATCGACTTGGGCAGCGGATCCGGCTTGCCGAAGATGGCGTTCCTCACCCCCCGGAAGGCCCGCTTCGGGCCACCGAGCAGCAGGAAGCCGGCGCCCGCGGCGGTTCCGAGGGTGCGCACCGGGTTGCGGCGGATCTTCGCCGGGATATCGACGGCCGCGCGGGCCGATGCTTCGAGCCGTTCGAGCTCTCCGTCCAGGGCGGCGCGCGCCGCTAGGACGTCGGCCCGAGCGGCGACCGTGCCTTCGCCCACTCGATCGTCTCCTTTGTGGTGTCGATGGTTGTCTGCGGCCAGAACCGCGCCTTGAGCGCCTCGGTGTCGATCCCGGCTCGGGCAACGGTGACGCCCATCAGGATCGGCCAGCCGGCCAGCGCCGCAGCGACGCCGAGCGCAGCGCCGACGCGCCAGCCGAAGGTGATTGCCGAGAAGGCGCCGACGACGGCGCCCAGGATCGCCCCGCCGACCAGGCCGGCGATCGCCGCGCCGCCGCTGCTCTGCGCTCCGAGCAGGGCACCGGCGAGGGCACCCACGACCGCCATGACCAGGATGCCGGTGACGAGCGGCCGCCAGGACGGATCGCCCAGGCCGGCTGCGTCGCCGATCCGGCGCCACAGCTCGTTGGGCAGGTTGGGCCCGAGGACGAGCGCGACGACCAGTCCGATGACGACCGCGATGGCCAGATCGGTGACGAGGCCACGGACCCGCAGCGCGAGCATCACCGCGAACACGGCGACTGCAATCAGCAGCTCGGTGCCGTGGAGCAGGCCCCAGCCGATGGACCCGAAGATCCACTCCCCGACGAACAGGAGGCTCCCGATCGGCAGCAGGAACGCGAGGAGGAACAGGCAGCCGAACGCAACCCCGCCGAGCGCGGCCGCGCGCCCGACCTCGCCCTTGATCTCGTCGGCTTCCGTCTTCGCGAGGTCGATGTGCGCCCGAAGCAGGGCCATTGCGGCGTCGCGGGTTGCGCGCACCTGGGCGCGGATTCCCTGCACGCCATCCTCCGGCGCGGCGTCATCGCCGGTGGGCGTGGGGCGCTCGCCGGGCATGGGGCGCTCGTCGTCGGGCATGGGCTGTTCGGGTTCCAGTGGATCGGCCTCCGCGTGACGGGTTGGGCGGGTTCGGCGGACGGGTGAATCATAGCAGCGGCGATTCGAGCTCCCGGGATCGAGCCGTGGGGCGATCGTCTCCGCCGGGCCGAGTCCGCTACGCTCCGCTCATGTCCGACGTGCCCCAGCAAGCTGCCGGCCCCCGCAAGATCCTGTCGGCCGAGCTGGTCGCCATCGGCACGGAGCTGACGGTCGGCGAGACCATCGACACCAACAGCGGCGAGCTCGCGCGGTCGCTGGTCGCCCATGGCGTCCGGGTCGGGCGGGTCGCGAACCTCCCGGACGATCTCCCGGTGGTCGTGGAGGCGCTGCAGGCGGCGCTCGGGCGGGCCGATCTCGTGGTCACGACCGGGGGCCTCGGGCCGACACCCGACGACCTCACCCGGGAGGCCGTGGCCGCCGTGTGCAACGAGGAGCTGGCCGTCGACGACGCGACCCTTGCCTGGCTGCATCGGTTGTGGGCACGCCGCCGCCTGCCGTTCCCGTCCACGAACATCAAGCAGGCCTGGATCATCCCGTCCGCGGCGGCGCTGGCCAACCCGAACGGGACCGCACCGGGCTGGTGGGTCGATCGCCCCGACGGCCGGGTGATCGTGAATCTGCCGGGTCCGCCGCGCGAGATGCACCCGATGTGGACCGACGAGGTCCTGCCGCGCCTGGGGTCGCGCGGCGTCGGGGTGGACAGCGAGGTCAGGACCCTCCGGCTGCACGGGATCGGCGAGTCGCAGGTCGCGGAGCGATTGGGCGAGGTCCTGCTCCGGGCCGCGAACCCGATCGTGGCGACGTATGCGCGCCACGAGGCGGTCGACGTGCGGATCTCCGCGCGCGCGGCCGGCGGGCGCGCGGCCGCCGAGCTCGCGGGTGAGGCGGAGGCGGCAGTCCTTGCCCATCTCTCGGAACACGTCTGGGCGCGGGGCAACACCACATGGGCCGATGCGATCGGCGAGGCGCTGGCCGAGCGCGGCTGGTCGCTGGCGATGCACGAGACGGGCACGCGAGGCGCGCTCGTCGGCCTGCTGCGAACCCTAGCCGCCCTCACCCGGGCCGAGGTCACGGACGCGCCCGGCACCGCGGCGGGTGGTGCGGATGACGCAGAGGTCATGCAGGACGCGACCGCCGTTCGGGACGCGGCCGGCGCGAGCGTGGGCTTCGCGGTCCGCGTTGGCCGGGCGGGCGACGACTTGGCCGTCGAGATCGGGGTGGTGACACCGAAGGCGACCAGGTCCGAGCGCCGGATCGCGTTCCTGCGTGGCAGCCAGGGCGCCGACAGGGCGGCGATCGCCGCGGCTGCGGTCCTGCTGGCGGCCCTCCGGGAAGGCTCGGTCGAGGCGAACGCTGGGGACCCGGCCGCGACGGAGCGCCCGCAACCGACCGCGGCCCGCACCGGCGGCAGCCCCAGGGTCCGCCTCCGCCCGGTCGAACCAGCTGATCTCGAGGTCCTGTTCCGCCAGCAGCTCGACCCGGACGCCAACCGGATGGCGGCGTTCACCCCGGCGGACCCCGCGGATCGCGCCGCGTTCGACGCCCGCTGGACGCGGATCCTGGGCGACCCGTCGATCGTCGCGCGGGCAGTCGTCGCCGACGACAGGCTGGCGGGCAGCATCTCCATGTGGCGCGACCCCGCGCTGTCCGGACCGGAGGTCACGTACTGGCTGGGACGCGAGCTGTGGGGCCGGGGGATCGCGTCCGAGGCGCTCAGACAGTTCGTCGCGCTCATTCCGAACCGGCCGCTGTACGGCCGAGCCGCGAGCAGCAACCCCGCCTCGGTCCGGGTGCTGGAGGGGTGTGGCTTCAGGCTCGAACGGGTGGAACGGGAGGTCGAGGCGACGGGCGGTGTCGTCGTCGACGAGCTGATCCTGCGCCTGGACGGCTGACGGAGCACTGCGGGCGGCTCGCTGTCCGCAGTGGCCGGCACCGCCCGACCCGGGACTACCGGCGGGCGGCCCGCCGTAGGGCGGCGACGTCGAGGATGACGATGGCGTCACGGTCGATGCGGACCAGGCCGTCGTCGACCAGCTGTCCCAGCAGCTTGTTCACGCTCTGGCGCGTGCTGCCGACCATCGCCGCGATCTCCCGCTGCGTGATCGGGCCGTCAAGCCGGACCTCGCCGTCGTCGCGTGCGAGCCCCTGCTCCTCGGCGAGCCTGACCAGGAGCGCGGCGAGGCGCCCGGCGATGTCCAGGAAGTGGAGCTCCTCGACGTGCCGGGTCAACCGGCGCAGCTCCTCCGCGAGCGCCGTCAGGACGTGCTCGCGGATCGACGGCTCATCGTCCACAAGCTGGCGGAACCGGTCACGCGGCAGGATCAGCGTCACCGTGGCGTCGACCGCGGTTGCCGAGGCGCTCCTGGGAGCCCCGTCGAGCAGCGCAAGGGCACCGAACCATTCCCCCGGGCGCAGGGTGGTGAGGATGGCCTCGACGCCCGTATCGGACGGGCTGGAGATCTTGACCCGGCCGGTCAGCACGATGTGCAGCGCATCGCCCGGATCGCCCTGGTTGAAGATGACCTCGGCCCGACGGTAGCGGCGAGTCCTGACCGTTGCCGCAAGCGTCGCCAGATCGTCGGCCCCCAGGTCACGGAACAGGGGCATCCCTTCGAGCGCGGTGATCAGCTGACCGGGATCCCCCGGGCTTCGTGCGTTGCTCATCACGGCGGCTCGTGACGGCGTCGATGGGGACGGTGCGTCGGTCAGGTGACCGTCAGGACCGGCGTCTGGGCGTTGGCCGCACGGATGCTCATCTGGGCCGCAACCAGGCCCGCGACGGCCTCCAGCGCGATCCCCGCTGGACCGGGCTCGCGCTGCGCGACGGCGGGGATGCCCGCATCGCCGCCCTGGCGGACGGTGATGTCGAGCGGGATCTTGCCCAGGAAGTCGATCCCGTGCTCCTGCGCGAACCGCTCGCCGCCACCGCGTCCGAAGATCTCGGTCGCCTCGCCGCAGTGCGGGCACACGAAGGCGCTCATGTTCTCGACCAGGCCGATCACGGGAACGTTCATCCGGGTGAGCATCGCGTAGGCCTTGCCGACGTCCGCGAGCGCGACATCCTGCGGGGTCGTGACGAGAACGGTGCCGCTGATCGGGACTGCCTGTGCGAGCGTCAGCTGCGCATCCGACGTGCCGGGCGGTAGGTCAATGACCAGGTAGTCCAGCTCGCCCCACTCCACGTCGCGCAGGAACTGCTGGATCGCGCCGCCGATGAGCGGTCCGCGCCACACGATCGGCTGCCCTTCGGGGACGAAGAACTGGATCGAGATCACCTTCACGCCGTGGCGCTCGAGCGGGACGATCTTGTTGTTGGGGCTCGATGTCGGCTGCCCCTCGACGCCCATCATCATCGGGATGTTGGGACCCGTGATGTCGGCGTCGAGCAGGCCCACGCTGGCGCCGGAACGGGCCAGGGAGACGGCCAGGTTGACGCTGACCGTGCTCTTGCCCACCCCGCCCTTGCCGGACGCGACGGCGATGACGTTCTTGACGCCGGGGACGAGCTGCTCTGCCGTACGGGGCGCGGCCCGGCGAACGGTTGCTCCCCAGTTGATCGCGATGCCGGCCACACCGACCGGCGCCAGCGCCGCCCGGACCTCGGTTTCGATCTGGTCCTTGAGCGGGCACGCGGGCGTGGTCAGCTCGATCGTGAACGTCACGTCCGAGCCATCGATTGCCAGGTCCTTGACCATGTTCCGCGTCACCAGGTCACCACCCAGCTCGGGCTCCTGGACGGTGCGGAGGGCATCGAGGACGGCTGCCTCGGAGATGGCGGTCATGGGCGGTATCGCTCCTGTTGCACGTAGGCCCGTGAATTGCGACGCGCGGGCCGCCAATATCGTACCCGTGCCCTGCGGTGAGCGCGGCGACGGCGCCTGGAGACCCACTCCGGCGCCCTCCGGTGGAACGGCGCGAGAGGCGAATTCGTGCGATTCGATGCCGAGACGTCCTCCGAGCGATACGAGATTCGCACCCATTGCCGGCGTTGCGTGCGATATTGTCGCCTTGACACCCCGGCCGCGCCGGACCTATCGTCACGGGGCCGGCGGGGCCGGCTGCGCACCGCGCTCGATCCGGGCCCGTCCCACCCGATCGGTCCGCCCCGACTGTCCTACTGCAGGAGCAGCACCGTACCCGTGCACGACGTCGACGTTCGCCTCGACCAGGTGTCGAAGATGTTCGGTGACCTCTACGCGGTCGACCACATCGACCTCGAGGTCGTCGATGGCGAGTTCTTCAGCCTGCTCGGGCCATCCGGCTGCGGCAAGACCACCACCCTGCGGATGATCGGCGGGTTCGAGCAGCCGACGTCCGGCCGGATCGAGCTCCAGGGCACCGACGTCACCTGGCTGCCGCCGTACAAGCGGAACGTGAACACGGTGTTCCAGAACTACGGCCTGTTCCCGCACCTGTCGATCTACGAGAACGTGGCCTTCGGGCTCCGCCGGACTGGCGTGAAGAAGGACGAGATCAAGTCGCGCGTCACGTCCATGCTGGAGCTGGTCGAGCTGCCGGGCTACGAGCACCGCAAGCCGAACCAGATCTCCGGGGGCCAGGCACAGCGGGTCGCGCTCGCGCGGGCGCTCATCAACCGTCCGGCGGTGCTGCTCCTCGACGAGCCGCTGGGGGCCCTGGACCTCAAGCTGCGCAAGCAGATGCAGGTCGAGCTCAAGCGGATCCAGCGGGAGGTCGGGATCACGTTCATCTACGTGACCCACGACCAGGAGGAGGCGATGACGATGTCCGATCGCATCGCGGTCATGAACAAGGGCCACTACGAGCAGCTGGCGGACCCGGAGACGCTGTACGAGCACCCGGAGACACGCTTCGTCGCGGGCTTCCTTGGCGTCTCCAACCTGCTGACCGGAACAGTGGACGGCACCGCGGATGACTACGCGCTGGTGCGGCTCGCCGACGACACCCGGGTACGCGTACCGCGCGACCTGGTGAAGGATGCGGCCACGGTTGATGTCGGCGTCCGGCCGGAGAAGGTCCGCATCCATCACCTCGAGGATCCCGCCCCCGAGGGCAGCAACCACCTCCAGGGGGTCGTGCGGGATGCCTCCTACCTCGGCGTCAGCACCCAGTACCAGATCGAGACTCGCGGTGGCGCCCAGATCACCGTGTACGAGCAGAACGTGACTCGGACCACCCGCGAGGAGCTGTGGGCCCACGGGGATTCGGTACATCTCACGTGGGCCCCGGAACACACGTTCGTGGTGGAGCCCGAGAAAGAGGCTGCGGGGAACGTGGCCGGATCAATGAGGAGCAGTCGATGACACAGGAGCCCCACAGCCCGCGCGTTTCTCGCCGGACCGTCCTCAAGGGAACGGCTCTCGCCGGGATCTCGGCCTTCATCGCTGCCTGCACGGGCGCGAAGGCCACCCCCGCGCCGGCCACCCAGGCCCCGAGCCTCGCCCCCGGCGAGACCCCCGCGCCGACGCCCTCGCCCACGCCCGCCGTCGCAACCGGGCCGCTGATGTTCGCCAACTGGCCGGCGTATATCGACCTCGCGGGTGCTGCCGGCGACGCCGGCGAATACTCGCCCGGGTCGTCGCCGACCCTCGAGGAATTCAAGACGAAGTACAGCGTTGACGTCGACTACCAGGAGAAGATTTCGGACAACAACACGTTCGTCCAGACGATCACGCCGGCCCTCGTCGCTGGTCTGCCCACGGGCTGGGACCTGATCGTGATCACGGACTGGATGGCGGCCAAGGTGGTCACCAACGGCTGGGCCGAGAAGATCGATCAGGACAAACGTGCCCAACTGCACCGCGAACCTCCGCGACGCGCTCAAGAACCAGGCATGGGACCCGGGCAACGACTACCACTACCCGTGGCAGTCCGGGATGACCGGCGTGGGCTACAACTCGAAGACGCTCAAGGAGAACAACGTCGCCGAGCCGACCAAGATCGCTGACCTGTGGAAGATGCCGGCCAACAAGCTGACCTTCCTGTCCGAGGCGCGGGACACGTTCGGCCTGGCATTGCTCAAGCTGGGGATCGACCCGGATCCGGCGAAGGTCACTGATGCGGACCTCCAGGCGGTCCACGACGACATCAAGCCGCTGGTCAGCCAAGGGTCTCCGGTTCACCGGCAACGAGTACCTGCAGCGACTTCGCCCAGAAGAAGGTCTGGGCTGCCTTCGTGTGGTCCGGCGACCTGGCGTCATCGGGCGGGCCCGATGACGTGTTCATCGTCCCCGAGGAGGGGGCCATGATCTGGACGGACAACATGCTCATCCCCAAGGGCGCGGCCAACAAATACACGGCCGAGCTGATGATGAGCTGGGTATACGACCCCGTGATCGCCGCGCAGATCGCGGACTACGTCTACTACATCTCGCCGGTCAAGGGGATCGAGGCCGAGATCGAGAAGCTCGATCCGGGGGCCTCGACCAACCCGCTCCTGTTCCCGCCCCCCGAGGTCGTCGCCAAGCAGAAGAACTTCGAGGCACTGAGCGACGAGCAGGAGACGCTGCTCAACAGCCTCTACGCAGATCTCTCGGGCACCTAGACCCGGATCGGGCGACGATCAGATGACCGACGCGCCCGCAGTGTCGCGGCCCGCGGGCCCCGGCCTGCGCCAGCGGTTCAGCAAGGCTGTGCCCTGGCTGCTGCTGGCGCCCGGGATGCTGTGGCTGCTCGTGTTCTACGTGCTGCCCGTCATCCAGATGTTCACGTACTCGATCTCGAGCGGATCGCTCGTGGACGGGTTCGTGATGACCGGATCCCCCGATGCATACGTGACCGCGCTCACGAAATTCGGGCCCCAGTTCCTCAACTCCATCCTCTACGGCGGCCTGGCGACGGTGTTCACCTTTGTCATCGGGTTCCCCGTCGCGTACACCATCGCGATCCGCGGCGGCCGCTACAAGAACCTGGTCCTGTTCCTGGTCATCGCGCCGTTCTTCACCAGCTTCCTGATCCGCACGATCTCATGGAAGATCCTGCTGGGCGATGAGGGACCGGTCCTGGGGCCGATGAAGCACCTTCTCCACATCCTGCCCGGGACGTTCAGCCTGACCAGCACTCCCATCGCCCAGGTCGCCGGGCTCACCTACAACTTCCTGCCGTTCATGATCCTGCCCCTGTACGTCGCCCTCGAGAAGATCGATCCCCGGCTGCTCGAGGCTGCGGCGGACCTGTTCGCCGGGCGCTGGGCGACGTTTCGGCGGATCACCATCCCGCTTGCGCTACCGGGCGTGTTCGCCGGGTCCCTGCTCACGTTCATCCCGGCCATGGGCGACTACATCAACGCGGAGCTGCTGGGTACCCCCTCGACCCGGATGATCGGGAACGTGATCCAGAACCGGCTGTTGCTCCAGAACGACTATCCGGTCGGGTCGGCGCTCTCGTTCATCCTCATGGCCGCGATCCTGGCCGCTGTGGCGATCTATGCCCGCATGCTGGGCACCGAGGCGCTGACCGGCTGATGTCGACGCCCCTCCGCGCCACTGACGATCTCGGCGGCCGTCCTCCGCAACCGATCTGGCAGCGAATCGACCGCTACCTGCTACCGGCGTTTACTGTCCTCGCGATCGCGTACCTGCTGATCCCGATCGCGGTCATGATCGTGTTCTCGTTCAACAAGCCGGCCGGCAAGTTCAACTACATCTGGAACGAGTTCTCGCTCGACGGCTGGATGCATCCGCTGGACTGGCCGGGATTGCCGGACGCGGTCCGGATCAGCCTCACGGTTGCCGTGCTGTCCACGATCGTGGCCACGATCCTGGGAACGCTGATCGGGCTCGCCCTGACGCGCTACGAGTTCCGTGGACGGGGCGTCCTCAACGGGATCATCTTCCTGCCCATGGCGACCCCCGAGATCGTGATGGGCGCCAGCCTGCTGACGCTGTTCGTCGCGACGGCCCTGCCGCCGGTCGCCGGCAATGTGCCGCTGCTCTACCCGACCGGGTTCGTGACCATCGTGATCGCGCACATCATGTTCAACATCAGCTACGTGGTCGTGACCGTCAAGGCGCGCGTCGCCGGCTTCGACCGCCGTCTCGAGGAAGCAGCGATGGACCTGGGCGCGAACGAGCTGACCACGTTCTGGAAGGTGACGTTCCCGCTGATCTTCCCGGGGATCATGGCCGCCGGGCTGCTGGCGTTCAGCCTGTCGATCGACGACTTCGTGATCACCAACTTCGTGTCCGGCACCACCAACACCTTCCCGATCTGGGTGTACTCGATCCAGCGAAATGCGCTGCCGGTCCAGATCAACGTGGTGGGCTCGATCGTGTTCCTGGGCGCGGTCGGACTGGTCGCGGTCACGTCGCTCCGCTCCGGACGCGCGGTCCGGATCCGCTAGCGCGATCAGGGAGGCTCCAATGGTCGACACCGTCCCCGTCGGTCCCGCTGCCCGGGCTCCCCTCCCCGACCGCTCCGTGGTACCACCGGTCTGGAGCCGGATCACGAACCTGGTCGTCGATCGGGGCGAGGGCAGCTGGCTGATCACGCCCGAGGGCGAACGCTACCTCGACTACACGTCCGGGATCGGCGTGACGAACACCGGCCACGCGCACCCGCTCGTCGTGGCCGCGGTCCAGGCGCAGGCGGCAAAGCTGCTCCACGGCCAGCAGAACATCGTGTACCACGAGCCCGGGCTGCGGCTGTACGACCGGCTGGCGCACCTGCTGCCGGGCGGGCCGTGGGGCGCCTTCCTGTCCAACTCGGGTGCCGAGGCGGTCGAGGCTGCGGTCAAGCTCGCCCGGGTCGCGACCGGCCGCCCGGCGATCATCGCGTTCCGCTACGGGTTCCACGGACGGACCGCCCAGACGATGGCGCTCACCGCGGCCAAGGACGTGTACCGCGGCGCCTTCGAGCCGCTGCCCGGATCCGTGTACCACACCGCGTACCCGTACTGCTATCGGGCCTCGGGTGGGGCGCACGATCCGGTGGACTGCACGTGCGACTGGGAGGCGCAGCTCGACCTCCTGTTCCACCAGCTGGTCTACCCGGAGCAGGTCGCGGCGATCATCGTCGAACCGGTGATCGGCGAGGGCGGCTACATCATCCCGCCACCCGGATTCCTGCCGCGGCTGCGCGAGATCACGGCGGCGCACGGCATCCTGCTGATCGCTGACGAGGTGCAGACGGGCTTCGGACGCACCGGCGAGCTGTTCGCGATCCAGCATTGGGACGTGGAGCCGGACATCGTGGTCATGGCCAAGGGCATCGCATCCGGGCTGCCGCTGTCCGGGCTCATCGCGAAGCGCGAGATCCTGGACCGCCTGCCACCCGGCTCTCACGGCGGGACATACGGCGGCAACGTCGTGGCCTGCGCCGCCGCGATGGCGACGCTCGACGTGATCGGGGACGAAGGGCTGGTCCTGAATGCCCGCGAGCGCGGCCGGCAGCTCCTCGAAGGCCTGCGCCGGATCACCGCCGGACGTCCGAGCGTGGGCGACGTCCGGGGGCTCGGGCTCATGGTCGCGTTCGAGCTCGTCGAGCCGGGCGAGGGCGACGGCCGGGTGCCGGACCCGGCGCTGACAAAGCGGATCCAGCAGGAGTGCTTCGATCGCCATCTCCTGGTGCTCACCGCCGGGACGTACGCCAACGTCGTGCGCATCATCCCGCCCCTGGTGACGACATCGGACGAGGTCGAGACAGCCCTGCGGATCTTCGCCCAGGCGCTGGACGCTGCGGGCGCCTGAGCGTGCGCTGGCCGTGAACGCTGGCGGCGACCGACTCCGGCCAAACGTGCTGTCGGTCCCGGGCGAGCATGCGGCCCGGACGCGCGTCGAGGCCGTGTTCGAGGCGATCGACCGGCTGACCGGGGCGGATCTCGCGGGCATGGCGCTCACACGACCCGATGACGACGAGCACGACGCCCTGCTTGCCGAGCTCGAGGCGCGGGCTGCCGAGCGCGGCCGGATGCCGCTTGTCGAGGAGGCGCGAGCGGCCGTTCGCGACGCCGTCGTGGCGAGGATCGCGAGTGAGTGGCCGGCCGGAACGTACGGGTTCCAGATGCGTGCGAACATCCGCCCCGAGCGCCAGGTCGCGATGGTCGCCGCACTCGAGGATGCGGTCTCGGTTGCCGTGATGGAGGACGCCCTCGACCCGCTGACTGCGGACCGACTGGCCGAACCGGGCCGAATGCTGCTGGGGCTCCCGGAGCTCGTGAGGGAGCGGTCCGCATCACTGGGCGAGCACCCCATGGCAACCGGGGCCCCAGCGCCCGCGACCAGGCTGCGCCCCACGTGGGAGCCGAGCGCGGAAGATTGGGCAGCAGCGGATGCACGCGATGGCGGCGTGGACCACCGTCAGTCGCCGCCGGGAACCCGGGGGATGAGGATCGCGTTCTTCGGGTTCGTGGGAGCCGGCGGCGTGATCGGAGGGATTGCCTGGGGGCTGGCGAGCGGTCAGCTGCTGCTCGGCGTCCTGATCGCGACGGCGGTCGTCGCGGTGTGCTTGACGTTCGCGACGTGGCGGTTGCCCACCTGACCGCGTGCTGTTGCCGACGCCGGCCTCGAGCGACCGCGGGGCCGCACCCGGCGCGCAGAGAACCGCTGGCGCGCGCACCCGCGCCTACCCGGCGCGCGCCCACCGGGCCTACCCGGCGCGCACCCGACGCAGCACCTCGTCGTGCAGGTGCCCGTTGGAGCCCACGAACGACGGCGCGTCCACGCGGCGATCGCCATTCACATCGGTGACGCGGCCGCCGGCCTCCTCGATCAGCACCAGCGGCGCGGCGACGTCCCAGCTGTGCATCCCGGTCTCGAGCATGGCCTCGGCCGCACCCTCCGCGACCAGCGCATAGCCCCAGAAGTCTCCGAACCCGCGCTCGCGCCAGGCGGCGCCGATGAGCGCATCGAACCCGGGCATCAGGCCCGAGGCCACGGTATCGCGGCTGCTCCCGTACACGATCTGCGCGTCCTCGAGGCGGCTCACCCGTGACACGTGGAGCTGCCGCTCCCCGTCGAGGCCCCGGTTCCATGCCCCGCCGCCGCGGCAGGCGAACCAGCGCTCGCGCATCGCGGGTGCGGAGATGACACCCACCTGCAGCTCGCCCTCGTGCTCGACCGCAAGCAGGGTCCCGAACAGCGGCACACCTCGGATGAAGTTGTGGGTGCCATCGATGGGGTCGATGTACCAGCGTGTGGCGGCGTCATCGGCCTCGGTCCCGTACTCCTCGCCCACCAGGCCGTCGCCCGGCCAGCGCGCCTGGATCCGCGATCGGATCTCGCGCTCGATCGACTGGTCGGCGACCGTGACGAACGTCCGATCCGGCTTGCGCTCGATGTCCAGGTCACGGCGGAAGTGCGCGAGCGCGATGGAATTGGCCACGTCGCACGCATCGAGCGCGAAGTCGAGCCATTCGCGGAGCCGGGACTCCGGCGCGCGCGCGATCGAGGCGGACCAGGCGGGTCCGAACGGCGGTTCGGTCATGCCGTCGATGATGCCGCTCGGTGCCCGAACGTGCTGGCCGCCCGCGGCTGCGGGACGCCTCCGGCCGCGGCGCCGGTCAGTGGCATGTGCCGGAACCCTGGTCGCTGAACGAGCCATCGGTCGAGACGAACCGGAACCCCCAGCCCGACGGCCGGAGCGTGAGGACCAGCACGCCGTGCGCCAGGCTTGACCGGACGACATCGTTCGCGATCGCCGGCCCGAAGTCACGCAACGGCGCACCGCCCGTTCCAACCACGATCTCTGTCAGGCCCCTCGCCGCGTCCGCGTTCCCGGCCGGATCCTGCGGGGCGAAGCGCTCGTAGTCGTGCTCATGGCCGTTGAGGATGAGATCCGCTCCCGCCGCGTACAGGACGTCCCAGAACGGCTCCACGGCGGTGTCGTCGCCGTGGAACCCGCTGCTGAACCGTGGCTGGTGCCATAGCGCGAGCGTGCACCGGGCCGTGCTCGCCGCGAGGTCCGCACGGAGCCACTCGAGCTCGGCCGAGCCCTCGGAGCAGCCGCCGTCGAGCATGTCGCAGTTTGCGTCGAGCACGATGACATGCCAGGCCCCGACGTCCTCGGAGAACCAGGTCTTCCCGTCGCGCGTGGCCGCATTACCGAAGTAGGCCCGGAACGGCGCCGCCCTGTCGGTGAGGTAGTCGTGGTTGCCGGCGACCGCGAACCGGGTCCGGTCGAGCACCGTTCCCCACGATGGCCCGTAGCAGTCGCGCAGCTCGGCGGCCGAACCTGAGTCGTACGCGTTGTCACCGAGCGTGAACACGTACCCCGCGAGCTGCTCGATCAGGGCGGCGGTGGCCTCGTCATCGGTGCTGTCGCAGCGCGCGATGTCGCCCGCCCCGACGAGCACGGGATCGCCCGTGGGGAGCGTCGGGGCGGTGGAGGCGGGCACCCCGGATGCGCCGGCCCGCGCGGTCCCGGTGGCGGCGCCGGCCCGCGCGGTCCCGGTGGCGGCGGCGATCGCAGACGCGGATGACCCGCCCGTCGGACCCGGCTTGGCAATGTTGAGCAGGCCTCCCAGGACGATGACCGCCCCCAGACCCGCGACGGCGATCGCCGCCACGAGGCGGATCGCCGGGGAGAGATTGGTTTGGCCCGGGTCCGGCGACGCGGACGCTTCGGGCGGTGCGGGAGTATCCGATGGGGCCGCCGGCTCGGGCACCGCGCGCATTTCGGGTGAGGCCGGCGCTCCGCCCGCTTCGGGTCTCTCGGGCATGTCGGGCGGTTCCACGCGCGAAGCGTACCGTCCGGCGCCCGAACGAGGGTTCGGTCGAATGGGCGGTCCGCTCAGGGTGAGCGGTCGAAGCGTCAGGCGAGCGGCTCGAACGCCTCCGGGTAGCGGACGGTCCCGGCCACCGCGTCAGTCCAGGCGGGTAGCCGCCGGGCGAGCCACGCCTCGTCCGGCCATGCCTGGGCGGGCGGCTCGAGCCCGAGCCACCGGGCCGGCGAGAACCCGAACCGGACGTAGTAGGCGGGGTGGCCGAGGAGGACGACCGCCGGGACCGCGCGTGCGATCGCCAGGCCCGTCGCACCGGCCATCAGTGCCGAGCCGACGCCCCGGTGCTGGACGTCGGGCAGGACCGCGACGGGCCCGATGGCCAGGACCTCGGCGACCGGCGACCCGTCGTCCACGATGACCGGGCACGGGGACATGAGCAGGTGGCCCACGATCCGGGTGGCGGCGTCCACCGCCACCAGCGACTGCCACCCGTCGGGCGCCTCGCGACGAATCCGGTCGACGATATCCGCCTCCTCCGGACCCGGGAACGCGGCCTCCTCGACGTGCCGGATCGCCGGCTCATCACCGGCGACCTCGAGGCGGACGCTGATCGGGAGTGGCTGGGGGTCCGAGGCCGAGAACACCTGGCCCGGGCCGTTCCCCATGTCAGCCCGCGACCGCGTCGTGCAGGGCCGCCGGGATGGGACGCGCGACGGGAACCGGCCGGACGTAGCGCTCCAGCATCTCCATCGACCCGTTCACGCCGAGCGCAGAGAACAGGTAGGCGACCTTGGCGCCCTGATCGGCGAGGATCTGCTCGCGCGTCTCGAGCTCCCACAGCTGGCGCTTGAACGGCCCGATCGTCTTCTTGCGCGTCGTGTACAGGAACTGCTCATCGGTCTGGCCGGCCTTGCGCTCGTCGGCAGCGTTCTCGCGGCACCACGCCTCGATCTCGACCGTCAACGCGGCCGGGAATGCCGGGTGGTCGTACAGCGCGTTCTGGAAGCCGGTCGCGAGATGGATCTCGGCGGTCTCGACCGCGGGGAAGTGGTGAAACAGCTCGTCGGGCAGCGTCGACGCCCCGTGCTGGACCGCTCCCGCCAGCCCGTAGGTGCGAGCGATCTCGCCCAGCTTGCGAAGCACCTCGAAGTCGAGCTTGACCTCGGCAACGCCACCGTCGGGGAGGGGCACACCGCCGTGCGACGTTCCCGTCTGGACGCTGACCTTGGACAGGCCCACGGCGCCCGGCGCACGCGCTTCGAGCTCACGGGCGTAGCCATCGAGGTATGCCTTGAGCTCCTCGGGGGTCGAGTTCTGCTTGCCGACCTCGCCGATCTCGCCGCCGACGCTCACCGTCACGCCGTCGACCTGGAGGCTCCGGATGAGCGCGGTCAGCTCCGCGGCGCGCATGTAGTTCTCGCGCTGCTCCTCGTCCAGGTTCGGCCGCGACAGGTCGACCAGCGTGGAGCTGTCGATGTCGATGTTGCGGTAGCCGGCGTCGATCGCCAGCCGGCAGGCACGCCGGATCTCCTCGGTCATCGCCTCGGGGTCCGCGGCGTACTTCTTGGCGTTGAACTGGTAGTGGTCACCCTGGATGAACACCGGGTGCGTCCAGCCCGCGGCCATGGCACCGGCCAGGATCGAGGTGGCGTAGTCCATCGGGCGCTGCCAGGTGTAGGTCTGCTCGCTGCGGGCGAGCTCGAAGATGACCGTGCCCACGTCGGCGCGAGTGGCGATCGTGTAGAAGGTGCGGGCCATGTCGAACGTCTGGGCGCGGATGTTGATCGCGGGGACCGTGAACCCCGAGATCTCGCCACGACCACGGGCGCGATAGAGGTCCTCGATGCTGGTCGATCGGACGCCCAGCGCCTGGCTCGCCTCCCACACGATCCAGCGGACGGCCTCGGCCGTGGGATCGTCCTCGGTGAACGCTGCCGTCCAGGCGAGGTCGGCGGCCGACTGGGACCGGAACCGGCCCTCGTCGTCGATGACCAGGCGATCGCCCTCGATGTGGGCGCTCCCGGCGAGCATGGCAACGAGGTCGGCGGTCGACGTGGCGACGTGGGGCATCTGACATGGTCTCCTGTTGGCGTCGCCACAGATGGTAGCCGCGGTCGATGTGCGGCGGACACAACCGTCCGCCGGGACGCGTGACGACCACTCGACAATGCCCGGCCGAGCCGTCGTGGTGTAGGGCGCAACGGGCGCGCCAGCTCGGGACTCACGGCCGGCGATGGGGGCCGCCTGGCCCCGCGTGCCGGGCCGAGTGGCCGGAAGGACGCCGTTGAGCGGACCCCATCGGTCGACGGGGCCCCGTTCTCGTCAGCTGATCGGCTTGGTCACCATCAGGATCACGATCGCCACGATCAACACGGTGAGGAGCATCCCGCCGCGCTGGAGCTTCTTGGCCGTTGCGACGAGCTCCGCCGGCGGTCCCGCGGGAGCGCCGGCGGGCGGTGCCCCGGCCGGCGGGCCGCCCGCGGTCAGCTCGACCATCCTCTCGGACGCGGGCGCCTGTACCGCGACCGCATAGACGACCGCGATCAGGTACAGCACGATGGCGCCGATCAGCCAGCGCCATGCCGAGCTCGTGATGTCCAGCCCGATGATCAGGATCAGGCCCACGCCGGTGATCCCCTGGACGATCGCCCCGGGGATGACGATCTTGCGCTCGATCATGTCCGTGACCAACGCGGCGAAGTGCCCGTGCTGCGGCGCCTTGGCCGCCTGACCGGCGATCAGGGGGAAGGCGAACGTCGGCCCGAAGACCGCGATCGCGCCGAGCACGTGCAGCACCAGGAACAGCTGAAGCACGAATACCTCCCTTGCACGGCGTCCCACGGCCCGGCGTCGATTGCGGTTCGAATGGGACGCGCCCCGCCGGAACTCTACGACACGCGCCGCGTGCGGCGCAGGGCGAGTTCACGGCGCGCACCAGCCCGGCCGATGCGTAGGGCGTCCGCTCGCCCGCCGGCCCGGAGCACCGGCCGCTCGCCTGCCCCGAGTGCCGGTCGACCGGCACGGGGGGTCAGTCTGGCCGGGAGCCCGCGGCCTCGCGGTAGCCGGCGATCGCGGTCCGCACGTCGTCCGGGTCGCTCAGCCCTGCGGAGGCCAGGCCCGCCAGGTAGCTGGCCCGGCGCGCCTGCTCACGCTCGAACTCGGCGGCGCGGAGGCCGGTCCTGCCCGCCAGCTCGCCCACGATCCCCCACGCGAAGTGCTCGAGCCGGTCCGTGCGGGACTCCCAGGCAGCGAGCACGGCCGGCGGCAGGCGCTGGACGTGCCCGTGGGCGTCGCGGACGACGGGTCGCACGTAGTGCGCGGCGACGACGCGGTGCAGCGCCGGGTCCGGATCGCTCGAGGGCGCCTCACCCGAACGGCCGTCGCCAGGGCCGGCCTCGCCCACGCCGGCCTCGCGCGTCGGGCCGTCAACCGGCACGGCCTCGACCCCGCCGGCCTCGGCGGCCGGCACTCGCTTCATCGCCAGCACGATACCCAGCCGGGACAGCTCGTCGTCGTCGGCGCCCACCGGCGGGGCGTGCAGGGTCGCGAACACGTCCTCGAGCCCGTCCCCGGCCATCGTCGCCGCCATCCCATAGCCCAGCGAGAGCGCCCGGATCGCGATCCTCGCCTGGGGCCCGGGTGTGCCGTGCGGTGGGCCATCGCCCAGGCCAGTCACGAGCAGGACCGTGTCCGCAGCCCGCACCGCGTTGGGCGACCGCGCGCCAACTCGGGCGGCATGCGACGCTCGCCGCCAGCCCAGCTCCGGGGCCTCGGGAAGCCACTCGAACTCCTCCGCCGCACCCGCCAGCCGCGTCGCGCGCGATTCGGCCGGCAACAATTCGAGCAGCGCCGCCACCAGGGTGTTTCTACCCGACCCGCGCCGGCCAACCACGACCACCGGCAGCCGGGCGTCGAGCAGGAGCCACAGCAGCGCCGCCAGCTCCGCATCCAGGACGCCATCCCGAACGAGCTCCACGATCGAGCGTGGACGCGGCAGGATCCGAGGCGGCTCGTCCCACGGCGCGCTGGGCGGCGGACCGCCCTCCCGGCCACGGCGAGCGCTCACCGGGGTCGCCCTGCGCTCACGCGATCGGGACCGGGACCGGCCGACACGCCGACGATGTGGCTACTTGTACAGACCGGCGGCGGTGTACGCGAAGTCGATCCCGTACAGGAAGACGATCGTCTTGCCGTTGATCTCGTCGATCTTGAGCCACGCATCGCCGCTCGAGCCACATGCGGCGACAGTGTACGAGTCCCCGGTCACGACCTCGGCGACGTGGACCGTCGCCCCGTTGTAGGCACGTGCGATGAGGGTGCCATCGGTCGACGGGCTCTTGCGCACGCCAATCGCGTCACAGACCGCCGTCTGCGTCTCGCCGACTCCGGACGTCGAGGGCTCATCGCTCGGCGCCAGGGTCGGGGTCAGGGTCGGTTCCGCGGTCGGCGCCGCAGTGCGCGGCGCTTCCGTCGGTGATGACCCGCCACAGCCCACCAGTCCCAGGGCGAGGATGCAGACGACGAGAACGCGGCGCAGCATGCGGACTCCCTCCGTGGTCGGCGCCCCGGGCGAGGCGATGCGGATCTCGCACAAGGATACGAGCCGAGGTGGTCGCCGTTCGACTCGTCCGGGTCGGAGCTCGCCGGCCGACCGGCCGAACTCGATCAGCCATCCAGGTCGCCGGTCAGGCGGGTGGCAGCACTCCGGGCGGCACGATCCCTTCCTGGTCGGCGACGAGCGCCTCGATCCGGCCGATGAACCGCCGGCCCTCGCGGATGGAGAACCCGATGAACAGGCCGATTCCGGCCGCGAACACGACCAGGCCCAGGCCGATCGCGGGGCCCATCCCAGCGGAAACCTGGATCGCGGCCAGCCCCGCGATCACCCCCGCGATCGCGGCCGAGATGATGCCCACGACCGCGGGCGTCGTGACCAGCATGTGCAGCGGCGACGGGGTGCTGACGTCGACCGCGGCGAACGTCCGCGAGATGCCTCGCGGATCGACCGTCCAGCCGGCGAAGAAGTCGCGCTCGATCCCGGGCACGAGTCTGACGTACGCCCCGCGGAGGCGGTTCATGCCGGCGACCCAGTACAGGTCCTCGTTGTTGACCTGGGTGAGGCGCGCGAACGTGGCGATGCCCAGGAACAGGGTGACCGACAGGACCACCAGGGCGAACACCGCGAACTCGTCCCCGAACGACGTCGCGGGTCCGACCAGGGCCAGGGCGACCGTCGCGGCCGACAGCGTCGACAGGAACATCCCCGTCCGGCTGAACGCCTCGCTCCAGCTCAACGACCGGGTCGCCAGCATGCTCCAGTGCTCGGTGGCCAGGAACTGCGCCTCGCGCGGATCGGCTGCGCGCTCGCCGGGTGCTGGCACATCGGCCTGGCCCCGGGCGCTCGGAGGAAGGGCTTCGTGGGCCATGGCTGGGACGCTCCTTGTGGCCGGGCGGGTTGAACGGTCGTGGTCGGGTCACCTCACCGGATCGGAAAATCGTCGCTCCCGCGTCAAGCACGATCGTCGCCGCATCACCCGGAATCGCCGCTCGCGGGTGCCTCGTCCTCGATGCCGGAGTGGTGGGAGACCTCCCAGTCCTCTGCGACCCTGCCGCCCTCGATCCTGCTGATGTGGATTCCCTCCGTGGTCCAGACCCGACCGGTCGCCGCGATCCCCCTGAACACGCCGGTGTGGTGGCCACGACTGATGAAGCGCGTGGCCACCAGGTCTCCTTCAGCCACCTGCTGCACGACGACCGCGTGCCGATCGTCGGACGCGGCGAGGATCGCCGCAGCGAGCGCACGCACGGCATCAGGGCCACGCATCTCGGCGCCGCCGGGACCGTGGTGGACGTAGTCCGGGGTGTAGATCTCGGCAACCGCATCGAGGTTGCGCTCGTTGATCACGTCCTCGTACCACCTGCGGGCGACCGCCTTCCGGCCATCAGCCCCGTGCGTGAGGCCCGGTTCCGGGTGCTTCGTGCTCACGCCCAACCTCCCCGTCCGCTCCGCCGCCATTGTCCCGGATGTCCACCGTACGCTCCGGCGCAAGGCTGCGACTCCGGTGCCGGCTCGACGACGCGACGGCGTCGTTGTGCCCATGGTGTCGCCGGCGGCACAATGCCCGGCATGGAGATCGTCCCCGCTTCGCCTGCCGCCTGGTCTGCGCTCGTCGAGCTGTTCTCCGCGCCAGGGGATGCCAGCTCGTGCTGGTGCCAGTGGTGGCGAAGGCCCGGATCAGACTGGTCAAAGGCCACGGTTGACGAGAACCGGGGCCGGCTCGAGCAACTCGTCGGCTCCGACCCGGCTCCGGGCCTGGTCGCGATGGACCGCGGTCTGGCGGTGGGCTGGGTCGGCTTCGGACCGCGCGAGGATTTCGAGCGCCTGGCGCGATCGAGGACGATTCCGCAGTTGCCTGGGGACCGGGTGTGGGTCGTGAACTGCTTCGTGATCGCACGGAAGTCGCGGCGGACGGGCGTTGCACGGGCGCTGCTCGATGCGGCGGTTGCCTACGCGAAGGAGCACGGTGCCGCGGTGGTCGAGGGGTATCCGGTCGATCCCGGCGACGGCCGGGTCAGCTCGGCATCGGCGTACATGGGCATCACATCGATGTTCGAACGGGCGGGCTTCACCGTGGCCGCGCCGACGACGTCGAAGGCGGGCGGGGGCCGGCCTCGGGTCGTGGTCCGGCGCACCGTCTGAGGATCGCGACGATGGCTGCGTGGGAGCCTCTGACGGTCAGGCCGGGCCGAACACCTCGGCACAGGCGTCCTCGCCGGGGACGAGCGGTCGCACGGTGAGGCCGAACTGGTCGCTGCTGCTCGTGTCCTGGATCCACGGCGTCAGGGTGTTGGCGGTCTCGAGCGCCTGGCGAAGGGTCCGGCCATCCGAGCCGTCGACCGTTCCGCAGCGCGCGGTCCCATTGGCGACGGATGTGCCGATGGTCGCGAGCGGCATGTCGAGCGGCCAGACGGCCGGAGCCTGCGGCAGGTCCGGGATCGCGTCCGGCGCGGGGCGAACGAGCAACGCGTAGGCGGGCGCGGTGTAGGCGATCTCGGGACCGAGCTCGGCGCGGAGCCAGCCACCCAGGTCCGCCAGCTGTCGCCACAGGTCGCCGAACGCCGCGGGCGTGCCCGGCGCCGGCACACAGGGCGTCGTGATGCACTCGATCTGGGCGGTCGGGTCCCCGGTGATCGACACCTGCCGACCATCGACCGTGAGCTCGATCCGGCCGGTCTCGCCGCCGGCGATCATCGAGTCGCCGGTGAAGTCCGACCCGCCGTCGAGCAGTCCCATGTCACGGGCGGCGTTGACGATCTCGGCGCGACCCGCCTCGGTCAGGCGGCGCCCGGTCAGCGGGGGCAGCAGCGGTCCCGGGTAGATCGCCATCACGGGACCGGGCGTCACGGCGACGCCGTCGCCGGTGATGACGAGGACCGGCAGCTGGCCGAATCGCTCGAGCGGTGCGATCGCCTGGCTGGTCGTCATCCGCAGCCAGTAGGTGCCGGCGGCCGGGGTCCGGCGAAGGGGTGATCGAGGCGCCGGGTGAGCCGGGTGCGCCACCGCCCACGCTGCATGCGGCGAGCAGCAGCGGGACGGCGGCGATCAGGGTTCTGGAGCTCCGGCGCATGGCGCAATCCTCGGGCATGGGGTCCAGGACCGTGACGCTGCCGTCGCATTCCGGGTTCCGTGGCGTGGGTTCCGTGGCGTGGGTTCCGTGGACCTGGCCCGCCCGCGGACCTGGCCACCCGCGGACCTGGCCACCAAACGATGCGGTGCGTATTCCGTCCGTCCCGATTCCCTCCAGGCTGCCAGCCAACGATGAGGCGCGTACTAACTGCCTCTCCCCCACCCTGGGCTTGCCACCTAACGATCAGGTGCGTCTTTGGCCACCTGTATCTGGCCTAGCACGCACGCCATCGTTCGGTGGCCAACTGCGGACGGCGCCGCGACGGGTCCCGAGCGGCGTACCGCACGCATCGACGCCTGGAACGGGACGGCGCGTGGCAACGCCGCGGATACGACGCGCTCCATCGTTCCGTGGCGAAGTCGTAGTGCCGTGGCGAAGTCGTAGTGCCGTGGCGAAGTCGTGGTGCCGTGGCGAAGTCGTGGTGCCGTGGCGAAGTCGTGGTGCCGTGGCGAAGTCGGGGCGGGGCGGCGAGGCGGCTGAGTCGGGCAACGTCGCGGGGCGGCCAGAGGCGGCGAAGCCCGCGCCGACCGAGCGCCGCAACGTCGCGTCTTGACGGCGACCCGCCCGACCCCGTAGACTCCGGCGCGGTCGAGCAGGTCGCTCGCCCGTCCTACGACCGGAGGCGGCAGCCAGATGGTGAAGAACGCAATCCTCTACCGGCCGACGACCGCGCCCATCTCCGGCGCTGTCAGCGGGAGAGGTGTGCCCACCAGCAGGTAGGACGCGGGGCTTGAGCCCCAGCAGCGACCACCGAGCCGTGGGCCCACCGGGTCCGCGGCTCAAGTGATTCACGGGCACGTTGATGCCCTCCCGAACACGAGCCGCAGACCCATCCCGACCGGGTCCGCGGCTCGTTCCATGTCCGGGACACGCGGCGCCGGTGCGGCAACCAACGTCCAGCCACACCACCGAAGGGAGGGTCCGATGACGACAACCCTCGCGCCCGAATCGAAGACGACCACTCCGACGTCGAGCCCGCAGCCGGCGCAGATCGCCGACCTCGAGCCCGCCGGGCGGAACCCGGCCGCCCCGGACGCAGGGGACCTCACCGTCCTTCTGCCCCAGGTCCTGGCCGGACCCCCGGCACTCCACGTCGAGCACGTCACCAAGCGCTTCAAGGTCGACCGGCGCAAGCCCCCGGTTCTCGCGATCGACGACGTCTCGCTCCACCTGGAGCGGGGCGCGATCCACGGGATCCTGGGTGCCAACGGCTCCGGCAAGTCGACCCTCATCCGCCTCATCTCCGGGTTGCTGACCCTGGACGAGGGCCGGGTGGAGGTGTTCGGCCACGACCTCGAGCGTGACGAGCTCGCCGTGAAGCGGCTGATCAACCGGGTCAGCGTGGACGCGGCGTTCTTCAAGAAGCTCAGCCCGATGGAGAACCTCCTGTTCGCCGCCCGCCTGTACGGCCTCGATGCCGGACAGGCCCGTCGAGAGGCCACGGCGATCCTGGCCCGGCTGGGCATCGCGGAGAACCGCCTCGGACGCCCGGTGGAGCAGATGAGCCGGGGAATGCAGCAGAAGGTCGCGATCGCGCGAGCCCTGCTGACGAGCCCGGCGCTGCTGCTCCTCGACGAGCCGACGACGGGACTCGATCCCCGAAGCAAGCTCGATGTCCAGGCGTTCGTGGAGGAGATGAACGTCACGCACAACGCGACGATCGTGCTCACCACCCACGACCTGGCCGAGGCCGAGCGCCTGTGCAGCCGGATCACGATCCTCGATGGGGGTCGCGTGGTTGCCGAGGACTCGCCCGAGGGGCTCAAGCGACTGGTCGCCGAGCGCCACGGGCAGCCCCCGACGCTCGAGGCCGTGTTCATGACCTTTACCGGTCGTTCGCTCGACGAGGACGTCGGGACGGACGACACCGATCAATGACCGAAAGGAACCCGAAATGCTGTACCTGCAATATCACCGGGCGGTGATCCAGGAGCGCCAGGCGCGCCTGCGGAAGATCCGCCACATCGAGACCGCGAGCCATGCGCCCGCGCGCTCGATCCGGTCCCAGGTCGGCGCCTCGATCATCGAGATCGGGCGCCGCGTGGCCGGGGAACAGATCGCACCTCCCGTGGGGACCGGCTGAGGCCGGTCCCCACGGGGACCCCACCCCGCGCGGTGACCCCGCGCCGGAACCCTCCGAAAGGAACCTCCGTTGGCTCTCCTCGCGCAGGAACTGAAGGCCTCGTACGCCTTCGTCGAGCGCAACTTCTTCCTCACCCGCCGCTACTGGGGCTGGGAGGTCGCATTCCTCGTCTACTCCGTCGCCAGCGCGCTGTCGATCTCGTTCATCGGCGCGGCGTCGGGCGACGACCGCCTCCTGCTCACCCTGATCATCGGCGCCGTCTTCTGGAACTACCTGTCGGTGGTCTTCTCGTGGATCGCGGAGACGATCTCGGTCGAGCGCTGGGAGGGAACCCTCGAATACACGTTCATGGCGCCTGTCCGGCGCTGGACGCAGCTGCTGGGCTCGTGCGTGTACGCGATGGTGTACGGGCTGGTGCACACAGCCGCGATCCTGATCGTGCTGGTCCTGTTCTTCCCGCAGCTCAACCCCGGCGGAATGAACGGGCTGACCGCCGTCGTGTTCGTCCTGCTCGGGTCGTTCAGCTTCGTGGGCATCGGGATGATGGCCGCCATCCTGCCGCTGCTCTACGTGGAGCGCGGCGCCCAGATGACGTTCGTCCTCCAGTCGTGCCTGCTGCTCGTCTCGGGCGTGTACTATCCGGTGTCGGTGCTGCCGGACTGGATGCAGGTGCTGTCGCGCATCTCGCCCGCCACGTACGTGCTCGACGGCGTCCGCGGTGGCCTGCTCGACGGGGCGCCGATCACGGCGCTGGTCGGCGACATCATCCCGCTGCTCGTGATGGGCGCGGTGCTGATCCCGGCCGGGCTGTGGGCGTTCGCGCGCGCCGAGCGGTACGCCAAGCGCACCGGCAAGCTCAAGCGGGTGGGCTGACATGGACCACCCCGACGTGGCCGCGGCCGTGACGATCGAGAACCTCGCGACGCTCGAACCGCTGGGCTGGGACCCGGGCTGGGCTGCCGCCTATCTGCCCCATGACGGGGCGGGCCGGCAGCCGGCCCGGGTCTCGGCGGCTCACCGCGATGCGTGGATGCTCATGACGCCCGAAGGTGTCCACGACGCCGTGATCGCCGGACGGCTGCGCCACGAGGCCCTCGGGCCCGGTGATCTGCCTGCCGTCGGCGACTGGGTGGCGAGCACCGCCTCGGCGGCCGACTCGGGGCCGGCGGTCATCCACGCGATCCTGCCCCGACGGACCGTGTTCCGGCGCGGCGCCGACGACGGGCACGCAGTGGACGAGCAGGTCCTCGCCGCCAACGTGGACGTCGCGCTCGTCGTGACCGGCCTCGACGGCGACTTCAACCTGCGCCGCCTGGAGCGGTATCTGAGCGTCGCGTACGCGGGCGGCGCGACCCCGGTCCTGGTCCTCAACAAGGCCGACGTCGCCCAGGACCTCGACGGGCTGCGGCTGGCGGCGGAGGCCGTGGCACCCGGTGTCGACGTCCGGACGATCTCGGCACGGACCGGCGATGGCGTGGCAGCGCTGGCGGCGGATCATCTTTCGCCCGGCCGAACCGCGGTCGTGCTCGGGTCGTCGGGAGTCGGCAAGTCGACGCTGGTCAACGCGCTCGTCGGACACGAGCTTCTCCGGACCGGGGAGGTCCGCGCCGGCGACTCGCGCGGACGTCACACGACGACCCATCGTGAGCTCGTCATGCTGCCGGGCGGCGCGCTGCTCATCGACACGCCGGGGATCCGGTCGCTGGGTGTCACGGGCGCCGAGGACGGCCTGGCGCCCGCCTTCGCCGACATCACCGAGCTCGCCGAGGGCTGCCGGTTCCGAGACTGCTCGCACGAGCGGGAGCCCGGGTGCGCGGTTCTCGCCGCCCTGTCGGACGGTCGCCTGTCCGAGGACCGGTTCGCGAGCCAGCGCAAGCTCGAGCGCGAGGCGGCCCACGTCGCGCGCAGCGCCAATCCCCTCCTCCGCGCAGCCGAACGCCGGAAGTGGAAGGCGATCCACGCGTCGGTGAGCAACCACATGAAGCACAAGTACGGGAACGACCGATGACCACACAGCCGGAGGCCAGCGCATGACCACACCCACATCGACCCCGGGAACGACCGCCGAGGTCGTCGACGCCCCGAGCATCCCGGGGCTGACCTTCCGGCACGCGACGTCCGCCGACTGGCCTGTGATCGCCGACATCGGCAACCGCGCCCGCCGGGGCGACGGCGGCGACGAGGTCCGCACGGCCGAGAGCCTCGCCGGCGACCTCGAGCCGAAGGATCACTTCGATGTCGAGCGTGACATCGTGGTGGCCGAGATCGACGGCCAGCCGATCGCCTGGCACCTCGGGTATCGGGTGATGCGAAGCCCCGTGATGGCGCTCGAAACCGAAGGGGCCGTCCTGCCGGAGCACCGGGGCCGGGGCATCGGGACCGCGCTCCTGCGCACGACCCAGGCGCGGCTTGCGGCCGAAGCCGCCTCGGATCCCCGGCCCGGGCCACGCGAGCTCCGAACCTGGGCGCTCGAGAACGACAACGCCGACCGCGCGCTGATCACCGCCGAGGGGTACGTGCCGATCCGGTTCGGCTTCGAGATGCGCCGCCCGCTGACCGGCGTCCTGCCTGAATACCCGCTCCCCGACGGGATCGAGATGCGGCCGGTCACCCCCGATCAGCACCGGGCCATCTTCGACGCAGATGACGAGGCGTTCCAGGACCACTGGGGGCACCGGACATCCGGCGAGGGCGACTTCGCCGCGATGTTCGACCACCCCGAGACCGACACCTCGCTGTGGTGTGTCGCCTGGGACGGCGACCAGGTCGCCGGGTCCGTGATGAACGGGATCTTCACTGTCGAGAACGAGGCGATCGGGATCCGACGCGGTTGGCTCGAGCACGTCTCGGTCCGACGGCCATGGCGTGGCCGGGGCGTCGCAAAGGCGCTCTGCACCGCATCGTTCCAGGTCCTGCGAGCGCAGGGGATGGACGAGGCATGGCTGGGCGTCGACGGCGCGAACCCGACGGGTGCGCTCAAGCTCTACGAGGGGCTCGGCTTCCTCGTGGCGCGCCGGTGGAGCGCGTTCGGGCGCCCGCTCGAGGGTCCGGCGCCGGCCGGCTGGCTGCCCGCGGGTGAGCGCTGACCGGGTTGGCGCGCCGGGAGCAGAATCCCTGCATGCACCGGTTCCCGCTTGGCCCGATCACGGCGCTGCTGACGGCGGCCGCCGTGTCGGCGGCCGCGTGCGCCTCCCCCACCCCGTCGTCGACACCGGCGCCGGCGACCACCGCGGCTTCGGTCGCGCCGGCCGCATCCACTGCCAGCCAGCCCACGCCGTCGGCCGCCGGCTCAGCCGCCGGCGACCTGACGGGCGCCACCCCCACCGAAGCCCCGGAGGCAACCATGGACCCGTTCACCCTCACCTCGGCGTCGTTCAGCACCGGTGGAGCGATCCCTCGCCGGTTCACCTGCGACGGCGAGGACATCTCGCCCGACCTTGCCTGGGACGGAATGCCCGACGGGACCGCCACGCTCGTGCTGCTGGTCGATGACCCCGATGCCGGGGGGTGGGTCCACTGGATCGTCCTCGACATCGACGGCTCACAGACCGGCGCCCTGCCGCTGGGCGTCTCGGCGTCGCCCGATGCCCCGCGACAGGGTCGCAACGACTTCGGCAGCATCGGCTGGGGCGGCCCCTGCCCGCCGTCGGGCACGCATCGCTACACGTTCACCCTGTACGCGCTCGCGGCGCCGCTCGGGCTCGTGGGCCCGCCCGGCGGCGCCGCGGTTCGCACGGCGCTCGACGGCGCGGACGTCCTGGGAACGGCGGTCCTGGAGGCGAGCTACCGTCGTGGCTGACCCACGACGCAACCCCGGTTACGCGCCGGATGCCGTCGACGTCGCCACCGAGCTGCGCAACCGGGAGCCGATCTTCCATCGATCCGGACCCGGGACAATGCGCGCGCAACTCGAGGCGATGACGGCCGACGACTTCTGGGAGGTGGGCGCATCCGGGCGCGTCTACGACCGCGCGACGGTGCTGGACGTGGTGGCGGCCCGGTATGCCGACCCCGGCTACCACCCGATGGCAGGGCTCGTCGTCAGCGACTTCGACTGCCACCGGCTCGACGGCGACACGTGGCTCGTGACGTACCACCTGATGCAGGACGAGCGGGCGACGCGACGGATGTCGATCTGGCGCCGGTCGGCGGACGGCTGGACGCTCCGGTACCACCAGGGAACGGTGATCTCCGGGTAGCGGGATGCAGGCGGGCCGGCGAAGCGCCCGCCGCCTCACATCGGCAGGCGGCCCTCGCGCGTGACCAGGTCCATCCACGCCCGCTCCCGCCCGATCGTCGTGGCAGCCCCGTGACCCGGCAGCACCTGGAGACGGTCCTCGAGCCCGGCCAGGCGACTGATCGACGCCGCCATCGCCTCGGCTGAGCCGCCCGGAAGGTCCACCCGCCCCCAGCCACCCGCGAACAGCGTGTCGCCGCTGAGCAGCAGGCCGTCGTCGGCGGACAGGAGGCACACCGAGCCCTCCGTATGGCCGGGCGTGTGGAGCACCTGCAGCCGGATCTCCCCGAACCGGATCTCGCCGCCCTCGGCAAGCTCCACCGCCGGAACCGAGGGCACGATCGGGAACGGCGCGTACAGCGGCTGCGGATCGACCAGCCGATGCCGGTCGTCGGGATGGACCGCGATCGGCGCCCCGGTGTGCTCGGTCAGCGCGGCGTTGTCGCCGATGTGGTCCCAGTGCCCGTGCGTGCTGACGATCAGCTTGAGCGTCCACCCGCGCTCGGCGAGGGCGTCCGTGATCCAGGCCAACGACGGCGTGGCGGTGTCGATCGCGATCGCCTCGCGCGTCCGGGGATCGGCGAGGACATGGACGTTGGTGGCCACGGGCCCGATGACCGAGTGGAGGCGCTCCATGCGCTCAGTCTCGCACGTAGCACCCGGTTCGTGACCGCGCCGGGACCTCCGGCCCTCGCGACGCGGGATCGGGCCGGCCAGAATCGCTGGTGGAGCCTGTACCGGCACTGGAGTTCATCGACATGGTCACAATGCTGCACATCAAGGCAAAGCTCGCGCCGTGGGACGATCCCGACTTCGTCCGGGCCTTCGAGCGCGCTCGCGACGAGACCGAGGAGGGGGGCGGCTACCCGGACGGGCCCCGCGCGGCCGAACACGTCCAGAAGCTCCTCCGCGGGGCCGGCTATCCCGAGGCGCGGGTGGAGGTCCGCCAGACGGTCGAGGAGACGCTGGAACACGTCTCGCACTGGTCGGTGACCCGGGACGCCTGACCGCGGGGAGTGAATCGGGTTCGCGACCTTCGACGTCGCTGACCGTCGGCGCTGAACCGCCGGCTGAAGTCCAGCGCGCGATCAGCCGGCCTCAAGCTTGGTGCGGATGCAGTCGAAGGTCTGGCCGATCATCTTGTTGGCCGTGCCCTCGATCATCCGTGCACCGACCGACGCCAGCGTCCCGGCGATCAGCACGTCCGCGGACCAGTCCATCGTCGTCGGCCCCTCCGCGGGTCCTGACAACCGCATGTCGGCGGTCGCATCAACCGCCGAGCCCGGCGCCTGGCCGTGGGCCTTGAGGATCGCAAGATCCGGCTCCGTCTTCTCGGCAACCGTCATCTCCACCACGAACCGGGCCGAGATGAAGCCCACGCCGACCTTGGCCTTCGCCTTGAAGTGATCCTCGTCGATGACCTCGATCAATTCCACGCCGGGGCCGCAGCTGCCGACCTTGTTCGGATCCATCAGGAACGCCCACACGCGGTCGCGCGGCGCGGTGATCTGGATGGTGCCCTTGAACTGCATCAGCTACCTCGTGGCGCCGGATGACTCCCCGGCGGTGCCGGAGGACGCTCCGGCCGTATTGCCGGAGGACGCTCCGGCCGTATTGCCGGAGGACGC
>CAVYXU010000028.1:0-49507 GCA_963772565.1 uncultured Chloroflexia bacterium
ACCCGCGAGCCACCATGATTGCCGCGCAGAATGAGAACCTCATGATCATGGTGCAGTTCGGATGATCGGCTCGGCCGACCAAACGATCCGACGTTCCGTCTTCGATTGGCTGACCGATCAGCGCGCCGAGCATGGCGAGGCGATCTCGCGATCCGTCCTCGAAGGCTTTGAGCTCGGTGGGCTGCGAATCCCCCTGATGGGTCCTCAGGGAATCTGGAAACCGGCGGCGTGCGAGCTTCCGCTGTCAATCACCACGGTGTTCAAATCGCGCTACGCAGATGGTGCGAGTTCGGACGGCGCTTCGGGCACGCTCGATTACGCGTATCGGGGCGAAGATCCCCGGCATCGCGACAACCGGGGACTTCGCCGCGCGATGATCGACAAGGTTCCGCTGGTCTACTTCTATGCGATCGAGCCCGGACGGTATGTCGCCTGGTATCCGACGTTCGTCGTCGGTGACGAACCCGATCGCCTGATGTTCACCGTGCAGGTGGACGACATCAACTCCTCCCTCTTCGGGAGGGCGGATGATTACGAGATCGCTGGCGACAATGTTGCGTCGCGGCGTGCATATGTAACGAGAACGGTCCGCCAGCGGCTTCACCAGGCGGCGTTTCGCGAGCGGGTCATCCGGGCCTACCAGCAGCGCTGCGCGCTGTGCAGCCTCCGTCACCAGGAGCTTCTCGACGCGGCCCACATCACGCCGGACAGCGACGCCGAGGGCGAGCCCGTGGTCAGCAATGGCGTGGCGCTGTGCAAGCTGCATCACGCCGCCTTCGATCGGTTCTTCTTCGCGATCCGGCCCGACTACGTGATCGAAGTTCGACCATCGATCCTGACCGAGTCAGACGGCCCGATGCTTGTCGTTGGCCTGCAGCAGATCCACGATCGGCGGATCTTCCTGCCTCGCCGTCCGGCCGATCTTCCGGATCCTGACCGCCTTGCACGACGATACGCGGAGTTCCGGCGCACTTCGTACGCGACGCAACGCCCTTGACGCTCGATTTGTGTCGACATGGTCAGATCACTTAGCGACCCTTCACCAGTCTCCTCGGCAGATCGCCAGATACAGGGTCCCCTCATGGGCGCGGACACCGACCGGTCGGACGCTGGGCCCTGGACCCCGAGTCGTCGCTGGCGAATTGGGGTCGGTCTGCTCGCCGGCGTCGGTGCCACTGGGATCGCGGCGAGTCTTGGTCTCATCGGGACCTTCCTCGACGTCGACTTGCCCGTCTTCGATCCGAGCGCCTTGATCCTGATGGCTCCGCTGATCGTCCTCCCGGGCTTCGCCGGTGCCGTATTGCGTGGGCGCGATGCCGTCGCCGCAATCATGGCCGGGGCGATGGCAGGTCCGATCGTCGCGATCTTCGCCATCGACGGCTCGTGCGAAAGGAACATGTGGGCCGCCCTGGGACTGGCCGCCATCGCGGCCCTCGCCCTGGCCATCGCCGGGGTCGCGGCGTTCGTCGGCGCGTTGCTCGGGGGCGCGGGCACGGCCGCGTCCCAACCTCGCCGCGGCGTCACCTGGCTGGTTGTCTTCGGGTCGGTCGGCGTTGTGGGGTGGATCGCGGCTCTGGCGCTGCTCGGCCGGTGTCCGTAGACGGGACGGGCGTCGGGCGGTAACCGTCTGGCACAAGGGTCCCAAGCGATGACCGACATGCTTCTTGAATACGACGAGTCCGTGGACGCCGCGCACCTCACGGTGAGCGACGCCGAGTGGCACCACCAGGAGCGCCTGGACGACTCGCGTGGGATCAACTACGCGACGGACGGCTCCGTCATCGGCATCGAGATCCTGTCGCCCCGGCGGAAGGGCGTCCTCGTCGACGGCTTGCCTTTCCGCGACGATGTGATCCGGGTGATGAAGTCCGTTGGCTTCCGGATCCTGGAGGCAGCCCGCGAGAGTTGATGCTGGAGATCCGCGGTGTGGAGCCGCTTGACGGCCGGACCGTCCGCCTGACGCTGTCAGACGGCGGGGTAGTGGTGCGCGATCTCAGCGACCTGCTTCACGGGCCGCTGTTCGACCACATCGCCGCCGATGATCGGACGTTCCGAATTGTCGCGGTTGACTACGGCACGCTCGTCTGGCCGGGCGACGTGGACATCGCCCCGAGACGTTGATCTGGGACGGTCCATCGCCCGCCGACGAAACTGCCCGACGGCCCGAGCCCTACCTCCGGCCCCAGCCGCCGCGCTGAGCGCAGCGCTCCGGGAACCTCGCGGCCCGCGCAGGTCGACCAGGTGAGCCCGACGTAAGCGGGGCTCGATACCGTTGCTCAGCGTCCTTGACGCCCGCTTTGTGTCTGACATAATCAGAGGATGCAGTGGCGTTCGTCTTCCGCCGGTCGGCGGAGAGACATGGGATCAGTCGTGAACGAGCCACGTTCGTCGTGGAGCGATGCCCGTGCCCCCTCTATCCCGGCCACGATGCCGACGAGCCGGATCGGGTGGTCTTCCTCGGGCCGGATGCCGGAGGGGTTCCGCTTGAGGTTGTCGGCATCGAGCTTGAGAACGGCGACATGGTCATCATCCACGCCATGCGGCTGCGATGGCGGTATCGACATGCCTACGCGGAGGTCATGAGATGCCTGTGACCACGCGGAGTGGCCGTCAGCTGACCGAGGATGACCTCGATCGCCTGGCCGATGAGGCGGTGGCGGGGTACGACCTGTCCCGGTGGCGTCCTCGGCGCGGGAGGCCGTTCCTGGACGCGGATGCCGGGGGGCATGCTCCGCGAATCTCCGTTCGCGTCCCTGCAAGCCTCCGAGACCGGGCGGCGGCGAGGGCGGCAACAGAAGGGCGCAGCATGAGTGACGTTCTCCGGTCCCTTCTCGAGGAGTACGTCCGCGAGCCCGCCAAGCGACACGAGGGCAGCAGCCGATGACCGACATGCTTCTCGAATACGACGAGTCCGTGGACGCTGCGCACCTCACGGTGAGCGACGCCGAGTGGCACCACCAGGAGCGCCTGGACGACTCGCGTGGGATCAACTACGCGACGGACGGCTCCGTCATCGGCATCGAGATCCTGTCGCCCCGGCGGAAGGGCGTCCTCGTCGACGGCTTGCCCTTCCGCGACGATGTGATTCGGGTGATGAAGTCCGTTGGCTTCCGGATCCTGGAGGCAGCCCGCGAGACCTGACGCCCGCGATCGACCCGATGGTCATGGTTACCCAGCGCTCCGTCGTCATCGAAGATCGGCTCGCCGGGCCAGCGTCTCCGACCCGCCGCTGAGTGAGGCCGGGTTTGACGGGGGTGACAGCGACGAACGCGAACAGGGCCGTGCGGCTGCGCCGGCTGCTGATCGTCGCGCTGGTGGGCGTGATCCTGGGGATCGGCATCTTCGTCGCCGTTCGCGAGATCACGACCCCGCGTCGCTCGACGCCCGTGTACGACCCGCCGGTGCTCGCCGGCCAGGTGTTGTGGGGCTACTGCTCGGGCGGCTTCTACGCCCGGCTGGGCGACACGATCGTGCTCACCTCCACCGGCCACTGCACGACCGAGGGCACCGTGGCGTACGACCCCGACGGGATCGGCGTGCGCGGGGTGTTCGGCCCGGCCGCCCGCGATGCCACGTGCCCGTATCCGGACCACACGTGCGCCTCGTCCGATATCAACTACCTCGTGGTCGCCCCGGATCACATCCCGTGGGGCCACCTCAACGTGGTGGACCTCGGCACGGCCGGCTATCGCGTGATCGAGCCCGGCACGAAGCCGCTTGCGTGCGACGACATCGCGATCGGTGACATAGCCGAGATCGACGGCCGCGACATCTACCGCAGCGGCGCCGTGGCCGAGAAGGGCGAGAACCTCAAGCCGGTCGACGAGGACGGTTCGTACTTCCCATGCATGATCGCGGCGCGGATCCAGGTGGCCACGGGCGATTTGGGTGGGGCGGTCCTTGTTCGAGGGATCCCGGCGGGCGTCACCAGCCGGAGCTTCGGCGGCTGGCTGGGGTTCACGCCGCTCGCCGAGGGGCTCGACCAGCTGGGGCTCGAGCTGTGCACGACGCCGGACTGCGATCTGGTCCCGCCGACTGCCGATGCCTCCGGCACGATCCCGTGATCGGGCCCGATGCCCCGTCCCTCATGTTCCTCGCATTCCTGAGCCTGGTCGTGTAGTGGGAGCTGAGCGAACCGCAGGCCGGTCGCATGCTGTTTGACGGGTCGAGCTTTCCACCGGCGGCGCGCCCGTTCAAGTAGATGCGGCACAACTTGACATGTTTCGCGAGTTCGTCAGGGTTCGGGATACGAAACAAGCGAAACAGGCGAAGGTCTGCTGACGGGAACCGCCAGCCAGGGGGAAACACGAATGACGCTCGCACCTGAGCCCGACGCCGACCCGACCCTCGTGCTCGACAAGCCGTCCTGCTCCCCGGCGGCGGTGGCGGAGATGGCCAGGTGACGAGCGCGGCAATCCGCAGCTGGATCCGGGCGGGCAAGCGCGCTGCGGTCCTGCTGTCGGCGCGGGCCGATCGCATCCGAGGAGGTCGGTGATGGGGTCGATGGAGGTGCACGGCCGACACCTCCACCTCGCGACCACGCCCGCCACGACGGTCCGACCGTGCCCCCGACTCCGTGACGGTTCGGCGGGCTGAGCCGCGATGCCGGTCTTCGTCGCGCTGGGCGCGTTCGCCACCACGCTCCTCGGGGGATGGGCGGCAGTGCGGATCCGGGACTACCAGCACCTCGTCCTCGGCCTCGCCGCCGGGCTGATGCTGGGCGTGGTGGGCTTCGATCTGCTGCCCGAGGCCCTGAGCCAGGAGCCGGCCGAGTGGTTCCACGTGCAGGCTCCGCTGATCACGCTGGTGGCGGGCTTCCTCGCGCTGCACGTGATCGAGCGCTGGATGGGGGTCCATCGCGGACACGAGGACGAGTGGGCTCCGCACCAGCACCGGCCCGGAGTCGGGCTACTCGCCGGATCGGCGCTCGTGGGGCACAGCGTGATGGACGGCTTTGCCATCGGCGCCGCGTTCCAGGCGGGCGCGGCGATCGGCGCCACGATCGCCGTGGCCGTCATCGCCCACGACTTCGCCGACGGGTTCAACACCTACACCATCACGTCCCTGTACGGCAACAACCGACGCCGAGCGCTCACGCTGGTCACCCTCGACGCGCTGGCTCCGGTGGCAGGAGCCGCGAGCACCCTCCTGTTCACCATTCCCCGCCCGCTCCTTGGCCTGTACCTCGGCTTCTTCGCCGGGATCCTGCTCTACCTCGCGACCTCCGACATCCTGCCCGAGGCCCACGCCCACCACCCGAGCCGCCTGACCATCGCGTGCACGGTGCTGGGTGTTGCGTTCATGTGGCTGGTGATCGGACTCGCCGCCTGAACGCCTGGTCGCGACCTGCACGTCCGGACCCGACGAACCACGACGCCAGCGCCAGGTGCGTGCGCGTCTGTGGGTGCGATCGGGCGAGGGGTCTATGCGGTCCTTGACCGGGGCCGCGTCCGAGGACATGCTGAACGGCACCGGCGCCGTCCGACGCGGGCACGCGGCAGGGGGATTCTGATGCGGAAGCTGAACATCCGTCAGGGCATGATCGGCGGCATCGCCGTGGGTCTCATCAGCGCATCGGCGGCTGCCGGTCGCTCACCGGACCCGTTGCCGACGTTCGCTTCCGTCCTCGCGTTCGCCCTCGTTTGCGTCGCGGCTGTGGGCGGCGTGGCTGTCGTGGTCAATCGCCCGCCGAAGCCACCCATCCGCTGGTAGGCGACGCCTGAGTGTTCGCCGCGCGGTGCGTCGTCGCGTTCGGGCGTACGGGTCAGCCGGGCGTACGGGTCAGGCCGGCTCCACCCGCAGGCCCTAGTCGGCCTCGGCGAGCACCGCGGCTCGCCGGACGATCGCGAGCAGCATGCCTGACTCGCAGGCGCCCGCCAGCTCGCCCTCCGAGAACCGGTCGCCGCGGATGATCGCGGTGATGAGCTTCACGAGGTCGTCGGCCGTGGCGTTGGCGACGAGACCTGGATCTGCGATGAGCCGCTGCGCATCGGGCGTGGCGACCCAGGCCATCCAGTCGAACGGCACGACCCAGCCGTTCGATGCCGCCATCCGGCGGAAGTCGTCGGCGGCCGCGCTGTAGTCGAACCAGGGCATGTGCAGCACGCCGTCGGCGTCGGGCTCACTGGTCACCCAGTGGCCGATGGTAAAGCCGGACGCCGTCAGCACGGGCTCGAACGCGGCCAGCGCGCGCAGTCGATCCCGCTCGGTCGCCATCGGGCTCAGGCGGTGGGGGACGGCGAGTCTGCCGGTGCCGGCGCATCGGTCGCCGCGGGGTCCGCGTCGTCGTTCGCGAGCAGCCGATACACCTGGCGACGCGCGTCGGTCAGGATCCGGGTCGTCTCCGATCGGGCATGCTCGGAGCCCAGGCGCTGGACCTGCGTCACGGCGCCGATCAGCTGGTGACCCAGCATCCGCAGGTCCGGCTCATCGTCGGCGGTGTGCTCGCCCCATCGCTCGGCCGCGGGGTTGGCTGCGGCGGCCGCTCGACCCTTCTCGGTCAGCGTGTACGTGCGACGGCCGTCGACCTCGTCGCTGGTCACGATCCCCTCGTCGGCGAGCTGCTGGAGGGTGGGGTAGACGGAACCCGCGCTCGGGCGCCAGCGGCCGCCGCTCTGGGCCTCGAGCTCCTGGATGACCTCGTAGCCATGCATCGGCCGTGTGGTGAGGACGGCGAGGATCAGCGGGCGGACTTCGCCTCGGCGAATTCGGCCCCGGCCTCCGCGGCCGAACAGCCCGCGGGGCCCCATGGGCATGCCGTCGGGTCCGGGTCCTCGTCGGGGGCCTCGGTGGTGGTGGCGACGATGCGCGTCGCCTGCGTCAGTGGAACGGAACAAGAATGCTCCTCCTATCGTTATGTTGCGCCATATCGCGCGGCATCACGATATATCGGGATCGATGCGGCTGTCAAGCCGGGTGGAGGGGGGATGGATCGGACGGAACGTCGGCGTAGACGAACTCGTCGTTCAACGTCGACGAGGGACGCGGCGATACGTGCTCTCGTTGCGGCGGGCGGCGCGCAGGATGACGACGACGCGAGCCACGTCGTCGATGACGTAGACGATCCGCAGGTCTCCGATCCGGAGGCGCCAGGCATCGATGCCGACCAGGGGGGTTGCGCCCGGCGGCCGAGGCTCGAGCCCGAGGGAGAGGATGGGTCCGCGGAGACGGGCGGCGTCGCCCGGGGGCATTCGCCGGAGCTGTCGAGCAGCGGCCGGCGCCAGCTCCACCCGGTAGGGGAGCGCGGGCATCAGTCGCCGGACCCGTACTCCGCGCGCGCCTCGGCGGCGAGGTGCTCGAAGAACTCGGCCGCGGCCGTCCCGCCGTCACGCTGGTATTCCGCAAGGGCGGCGACGGCAGACCCGCGGTCCTCCTCGTCCTCCTGGTGCTCGAGCCAGGCGGTGAGGGCATCGGCGACGACTTCGCGGACGCTGCGATCCGCGCGGGCGGCCTCCACCTTGAGCGTGCGGTAGAGATCGGGATCGAGATCGAAGGTGACCTTCATCAAGCCAGAATACCAGCATGCTGGGTTGCTGGGTTGGCCAGCGACCAGACCTGGGCCGACGATGAGCCTCTGCGAACGGGGCGGGGATCGCGGGTGCGAGGCGGCCTCCAGCCGGATCGGCGCGCCTGTCGAGCTGTTGGCGCCTGTTCGAGCCGTTCGGCGCCTGTTCGAGCGAATCGGCGCCTGTTCGAGCTGTTGGCGCCTGTTCGAGCTGTTCGGCGCCTACTCGAGCGTCTTGCGCATCATCACGTCCGTCTCGACGTACCCGGACGTGCGATAGAGCTCGCGAGCGACTTTGTTGTCGCCGAATACGTGGAGGCCGATCCGGTCGTAGCCGAGCGACTTTGCGAGCGGCTCCAGGGCCATCATCGCCGCCCGGCCGTAGCCGTGCCCGCGGGCGTCCTCGTTGACCACGATGTCGTAGATGAAGCACTCGCCGCTGCCGATCTCGCGCAGCGGCGCGAACCACAGGGCGCCGACGACCTCGCCGGCCTCCGTGACGATCGATCTGAGCTCGTGGCCGGGCGTGGCCAGCCCGTCGGTAAGGAGGCTGGCGAAGTCCGCCTCCGAGCGAGCCTGGGCCTCATCGGCCGTCCAGGTGCCGGCGCGGACCTTCTCGACGGCGTAGTCCCGGACGGAGCTGTCGTGCCAGGCATCCCACGCCTCGGCGGTCATCGGTTCGAGCGTGATCATCGGCGCAGGATACGTGAGGCGCGATGGCGTCGCAGGTCCCGGATGCCGAGCCCTCCGCCACCGAATGGCCCGAACGGGCAAGCCAGCTGCCCGATTGTTGGCCCCGGATTCCTCGCGCGATGGGCCGCGCTCGCGCCACGATTTGTCGATGGATCCGGGGTCCCTGGTTGCCTGCCATGCCTGATCGCGCCCAGCTGGCTGAACGCGAGCAGCTCGAGGCCTTGCGCCGGTCGTCCCGTGCCGCGGGCGTCGATGCCGCGGTGCCGGTGGCCGACGAGGCGGCGCTCGTTCGCGAGGCGGCGCTGGCGTCACCGGCTGCCGCCGACACGGGCCACGCGCGCCCGGGCGTCGCGGGCATGCCGCGCGGGATGAGCCCCGCGATGCTCATGTCGATGCAGCGGTTCGCCGGTAACCGCGCGACGGTCCAGGCGGTCGGGCTGTTCAAGAAGACCCAACCCTCCGGGAAGAAGCTCGACGAGGAGGAGCAGGACCCGCTCGAGGAGGACGCCGGCCCTGGTGCGGAGACCAAGCCGCAGAAGGGGACCAGCGCAGCCGCGGGCCCGCCGGAAGGGGGTGGCTCGCCGGGTGGTTCCGGCCCGCCGGCGGGTGGGGGTGCGGCCGGCGGCGCGGCCGGTGGCGCCGGCAGCCCGGGCAGCCCCGGCACCTCCGGCATCGGCAAGTCCGGCAAGGAGCCCACGGCCAAGCCGCCGTCGCTCGAGCCCGAGACCTCCAGCATCGGCAAGTCCGGCAAGGAGCCCACGGCCAAGCCGCCGTCGCTCGAGCCCGAGACCTCCAGCATCGGCAAGTCCGGCAAGGAGCCCACGGCCAAGCCCGATGCGCTGGCCGGTAGCGGCAAGTCCGGCAAGGAGCCCACGGCCAAGCCGAGCGCGATCGGAGGGCTGGCAGGCGCGGTCGCTGGCGCCGCCGCGGCCACCGCGGCGACCACGACCGCGGCCGGCACAGTGATCGGCTCCGCCGGGGCGCTCGCGGGTGCGGCCGCGGGTGCTGCGGCGACCGGGGCGGGCGAGGGCAGCGTCCGGCAGCTGGCCCCAAGCCCGGGCCGACCGCCGGCCTCAAGCCCGGCGCCAGGCCAACAGGCACTTCCGGCGCCGGCGGTGGGGGAACGAAGCCCGGGGGCGGCGGTCAGGTCGTTCCACCCGGCCCGGCCGGCTCAACCGGCCCATCCACTCCGGCCACCGTGCCGGCCGGCCCCCACGGCCTGCCCGATCCCGAGACCGCGAAATCGGGCATCGACTGGAACCAGATCCTCAGTGACTACGGCCCGCCCGTGCGCACCGCTCTCGAGGTCGGTCGCCTGATCCCGGGCTGGGGGCTGCTGGCGGGTCTCGGGGCGGACGCGCTCAACTTCCAGAGCGATCTCGCGTCGATCCCCAACTCGGAGAACGCGGATCTGGCCACGGGCCTGATCGTGTTCCGCAACTTCGTCAACATCGGCAACAACGTGGTCGGACACATCCTGTATGTGGACCAGCTGATCCAGGACGGCCTCGCGGGCTCCGTGGTCGGTGCAGAGTTCACGCCGCTCACCGCGGCCGCGAACGATGTGCTGAGCGTGGTCAAGGTAGGCCTCGACGAGGTCCAGATGGGCACCGACATCGTCATCGAGGTCGAGGCGCTCTACGAGTCGGGCCACGCCCCGACGTCCGCCGAGGCCGAGCAGTGGAAGCAGCTCGCCGACGGCTACGCGGCGAACCTCATGGGCGACGTCGTCAACATCACGCTCGACGTCATCAGCCTGGCCAGCCTCGGCGCTTCGAACACCGGCGCGGTGCAGCAGGCGAGGGAGCCGCTGTCGCTCGCCGGTGCGTTCATGAAGAGCGCGGTGCCGAACATCATCGGCGGCATCAACGGCGTTCTCGGCGTCTGGCTGGGCAACCTGATCACCGCGGGCCGGCACGCAAACGAGGGGACGCCCACCGAGCTGCGCGAGAAGGCGCTCATCTACGACATGGCGGGTGGCTTCGTCGAAAACGAGTCGGGCCAGGCACGAACGACGTACACGGCGGTCGACGCGGTCATCGGTGCTTTCGAGGCATACGCGGACCAGCAGATCGCGCAGCTCAACGCGATCACCGGGGCGCTGACCGGCGGCAAGACGGCGTTCCAGCTGATCCAGGACGCCGTCCAGTCCGGCCTCGAGGACATGCGGAAGAAGCTCACGATGGTCGAGCAGCTGGGGTCGATGGCGTCGAATGCCCAGACCAACGCCGCGGCGATCTCCGGGGCCTGCGACTCGATCCTCGAGGCCCTCGACGCTCTCGTGATTCCCAGCTACAGCCTTCCCGAGGTGGAGCTCGGGGACAGCGTCGTTGCCAACGCCACCGAGTACCTCGCCAACCAGGCCACGGCGACCGCCAACGAGCTCATCAGGCGCAGCGTCGCGAACGTCCAGTCACGCCTCGACGGGATCAAGGGCGAGGTCCGCGGTCCGGTGCAGGCGGTGCAGGGCAAGGCCGACAACCTGGGCGAATGGCTGGCGCTGCTTGCCATCGAGAGCGCAGCCATGGCCGGCACGCTCAACAACTACATCGCGAGGTTCAGCGACGGGCTCGGGAAGTGCACCAACGCCGAGCAGGTGATGGACCTGATCATCGGCGAGATCAGCGATCTCACCGGGATGCCGAAGTTCACGGTCCAGGAGATGCGCGACGCCTGGCAAAGCATCGGGACGCATATCGACGAGTACGTCGCGCTCGGGCAGGGGCTGCGACAACGGGCCACGGACCTGCGCCAGCACGCCGATGCGAAGGAAGCCGGGACCGATGGGGGCGGGGACTTCGCTCCGCCGCCGCCGCTGCTCCCGCCGGGATCGGGGACGGGCGCGGGGCCGGGCTCCCCGGGTGGTGCGGCGCCGCCCGCCCAGCCGGAGACGGCGGTCGCGTAGGCTCCGCGGGTCACGCGGGCACGTCGGCTGCGCGGCCCACGTCTGTTGCGCAGGTCACTCGGGCCGCGTCGGGCGCGCGTCGGCGGGCCACGCGGGTCACGTCGTCAGCCGTCAGTGATCGTCGAAATCCTCTGCCTCGCGCATCGCGTCCTCGTTGATCGCGGCGTCGCACTCTTGGCAGATCGGCGGATCCCAGTCGCCGGCCTCGGGCAGATCGGTGCGTCCGCACGTGGAGCAGACGAACCGCGGTTCCTGGCTGTCGAGTCGCATGTCCGATTGCAGTGCAGCCCGGTTGGCGGCCGTTGGCTCGGCCGATCGCGCCCGGAAGATGCGGCTGAACCAGCTCGTCGTCGTGTCCTCCCTGCGGTGTCCCATGGTCGGCTCTTCGATCGCTCGTCGTCGGCGCTTCGCCGGGTCATGTGACCGTCCCAGTTTCGCAGGCCGGCCGGAAGGTCCTGTTGCCGGGGGTGACGTTTGGTCAGGTTCGGGGGTGGGCAGGTGGGTCGTATATAGATGCTCCACGTCTGGGGGGTCCACCACGGAGGCATTCCGTCGGCGCCATGTCGAGTGACCAGATCGAGGCCGGAGCCGCCCCGCCGGCCGAACCATCGCCGGCCGATACCCTGCGTCTGGTCCGTCTCCGCCTGTACCTCACGCTCACGGCCGCGGCGATCCTCCCGATGGCCCTCGGCTCGCCGCTGATCCGGGTCCTCAACGGCGGCTCGGGCGGGATCCAACCGGTTCACATCGTCGCCCTGGTCGTGCTCGGTGCGATGCTGATGGTCCTCATCCGCTGGATGACCCGCGAGATCCTGCTGCCCGCCGCAGAGCTCGAAGCGTCGCGCGTCGAGCTCCATCAGGCGTACCGGGAGGCCCGCGAGCACGCGCTCATCGACGGCCTCACCGGGCTCGGCAACCACCGCGCCTTCCAGGAGGAGTTCAAGGCCGTCCTCGACCAGGCGCAGCGCTACCGGCACGACCTGTCGCTGGTGCTGCTCGATCTCGACGAGTTCAAGCTCGTCAACGACAGCCAGGGTCACAGCGTCGGCGACGCGGTGCTGGCCGAGGTCGGACGGCTGCTCCGACAGCAGACCCGGCTGGCCGATCGCGCGTTCCGGATCGGCGGTGACGAGTTTGCGATCCTGCTCCCGCACACCGGGTCCGCCGGCGCCGCGCAGCTCGCGCGGCGGATCCTGGCTGCGGGCCTGGAGGTCCGGCCGGCTGCCGGATACCCGCGCCCGATCTCGTTCTCGGCCGGGGTCGCGACCTGCCCGACCCACGCCGGCACGCGCGAGCAGCTGCGGCTGTACGCGGACTCGGCGATGTACCGGGGCAAGCGCGCGGGCCGGACGACCGTCACCATCGTCGATCCCGTCCTCGACGCGGAGCACGTCGACGAGCAGAAGCGCGCCGAGCTGTCCCGCGCCCTGGCGGATGTCATCGCAGACGGTGCGCTGCGACCCGTCTACCAGCCGGTCGTCGACCTGGCGACCGGCCGCATCATCGGCTACGAGGGGCTCATTCGCCCCGCTTCCGAGTCGCCGTTCAGCAACCCGGGCGCGCTGTTCGCCGCGGCCGAGATCAGCGGTCATGTGGTGGACCTCGACGTGGCCTGCCTCGCCATCGTGCTCGCGGGTGCGCGAGCGATCCCCGAGCCCCTGGTCGTCACGATCAACATCTCGCCACAGACGCTCGAGGCCCCCGAGTTCGGTGCCGCCCGGCTGCTGCACATGGTCGCGGCCGCGGGCCTGCCGCCGGACCGGGTCATCCTCGAGATCACCGAGCACGACGTCATCCGCGACGTTCCGCGCGTGCTCGCGGCGCTCGAGGGATGTCGCGCGGGCGGGATCCGGATCGCCGCCGACGACGTCGGCGCCGGCAACGCCGGTCTGCGGCTGCTGAGCCAGTTCCGCTTCGACGTCGTGAAGATTGACCTGTCGCTCGTCCAGGCGGGCACGGGTCAGGAGACCGTTCGCAGTGTCCTCGGCACGCTGGTGGACCTGGGCGGGCGCTGGGGTGCGCTCCTGGTTGCCGAAGGGGTTGAGACACCGGCGCAGCTTGCGCTCGTCCGAGAGCTTGCGATCGGCGCCGGCCAGGGGTACCTGCTGGGGCGACCGGGCACGGACGTCAACCTCGAGCCGGTCGACATCGAAACGCTGTTGCAGCCCTCGACCAACCCGTTCGTCCGGCTCGGCCTCGAAGGCTTCACGGTCGAGGGCGACGCGCCCATCGAGGTCGGCGCAGCCGCGTGGCAGCTGCCCGTCTCGGCGTCATGGCCGGTGGCCGGCACCGCAGCCAGGGTGGCCGGCTCGTAGTCGACCTTCCGCCTCCCGGGCGACATCGTCACGCGGTTCCATTCCAAAGGTCCCTTGTCCGGTTTCGCGCGGCTCCCGATGCTCCACCCATGACCCTGCGGGATCCCCGGATGCTCGTCGAGGAGCCGTTGCGGCGTGAGCTCGCCTTGGTGGTCGTTCGCGGTGTGACGCTGGTGGCCGTGATCGCGGCGCTTGCCGTGCTGCCGGTCATGGTGGCGCTCGACGTTGCCGTCTGCGACGAGATCGCCGCCACGGCCGTGATCCTGCTGCTCGCCTATGCGCTGGGGGTGAACGCGCTCCGGCTGGCCAGGGGCCGAGCGACGCCACAAGCGCGGCTCGAGGCGTGGGATCGCGCGCGCGAGGTCGATCCGGACGACGCGATGCTCGGACGGATGGTCGCCATCTGGGTGCCGATCGGCCTGCTGGCGGCGCTGAGCCTGCTGGTCTGGCCGCACTGCACCGATCCGAACCCGGCGCTCGCGTGCGCCTGGGTCGTCCTGGGGCTGCCGCCGATCGCCGCCGCCTGGATGTTCGCGAGCACCACCTGGCTCGACTCGTGCCGCGACGACCTTGCCCGCGCAGAAGGCGAGTCGCGGACGCGGTTCCGCCGCTACTGGGCAAACCCGGGCGGCTGACGCCGGGATCGCGCACGACCGATACCATCAGGCCGTGCGACACAAGACCGACAACGACGCCGGGGCAGATCCCCGGCCCAGCCATCAGCGCGCGAGGCGCGCCGTTTGACGGGCATTCCGCCGCGCCGGGTGTCCCTGGTGGTCATCGACGGCGCCGGCGAAGTCCTGGGTCGCCTGCCGGAGTTTCCAGTCGCGACGCCGTGGTGGCAGGAGGTACGGCCGGTCGTCGAAGGGGCGCGCGAGCGGTTCGGACTCGACGTGGTCGTGCTCCGCCTGTTCGACTCGGAGCTGCCCAGGCCGCAGGGCGGCGGGGTCATGTACGTCGCCCAGGCGCAGGGTCCGATCCCGCCGGATGCCGTGGCCCTCCTGGAGCCGTTCGACGGGGTGATGTCCGAGCACGCGAGCCGGCTTCGCTGGGCCGAGCCGGGCGGCCCGGGGGCAGACCTCGCATGGGCCGAGGATGCGCTCCGCGTCCGGCGCCTGGAGCGCGTCGGCCCCGCGGAGCAGCTCCGGTGCTGGAACCTGTCGAGCATCTGGCGACTGCCGCTCGCCGGCGGCGCGGCCTGGCTCAAGGTCGTGCCCCCGTTCTTCGCACACGAGGGCGACATCCTGCGCCGATTGCAGGGCGGGCCGGTGCCGCGCCTGCTGGGTCACGACGGCGATCGGATCCTGCTCGACGACATCCCCGGCGTGGACCAGCACGGCGCCGAGCTGCCCGAGCTGCTCGAGATCGTGTCCACCCTGGTGGACCTGCAGGCCGAGTGGATCGGGCGCTCGGAGGAGCTGCTGGCGATCGGGCTGCCCGACTGGCGCGGGCTGCAGCTGGCCGAGCTGATCGAGGACGTCGTCGCGCGACGCGGCGCGCACGTCCCGGAGAACGCGCGCAGTGCGCTGTCCGCGTTCGTCGCGGGCCTTCCGGCCCGGTTCGAGGCGCTGGACGCGTGCGGGATCCCTCCAACCTTCGTGCACGGTGACTTCCACCCCGGCAACGTGCGTGGCCCGGCCGATGCCGCCGGCAGGCCGGACGGCGGTTTCACGATCCTCGACTGGGGCGATTGCGGCGTCGGCAACCCGCTGCTCGACATGTCGGCCTTCCTCGACCGCGTCCCACCGCCGGCGGCACCGATCCTGCGCGACCACTGGGCGTCCGAGTGGCGGCGTCATGTCCCGGGCTCGCATCCGGCCCGGGCGGCGGAGCTGGTCGCCCCGATCGCCGCCGCCCGGCAGGCGGTGATCTACCAGCTGTTCGTCGACAACATCGAGCCCGTCGAGCGGCGCCACCACGACGCGGACGTGGTCGAATGGCTCGCCCGAACGGCGGCGCAGACGCTGGTCGAGGCCGCCGCGATCCACTGAGTCGGTCGCCCGCGTAATCCGCGTTCGAGCCGCCGCTGCTACCGTCAGTACGTGCCACGCATCGACCCCGACCAGCTGCTCGCCGATCTCGATTCAGAGCAGCGCGACGCGGTCCTCGCGACGAGCGGCCCGGTCGCGATCCTGGCCGGCGCCGGCACCGGCAAGACGCGCGTGATCAGCCGCCGAACGGCATATGCGATCTCCACCGGCGCCGTCCCCGCGGACCAGGTTCTGGTGGTCACGTTCACCGACAAGGCCGCGCGCGAGATGGTCGATCGTCTGCGCGCGCTGGGGCTGCCCGGCGTGACCGCGCGCACGTTCCACGCTCACGCGCTGCGCCAGCTCCGCCATTTCTGGCCGAGCCGCCACGAGGGCTCGCCGCTGCCGGACCTGCTGGACTCGAAGCTGCCCATCCTGTCGCGGATCGCCCGCCAGCTCCCCGGCAACTACCGGTTTACGGCGGCCAAGGACCTCGCCGACGAGATCGAGTGGGCGAAATCGCGGCGGATCTCGCCGGCCACCTACCTTCGGGAAGCCACGACCGTGGCCGGGCGCCAGCCACCGATCCCGGTGGACCTGTTCGTCCACGTGTTCGATGGCTACGAGGCCGCGAAGGCGCGCGCCAGCCGCATCGACTTCGACGATCTGCTGGTCGAGACGGTCGTCCTGCTCGAGACCGACGCCGACGCCGGCTCGACGGTCCGGGAGCGCAAGGGCTGGTTCAGCGTCGACGAGTACCAGGACACGAACCCGCTCCAGCAGCGGCTGCTCGAGCTGTGGATGGGCGATCGGCGGGACCTGTGCGTGGTGGGCGACGAGGATCAGACGATCTACTCGTTCACGGGCGCGTCGTCGGACTTCCTGACGTCGTTCGCGGCGCGCTGGCCCGGCGCGACCGAGGTCGCACTGACGCGCAACTACCGGTCGACACCGCAGGTCCTCGAGCTCGCGAACCGGCTGATCGCCGCCGAGGGACGGACGAAGCGCCTGGAGGCGACGCGCGGCGACGGTCCCGAGCCGACGGTCACCCGCCACGCGTCCGCCGACGCCGAGCTGGCCGCGCTGGTCGCCGCGGTCCGGGCGCGGATCGCAGACGGCGTCGCCCCGGCCGAGGTCGCCGTCCTCGTCCGCATGAACGCACAGCTCGCACCGATCGAGGAGGCGCTGACGCGCGCCGGGGTCCCGTACCAGGTCAGGGGGCTCCGGTTCTACGACCGGAACGAGGTGCGGGGCGCCATCGCGAGCCTGCGCCGACGCGGGCTCGATGCGCGCGGGTTCGAGCTCCGGGCCGCGATCCGGAACCGCTGGGCGAAGGATGTCGGCTACGAGGAGCAGGGCGTTCCCGAAGGCGACGAGGCGCGCGAGCGCCAGGCGTCCCTGGAGACACTGCTCGCGATCGTCGACACCGTCGTCCGTGCGAGTGCCGCAGCCGATGTAGCGAGCGTCCTCACGGAGCTCGAGGCGCGCGCCGCCCACGAGCGCGAAGGGGCCGCGGATGGCGTGAACCTGCTGACCTACCACCGCGCGAAGGGGCTCGAGTGGGACGCCGTGTTTCTGCCGGCGCTCGAGGAGGGCAACCTCCCGATCCGCCAGGCACACGACGATGAGGACGCGCTCGCGGAGGAGCGGCGGCTGCTGTACGTGGGGATCACCCGGGCACGGACGCACCTTGCCCTGTCGTGGGCCGAGCGGCGGGAGACCCGCGGCCGCGAGACGAAGCGCCAGCCGAGCCGCTTCCTGCTGGACCTCCGAGCGCGGCCGCCGCGCACCGTCCGCAACCTGCCCGGGCCGCCGGCGTTCGTTCGGGCGCCGCGCGCGGGCACCGACGAGGACCCCCTGTTCGAGGCACTGCGTGAGTGGCGGACCGGGCGCGCGCGCGACGAGGCGCTGCCGCCGTACGTCATCGCGCACGATGCGACGCTGAAGGCCATCGCCGAGACGCGGCCGCGGACGATGGCCGGGTTGCGGCGCGTCAAGGGGATGGGTCCGGCGAAGCTGGAGAAGTACGGCGACGAGATCCTGGCGGTGATCGAGGCATCGGGGGCGTCGCCCCACACCTAGCGCCGCCGCCGCCTCCGCCGTCTTCGAACGTGCCCGGCTAGACTCTGGCGGCGATGCACCAGGCAATCGACTCCTCCTCGCTGCCGGCGCGGCCTGGATGGCGCGCGCGCGCGCGAATACGAATATGCGCCGGGCATCGCGTCACCGGGATGTGGCGTCACGTCAGCGGGCATCCCGTCGCCACCGACCACGGCCGTTCGCCTCGCGGTCGTCACGGTCTGCGGCTCGCGATCGCCCTCGGCATCGCCGTGTTGACGATCGGGCCGTTGGGTCTCGCCATTCCGCTGGCGGCGCCGGCGCCGGCACGGGCGGCCGAGCCGACGCTCACGGTTGTCGGCGCCACCCGCTACGAGGCACAGCCGGACGATGGCAGGATCCTGGTGACCGCGGACCTCGCGATCAAGAACCACGCCATCGACACCGCAACGACGAAGTACTTCTACGACCGGGCCTTCCTCGCCGTGCCACCCGAGGCGACGGCGTTCGTGGTGACCGGTGGCCTCGGTCGATCGAACTGGACGATCAGCGAGCGCAAGCCCACCTACACCTTGCTCAGCCTCACGTTCGGTGGCCGGCTGGCCGCCGGGGCGTCGACCAAGCTCCGGCTGACCTTCGCGCTCGAGGATCCGGGCGACCCGCCCGACCGTGAGCTGCGCGTGTCGCGGACATTGATCACCTTCCCGGTGTGGGCGCTGGCGTCCACCGGGACCGCGGGTTCCACGGTCATGGTGTCCGTCCCCGCCGGCTACAACGTCACGTTCCTGCGGGGCACGCTGCCGGGTCCGACCACCGATGCCGCGGGCGACCAGGTCTGGACCAGCGAGCCGATCCCCGATCCGCTCAAGGTCGATCTCTACGTCCGCGCGGATCGGCCGCTCCAGTTCGTCGAGACCCAGCGCAGCGTTGCGGTCGGCAGCGCGACCGTGAACCTCACCTTCCGCTCCTGGATCGACGACTCGGCATGGCTGAGCCGAATGGAGGACATGTTCGGACGGGGCGTGCCCGCACTCGCGGTCGCCATCGGCCTCCCCTGGCCGCTCCAGGGTCCGCTGACGATCGAGGAGGCGTTGAACCCGGCGAACGAGACATTGGCCGGGTCGTTCGACCCCGCAAACCACGTGCTCCAGGTGGCCTACAACGCCGGCGCCGAGGTGGCGCTCCATGAGGCGGCGCATACGTGGTTCAACAGCGGCCTGCTGGCGGATCGCTGGGCCAACGAGGCGTTCGCGTCCTACTACGCGGCGCAGGTTGCCGCCGACCTGGCCCTGCCGTTCGAGCCGGCGGTGCTCACGCCGGAGATTCGAGCCGCAGCCGTGCCGCTCAACGCCTGGGGAGCAGGCGCCGACGAGCCGGGCGCAGGAGCCGGGCAGAGCGCGCTCGAGGCGTTCGGATACGCGGCATCGGCGGAGCTCGCGCGTCAGATCGCCGAGGTGGCCGGCCCGGCAGGTCTCCAGCGAGTGTGGGCGGCGATCGGCGATCACGCGGCACCGTACCAGCCACCCGGCGGTCCCGCCGAGGAGCTCACCGCACCGCCCGACTGGCGCGGCCTGCTGGACCTGATCGAGGACGATGGGACGACCCACGTCGCCGGCCTGTGGGCCGACTACGTGATCCGCCCCGAGGAGGCGAGCATGCTCGCCAACCGGACCATTGCCCGTCGCGCGTACTTGTCGGCGGTGCAGCAGGCGGGGGACTGGAGCCTGCCGCGGGTCATCCGCGACGCGATGCGAGCATGGCAGTTCGACGTCGCGGCGCAGCAGCTCTCGGCTGCGACGGCCGCGCTCGACGCCCGGGACGTCCTCGCCGACGCCGCGGCATCGGCCGGTCTGACGATGCCGGGGACCCTGCGGGACCGGTTCGCCGAAGCCACCGACCTGGCTCCCGTTGCCACGTCGATCAAGGATGAAGGCGACGCTGTCGCGGCAATCACCGCGGCGCGACGAGCGCGGCCGGCCGACATCGGACCGGTCGAGTGGGTCGGCATGCTGGGAGCGCACGCGGATGAGCTGCTGGACGAGGCCGTTGCGGCCTTTGACAAGGTCGACCCGGCGACGGCCGGCGCGGACGCTGCCGAGGCCGAGGCAATCTGGACGGACGCCGGCAACGCCGGTCGAATGCGCATCGTCGCCCTGACCGTGGTGGTCCTGGTCACCGTGCTCGCCACATCCGCGATCCTGGTGCTCCGCCGTCGAACGCGACACGACTGAGCGGTTCGTGGGCGCGCCGAACCTGGAGCGCGCGGGGTCTCTGCCCGTGACAAGTGGTGCGTCTACGCACCATCTTCTGGCCCTAGACGCCCATCAACGGATCTGGTACCGGCTCGGGGCTTGATTTCTGACCCGGGTCCGGCGCAGACTGCGCGCTTGGTGTGGGGTTGGGAGTCCTTCGGGCAAGTGCCCGTCGAGGATCCCGACGACGGAGGAGACGGAACCCGGTGCCTGGACGTTGTGCCCGTCCGAACTGCGCAAATCTCCGCATGTGCCCGTCCCGATGCCTGGGCGAAACGGTCTTCGTCCGATGGCGGTGGGCAGGCTGAATCGCTGATGGCAGACCGCGTCCCACCCCAGGCTCCGAACCACCGGGAACGCCCGCAGGGATCCGGGCGCGCGCAAGCTCGAGGCACGAGACGCCACGGCTACCGCGGACCGCGGCGCGCTCTTGCCTTCGCCTTCATCCTCCTGTACGTCATCAATGTGCCGATGGCGTGGGCCGCCGTCGTCACGACTCAGACCCAGGCACCGGCGTCGACAACCCCTGCCGCCGCGCCCGCGGGCACCGGGTGGACAAGCACACAGAGCGTCGTGGTCGATCAGCAGGTCGGCATCTCGGCACCCGCGGCGGATTCACAGATGGGCGTCGTGACCGCATCGTCTGGTTCGCCATTGTCGACGACGAGCGTGACCGGTACCCGGACCTCTTCTCCGACGATCACGACCACATCCCCGACGCCCACCCTGGCGCCGACTCCGACGGCAACGCCAGCGCCAACGGCCACGCCGACCCCGGCCCCGACGGCAACGCCCGCGCCAACGGCCACGCCGACGGCAACGCCGACCCCGGCTCCCACGGCCAGCCCCGATCCGACACCGACCCCGGCCCCGACGGCAACGCCCGCGCCAACGGCCACGCCGACGGCAACGCCGACCCCGGCTCCCACGGCGAGCCCCGATCCGACACGGACGCCGGCCCCGGCAACTCCGGACCCGACGCCGACGCCGGACCCGACGGCCAGCCCCGATCCGACATCGACACCGGCTCCGGACCCGACATCGACACCGGCACCGGCGACGATAGATTCGACCCCGGCGCCTGACCCGACAGCGACGCCGGCTCCGACGGCCAGCCCCGACCCGACGGCGAGCCCCGACCCGACGGCCGAGCCCCTGACCCGACGGCAGCCCTGACCCGACAGCCGACGCCGGCTCCGACGGCCAGCCCCGACCCGACGGCCAGCCCCGACCCGACGGCCAGCCCCGACCCGACGGCCAGCCCCGACCCGACCGCTTCGACCGACCCGACGGCCAGCCCGGACCCGACGCCGACGCCGGACCCGACGGCGACCCCGGACCCGACCGCGACCCCGGACCCGACCGCGACCCCGGACCCGACGCCCAGTCCCGCTGCCGCCACAGGCCCGACGCCCTGGGCGGTCATCCTCACCGGTGACCCCGCGACCCTGTCGCTGTCCGCGGACGGCCAGCTGACCATCGGCGGCGAGACCCGCGCGGTGACCGACGTCAGCGAGCTCACCATCACCGGCACCGACGGCGACGATGTCCTGACCCTCGACCTCGCCGGCGACCTCGCGATCCCGGTCACCTTCGACGGTGGGATGGGTACCGATACCCTCGTGGGCCCCGCAGCCGACGTGACCTGGGACGTCACGGGTCCCGACGCGGGCACCGTGGCCGGCGTCGGCTTCGCCTCGGTCGAGAACCTCACCGGTGCTCCCGACAACGCGGACACCTTCGTCCTCGGCCCCGGCGGATTCGTCGGCGGCCTTATCGACGGCGGCGACCTTGGCTTCGACAGCCTCAGCGTCTCGGGTTCGACCGTCGTGTCCAACCCGACCGACGCCCACTCCGGCACGATCGTTGTGGACGGCCACTCCATCGCCTACACGGGGCTGGAGCCCGTCCACATGACCGCTCCGACCGTGATCATCAATGGCGCCGACGCCGCGTTCCTGCTCAAGAAGGACCTCCTCAAGATCCATCCCGACGGATCCGGCGGGATCGAGGTCCTCGATCGTGACCCTACCGATACGACCAACGCCTATCTCATCGCCGAGACCCAGACCTTCACGATCTCGGGCGTGACCGACGTGACCATCAACGGTGGCGAGGGCGTCGACACGGTGGAGTTCGACGGCGACTACAACCTTCCCGGGACGAACCTCACCGTCAACGCCGAGACGATCAAGGTCGACCCCGGCGTGACCGTCAACGTTGGAACCGGGACCATCAACTTCAATGCGGCTGCCAGGGACAACGGGTTCAGCGTTCTGGGGATCACCACCACGATCCCGGTGCTGGGGAACGACGGAGCTGTCGACATCAGCTCGAGCCAGCTGATGGGCGGGACCGTCAACCTCACGGCGTTCGCGGGGACCCTCACGGCCAAGGTGCAGGGTTCCGGTCAGACCCTCACGAGCGGCGGCGAGCTCGTCGTCGATTCGGTCGAGGGGTTCGACGACAGCGGCTCGTTCACGATCGACGTCGGCGGGACGCCGGCCGACTGCACGTACAGCGGCCGGAACCACGACGACCACAAGTTCACCGGGTTGGGCGGTTGCAGCGGGGCACCCTTGGACGGCGCGCTCGTCCGCAAGGACATCACCGAGAACGGCAGCGGCACGGGCATCAACCACGCGGGCCTGGACCTCGAGTACCACGCCAGCGTCAACATCCACGGCACATCGGTGATCACGGCGTCGGGCGACGTCACGATCTCGAGCACCGTCGATGTCACGGCAACCGCGAACGCCGCGGCCGGCAGCGACAAGGGCAACTGGGCCGCGAGCACCGCCTACACCAAGGGCGATGTCGTCAAGGGCTCCGACACGAAGCGGTACGCGGCGACCAAGGACATCGCCTCCGGCGACGACCCTGATCCCGTTTCGAATCATGGCCTGCTCGATCCGTGGTCCGAGGCCAAGGACCACGACTCGTCGGTGGCGGCGACCTTCGTGCTGGCGACCGGCAAGAGCCAGCTGTCGGACACGAGCTCGGTCAGCGCGGCCGGGCACGACGTGAAGATCACCTCGAGCGTCAGGACGAAGGTGACCTCGAACGCGGATTCCTCGGCTGCCGGCCTGGGCGCCGGGATCGCCGTCGCCGTGTTCGTGACCAATTCGCAGGCGTTCATCGACAGCAACGCCGCGACGCCCGTGCTCGCCAAGAGCCTGACCATCACGGCCGACACGGAGAACACGTCGCCCACGACGGCGAAGGCAAGTCCCAAGGGCGCACAGGGCAACGACACCGACGCCAACAGCCCCACGCAGGAGGCGACGACGACGGTCGACGGAGCCGGTCAGAACCTGTCGGGCGGGTCGCTCACCGTCGCCTCGACGGGAGGCTTCGCCGCAAGCGGGTCGTTCACCGGTGACGGCATCAGCGGCACGTGCGCCTACGCGAGCATCACGAGCACGACCTTCACCGGCATCACCGTCTGTACCGGAACCCCGGCCGACGGCACGACGATCAAGGGCACGTCCGCGCAGGCATCCGGCGCTGCCGGCAAGGCCGATGACAAGTCGAAGACGTCCGACGGCAGCCAGCCCAACAGTGCAGCCCTCGCGGTCCTGGTCCTCGTCTCGACGACCCACGCGTACGTCTCACCGACGGACGCGTCGTCGGTCCACCTGATCTCGACGGCCGGCGGCGACGACAAGATCCACGCGGGCTCGAAGCAGAGCGCCGCCGTCAACGCCGACGCCGGCAACGTCAAGTTCTCGCCCGATGCGCCGACATTCGCGGCGGCCGCGACGACGGGTGGCTTCCTCCTCGGTGGCAAGACGTACTACTACCGGGTTTCCGCGACGTTCTCGGCCGGTGAGAGCCTTCCGGGCCCGGAAGGCAAGCATGGCGTGCCGAGCGGGACCAACACGAACCGGATCACCCTCAACTGGGGCGCGATCGTCGGGGCGACGGGCTACAAGATCTACCGCTCCACGGACACCGGCAAGGAGCAGCTGCTCGCCACGGTCGGAGCCGTGACGACGTACACCGACAGCACGAACGCGACGCCATCCGGCGCGATGCCGACGGACGATACGAACTCCGGCTGGGCGATCGCCATCGCTGTCAATGTCTCCGTCGTCAACACCAAGGCGTGGCTTGCGAACAACGTCAGGTTCGCCGCGACGAGCGTGACGGTCGAGGCCCTTGCCCCCGGCACCGACGGATCTTCGTTCGCTGCGCACTCGATCTCGGGCGCCGGTGGCAGCAGCGTCGGCGTGGCGGGGTCGATCGCGGTCACCATCGTCGATTCGGACACGATCGCCCAGGTGCAGGGCACCGATCCCGTCGATCTCGATGGCGCCAACCTGGCGCTCACCGCCACGTCCAAGCTCGACAACTCGGCTACCGCGGACGCGAAGCAGGCAAGCGACGGCAGCACGACGGGCATCGGCGCATCGTTCGCCCTGAGCGTGGTCAACGACACGACGGACGCCGGGCTGCCGAACGGCTCGCAGCTCGACGGCGCGAAGGACCTGACCCAGACCGCCACCAGCACCGATGGGACCACGACGACGGCCAACGGCGGTGCGTCGACCGGCAGCGGCAGCCTCGCCCTGTCGGCCCAGGCCGCCATCACGATCTCAAACGTGACGACCATCGCGTCGGTCGGCACCGGCGCGGACCTGACGCTGACGGGCGCATTGAACGCGACGGCGACCCAGACCGCCTCGACCACGACCAAGGCCAACGGCTCGACCAAGGGTGGCAATGCCGGGATCGGCCTGTCGCTCGCGCTGGACGTGGTCAACCATGACGTGGAATCGCAGGCCAAGCGGAACATCGACGCGGCCGGTGCCGTGAGCTTCAGCGCCACGGGCTCGTCGCCGAACGACAGCGAGGCGCAGGCGAGCTCCGCGGGCGCCAAGGAGAAGACCGACGCGAACGGCGACGGCTCGACCAAGCCGTCGGTCAAGGACAAGTCGGACGCCAACCTCGACGTTGCCAAGGCGAACGACTCGAGCAGCAAGACCTCGAGCACGACCACACCCGAGGCGAAGAGCGGCGAGAGCGGCGGAACCAAGGTCACGGTCGCGGCGGCCGTCGCGATCACGATCGCGACCCTCACCATCCTGGCCGGCGTCCTCGCCAACCTCACGATCGTGAGCGGAGCCGGGGTGACCCTGACCAGCCGGGCGAACGGCAATTCGAAGGTCATCTCGAACGGCAAGGCGACCAAGGCGGTCACGGCCAACATCGGGGCCGCGGTGTCGATCAACAAGGTCACCCTCGTGAACCGCGCGCAAGTCGGGCTGAACACGATCATCAAGTCCCACGGCCTGTCCCTGACCGCCGGCATGCAGACCAACGGCAACGACAAGTCGCACGACCTCGATACCGAGGCCACGTCCGGCGCGGGCGAGGGAAAGGTCGGGATCGCGGGCTCGCTGGCCCTGACCATCGCCGACCTCACGACGAGCGCGCTGGTCCTGTCCAACGCCGGCCGCGGACCACCGAGCGATCCCCCCGGCAACCAGCTCAACGGCGGCGACCTTTCGCTGACCGCCGAGTCCACCGTGTCGAGCACGGCCAAGGCGATGGCCAAGGACACCGACAGCGGCACCGTCGGCATCGGCGCCGGTGTCGCGATCAACATCGTCAACGACACGGCCACCGCGTCGATCGACTCGGGCGCTGCGTTCGACACCGATGTAGCGAAGCGGCCGGCCAACGTCTCGCTGACGGCGACGGACGCCGACACCATGGTGACCCACGCCGAGGCGGGCACTGACGGCAAGGCGGGCTCGGACCTCGCCCTCACGCCCGATGTCGCGATCTCCTACCCGACGGTTCTGACCAGCGCGACGATCGGTGGCAACGCCTCGCAGTCGCTCTCGGCGTCCGGCAGCGTCTCGCTGACGGCGACGCAGGACGCCAGGACCACGACAAGCGCCGACGCGAGCGCGGGCGGTGCGGACGTCTCGATCGGCCTCGCGCTGGCGCTCGTCATCGCCGACGACGAGGTGACGGCGACCGTCTCCCGCAACCTCACGGCCGGTGGCGCGGTCGGTCTGCAGGCGAACGGCTCGTCTGACAACGAGAGCACGTCGACGGCGAGTGCCAAGGGTGCCAAGACCAAGACCGACGACACCTCCGGCAAGGACGTCAACGGCAAGGCCGACGACCACCTCACGAACGCGAACACCGAGCGCCACGACGAGACCGGCAAGGATGCTTCCACCAGCAGCACCCCGAAGGCCGCGACCGGCGACAAGGGCAGCGGCGGATCGAGCACCTCCGTCCAGGTGGCGGCCGCCGTGACGATCAACATCGTCACCACCAAGTCCCTGGCGCAGCTCGTCGGCGGGATCACGGTCGGCTCGGGGGGCGTCGTCAACGCGAAGACCCAGGCGGCCACCATCGCCGATGCGATCGCCAAGGGCGAGTCGGTGGGCAATGGCTCGAGCGATGGCGTCGGCGTCGGCGTATCGATCAACCTCGTGGATATCACGAACCTGGCGACCACCGGCACCGCGACGATCACGGGGACCGGCCTCGACGTCGAGGCCACGATGAATGACAAGAACAACGGGCGGATCCGCCGCTGGGACGACACCAGCAAGCAGTGGGTCCTGGTCGACCGCGGAGAGACGCTCCCGATCACGCCATCGAGCGGTGACTACTACCAGCTCGCGAAGGCCCAGGCCCCGTCGGCGCTCGTCGATGGTGCCGGCCAGGACGTCGGCGCAGCACCCCATGAGCTCAAGCTCAAGTCGGTCGCCGGCTTCCCGACGACGGGCGGGACGTTCACCGGTCAGGGGATCTCCGGGACCTGCACGTACACCGGCGTCAGCGGCAGCAAGCTCACCGGCATCGGTGGCTGCACCGGCACCCCGGACGACAAGGCCACCGTGACCCTGACGACGACGACCACCGTGAGCGGCGCGAGCCAGGACGTCGGGACCACCCACCAGCTGACGGTCGCGTCCGTCGCGAAGTTCGCCTCGGCCAACGGCGCATTCACCGTCAAGGGACTGAGCGGCACCTGCAGCTACACCGGAACCAGCGGGAGCATGTTCACCGGCATCTCCGGCTGCACCGGGACGCCGGACGACGGAGCGGCCGTCATGCTCGTCCGCGCGCCCGGGGTCTACAAGTGGAGCGGGTCCGACTGGGTCCTCGATACGACCGGTGCCGGTGACCACGGCGTCGAGCTGCCGTTCACCTCCGGCAGTCACACCGACGGCACGCTGTTCCGGCTCGCGGAGCACGAGATCGTCGCCGTGGCAAACGCCGGTGCGGGCAAGACCGACGTCGGCATCGCGGGTGCCGTGGCGATCAACATCATCACCCACGACCACACCGACGCGATCGTCGGCGCCGGCTCGCACGTGACCGCCAGCACCGACGACGTGACCATCAAGGCACAGAGCAGCGAGCTCGATCTCGCGAAGGCGAACAGCGAGGCCGAGGACGCCAAGAGCGTCGGCGTCGGCGCCGCGGTCGCCCTGAGCGTGCTCAGCGGGACGGAGACCCGCGCCGAGGCCGAGAACACCGCCGTCATCTCCGGCGGCAAGAACGTCGACGTCGAGGCGCTCTCACGGCGTCAGACCGAGACCGAGGTCGACATGGGCGCCTCGGGCGACGACGTCACGGTCGCTCCGGGTGTCGCGCTGGTGGTGCTCGACGGCGAGGACACGATCGCCCGGCTCGGCACGGCAGCGACGGGGCTGACCGCGACCGGCACGATCACCGTCAAGGCCGTCCACGAGGGCGAGTTCTCGGCCGAGGCGAAGTCCGTGGCCGCCGGCAGCACGGCCGTCGGGGTCAGCATCGCGCTCAACATCGTCCTCAACTGGAACACGCTGGCCGAGGTCGACCGCGACGTCGAGGGCACGAAGGTCGAGATCAGCGCCGAGTCCGCGACGAACACGCAGGCGCACGCCGACGCGACCACGAAGGGCGCGGACAAGAACGACGACGGCGGTAGTGGCGGCAAGAAGACCTCGGACGAACGGGCGCAGGGGCAGATCACCGACAACCCGAACACGACGGGCAACTCCAACACGAGCTCGCTGCCCACGGCGGGCGACAGCAACACCGGTACCGGCAAGGGCAACAGCACCACCGAGAGCCAGGGCGGTGACAAGAACAGCGGCGGCGTCGGCGTGGCCGCCTCGGTCAGCCTCAACTGGGTCGTCACGACGAACAAGGCGAAGATCGGCGATGGCGCACACGTGACCGCCACCGACGAAGAGGTGAAGCTCAGCGCCGAGAACTCGACCCAGGCGGCCGCGAAGTCGACCGGGCTGTCCGCGAGCGCGGACGGCACCCATATCGCCGCGGCAGTGGCTGTCGACTTCGACAACATCACCAACGATGCCCAGGTCGGCCAGGGCGCGGTCGTCACCGGCAACGGCATCACGATCGAAGCCGTCAACACGGGCGCCAAGAAGAACCAGTTGATTGCCTGGGGCCTCGCGGGCAGCGGCGGCTCGTCCGAGGACAACGGCGGTGCGAGCGTCGCCGCCTCAATCGGCGTCGAGGTCATCCTGTTCCACACCGAGGCCTCGGTCGCCGCGGGAGCCCACCTGATCTCGACCGCTGATGTCGAGATCCACGCCGAGAACGCGATCGGGATCCAGAACATGGCACTGTCCGGCGCGGCCTCCGCGGGCGGTGCAGGCGTCGGCGGCGCCATCGTCGTCAATGTCTTCCCGGACATCACGACCGAGGCCATCGTCTATTCCGGTACCGGGCCGAGCGACACCACGCAGATCGACGCCACCGGCAAGGTCGAGGTCTCGGCGAAGTCGGCGATCACGGAAGCGGATCCGATCGTGGTTCCCGTGATCGGCGCGCTGCCCAAGTTCTCGTCGGTGGCGCTGGCTGCGGCGGCCTCGAGCGGCGGCGCCGCGGTGAGCGGGTCCGTGATCGTCAACGTCTTCACCATCACGACCAAGGCGCTCATCGCAGGCGGCACGAAGATCAACCAGTTCTCCGGGGCCGGCGGCGGTGCCGCACAGAGCCTCAAGGTCGAGGCGACGGACGACACCCACCTGACGAACATCGCCGGCGGGCTGAACTTCTCGTCGGATTCGTCAGGCGTGGGCATCGGCATCGACGTCGACGTGATCATCAAGCACGTCTCCGCGACGATCGAGCCGAACACGACGATCACGACGGGCGGAGCGATCGACGTGAACGCCGCCTCGACGGAGAACTTCCATGAGCTCGCGGTCGACGTCGGCGGCTCGAGCTCCGGCGCTGCGGTCGACGGCTCGGTGATCGTCGTGGTCCTCAGCCCATCGAGCACGGCCGCGAGCGTCAGCGGCACGGTGCACGCGGGTGGAACCTTCACCGTCAGCGCGTCCGACGACGTGACCGACTTCCTGCTTGCGGGTGGCGCCGCGGTGAGCACGTCGTCCGCGGGCGTCGCCGTCTCGGTGATCGTGATCGACCGTCAGGGTACGGTCGACGCGGGCATCGGCGACAACGCGGACCTGCGGGCGGGCGGCACGGGTCTGCACGTGACGGCGACGCAGCATGAGTCGATGACGCTGATCTCGGTCGGCGGCGCCGGTGGCGACAGCGCGGGTGTGGCCGGCTCGGTGATCGTCAACATCCAGAACGACACCACGCTCGCCCACATCGGCGACAACGTGACCGTGGGGTCCCCAAGCACCGGCGTCGAGGTTGCTGCAACGGACACGACGGACGACCTCTCGCTCGCGGGCACCATCGGCATCGGCGGAACTGCGGGCGTCGGCGTCGGCGTCGTCGTCGACGTGTTCACCAAGGACACCGAGGCCTCGATCGGCAAGGGTGGCTCGATCACCGCGTCCGGCAACGTCACGGTCTCCGCGACATCGAGCGAGACGTTCACAGAGCTGTCAGTCGGCGGCGGTTTCGGCGGCACCGCATCGGTCAACGTCCAGGCCGCGGTCCCGGTGATCAGCATCACGACGAAGGCGTACGTCGCCGATGGCTCGAGCTCGTCCGAAGGCGCGTCGATCACCGCCGGCGGCAGCGTCGGCGTGATGGCCGACGAGAGCATGACGCTCAACGTCGTCGCCGGGAACATCAGTGGCGGCGGCACGGCGGCCGTCGGCGCAGCGGTCTCGGTCCCGGTGGTCACCAAGGAGACGCACGCGTGGATCGGCAACTACGCGCACGTCAACGCGACCGGGAACACGGCGATCACGGTCCCGACCGGGACGTACAACGTGCACACGGTCGACATGCGCTTCGACCCGACGACCGCGCTCAATTTGAACACGATCACGTTCACCGCGGCCGACGACCCGGGCTACCGGAACGGCGAAGAGGTCTTCTACGACAACGGCGGCGGCACGTCGATCAGCGGCCTGTGCGCCACGACTGACAAGACCGCCTCCTCGCCCACCTGTGGCGTCGCGCACGTCAGTGGCAACCAGACGCTCACCGACCTGAACACGACGCTGGCTGTCGATGACACGTCGGGTTTCAACTCGAGCGGCAGCTTCACGGTCGAGGGCATCTCCGGCATCTGCCGGTACAGCGGAACGGACCTGACCCACTTCCAGAACGTCACCTGCCGCGGCATGGTTGACAACAATGCCCTCGTCGGCGGCGGCCTGTACTACGTCGGCAGCGCCGGGTCGCACAAGTACCAGCTCTACGACAACCCCAACCTGGACGGCTCGCCCATCGCGATCTCGGGTGGCAGCGGCGAGAACCACCGCCTCGTTCCGACCGACCAGGCCGGCGTGTCCCGCGATGCCTCGAACCGGTTCAACCCGACGGCCGGCGGCGACGTCGACTACTCCGGCGACTGGATCACGGTTCCGTACGACCTCGTCAAGAAGGACATGTCGGATACGACGGTCCCGCTCGAGACGGGAGACAGCGTCGTCTACAGCTCGGGCGGCGGAACGCCGATCGGCGGCCTCGTCGACGGGGGCCAGTACTACGCCATCGTCGACGGCGGAGACCCGCACAAGATCCGGCTCGCGGCGAACTCCTGCGACGCCAAGGGCGTCAACTACGGGCCGGACGGCATCTGCGACAACCAGGCCGACGGCAGCGACGACGGCAAGGACGCGAACGGGAACCCGGTCGCCGGAACGGTCAAGTGGATCGACCTCACCACCGGCGCGACCGGCAGGTCGCACAGCATCGTCCCGCACGGGACGACGCCGTCCGGCGACTCGAGCGCGACCGGCCCGCGCACCATCACCGAGAACACGGACAGCTTCCGCGGCGTCGCCGTCACGGCGAACAACACCGATAACGTCGGTGCATTCGGCATCAGCCTCGGCTTCGCCGGTACCGCGGCTGTCAATCTCGCGGGCGTCGTGAACGTCGAGAACATCCACACCTCGGCGCACATCGGCAACGCCGCGCACGTCAACTGCGGCGACCCGACATGCTCGACGAACGTGACGAGCCCGAACGGCGGCCAGTCGGTGCGTGTTGCGGCAGGAAACCAGTACTACGAGCTCGAGATCGCGGCATCTCTCGCGATCGGTGGCGAGGCAGGCGTCGCGGTGCCGATCACGGTCCGTGTCGTGAACATCGACACCTACGCGTACGTCGGCAACGGAGCCCAGGTCAGGGCCGCCAATGACATCTCGATCACCGCCAACGGCCGGGAGTCGATCATCGGCGTCACGGCCGGGGCGGGCGGTGGCACCGTCGGTGTCGCCGGCACGGTCTCGGTCACTGTCGCCCACGTCCATACGTACGCGTGCACGGGCACGCCGACGTCGCCGGCATATGAGTGCGCGACCGGTGGGGCGACCCTTGTGGCCGACGGCAACGTCATCGTCGCCGCGAACGACGACTCGCACCTCGTGCTCGTCACGGTCGCGGTCGCGGGCGGCCTCGTCGGGGTCGGGCTCGCCGTTGGCGTCGCCTCGCTCACGAAGGAGACCGAGGCCTATCTCGGCGCCGGCAGCTTCGTGGTGGCGAAGGCGCAGGGCGGGACGCTCGACTTCGTCCCCGACGGGAACTTCGACAGCGGCACCCAGAAGTACGAGACGCACAACGCGCCACAGTTCAGAGGTCTCGTCGTGCTGGCCAGCTCGAGCGAGGACGTGTTCGGGCTCGCCCCGGCGGTCGCGGGAGGGTTCGTCGGCGTCGCCGGCGGTGTCGGCGTCACGGTCATGTACATCACGACGATGGCGTTCATCGGCCAGGGCTCGAAGATCAATTGCCAGGATTCAACCTGTGCCGCGACGGCGACGGGCTCGAATGGCGCCCAGTCGGTCAGCGTGTCTGCCGTCGACTACTTCAAATCGCTGACGATCGCCGGCGGCGTCGCAGGCGGGTTCGTCGGCGTCGCGGGCGGCGTCGACATCGGCGTGGCGGATACGAGCGCCCAGGCGTTCATCGGCAAGGGCTCCTACGTTCGCGCGCTCGGCGATGTCGAGATCAACGGCCTGTCGCGGAAGCAGACGCAGACCTTCGCGCTGAGCGCGGCCGGCGGCTTCGTGGGAGTCGCGGTGGCCGTCTCCGTCTGGTCGGTCGGAACGCAGACGAACAGCACGTACCACGATGGCGACGGTCCGTTCCGCGGCCCGTGGGATGGGCCGACGGCCAACAGCAGCGACCCGAGCGTCTACTACAAGGAAGGCGACGTCGTGACCTTCGGCGTCGACAACACGCGCTACGTGGCGAAGGTCGACCATCCGCTGAACGATCCGACCGACACCACCGAGTGGGACGGCCCGACCGACGCACTGCATACGACCAGCGGCGACCAGCAGGACACGAAGCCGTCGATCGACGGCGCCGACCAGGCTGCGTCGGGCTCGTCGGACTCGACGACGACCGACTGGTCATCCGTGGGCTCGTACAGTGCGAATGACGAGGTCAACTTCAACGGCCACGTCTACAAGGCGAAGAACAACGTCCTGGGCTCGGCTGGCGACCCGCAGACGGACACCGCCGATTGGGCGCAGGAAGTCGGCGGCTACGGGAGCGCGCTGTCGGGTACGACCTCGAGCGCGCCGGCACCGACCTGGATGATGGGTACGCCGTACAAGCAGGGCGACAAGGTGTCGTTCACGTACAACGTGAACGGGTCGCCCACCACCTCCACCTACACCGCCAGGAACAACATCGCCCAGGTGAACGACGATCCGCGGGCGAACACCGCTGAGTGGGCGAACGCGGATTCGCAGGACGCGACGAACACGCGTCTCGCCAACGCATTTGGCGCGTCGGGTGGGCCGCAGGACGGCCTCGACGCAGCAGCCATGAGCGTCGGCGGCGACGTTACCAAGAACGCGATCGCGCACGTCCCGAGCGGCGGGACGACGGCGACCATCGACTCGAGCAGCGCCGACCCGACCACGATCGTCGCCGGCGGCCACCTCAACGTCATTGCGAACGACGTGCTCGATGTCTTTGGCATCGCAGGCGCGGCGGCAGGCGGCTTCGTCGGCGTCGGCGCGTCGGTGCTGATCCTGAACGTCAAGAGCGTCACCGACGCCGGGGTCGCCAACTACGCGTCGATCAGCGCCGGCGGCGGCGTCAACGTGACCGCGAGCATGGATGAGCACTCGACGCCGATCGGCTTCGCCGGCGGCGGCGGTTTCGTCGGAGTCGGCGCGCAGGTCGCCATCGTCAACGACACGAGCACGCAGAACGCGCACATCGACGATCATGCAGCGATCCAGAAGGCCGGCGGCGCCGGCCTGAAGGTGACCGTCGACTCGCAGCGCGACGTGCATGCCTACGCGATCGGCGTCGCCGTCGGTGCCGGCGCGATCGGCGCCGCCGTTGCGGTCGTCAACGTGGACGGGGACGCCACCGCGAAGATCGGCGACGTCGCGGTCGGCAACCCAGGCCCGGTCAACGCGATCAACGTCTCCGCGACCGACCACGTCACGTCCGACACGCTCGTCATCTCGGTCGCCGGCGGCATCTTCGTCGGCGTCGGTGCCGCGGTTGCAGTCATCGGCCTCGACGGGACGCTCAAGGCCTCCTCGGGCGCGCACGGCTCCGTTGGCGGCGGCGGGTTCAGCGTCACCGCCGATGGGACGCACAACGCGAGCCTCACCAGCGTGAACGTCGCGACGGGCGCCGGCGCCGTCGGCGTGACCGTCGACAAGATCGAGAACTCGCGCAGCACCGAGGCCGAGGTGACGAGTGCGGGTGCGATCAACTTCACGACGCCGGGTGCGGCCAAGGTCCAGGCGACCGCGAGCAACACGGTGAAGACCGTCGCTCCGGGTGGCGCCGTCGGCATCGTGGGGGTCGCGGCGACGATCTCCATCGCCGACCTCTCCGGTCACACGACGACGACGGTCAACGGCAGCATCACGAACGCGACGACGATCCTGATCAGCTCCATCGCCGACAACAAGGTGACGTCCTTCACGCTCGTGATCGGCATCTCGATCGTGGGGATCTCGGGCGCGTTGTCGTCCGCGACGATCGACGATGGCGCGAACATCCAGACGACCGTCGGCTCGACCGCGACGCTCAACGGCTCCGGCACGATCATCGTGGAAGCGAAGACGCGCAACGACGGCAACGTGGCCCAGGGCACCGCGTTGGGCGGGACCGCCGGCGCGCTCGCCGCGGGGACGTTCTTCGTCTCGATCGCCGAGGTGAACGGGAACGTCGAGGCGAACATGAACGGCCACATCACCGGCGGTTCGTCGGTCGATGTCAACGCGAACGCGACGAACGACGCAGAGGCGCACACGCTCGCCGGCAGCATCAGCCTCGGCGGCGCGCTCGCGGGCTCCGTCTCGTATGCGGGTATCACCAGCAAGGCGCACGTGACGGCAAGTGGCGCTTCCGGCGCCTCGATCAGCGGCGTCAGTGGCACGTCGACGATCGAATCGACGGCGAACAACACGGCAAGCTCGACGGCCGAGGTCGGCAGCGCGGGCCTGATCTTCGGAGCCGCCGTGTCCGTTCCGACCGCGTCGATCGGCGCCCCGACGAACGCGACATGGGACGGCGCGGTGGCCGATGGGTCGGGCTTCACCGTCCAGACGGAGGCGACGAACAACGCGACGGTATCGACGACGCCGATCAGCGCCGGGCTGTTCGCCCTCGCCGCCGCGGTCGCATACGCCGAGGTGACGCCGACGGCCCAGGCGACCGCAAGCGTCGGCGCGGATGCCGTCATCTCGGCCCCAGGCGTGTCCACGAGTGTCAAGGCGAAGCAGACCGACGAGGTCATCGCGACGACGGGCAATCCCGAGATCACGATCAGCATCGCCTTCAGCCTCGGGGTCCTCAAGGCCGACGGGTACGATCGCGGCGGCAGCCACGCGTCCTTCGACGGCGAGCTCACGGACGCGTCCTCGCTGACCGTCCAGACGGACACGTCCCGGACCGTCACGGTGACGCTGTTCAGCCTGGCATTCTCGGTCGGGGTCTCGATCGCGGCCTCGTCCGCGTCGGCAACCATCGGGGACGACCCCGCCTCGGTCGACGAAGCCCACCTCGGATCCGACACGAACATCCACAGTGGTGGTACCGCGATCACCGTCAAGGCGACACGCGGCGCAAGCGCCAGCGCCACCGCCAATGGCGGCGCCGGCGGGATCCTCGCCGGTGGCGTCGCGATGGAGGCGACCTCGAGCGCTGGCGGGACGCTGAGGGCCTACGTCGACGGTGGCGCGACGGTCGGCACCAGCAGCGGCAAGCCGGGCAGCCTGTCGCTGACCGCGACAGACACGAGCACGTCGGCGTCCACGGCAATCGTCGGTGCGGGCGCCCTCGGCTTCGCCGCCGCCGGAAGCGTCACGGATGCGACGGCGAACCCGACGATCGAGGCCTACGTCGGCTCCAACGTCCATGTCGTGCTCGCCGATGGCCTGGGCCATGACGTCACGGTGACGGCGATCTCCAGCGACGCCGAGGCCGACGCCACCAGCAAGAGCTTCGGTGGCGGCGCCGTCCACGTGGGTGGTCCCGAGGCGAGCGCGACGTCCTCGCCGGTCGTGCACGCGTACATCGGCACCGGGAGCACGATCGTGGCCGGCGGCGGGGTCACCATCGACGCCGAATCGAACGCCACGGCCAGCGGCACGCCGCCCGACGACTACATCAAGGGCCTGTCGGCAAACGGCGGCCCGTCCCCGGACAACTCGATCACCTTCCCGACCCACGGGCTGGCGACGGGCGACGTGGTGCTCTATTCCAGCGGTGGCACGGTCATCGGCGGCCTGCGCGACAACCACCAGTACGCCGTCATCGTGGTCGACAAGGACACGCTCCGAATGGGCGCGACCTTCTCCGGTGCCGTCGTCAATGCGGACAGCCTGAGCGGCGGGATCACCGGCATCGATCCGAATCGTGCGATGGTCCGGTTCGCCTCGCCGCACCACCTTGAAAACGGCGATACGGTCATCTACCGGACGACCGGCACGAGCATCAGCAGTGACTTTGGCAACGGCGCACAGCTGTTCGTGCGGGTGATCGACGCCTACACGGTGGAGCTGTACACGACCTACGCGGCAGCGACCTCACCGATCCTCAACTTCGGGACCGGGTCGGTCTCCGGGAACCTGATCAGCACGTCGAGCTTCTCCGGCGGCGCTCGCGTGACCTACAGGACCGCAGCGCCACTGACGTTCCGCGCCAGCGGAGTCGACGTGGACACGTCGGGCGCGTCGATCGACGGCGACAATGCCAATGCCTACAACATCTTCCTCGGCCATGTCGACGTCTACCAGGGCCCCACCCTGGGCCACGGCCTGACCAACGGCCAGCTCGTGATCTACGAGGCCAGCGATCCCTCGAAGCACATCGGCAACCTGACCAGCGGCTTCACCTACTACGTCCATGTGGTGGATGCGTGGACCATCCAGCTCGCAAACACCTATTGCGAGGCGGTGGGTTGGTCGTTGCTGGCGAACCCAGGATGCGTGGACGCGACGCCGCAGCACAACCACATCAACGTCACGCCGATCCACATCACGCGTCCCGCCGACAACAGCGTGGTCCATGCGATCCGGCCCGCGCCGCTGGGCGACCTCGTCGACGGCTACACCTACGAGGTGCGCAACGCCGGCGGCGGCCAGATCGCGCTGCGCACGGTCGGCGGGGGCACAGATCTCTCGCTCGCGACGACCCACATCTTCGGCGACTACTACGGCAACCAGCAGCTGTTCCTCGCCGGCTCCGCGCTCCATGCCTCGACAGACGGCCAGCAGGTCTACCTGCAGCTCACCGGGACGCTGGCAAGCCCCACGTCGGAGAAGTTGCTGGCCGGCGACGGGTCGTCGATCCGCGCTGCGGCGCCGCCGAGCGGCGACGGCAAGACGAGCTCGTCGGCTCGCGGCGGTGGCGGCGGGCTGGGTGACTTCTCGTTCCCGGGCGCCACGACGACGATCAGCCCGACCGCAAAGGCATACCTTGCGGCGACGACCGTGACCATCGGTGGGGATCTGACGATCACCTCGCTCCTCAACACCAACGTCACCTCCTCCACGGAGAACGGGTCCGGCGGGGCGATCGCCGTTGCCGATGTTGAGTCCGACATCATCGGCACCGACAACAACACGGCGTTCATCGGCAAGGACTTTGGCTCGGGCATCACCCAGGACAAGGCCACCCCGCAGGTCGACGCGACAGGCATCACGGTCAACGCCGGCGGCAACATCAGGATCGCGGCGACGACCTTCCTCCAGTCGTCGATCTCGTCAAGCACCGACGGCGGTGGGGCGTTCGATGCGAGCCACGCCAACTCGACCACGAACCTGACCAACAACACCGCCACGGTGATCGGCAAGAACGCGACCGTCACCGGGTCGACGGTCGCCGCGATCGCCACGAGCGGCGGAAGCCACAAGGGCGATGCCCATGCGTTCGCGGTCGCATTCATCGGCGGCGCGTTCGCGACGGCCGATCTCGAGCTGACGTCGCGCGACACGAGCATCTTCGATGGCGACGCCTCGACGAACGCGAAGATCACGGCGCTCCACGGCGTGGACCTCAGGGCGCTCCACGAGAACCTCCACTACAGCTTCGGGGCGTCGGGGATCTGTATCTGCATCGGGCCATCGTCGAGCAGCAACCCGACCAATGCGACACTGACCGATACGGCGTCCGGGCATCGGGGCGTGACGGTCTACACCAGCCCGCGGATCGTGTTCGGGCCTGGCGGCACGACCAACGACCCGGCCCTCGCCACCCCGCTCGACACGTCCACCGGCGACGTGGCGCTGGCGCTCTACGTCCAGGCCGAGCAGCCGGACACGGACGCCCATACGCGCAACCGGACGATCCACTGGAGCTCGGACGTGGTGATCTACTCCGGGCCGGACCCGTATCTCCTCGTCGGACCCGGCGGCGACGTGGTGACGTCGGTCAACATCCGGGTCAACGGCGTCGACAACCCGGCGCCGGGCGATGCGCTGGGCGCCCACCCGTACATCGAGGTCGAGGACCTCAGGAACCACATGACGGGCGACATCTGGATGCAGTCGGCGGGCGGGACGATCGACGGTGGCGCGTACGTGGGCGGCCACTACTGGGGCACATTCACCTTCCGTGACAACTGGCATACCGTCACGATCCTCAACGAGTCGGACCGGCAGTTGGTGATCGACGACATCGACGTGATCAACCGGACAGCCAACCCGGTGGTCACCGAGTACACCAGTCCGCACAACGACGGACACGCGAAGTTCGCGATCGTGCGCCAGGTCGATCCGTCGTTGGTGACGATCACCAACAGCCACACCAGCGGACCGGATCTGCTGATCAACGGCACGATCCTCAACCCGATCGGCGAGACCGACATCACGAGCCTCCACGGCGCGATCACGTCTTCGTCCGTCAGGGGCGGGCTGAGCTCCTTCGACGGCATCCACCACTCACTGATCGTGTCCAACATCCTGCACCTGTACGCGGGCACCAACATCGGCGCGGCGAACGATTGCGTGAACCAGGAGACGCCGTGCGGATCGAACACCAGCCTGTGTCTCGATGCCGCGAACCCGTGCCTCAACGTCGACCTGGTGGTGTGGGCGGGTCACCCGCAGCACTTCACGACCTGGTCCGGGACGAGCCAGTACGTCGACCTGCTCACCCGGCTGCGGGACTCGACGAAGACCGATCCCGCTGACCCGGGCGCCCCGTACGTCCCGCTGGTCACAGTCGACCTGATGGTGGCGCTCTACAGCATCTTCGTCCTGCTGCGGCCGACGGTCTACCAGTCCGTCACGCCCCTCGTGCCGGGGGTCCACGTGAACAACGTGACCGGTGACGGCCCGACCGGCGACTACGTGTCGTTCTACTACGACGACGGCGACTACTCGTTCTACCCGCTCTCGGATTACCCGGATCCGCCGGGCTGCCCGACCCAGCCGTTCGGCTGCCCGACCCCGCTGCGTGAGCTGGGCGCGTTCGCCTCGGATGTCGGGCACGAGGTCGAGAGCACCTACGACTTCACGCTGCTCGATGCCGGCGAGGTTGGCTCGCACAGCGTCCCGCTCGGTGATGTCACGGTCGACGCGGCGAACACGTCCCCCAGCGCGACGCACATCAACATCGTGGGCTACGTCGACATCCACCAGGATGGTGACCTCCACAGCCACACGAACGGCTTCATCCAGTACACGGAGAAGCCGCGGCCGGGCGGCCCGAACCATGGCGACCTGCGGGTGGCGGAGATCGAGTCGACCGCCAGCGACGTGACGCTACGGGCGCCGGGCGCGATCCTCGACGCCGACAACGACGCGGCGGCGGACGTCATCGCCCGCAACATCACGCTGATCGCCGGCGACAACGTCCAGGACGGGCTTGCCGGGATCTCCGGCCACGGCGGTGTCGGCACCCCGCGCAACTTCCTGGAGATCATCGTCAACGGGATCGGCGGCGCGCTCGGTGTGCTCAACGTGACCGACACGGCCTCCGAGCGCCACGGCTGGAACATCGACTCCCTGCCGGTGGCGGATCCGGGTGCATCGACCGGCACCTACGGCGTGTTCATCACGCAGACGAACCAGGATCTCGAGATCGACCGGGTGCTGACCAACGGCGACGCGTCTCTGGTCGCGCTTAACGGATCGATCCACGATGGGCGCAACTCAGGCGATGGCCTCAACAGCTCGACCGACCTCCCCAATGTCGAGGCCAACAACATCGACCTGGGCGCGTACTGCGATCCCACGACGCCGAACGCGGAGTGCGGCAACGTCGGTGATCGAGCGCCACCAAGTAATCCGGACGCGCTCACCAACGACCTGAAGATCGATTCCGGCCACGGCGATACACAGCACCCGTCAACCCTTGTCGTGGACGCGAATGGCCTCACCAGCATCATCGGCCGGGTTGGCATCGAGACCCAGAACGACATCTACCTGACCGAAACGAGCGGCGCGCTCAACGTCCTGGTCGCGCAGTCGCTCCAGGGCAACGTCCGCCTCAGCGTCCGCGAGCACGCGGGCCAGGGCGACGACCTCAACCTGCTTCTGCCGTACGGCTCGCCGTCTGGCCCGGCGTACCTCTCCGACACGATCAAGCCCGCACAGAACGACTGGGCGATTCTGATCGACTACCTCGGCGTCGCCAACGTCAAGCGCGACATCATCGTCGTCGAACCCGGCGACCGACGGGACGATCGACTCGCCGTCGATCAACGCGGAGAACGGCTGGATCCTGCTCCGGGTCGGCGACAACGTGACCCTCGGCGGGCTGACCACGGCGAACTACCCGGACGCGAACCTCTCGAGCTCGTCCAGCGCGCTCACCGACGCCGAGCGCATCGCCCAGAACACGAAGGTCGTCGCCGGCGCCTGGGTCGACATCCACGGCGACTACAGCATCTACACGCCGACCGCGGACGGTGGCGGCCAGGGCGACACGGGTCATGGCACCGTGATGCACCTCCACGGCACGATCACGCCGGGAGCACTCACGACCGCATGTCGCGACGAGATCAACCCGGGCCGTGACTGCAGCGTCACCCGCATCTTCGGCAACGTCGATACCGACACCATCAACTTCGACCAGACGTTCCTGGGCGGCCGGACCCACGTCTACGGCTCCGTGGCGATGACCTGCACCGCGCATACCGAGTTGGGTTGCACCCTGCCGATCCCGACCACGGGTGGCCCCGTGACGGCGCCCGCCGGCGACAGCGAGGACTTCGCGTTCATCAACGAGCTCCAGACGATGAACGTCGGGGCCGGCCACGCGCTGACGCTCGACCTCCAGGACGGGACCGACACGTACGTCGTCAACACGACCGGGAGCCAGCCGTGCCTGGGCGCCGACCAGATCAGCGGCGGGACCTGCCATAACTACGTGATCAACGTCCTTGACACGGGCGCCCCGAACCGCGGCTCGGACGTGCTGATCGTCAACGGCATCGATGCCCAGTGCAGCGGGTACGACCCGGCCGATGCGACCGGCAACACGCAGTGCCCGACCGATGACATCTTCCTGCTCCGGCGGTCGAACTACATCGGCTCGTACCCGGCCGCGACGCCGGCACAGGCGAACGAGATCGCCGACAGCCCGGCCTTCGTCGCGCTGCTCCACGGCAACTTCGGGACCGTGACCCCGGTGGCGGCGACGACGGATATCGACGTGGCGCTGTGCTACGGAACAAACGAAGGGTGCACGATCGGCCAGTCGCTGATCGCGAGCGCCCCGGTGTTCACCGCCGCAAACGGGTTCCTGGTGGGGCGCCGGATCCACCTGGGTGGCGGCAACGCGGGCGTCTGGGCCGGCGACTACACGATCCAGAGCGTCGACTCGCCGACGATGATCACGCTGTCCGAGAAGCTTCCGACCGGCGTGTCGCTGACCACCGAGCAGGTGCCGACAAGCGACGTCCAGCTCACCGGCGTCAGCATCGGGCTCATGTTCGGCGACGTGACGACACCCGATCCCAGCGGCGACCCGAACCTTCGCAACCAGGCGTACGAGCGGATCAACTACGACGCCGCGATCAACGGCCGCCTGATCGTCAGCGGCCTCAGCGGCAACGACTTCTTCGCCTCCGACGACAACAGCGCGATCACCACGCTCGACGGCGGCGCAGGCAACGACACGTTCCAGATCGGCCAGATCTTCGGCCTGTCGCGTGACCAGCTCCTGCCGCCCGCGAGCGACGGGTTCATCCCGCCGTCGGGCGCCACCTGCGATCCGCGCATCCAGCCCAACGACGTCACGGCGCTGACGTACGACACGAGCTGCGCCGGCCTCAACCAGCAGGACATCTTCGGCACCGTCGCGACGACACGCGGCTGGCTGTCGGCCGGCGCCTCGCAGCCGCTGGTCGCGGTCGGCGACGTGGGCGACGACGTGTTCACGGTCTACTCGAACCAGGCGCCGCTGCGGCTCGAGGGCGGCGACAACAACGACCTGTTCGTGGTCCGCGGCTTCGCGCTCGCGCAGACCAAGACGAACGGCGGCAACCCGGCCACCGGCACGGACTGCGACCCCGATCCGGCGATCCCCGACTGCGACATCGTGTGGATCAACGCCCTCGACCAGATCGCGATGCCGCGGCTGACGAGCGGCTTCTCGACCGCGGCTGAGAGCGACATCCGGACCGGCGCCGGGACGAACCAGGTCGAGTACAACATGAACGCGCCGGTGTCGGTCGACGGCGGCGCCGGGTTCGACAAGCTCGTGATCCTGGGCACCGAATACGCCGACCACATCGTCGTCACCTCGGGCGCGATCTACGGCGTCGGGGTGTGGGTCACGTACGCCCGGATCGAGGTGCTCGAGATCGACGCCCTCGAGGGCGACGACACGATCGACATCCTGTCGACGGCTCCGGGCGTCGCGACGCGCGTCATCGGCGGCCTGGGCAACGACACGATGAACGTGGCCGGCGATGTCACGGGCGACGTGTTCTCCCTGGACATCGAGGGCACGAGCAGCACGATCAACCACGCGGTCTCGTCGGCCGACCCGCTGTACAACGGCCTGCTGGCCGCCGGCCTCGACCTGAGCGTCGCGCGGGCGGGGCAGGGGAGCGTGGTGATCACCGAGACCGGCGGGTTCACGGCCGTCTACGAGGGTGGTTGTCTCGGGCTGCCGGGCGATTGCACGCCGGTCCCGGCGTTCGACTCGTACACCGTCTACCTCGCCAACGCGCCCGCCTGCGCCCCCGGTGTCGACCCTGACAAGTGCTGGGTCTACGTCACGGTGTCGGTCGCTTACCCGCCGCAGTCCGAGCACGCGCAGCTGACGCTGGGCACGATCCCCGACGGACAGCCGAACACGTCGGGCTGCCCGTCCGCCGATCCCGTCACCTGCGAGGGCGACACGTTCCTGGTCACGACCGACCCATGGACGACGAGCCCGGCCGACTTCCTGCGCCAGATCCAGCTCAACGGGTCGACGAAGGACGTCCAGAAGCGTTCAATCGTCCTCGCCTTCAACGGCGTGAACTACGGCAGTCCGCAGAACGTCTACCTGTACGCGGTCGACGACGGCCGGGCCGAGGGCACCCGCGTGGTCACGGCGAGCCACTCGGTCATCCAGACGACCTGCGATCCCGATCAGCCCACGCAGTGCTACGACGGCGCGGTCGTGCGCAACGTCGAGGTCACGGTCTACGACAATGACCAGCCGGGCGTCCTGATCACGCAGATCGGTGCGACCTCGCTGACGCCGGACAACAACACGACCGTGCTCGAGGGCTGGGGAACCGATACGAGCGCCAACCCCGACCCGGCGCAGCAGCACCCGATCACCGAGGAGTTCGACCGGTACCAGATCGTGCTCGCCAGCGCGCCCGCCGGCGACGTGTGGGTCGACCTCGTGCTCAGCGACCTCGCACCCGATCCGACGCGCGTCTGCCTGTCGAGCGGCGATGGCCGGTTCTCCGCCTCCGACCCGTTCGCGCTCACTGACCCGACCGACTGCCCGCCGGTCCCGATCACCTACCGGGTCCACTTCACGAGCGCCGACTGGTTCGTGCCGGTCACGATCGACGTGCACGCCCGCAACGACTCCGCGCCCGAAGACCCGCACAACACGACGATCACGCACACGATCGACACCACGCTGACGAACGACCCGGGCTACCTCGACTACTCCGCGATCGGGGCCAGGACCGAGATCCTCGAGCGACTCGACGTGCTGGTCCTCGACGATGAGAACCCGGGCGTGTGGGTGCTCGCAAGCGATGGCAAGACGCTGGTCACCGCGTGTGCCGGAGATCCATGCGTTGCGCCGAAGGTGCCAGGTGACTCGTACCAGCTCCGGCTCAACAGCCAGCCCGCCGCCCAGGTCAAGATCGCCCTGATCACCGACGGCCAGGTCGACATCGTGCCCAACGGGACGACGATCCAGCTCGAGGCGGTCGGCGGGCTCCAGGCAGCGCAGGCGTTCAAGGGCAACGTCCAGATCAGCGGCACCGGCCCGACGTTCACGATCAAGCGCGCCAACGGCTCCGACCTCGGCAGCTTCCTCGACGAGGGCTTCATGAAGGGCCAGCGGATCCGGCTGAGCGGCGTCAACGGCACGACCGTCGCCGATGGCGATTACGTGATCACGGACCTCGACATCCTGACCCTGACCGTGAAGGTGGCGCCTGCGTTGACGGGGACGACGCCCGGTAGCGGTGCGACGGGCACCTATGACGACGTGGTCATCAGCCAGCTCCGCAGCCGCGGCGTGTTCGAGGGCAACATCGACTTCAACCAGGACGGGACCGGCTACGAGCTGTTCACGGGCGACCTGACCTTCGACGGCACGACCACCGTCACGCGCAGCGCCGGCAGCTTCAGCGCGGACGGCCTGATGGTCGGCACGCGGATCAAGTTCAGCAACGGCGCCACGATCTACACGATCGACGCCGTGGGCGTGAAGACCCTGACCCTCGATGCCGCGACGCCCTCGCTGCCCGGCGTCCAGCACAACGTCACGATCAACAAGGTCACCGGCACGCTGGTCCGCACCGACAACGGCAGCTGGCTCGACGCCGGCTTCCTCGAGGGCCAGCTGATCAAGATCGACGGCATCGGGTCGTGCGTCGACGGCAACGGCGACGGCGCGTGCCTGTACAAGATCGAGCTGATCAGCGGCACCGACAAGAACCTGACCAACAAGATCTCGCTGACCAGCACCCGCCTCGTGGCGGCACCGTCGCCGTACAAGCCGGACGAGCTGCCGGGCAGCGGCATCGACATCCACGTCGAGGTCATGCAGTGGGCCGCCGTCGCGACATTCGAGGCACCTACCCCGGGCAACCCGGACGGCAGCTGCCCGAACGGGAAGTGCGGGACCTGGTACCAGGACGTCACCGTCAACCTGCTGGCTGATCCGTTCTACCAGCTGGCCCCCGGCCGCTCGAACTTGAAGACGTTCGGCAAGCAGCAGCACCTGCTGAGCGGCATCCGCGGGCCGCTGGCCGTCGAGGGCGGCACGACCTCCGCCGACCGCTCGGTGCACGCCGCCGTGGTCCTGCCGGGCGAGGGCAACCGGGCGCCGTTCCGCGTCGCGCCGCAGCCGCCCGAGTGGGCGCAGATCGACACGCTGAACGTCTACGGCGACGGCAGCATGGAGGACCTGACGGGCACGCTCACGTCCACGGCCCTCTCCGGTCTGAACATGGGCAAGGACCTCGACTTCACGTACCTGCTGGATCCGGGACATCCGCACCCGTTCGGCGAGCCGGGCAAGTACCCGGGCGGAATCAGCTATGGGTCGATCAGCCTCGACACGAACGGCGTGTTCACGACCGACGGCACGCTCTCGACCATCGAGATCGTCAACATCATGCTGGGCGCCGGCAACGACCACCTCTCGATCGACAGCACGCTCCAGCCGGGCGGCGATTTCAACCCGCTCACGGGGGCCCGTGAGCAGCTCGCCCACCACGGCGGGATCACGGCGGTCCACGGTGGCGGAAACGCCCTGGTCAAGGTGTACGGGATGTTCACGGCTGCCGCCGCGGCATCGGATGCCGTCGGCTCGGTTGTCAGGCTCACCCGCGATGACGGGCTGATGTGGACGCGCTACGGGTTCGTGGTCGGGCAGCAGGTCACGCTCCCGGACGGCAGCTCCTACACGATCACCGGATTCGCGACTGGAGCGTACGCGGGCGACACGATGCTCCTGGGCGGCGGCCCGCTGATCACCGGACCGCTCGTTGGCCTGGTCGCCGTCTCGGACGAGCTGGCCGTCACCAGCACCTTCAACCTGTCGGGCCACGGCGTCCTGCTCAGCAATGGCCAGGCGTGGCAGAGCCTCGGCTTTGCCGCCGGCCAGAAGGTCTACATCCCGGGCTCCGGCGTGCGGACAATCGTCGGCTTCGCCAACGGCGTCGGAACGAATGTCGACGGGAACCCGCCCGACGGCGCGATCCTGCTCGTCGACGGCGCCCCGCTGACGGCTGGTGCGCTGACGGGGACGATCTCGGTCACCAGCCGCTTCCGGGTCGATGGCACGCTCACGCTCACCGGCACCACCACCGGCGGGACGGTCCAGCTCAGCTCGAGCGTCAACGGCAGCGGCCTGGCGATCGGGCAGCAGGTCCGGATCACCGGCGTCACGAACGGCACGCGAACGATCACGACGATCAGCGCGGACGGCAGGACACTGACCGTCAGCGGTGGCCCGATCCCGACGGTCGGACCTGCGAGTGGCTCGATCGCGCTCGTCCGCGTCGGCGGCGACACCATCACGCTCACCGGGCCGAGCTTCGCGGGCAGCCTCGACACGACGCCGACGACGATCACGCGCTCGACCGGCAGCTGGGTCGACGACGGCTTCGCCGAGGGCCGCCAGGTCATCCTCGGCGGCGCACTGGGCGGCGTGTTCGACGTGGTCTCCGTCAGCGACCTGACGCTGACCGTCGCCGGCGTCAACGGCTCGACGCTGGGCAGCCACGGCGGCGTCGGTGCCACCGTCACCCAGCTGCCGATCGGCGCCGGTCCCGGTCAGCCGTACGACAGCTTCGCGCCGCTTGTCATCTACGGCGACACGTCGCAGGACGGCGTGTGGTACGGCGGTGACCCGCATACCCAGTCGCTCCACAACTTCGGTCCCAAGCCGATGCCCCACATCGAGGACGCGACGGTTACCCTCGCCCGGTCAGCGGACGGATACACCGGATACATCAACCTCGTCTCGCCGCCCACCGGGACGACGAGTGGCGACTTCCGCACCGATGGCTTCGCGGTGGGCAACGAGCTCGCGCTCGGCCCGGCGACCTCGCCCGCGGTCTCGGCCCCCGGCCTCGTCTACGACATCTACAGCACGCACCTCACCCGCCAGGCGGGCACGTGGGTTGGCGATGGCTTCAAGATCAACCAGCAGGTCTCGATCGCCGGGCTGCCGGGCACCTGGACCGTCAAGGGCTTCGCGAACGACCCGACCTATGGCGCCGGCACGGTGCTGGAGCTCAACGGCCCGACGCTGACGCAGCTGCCCAACCAGACGATGGCGGTCACGGCGGTCTCGCAGTACATCGGCATCATCAAGTCGATCACCAAGGACCAGATCGTCCTCAACCTCGCGATCGAGATCGCCGACTTCCCGACCCCGCCAGGCCCGGTCTTCCCGGTCGCCGCAGGTGCGACGACCCCGGACCAGACGCTCGACGTCCGCGTCCTCAACCGGGTCGGCAACAGCGCGCCGTTCTTCATCTTCCCGCTCGCGAACCCGTATCTCTACAGCGGCAACGACGTGATCGACGCCCACCTGCTGGACTGGAGCGACGCGACCAACGCGCTCCGCCCGATCGGGCTGACGATCTACGGCGGCCCCGGCAACGACCTGATCATCGGCAGCCAGACCGGCGACCAGCTGGCCGGCGGCTCGGGCGACGACACGATCATGGGCCAGCGCGGCCAGGATCACATCTACGGTGACTCCGGCTTCAACGTCAACCTGATCACCCGTGAGCTCGTGGTCGCCGTCGTGGGCAACGGCCCGGCCGGCTATCTCGCGGCGCAGTTCAAGAACAAGGACGACCTCGTCGCGGGCGCTGACCTCCTGTATGGCGAAGGCCCGGGCAGCGCGACGCCGGCCTTCTTCAACACCATCGGCAACGACGACGACATCATCTTCGGTGACCTCGGGATCATCACCCAGGACGTCGCGGGTCCGCGCGACGTGACCAAGCCCGTGCCGGTGACGCCGCAGAAGATCTCGACCACGAGCATCGGCCACCAGACGGCGACGCCGAATGACAAGAACGGGGATCCGGGGAGCGAGACCCTGCACGTCAGCGACGGCGTCCTGTCGGTCGACTCCGAGGCGCTGCAGAACGGCGCCAACGACTGGATCTACGGCAACGTCGACCGCGACCTGCTGGTCGGCGGCCCGGGCGACGACGCCATCGACGGCGGCATCCAGGACGACCTCGTGTTCGGCGACAACGTCTCGATCCAGCGAACGCTGGGCGACTTCACCAGCCCGCACTTCCGGGTGCTCACAGGGACGCTGCTCTACGGGCGGTCCGATCGGGCCCCAAACCCCGCAGCCGACGACAGCGGCGCGCTGCTGGTCAGCGGCGCTCCGCAGAACTACCGCGACCCGAACGACGTGCCGTGGTGGGCCGAGTACGACGTCAGCAACCTGTGGCACGACTTCGACGCCGACACGGGCACGCATTGGGCCGGCAGCTTCGGCAACGACTACCTCGCCGGCAACCAGGGCAATGACGTGATCCTGGGCGAGCTCGGTGCCGACACGATCCAGGGCGATGGCTCGATCGACTACGTCTCGCCGGGCAGCCCGACCGCCGTCCTCCAACGGGTGGGCGCCTTCCGGTCGCCGACCGGGTGCACGGGCCCGGCGGGCGCCCAGGTCTGCGACTTCGTCGGCCCGCTGACGATCTACCCCTCGATCGACCGCGCGACGGACGGCGAGGACTACATCGAGGGCAACGCCGGCAACGACCTGATCTTCGGCGGGCTCGGCCAGGACGACATCGTGGGTGGCAGCTCGGACTTCTTCAGCCTGACGACGCCGGTCCTCCGACCGGACGGCAGCGACCTGATCTTCGGCGGCTCGGGCACCCTCAGCGGCCGGAATGACGACACGACCTCGGCGCCGTCGCCGAGCGGCTCGATGGCCGCCGACGTCCACGCGCGAGACGCCGACACGATCATCGGCGACAATGGCGACACCATCCGGATCGTCGGCGTCAACGGCAGCGATACCGCGGGCTGCTCGACGAGCGATTGCCACCTGCTGCTCAACCAGCCCACGCGGATGCGGTACGTGACGTTCAACTACGACACGTACGACCCCACGATGTGCTCCGGTTCGACCTGCACCTACAGCCCCAACGGCAAGATCGTCGTCCGCGGCGTGAGCCTTCTCGACTACACGCCGGGCGGGCCGGATGCGCATCCCGCGCTGTTCGGGACGGTTGCCGATCCGAGCTACTGCAGCGGCTCGGGCTCAGCGACGACCGGCACGTGCAGCGAACCGCTGCCGATCCTGCCCGGCCGCAACGGCGGTCCCGGCAGCACATGGCTCGTGGACATCGGCGGCAACGACGAGATCCACGGCGAGTCCGGTGACGACACCATCTACGGCGCGATCGGCAGCGACGTCATCTATGGCGACGCCCAGGACGACGACATCATCGGCGGCTGGGGCAACGACTGGATCTCGGGCGGGACCGGCCAGGACGGCGTTCTGGGCGATGACGGCCGGATCTTCGACAGCCGCAACAGCGCGACCGGTGTGTCCTGGAACGGCAGCGCCTGGGTCGCGGCATGCACGGGCGGGTATACGTCGCCCAAGAACGGTGTGTACGTCGCCACCGAGGACCTGCTTCAGCGAACCGCTCTACGGCGTCGCGGCGCTCGTGGCGGCGGACCCGGACCTCAAGACGAGCCAGGGCTTTGTGCTCAACGAGTACATCTACACGCCCGGGCAGGTCCAGACGGCAACGATCAACCTCGCCGACG
>CAVYXU010000029.1:0-80263 GCA_963772565.1 uncultured Chloroflexia bacterium
CATCTGACCGGGTCGGCGGCGGCGGGGGGCGCGGCGCAGGGTGCCAATTCCCGGGCCCCGAGCACGCGAGGCAACCGATCGGGCCTCCGTGGCGTCTGAACCCCAAGGACCGGACGGCGACCCAAGCGCGCCGCCGCACACGACCAGGGGACGGAACACCGAATGAACGACTCGATCCTCTCTCGATGGGGCCGTCGCATCGGCACCTGGGTGACCATCGCCGCCGTCGGCGGCCTGCTCGTCGGGCTGCTCGCCGGGCCTGCGCTGGCAGGCGTGCTCGTCCCCGGGCGCAGCGCGGCCCTCGTGCCCGGCGCCACGGACACGCCCCCCGAGCACACGATCTCGGTGACCGGCAGCGGCAAGGTGGTCGTCAGCCCGGACATGGCCACGATCAGCCTCGGCGTCGTCACCGAGAAGTCGACCGCGAAGGCGGCGCGCGATGCGGCTGCGGCCGCGATGACCAAGGTCGTCGCCGCGATCAAGAAGCTGGGCATCGACGACAAGGACATCCAGACGTCCTCGGTCTCGCTCGGCCCGGTGTACGACTATCCGCAGAACGCGACGCCCAAGATCCGCGGCTACCAGCTCCGGAACATCGTGACCGTGACCGTGCGCAAGCTCGATGTCATGTCCGATGTCCTCGACGATGCCGTCACCGCCGGCGCCACATCGGTCGATGGGATCTCGTTCGACGTCGCCGATCGGGCCGCCGCCGAGGCGAACGCCCGCGAGGCCGCGGTCAAGGACGCGAGGGCCAAGGCCGACACGCTCGCGGCCGGCGTCAGCGTCCGGATCACCGGCGTCGCATCGATGAGCGAGTCCGTATCCACACCGGTCTGGTACGGCAGGGAGTACGCGGCCGGTGCCGTCGCCGCGGACGCGTCCACGCCTGTGATGGCCGGCTCGACCGACGTCACGATCCAGGTCTCGGTGACCTTCCTCATCAACTGACGAACGCCACGCGCCGGCGGCTCGGAGGAGCGGCGGCGGATGGGCCCGGGCCGGCACGGCCCGGGCCCTTTTCGTGTGCGCGAATCCCGGGTGCGCGAATCGGGCAGACTGGCACCTGAGGCCCGGCTTCGACCGGGCGCGCTGACGGAGGCCCGGGAACATGGCGCAGACGGCAGACGTGATCGTGGTCGGAGCGGGCGTCCAGGGCTCGAGCCTCGCGTTCCACCTCGCGCGTCGTGGTGTCCGCGTGCTCATCGTCGAACGATCGACCGTCGCCGGCGGCGCCACCGGCCGGTCGTCCGGGTTCGTCCGGATGCACTACGACATGGAGAGCGAGGCGCGGCTGGCCTGGGCGTCGCACCGCTACTTCCGCGACTGGGCCGACATGGTCGGCGACGGCGATTGCGGCTTCGTCCGAACCGGCTTCGTCCAGCTGGTGCCGGAGGAGATGGCCGACGCGTTGCGCGCCAACGTCGCGATGCTCCAGGGCGTGGGGATCCCGACCACCACGATCGACGCCGACGCCGTCGCGGCCCTGATGCCCGGCATCCGCGTTGACGACGTCGCGATCGCGGCCCACGAGCCCGAGTCGGGCTACGCCGACCCGACCGGCACCGCGTCCGGGTTCCTCGCGGCCGCCCGGCGGCTCGGCGCGAGCTACGTCGGCGGGTGCTTCGTCAGCGAGGTGGTCACCGATGGCGATCGGGTGATCGGCGTCGATACCGACAAGGGGCGGTTCGAAGCGCCCATCGTCGTCGACGTCGCCGGAGCCTGGGCGGCCCCGCTGGCCGCGACCGTCGGCGTCGAGCTGCCCGTCGATTCGTGGCGTCACGCCACTGCCTACTTCGGGCTGCCGGCTGGTCGTGCGGCCGACTTTCCCGTCGTCATCGACAACGCCGCCGGGATCTACTTCCGCCCCGAGGGCCGCGGGCTCATGCTCGTCGGGCTCGAGACCGACAACATCGTCGGTGGCTCACCCGACCGTCCCGAGGAGCCGCTGCCGCAATCGACCGTCGATGCCCTTGTGAATGGTGTCTGCTCGCGCGTCCCGTGGATGGAGCAGGGCACCTACCGGACCGCGCACGGCGGCCAGGACGGGATCACGCCCGACCAGCACCCGATCCTCGACCGCGTCGGGCCTGACGGCTTCTACGTCGTGTGCGGGTTCTCGGGCACCGGGTTCAAGACCGCACCCGCGATCGGGGCGTGCATGACCGAGCTGATCCTCGATGGGCGGGCGACGACCGCCGACATCTCGCCCTACGCGCTGGCGAGGTTCGCCGCGGGCCACCACCTCGTGGGCGAGCATTCCTACGGCCACCTCTGGCGCTAGGCGGCCGGGGGCAGGTCGCGGTCGGCGCTCCCGGCGAGCCGCCACCCTTGTCGGTGCTCCGTCTCCCACTCTCGGTGCTCTGTCTCCCCTGCTAGGTGCTCCGTCTCCCACTCTCGGTGCTCTCTCTCCCCTGGTAGGTGCTCCGTCTCCCACTCTCGGCCAGACAACGGCTGGGTGCGTACAAACAGGCACTGCTGGGACACGTCTCTGCCAATGAACGGCGGGATGCGTCGTAACGGCTCGGGCAACCCCGATTCGTGGCCATTCAACGGTCCCATGCGTGCTTGGCCAGGAGCTTCTGGCCTACGACGCACTCCATCGTTCCATGGCCAGCTGGCGACGTGAGATCGAGCCGTTACGTCGGGCACCGACGCACGACGACGCGACGAACGCCTGGGCCGCGACGCAAGCTGAGTGGAAAGTCACCCGCTACGACGCACGGGATCGGTCGGTGGCAAGGATCGCCGCCCGGACCTCGCGCCGCATGACCTCGCGCCGCATGACCTCGCGCCGCATGACCTCGCGCCTCAGCCTCCCGTTTCGGTGCCGGTGCCGCGTCTCGGCGCGAGCTCGACGCCTCGGCCCGACGCCCGCGCGCGCGCTCGCCCGCGCGGCACGGCAACGTGACAAGCACCCTTGACAGCCCGCGCCTGTCAAGGTACCTTTACAGCATGCAGAACGAGGTGCGCAGGCTCCGCGAGGCTCGAAACCTGAGTCAGGGTGATCTCGCGGCCCGCCTGTCCGTTTCCCGCCAGACGATCAACTCGATCGAGACCGGACGGTACCTGCCGTCGCTCCCGCTCGCGATCGCCATCGGGCGGTTCTTCGAGCGAGCGGTGGAGGAGATCTTTCATGAAGATCATGCGTAGCGCCCCGGTCCTGGTAACCGGCACGTTGATCGCCGCTGCGTTCGGGGTCGCCGAGCTCGCCGGCGGCGGATCACCCGTGCGGGCCGGTGTCTCGGTGGCGATCATCCTCGCGTGGTCCGTCCTGGTCACCGTCCTCGGCCGGCGGAGCGAGACGGCGAGCGTCCTCGCGGGACGGCCGGTCGACGAACGCTGGGAGCACATCAACCTCGAAGCCTGCGCCTATGCGCTCGCGATCAGCGCCGTGGTCATCCTCGGGGCCTTCGTCGTCGCCGACGCGACCGGTGGGGACTGGCAGCCCTACGGCTTCATGGGCGTGGTGATCGCCGTCTCGTACCTCGGATCGCTGCTCGTGCTCCGGGCGCGCCACTGACCGGCCGCCGCGCCGCACCGGGATCGGCGCCGGGACCGGGATCAGCGCCGCGCCGGGGCGCCGGGATCAGCGCCGCGCGGGGGCGCCGGGATCGGCGCCGCACCGGGATCGGGATCAGCGCCCCAGTGCGCGCTCGATCCTGCGGTCCGGCACGAACCAGATGATCGCGACCACCACGTAGATCCCGAACGCCACCAGCGGCGCCACGAACGAAATCGGGATCGCGATCGCGTACAGCAGCGGCGAGGCCTTGCCCTTGGTGTCGCTCCCGATGGCCGCGGCGAGGGTCTCGTTCTGACCGGGTGTGGCGATCAGTGCCCGGACGAGGATGTAGTACGCGAGCGCAGCGAACAGCAGGATGACGCCGTAGAGCGCCACCGGGAGCGTGGCGAAGTCGTTCTCCCCGATCCAGCCGGTGGCAAATGGGAACAGCGACAGCCAGAACAGCAGGTGCAGGTTCGACCACAGGACCCGTCCGTCGACGACCTTTGCTGCCTGGAGCAGGTGGTGGTGGTTGTTCCAGTAGATCCCGATGTACGCGAAGCTCAGGACGTAGCTGACGAAGAACGGCGTCAGCCTGCCGAGGTCGTCCGCGGTGGCGCCGTGGGGAGGCACCAGCTCCAGGACCGTGATCGTGATGATGATCGCGAGGACGCCGTCACTGAACGCCTCGAGGCGACCCTTGCTCACCTGGGACTCCGCTGCGCCTCCGGGTCGGCGGGCTGGGACGCGACCGCCGGCATCGGACCAGCCGAGGGTACCAGCGAGGTCACGGCGATCCCAGCCAGGATCAGCGTGAACCCGATGAGGTCGGCCACCCCCAGCGATTCGTTGAGCAGCAGCGCGCCGGAGGCCAGACCGACCACCGGCGTCGCGAGGAACCCGGTCCCCGACGCCTGCGCCCCGAGCGTGCGCGTGATCGCCTGGCTTGCCCAGTAGGCGAACGCCGTGGCCAGCGGGCCGCTGTACAGCAGGATCCCGATGGTGATCGGCTCCCAGCGGATGGCGCGGCCGGGCTCGAGCGCCAGCGCCAGCACGACGAGCGGCACGAGCGCGATCAGCAGCATCCACGGCTGGAGCTCGAGCGGCGACTGCGTCCAGCGATGGCGGCGGACGTGGATCGTGACGGCCGCCCAGATCACCGCGTTGAGCAGCAGCCCGAAGGTCCCCAGCAGCTCCGCGACCGACTGCCAGTCGATGACCGCCGGGTTGAGCAGCGCGGCCAGCCCGCCGATGCCGAGCACCAGCCCCAGCAGCTCGTTTCGACGCGGCCGGATCCGGAACACGATCGCCAGCAACGCCGCGACCCACAGCGGCATCGTGTACAGCAGCACCGACGATCGGCCGGCGGACACCGCCTGGAGGGCCAGCACCTGGAGCGCGACGCCGGCCCCGATCTGGCCCAGCCCGACCGACAGCATGATCGGCAGGTTTGCCGGATCGGGCCGCCGAAGCCGCCCCGTGACCGTCAGCAGCGCGACCATCGTCACCAGGCCGGATCCGACTCGCAGCGACGCATAGGTCAGCGGCGGCATGTACTGGAGCCCGGTCTTGACCACGACCCAGTGCACGCCCCAGATCAGGGTCAGCAGCGCGAGCAGGCCCAGCGCCGCCGCGCGCGAATGGATGACCGCCTCGGCCGTCGCGGGTGCCGATGAACCAGCTGCGGGCGCCCGAAACCCGGCCTCGGCGGCCGCGGGTGCCGGTGGACCGACCCCCGGCGGCGGAGGGCCGGCCTCGCTCACGCGATGAGGCGGCGGACGAGCTCCACAGCCGACCCGGCGTCGGGTGCCTGGCCGTCGGCGCCGATCTCGGCCGCATATTCGGGGGTGATCGGCGCTCCGCCCACCACGACCCGAGCCCGGAGCCCGGCCTCGTGGACCGCCTCCACCACCCCGCGCATTCCCGACATCGTCGTCGTCAGCAGGGCCGACACCCCGATGACATCGGCATCGTGCTCCCTGGCTGCTTCCACGAACTGCGCGGCGCTGACGTTCACCCCGAGGTCGATGACCTCGAACCCGGCGCCCTTCCACATCATCCCGACCAGGTTCTTGCCGATGTCGTGCAGGTCGCCGGATATCGTCCCGATGACCGCCCGGTACTCGGGCTTGACGCCCGCCGCGACGAGGACCGGCTCAAGGACGACGAGCGCCTCCTTCATCGCGCGCGCGGCGATCAGCATCTCGGGGACGTAGACCTCCCCGTCCTGGAACTTCCGCCCGACCACGTCCATTGCCGCCGTCATCGCCCCGAGGACCACCCGCGGATCGGTCCCCTCCTCGAGCGCCGCGCGCGTGGTCTCCACGGCGACGGTCCGATTGCCCGCCTCGATGGCCTGGGTCAGAGCGGCGAGGTCAGCCATGCGTCGTCTCCACTGCGTGGACCGGCTTGGGCGCGGCCGGCTCGGCCCGGTCACCGGTGAGCGCCGGGGCACCCCAATTCTGTCAGTCGCGGCTGAACGCCGCCCGGAAATGCTCCAGCGCGACCTCGTCGTCGCCGCTCGCGAACGACTCCAGGCCGACGACACCGCGATAGCCCATCTCATCGAGCGCCCGGGCCACGGCGGGCCAGTTGACCTCGCCGGTGCCGGGCTCCATCCGCCCGGGCACGTCCGCGACCTGGATCTCGCCGATCAGCGGGCCGGCCTGGCGAACGAGCTCGATCAGGTTCCCCTCCCCGATCTGGGCGTGGTAGAGGTCGAGCATCATGCGCACGCCCGGCCGGTCGAGCGTGCCCACCAGGGTCATCGTGTCCTCCGCCCGACCGAACGGCACACCCGGGTGATCGGTCACGAGGTTGAGGTTCTCCAGGCAGAACACGACCCCGTTGGCCTCGCCCAGGTCGGCGAGCCTGTCGAGGGTGCGATATGCGTTGAGCCACATCTGCCCGGTGGTCACCGCCCGGGGCCGGAACGGCAGCCCGTTGCGAGTGCCGTCGAGCTCCGCGCCGTGGACCACGAGCCGCGGGCAGCCGATGACCTTGGCGGCCTCGGTCGCGAGCTTCGCCGTGCGCAGCAGCTCCTCGCCACCCTCGCGGTCATACAGGTCGCCGTGGACGTAGCCCGTCATCGTCGACCAGGTGGCGCCGATCTCGGCAACCGCGCGCAGGTCCTTCTGGGTCCAGTCCCACATCTCGACCTGGAAGCCCAGCTCCTTGATCCGCCGCACGCGGTCCAGGTACGGGAGGTCGAGGAACAGCATCTCGCTGGTGACCGCGAGCGGGAACATGGGCGTCGCCATGTCGGGTTCCTTTCGGGGCGCAGCAGAGGGGGTGGCCGGGGTCTCGATTCGATCGGCGCGGCGTTGCGCCGGCACGCCTGACACCCTACTATGTAATCGGTTACGTGCGCAAGTCGCGGAACCACCTGGCTCCCGCCGACCAGACCACGCCGACCAGACCACGCCGACTGCGAAATCAAGGTCTCTACGCTCCGCTGGGGAGGCACTCATGCTCCGCGTCGCACTGTTCGGGGCCGGCCGCATCGGCCAGGTCCATGCCCGTTCGATCACCGAGCACGGTGAGGCCGAGCTCGCCTGGGTCTGCGATCCGATCGAGCCTGCCGCGAGCGCCCTCGCCGACCGCTTCGGCGCCCGGTCCGCCGCCGACCCGCAGGCCGCGCTCGAGGATCCTTCCGTGGACGCCGTTCTGATCGCGTCCGCCACCCCGACCCACGTCGACCTGATCCGGCGATCCGCCCTGGCGGGCAAGAAGATCCTGTGCGAGAAGCCGATCGACCTCGACCTGGACAAGATCGATACGGTCTGGCGCGACATCGAGCCGCTGAAGCCGTTCGTGATGCTCGGCTTCAATCGGCGTTTCGATCCCACCTTCCGCGAGGTCAGGACACGCGTCCAGGCAGGTGAGATCGGGACCATCCGGGCCCTGCGCATCACGAGCCGTGACCCGGAGCCGCCCCCGGCCGCGTACCTCGGGATCTCGGGTGGGATGTTCCGCGACATGACGATCCACGACTTCGACATGGCCCGGTTCCAGCTGGGCGAGATCGCCGAGGTCCAGGCCATGGGGTCCGACAACGGCCTCGCGTCGTTCCGGGATGCCGCCGACCACGCCCAGGCCGTCATCGTGATGCGCGCGGCATCGGGCGCCCTGTGCACGATCATCAACAGCCGCTCGTGCGCGTATGGCTACGACCAGCGGCTCGAGGCGTTCGGCGACCTCGGCGCGCTCGACGCCGACAACCTCACCGCCACCGCGGTCCGCGCCTCGAATGCGACGGAGACGGCGGCCGCCGGCCCGGCGCTCAACTTCTTTCTCGAACGCTACATGCCGGCGTACAAGGCGGAGTTCGCCGAGTTCGTCGCCGCCATCGAGCTGGGCCGCGAGCCGTCCGTGGGCTTCGCCGACGGCCGGGCCGCGCTGGTCCTGGCCAACGCGGCAGCCGAGAGCGTGGCAACCGGCAGGGTGGTCGAGGTCGCCGGAAGCTGAGGGCGCCCGGGCGCATCACCGAGCGGTGGAGCCTCGCGCCGCCCAGGCACGGGCCGGGCGACGCGCCTCAGGGCCCGCGGACGAACTCCGGCACTCACGCTGTGGCCCGTACGTCGGCGCACACAGCATTGACGAGAAGCGCGCGGCCTTCAGAATGAGGGGGATCGTCGCCACGGACGGGGGCAGAAACGTTGCGGGCGCTGCTATTACTCGTCGCAGCTGGGGCCCTGGTCGGGTGTGGCAACGGTCGGGCCGGCGAGCCACCGAGACCCGATCGAACGATCTGGGCGGAGTCCGTGGGGGTCGCAGACCATTGGGATCTCGGTGAGTGCAGCCATATCGCTCTCACCCTGCGCTCGGGCGAGGTGATCGACGCCGTCCGGGGCACTGGGGGACCCACGTGCCCCAAGCAGATCCCGACCTTGTTCCTCCTTGGGGGCGCCGACGATCTGACCAGTGGGGCCAACGCCGGGAAGCCGTGGGTCCAGGACGGCGCCTCTCCGCGTCCGGACACGGGTCCTGGGCCACTTGTGCTCTGGGGAGCATATGACGAGCAGCCCTGGCTCGCGGCCGTCCGCTCCGCGGCGTGGAAGGACGACTGGCCGGGCGCCAACGAACCCTGCTGGCTGCACCGGTGGTTCGATGAGGGAGAAGGTGCCTACGAGGAGCTTCACGAGAACGGGCCGCCAACCTTGCACCTTTCGAGCGGACTGGACCTGCCGATTGCCGCCGACTTCCGGCTAAACTACCCACCCGATCCGTTTCCCCTCCGGCGTGACGACGCCATCTGCCTGAACGTCGATGGTGAGGTGGTGTCGGCCGACGTCTGGATTGGTGGCTACTGACCGCACCGCCCTGTCCGGACCATGGCAGCTCGACCCGCAACCGAACGAACAGGTGCGGCGAGCGCCACGACTTCGAGCCAGGCGCGAGCGCTGTCGGACGTGCCCTCGTAGCGGCGGGCCAGCCGCCGGCGACCTGTCGGTGCGGGTAACGGGCCGGCGATCCGAGGCAGGCTCTCAGTCCGCGAGCTCGTCCAGCCGGACCGCGCGGTTCTCGCGCCACGACATCGTGGCCGCGACCGCCAGCCGGAGCGTCTCGAGCGCCTCGTCCGGACCCGGCGTGACCGGGCGGCCCGCGCCGAGGTTCTCGAAGAACGCCTCGAGCTCGCGTCGGTAGGCGATCTCGAACCGGTCCGGGAAGCTCTCGTACAGGTCGCCCTCCCAACCGAAGTCGCGGGACACCGTCGCCGGGGTCTTCTGGGCGCCGTCGATCACGACCTTCGCCTTTGCGCCGGCGACCTCGGTCCGGATGTCGTACCCCCACGCGGAGTGGCGCGATGTCTCGAGCACGCCGAGCGCACCGTTGCGGAACTTGAGGACGGTCAGGGACGTGTCCCAGTCGTCGGCCTGGGCGAAGCGATCGTCGAACAGGACGGACGCCCAGGCGTGGACCTCCTCCACCTCGCCGACCAGGAACCGGGCGAGGTCAAGGTCGTGGACCGACATATCCAGGAACGAGCCGCCGCACGAACGGAGGTACTCGACGGACGGCGGGAACGTGTCACGGGACAGCGCGCGGAACTGCTCGATCCGGCCCAGCTCACCCTTGTCGATGAGCGCCTTGGCGCGCTCGTAGCCGGGGTCGAACCGGCGCATGAACCCGAGCTGGACAGGGATGTCCACCTCGCGCCACAGGTCCACGATCCGCCTGGTCGCGGCGAGCTCCTGTGCGATCGGCTTCTCGCTCCACACCGCCTTGCCGGCGCGAAGCGCGGTCTCGATCAACGGCGCATGGGTGTCGGTGGGCGTGGAGATGACGACCGCCTCCACCTCCGGGTCCATGATCGCCTCGACCGGGTCCGTCGAGGCACGCTGGGCACGTGCCAGCTCCATGCCGGCCCTGGCGTTGTCCGCGTTGGGATCTGCCACCACGATGGTCCGGGCGTTGGGGATGGCCGCCATGTTGCGTACGTGCGTCTGGCCCATCCGGCCGGCACCGAGGAACGCGACCCCGATGCTGCCCGGATCCCGCGGCTTGAAGTTGCTCATCGATTCTCCTTGAGCATGCCCGGTCAGGCGGAAGCGGAAGCGGACGCGGCAAGCACCCGTCGAACCCTGTCGGCCACCCGGTCCGGCGTGAGTCCGAACTTGTCGAGCAGCCACTCGTTGGGGGCAGACTCGCCCCATGTCATCGTTGATCCCGATCATCTCCACGCGGCGTGGCACGGACCCCGTGACGATCTCGGCGACGAGGCTGCCCAGGCCACCGATCACGGTGTGCTCCTCGGTGGTGACGACGAGGGGCACGGCCGCCGCCGCCCGGGCGATCGCCGCCGCATCGACCGGCTTGAGGCACGGGACATGGAGGACGCCCGCCTCGATGCCGTCGGTCGCGAGCAGCTCCGCGGCCGCGAGGGTCCGGGCGCTCTGCTGGCCGGTCGAGACGAGCAGGACGTCACTGCCCTCGCGCAGCCGGATCACCCGGCCGGGCTCGAACACGTAGTCGTCACTGACGATGTCCGGGCCACCCTCCCGCCCCAGCCGGAGATACACGGGACCCGGCGTCGCGGTGGCCCAGCGGGTCATCGCCGCGCACTCGGTCGCATCGCCCGGCGCCAGCACCGTCATGCCGGGCATCGCGCGCATGATCGCCAGGTCCTGGACGTCGAGATGGGTCTTGCCTGTGAAGCCCGTCTGGACGCCCGAGTACGCGGCCCCGATCTTGACGTTGGCGTGGGTCTGGGCCACGGCCATCCGCACCTGGTCCGCGGCGCGATGGGTGAAGAACACCGTGAACGACGACAGCCAGGGCACGAAGCCCATCAGCGCGAGGCCCGCGGCGGTGCCGACCATCCCCTGCTCGGCGATCCCCATCTCGTAGAAGCGATCGGGATGGGCGCTGGCGAACCGGTCCGCCCGCGTCGAGGTGGCGAGGTCAGCGTCGAGCACGAGCAGCCGCGGATCGTCGGCGGCCAGGTCGATCAGCGTGTCCGCCCAGACGTCGCGCAACGCCCTGGTCATGGCAGGCGCTCCGCGAGCTCGGCGCGCGCGATGCCGGCGTCCTCCGCAGTGGCGACCCGGCTGTGCCACTCGAAGCGGCCCTCGGTGAAGCTGAAGCCTCGACCCTTGATGGTCCGGGCGAGGATCGCGGTGGGCACGTCGCCGCCGGCGGCGGCCCGGGCGTCGGCGCAGGCGGCCAGGATCTGGTCGAAGTCGTGCCCGTCGATCTCGAGGACGCGCCAGCCGAACGCCTCGAACGCCTGCCGCACCGCCGCGTCCCCGAACGGATCGCGCCGGTCGCCGCGGTGGCGCTCCCCCGGCCGCAGGGGCCAGCCGTACTGCTGCATGCCGTTGCGATCGACGATCAGCGGAGAGGTTGCCCAGGCCGTACTTCGCGGCGACCGGGATGGCCTCCCAGTTCTGACCCTCCTGCATCTCGCCGTCGCCGAGCAACACCCACGTGTGGCTGTCGAGGCCCAGCCGCCTGGCGCCCATGGCCATCCCGACGCCGATGGACAGACCCTGGCCCAGCGATCCGGTCGACGCGTCCAGGCCGGGGAGCCGGGTCATGTCCGGATGCCCCTGGAGCCGCGACCCGGCCACGTCGAACGTCTGCAGCTCCTCGACCGGGAAGTAGCCGCGAAGGGCCATGGCCACGTACAACCCGATCGCGCTATGGCCCTTGGACAGGATGAACCGATCTCGCTCGGGCCAATCCGGCCGCTCGGGGTCGATCCGCATGGCCCGGAAGTAGAGCGCGACCAGGAGGTCCATGGCCGACAGCGGGCCGCCCACGTGACCGGCACCGGCCGTGGCAACGCTCTCGATCACGAGCAGGCGCCCGCGCCGGGCGATCTCCTCGAGGTCCGCGTTGCCGCCTGCGGTGGCAGCATCGGCGCCTGCGACCGGCCCGCTCACCGGGCAGCAGCCCCGGCGGCCAGCAGGCGCTCGAGGTACTCGCGGTTCGCGCGCGCCGTCTCGGTGGGATCGGCGGGTGCCGTGTCCTGCTCGATGACGTACCAGCCGTCATAGCCGACGGCGTGGAGCGCGGCGACCACGTCGGGGATGCGCGCGATCCCCTCCCCGAGCGGCGGGAAGATGTACCGGGCCAGCGCCTGACCGAAGCTCCAGCCCTCGGCCTTCGCGATCGCCAGGATCTCGCCGTCGACGTCCTTGATGTGGACGTGCTTCACCCGCTCCGCGTATTGGGGCAGCATGTCGATCGCGGCTCCCCCGCCGTAGGCCAGGTGTCCGATGTCGAGGCACCAGCCCACCAGGGCCGGATCCGTCTCGTCGAGCAGGCGCGCGGTTTCCGCCGGGGTCTCCACGTAGGTGCCGACATGGTTGTGGAACACGAGCTCCATCCCGAACGGCTGGAGGCGGCGCCCAAGCTCGTTGAGGCCCTCCGCGAGGTTCCGCCACTGCTCGTCGCTGAGGCCTCGCGACTCGTCGACGTGACCGGCCTCGCCCCGGCGGCGGTCGTCGCCGGCCTCGGCCGCGATCAGGCGCGTGCCGCCGTTTGCGGCCAGGAACCGGGCGATGTCCAGGGCCCGCTCGATCTCGCCGTCCCGCGTGCCCGCGTCGCGAAAGCCGAGGCCCACGAAGGCGCCGACCAGGTCGAGACCACGGCTGCGCAGGTCTCGCCCGAGCACCTCCGGATCCGTGGGCATCGACGGTCCCCACTCGGTGGCGTCATACCCGGCCTCGACGAAGTGGTCCATGGCCTCCCCGTACGGGATCCACGGGAAGACATCGGGGATGTCCGGGTTGTTCCAGTTGACGACCGCGGTCGCGATCCTCACGCCATCTCCTCGCGCTGGAGCGTCACGGCCTGCTCGTATCGGGCGCGCGCCGCCGTGACCGTCTCCGACGAGCTCACGCCGGCCGGTGGCACGTCCCACCACCCTTCGTACCCGGGCGCACGCTTGTCGGGCGAGACGTAGACATGGATGACGGTCGGCCAATTCGCGGTCCGGGCGGCGGCGATCGCGTCGCGGATCTCCTGCTCGGTTCGCGCGGTGACCCCGATCGCCCCCATCGCCTCGGCATGCTTGGCGAAGTCCACCGGGATGTAGCCGCCGGTCAGTCGCCCGGTGCCCGGTTCGCGGTACCGCAGCTCGTTGCCGAACTGCGGAACGCCGACGCTCAGGGCGAGGTCCGCGATGCACTGGTAGCCGTGGTTGTCGAATACCACGATGGTGATCGCGAGACCCTCTGCGACCGCGGTCACGATCTCGGAGTTGAGCATCAGGTAGGTCCCGTCGCCGATCGCGACGACCACCTCCCGCCCGGGCTCCGCCATCTTGACGCCCAGCCCTGCCGGGATCTCGTAGCCCATGCACGAGTAGCCGTACTCGAGGTGATAGGCCTTGCTGTCCTCGGGCCGCCACAGCTTGAGCAGGTCCCCGGGCAGGCTGCCCGCCGCGCAGACCACGGTGGCGTGCCCGCCGACCGCATCGTTGACGATGCCGATCACCTCGGGCTGCGCAAGGTCGGCGGTCTCGCCGTTGGGCGTCCGGTGGTACGTCGACGCGCGCGTCCCACTCCACCTTCAGGGCGCCGATCCGGTCCCGGTAGCCGGCATCCGTGCCCGCGTAGCCGTTGGCCCGCAGCGACGTGGTGAGGGCCATCAGGGCTTCGCGCGCGTCGGCGACCATCGGCACGGCGCGCAGCTTGATCGAATCGAACCCATTCACGTTGATGCCGACGACGGTCACGTCCGGGTCCTGGAAGATCGTCTTGGACGAGGTCACGAAGTCCCCGAGCCGGCTCCCGATCGAGATGACGAGGTCGGCATCCCGGGCCAGCCGGTTCGCGGCCAGGCCACCGTTGGCGCCCACCGGCCCGACGTTCATCGGGTGGTTCCAGGGCAGCACGCCCTTGCCCGCCTGGGTCTCGCACACCGGGATCCCGAACGTGGTCGCAAACGCGTCGAGGGCCGCCTCGGCGCTCGAGTAGATCGCCCCACCGCCGGCGACGACGAGCGGATGCTTCGCTGCCTGCACCAGCCTCGCGACCTCGGCCACGACCTCCGGCTCCGGCTGCGGCCGGCGGACACGCCACACGCGTCGCTCGAAGAACTGCTCCGGCCAGTCGTAGGCCTCGGACTGGACGTCCTCCGGCAGCGAGATCGTGACCGCGCCCGTCTCCGCCGGGTCTGTCAGCACGCGGAACGCCTCGGGCAGGCTCGAGAGCAGCTGCTCCGGACGCGAGATCCGGTCGAAGTAGCGTGACACCGGCCGAAACGCGTCGGACGCCGACACGTCGTGCTCCACCGGGTGCTCGACCTGCTGGAGGACCGGGTCCGGCAGGCGATTGGCGAAGTAGTCCGACGGGAACAGCAGGACCGGAAGCCGGTTCACGGTGGCCTGCGCGGCGCCGGTGATCATGTTGGTCGCGCCCGGCCCGATGGAGCTGATGCAGGCAAAGGTCTGCAGCCGGTTCAGGTGCTTGGCATACGCGGACGCGAGGTGGACCTGCGCCTGCTCGTTCTGGGGCCGGTAGTACGGCATCGCGCACTCGTCACCCAGCTCCTCGAGGGCCTGCCCCAGCCCGGCAACGTTGCCGTGCCCGAAGATGCCCCAGACCCCGGCGATGAACCGGACCTGGACGCCGTCCCGCTCGACGTACTGCTGTGCCATGAACTTGACGATGGCCTGTCCGACCGTCAGGCGAACCGTGCTCACTGGGCCCCTCCGCTCACGTGCAGGTATGCCGGCGCGGAACCCTGCGAGGCCGTCGAACTGCCGATCGACAGCGTCCCGGGTAAGCGCTTACACTTGGTGTTGATGGGAAATGTAATCGAATACAGCGCGGACGGCAAGACCCAATCTCGGCGGCGCCGGGCCCGCGTGCTCCGTTCGGGCCGGCCGCCGGTGACGATGGAGATCGTCGCGGCCCACGCCGGCGTTTCGATCGCCACCGTCTCGCGGGTGCTGACGAATGCCAAGCTCGTCCGCCCCGAAACCCGGCAACGCGTGCTCGAGGCTGTAACGGAGCTGGGGTATCGGCCGTCCGGCCCGGCGCGCGCCCTCGCCCGCAGCCGGACGCACACGCTGGGCCTGGCGATGACCGATCTCGCCCAGCCCTTCTACGCGGAGCTGACGCGGGCCGTGGAGGCTGGTGCGCAGGCGCGCGGATATGCGGTCGTCCTGGCCAATGGCGCCGGAGACAGCCGGCGCGAGGCGGGCTACCTGGAGCTGCTTGCCGAACGGCGCGTCGACGGGATCCTCGTTGCCTCCTGGGGCATCACCGAGCGACACGTGGACTGGCTGGTACGTGCGCCGGTCGAGGTGGTCCTCGTCTCCTGTCGCGCCATCGGTGTAGCGCTCCCGGCCATCCTGTCCGCGAGTCGCGGCGGCGCCCGGGCTGCCGCCGAGCACCTGATCGCGCTCGGCCACCGCCGGCTCGCCGAGGTGACAGGCCCGGCCCACAGCGCGGCGGCGCCGGACCGTCATCTCGGCGTCCTCGATGCCCTGTCAGCCGCCGGGATCGCTGAAGACGAGCTCGCCGTCGCCCATTGCGACGGCGACTTCGAGTCGGGTGAGCGAGCCGTTGCCGAGCTGCTGTCGCGCACGCCCCGGCCCACCGCCGTCATCTGCTACAACGACCTGGTGGCGGCGGGCGCACTCAAGGCCGCTCGCAACGCCGGGCTCCAGGTCCCCCGCGACCTGAGCGTGGTCGGCTTCGACGACGTCCCGCTGGCCCGGATGGTCGAGCCGCCGCTGACCACGGTCGCCCAGCCCATCGCCGAGATGGCCACGTGGGCGGTGGAGCGGATCGTGGCAGCGCTCGAGGGCGCGGACCCGGGGACGACCGAAGGTGCAACTGCCATCGTGGAGCTGCCCTGCAGGCTCGTGATCCGCGCGAGCACCGCCGCGCCACCGGTGGATGGCGCATGAACCCCGGCCCGGGCCAGACAGGAGAGATGCACATGGAGCGGCTGTTCAACCTGACCGGCCAGGTCGCGCTGGTGACGGGTGCGTCGCGCGGCATCGGGCGCGACCTGGCCCGCTCCCTGGCGGAGGCAGGCGCCACGGTCCTGGCCGGCGTGCGCCACGAGGACGACTTCGCGCAGGACACCGGAGGTGCCACAATCCGGCCCCTGGTCATGGACGTCCGCGACATCGCCGGCACGCGCCAGGCGATCGACCACGCGGTCGCCGGTCTGGGCCGGCTCGACATCCTGGTCAACAACGCCGGGATCGGAGCCGAGCACGATCCCCTCGACGTCACGGAGGCGGACTGGGACGCCCTCGTCGAGGTCAACCTCAAGGGCACCTTCTTCACGACGCAGTCGGTCGCGCGCCACATGCTGGATCGTGGCTACGGCCGGGTCATCATGATCAGCTCGCAGGCGAGCCTGGTCGGGTTACCGGGGTCGGCGGTGTACTGCGCGACCAAGGCGGGCGTGAACGGCATGGTCCGGGCGCTCGCGATGGAATGGGGCGCGCGCGGCGTGACGGTCAATGCGATCGCACCGACCTGGATCTACACGCCCGGAACGGCGGAGCGCCTCGACGATCCGGAGTTCCGCCGGGGCGTCCTTGCCCGGATCCCCGTGGGTCGTATCGGCACCACGGACGACGTGGCGGCGGCCGTCCTGTACCTCGCATCGCCTGCCGCGGGGCTGGTGACGGGCACGGTGCTATCGGTCGACGGAGGCTGGACGGCGCAGTGACCGAGCGCGTCCGGTGCATCGCCCGGTCAGGCCGGCGGCGGCGGCGTCTGTGAGTCGCCCGGTCAGGCCGGGTCCGCGGCTGCGCGTCCGGTGAATCGCCCGGTCAGGCCGAGGGCGACGTGGGCGCAGGGGCGCCTGCCGAGGTCGACGCCTCGAGCTCTTCGAGCTCGCGCGACAGATCGTCGAGCTCGCCGCCACCGCCCATCAGGCTGAGCAGCTCGTTCACGCCCACCTCGCCCCGCTTGAACACGCCGAGGCTCTGGCCGTGGCTCAGGATCGTGAACTTGTCCCCCACCGGCAGCGCGTGCTGCACGTTATGGGTGATGAAGATGACGGCGAGGCCCCGCGCCCTCGCCCGGACGATGTGCCGCAGCACGATCGCCGCCTGCTTGACCCCGAGCGCCGATGTCGGCTCGTCGAGGATGAGGACGCGAGCGCCGAAGTACTCGGCGCGGGCGATGGCCAGCGTCTGGCGCTCGCCGCCGGACAGCGTTCCCACCAGCTGGGCGGTGTCGCGGACCTCGATCCCGATCTCGTGCATGTGCTCGCGCGAGATCCGGTCCGCATAGCCCATGTCGAACCGTCGAAGCGGGCCTGCGCCCTTGGTCGGCTCGTTGCCCAGGAAGAAGTTGCGGGAGATGCTCATCAGCGGCAGGATCGCGAGGTCCTGGAACACGGTCGCGATCCCGTGGCCTTGCGCGTCGCGGGGCGATGACAGCGAGATGGCCTTGCCGTCCATGAACAGCGAGCCTTCGTCCGGGCTGTGAACGCCGGACAGGGTCTTGATCAGGCTCGACTTGCCGGCGCCATTGTCCCCGAGGAGGCAGTTGACCTCACCGGCCTTGACCGACAGCGACACGTCCTTGAGTGCGACCACGCGGCCGAAGAACTTCGAGACGCCCCGTGCCTCGAGGACCGGGACGTCCGAGCCTGCAGCCTCGGGCGCGGCCGTGGTTGTCTGTTCGGTCGTCATGATTGGGCTCCCGAGGCGCGGCGCAGGATGAAGTTGTTCACCAGGGCGGCGATCAGCAGGAGTGCGCCGAGCACGAATGCGTACCAGTCGGAGTTGAAGCCCGGTACGAAGAAGATCCCGAGCTGGGTGACACCGAGGATGAAGGCGCCGAACGCGGAGCCGAGGGCCGAGCCGTAGCCACCGGTCAGCAGCGTGCCGCCGATCACGGCCGTGATGATCGCCTCGAACTCCTTGCCGGTACCGCGCAGGACGTCCGCGTTTCCCACGCTCAGGACCTGGATGCTGGCGAACAGCGCAGCCGACGCCGCGGTCGCCATGAACAGCAGGATCTTCACCCGGTTCACGGGAACGCCGATGTTCCGCGAGGCCTCCTTGTTGCCGCCGACCGCAAAGATCCAGTTGCCGAATCTCGTTCGAAGCAGAATCCAGGTCGAGACGAGCACGACGACGATCCACCACACGAGCTCGACCTTGAAGTCGCCGCCCTCGACCGTGAACAGGACCGCGTTGAACAGCTTGGAGATGGGGTCGTCCGCGGCTGCGGCGCCAACCCCGCTGACGATCGTCTGGCCGTTCGAGACCAGCCTCGTCAGGGCCAGGCCCGCGCCCCGCAGCATGTACAGGGAGCCGAGGGTCACGATGAACGACGGCAGGCCCGTCCGGACCACGATGTAGCCATTCGCCGCACCGACGGCCAGGGCGAAGGCGAACGTGATGACCAGCCCGAGCCACAACGGCAGCCCGAACTGGGTGATCGACAGGCCGAGGATGAGCCCGGACGCGCCGACCATCGAGCCGATCGACAGGTCGAACTCGCCGGCGATCATCAGGAGCGCGACGGTGGCGCCGAGGATCCCGACCTGGGCCGCGACCTCGATGTAGGCCGCGAATCCCTGCCAGGACATGAAGCCCTTGCCGATCGTGAAGCCGGTGAGGGACCAGAAGACCAGGAAGATGAGGATCGCCCCGACGATCGACCCGAACTCGGGCCTCGTCAGCAGCTGGCGAACGGGACTGGCGCGACGGAGCCGCGTCGCCTCCGATGGGGTGCCCTCGACCGTCGTCATGCGCGACCCTCAGCGCTACGGTCAGGGCCGCCCGAGCTGGGCGGCCCTGACGGTTCGGTTACGCGTAAGGCTAGCGGGTGGTACCCGTGTTTGCCTGGACTGTTGCGACGTTGTCCTTGGTCACGAAGCCGGGGCCGGTCGCGACGGGCTCGCCACCACCGGGCATCAGGCCGTAGAGCTTGTACAGGGTGAGGAACGTGATCGGCAGGTACCCCTGGAGGTACTGCTGCTGGTCGATCGCGAACAGCATGGAGCCGTCGGAGATCGCGGCCAGAACGTCCTGCGAAAGGTCGAAGGTGCCGACGTTGATCGAGGTGTTGCCCATCTGCTTGAGGGCGGCGATCGTCGGCGTCGAGCCGGTCGGGCCGAGGGCCATCACGGTGTCGATCGTGGGGTCGGCCGTGAGGGCCGCGGCGATCTTCTGCTGTGCGGTCGTCGGATCCTTCAGGTCGACCTGGAGGACGGTGGACTTGCCGGGGGCGAACCCGTCGGCGAAGCCGTTGCAGCGGGCATCCAGGCCCGCGTTGCCGACTTCCTGGTTGACGCAGATCGCGACCTTGCCACCGGCAGCCGCCATGCGCTCGCCGGCCGCCTTGCCTGCCTGGGCCTCATCCTGTCCGACGTGGGTCAGGATGCCGAGCGCCTTGTAGGCATCGGAGCCGGAGTTCGCGGAGATGACGGGGATGCCCGAGGTGATGCATTTCGTGACGCTGGGGCCGAGCGCCGTGGCATCCGGAAGCGAGATGACGAGACCGGACGGCTTCTTCGCGCAGGCGGCGTCGATCAGCTGGCCCATCTTCACCATGTCGAAGGTGTCGGGCGCGCTGTAGTTGACGCTGACGCCCATGTCCTTGCCGCCCTGCTCGACTCCGTTCTTGAAGATCGACCAGAACGGGTCGGAGGCCTGGCCGTGGGTCACGACCTCGATGCTGATGCCCGCTCGATCACTCGACCCGCCACCGCTCGGCGACTCCGTGGCGGACGTCGAACACGCGGTCGCAACCAGTGCGACGGCCGACAGCCCGATCGCCCATTTAGACAGTCTCATCTACGACTCCTCCATTGAGATCCCGGCGCCCATTGGTGGGTGCCGGTAAACCTCCGTCCGGCGTGGCCGAACGCCACCCCGATCTTGTCCGTGCGTGGCCCGTACGCTCAAGTGCGTGACGGCCTCCTTTCGCACCCGATCCGGCGATTGTCGTCACGGCTCGGGTCGATCCCCCACAACGAATCTGTGGCCGGAGCGAAGTGGGCCGGAGCGACCTCAATCCGGGACACGCCCGCAATCGATTACACGCTATCTTGACCATCGCCGGCATCGCAGTCAAGTGGGTTTCTGACGCATACGGCGACCCGAAAACGGCCGTCGCCGACCGCGGGCCGGGCATGACGCCGATGGCCGGGTGGCCCGGACGAGGCAACAGCATCGAACCGGGGCGATCTTGACGGCGTCCCGGGGCTCCAGTACCGTGTGCAATCGATTACTAGACCGAGGGCGGCCGACCCCGAATGGTCCGCCACCCAGGCACAGGAGGTCGGAGGCGGCATGGGCATTCGGGTCTCTCCGGGGGCTCCGGGATGACCGACCGCCGCCCGCCCGCGACGATCCGCGAAGTGGCGCAGCGCGCCGGCGTCTCGACGGCGACGGTGAGCCGCGTGCTGGCAGGCATCGGCAATCCCAAGCCGGCGACGGCCGCAGCCGTGCTTGCGGCCGCCGAGGCCGTCGCCTATCGCCCGTCAGGCGTTGCGCGGTCGCTTCGGATGAAACGCACGAGCACGCTCGGGCTGATCGTCACCGACATCCAGAACCCGTTCTTCCCGGAGCTCGTCCAGGCGGCCGATCTGGCGGCGCGGGGGCTCGGCTACTCGATCCTGCTGGGCAGCGGCGCCTACGACGAGCAGCGCGCGATGCACTACCTCAACCTGATGGTGGACCGGCGCGTCGATGGGCTGATCATCTCGTCCAGCCAGGTGTCCGACGCCAGTTGGAAGTGGCTGCTTGCCTCGCCCGTCCCGGTGGTCGTCGCCAACGCCGAGATGGGCGACCTGCCGGTCACGGTGGTCACGAGCGACAACGAAGGCGGCGCCAGGCTTGCCGCGCAGCACCTGGTGGAGCTCGGACATCGACGGATCGCCTACATCCGGGGCCTCGACTCGTACACCGCCGACGCGCCCCGGCTGGAGGGCTTCCGCGCGGTGGTCCGCGAGGCGGGGTTGCCGGCGGCCGATACGCCGGAGCTGCCGAGCGACGGCCTGTTCGAGGGCGGCGAGGTGGCCACCACGGAGCTGCTGTCCCGTCGAACCGACGTGACCGCAATCGCCTGCTACAACGACATCACGGCCATCGGCGCGCTCCGGGCGCTGCGGACGGCCGGCCGCCGCGTGCCGGCGGACATCAGCGTCGTCGGCCTCGACGACATCGCCGCCGCGTCCTGGGTCGTGCCCGCCCTGACCACCGTTGCCCAGCAGAAGTCGGAGATGGGCCGGCTCGCCGTCGAGCGCCTGATCGCCGCGATCGAGGATCCCGCCGGCGCCGTCCCGCCCGAGACGATCCGGCTCCCGATGACGCTCCGCGTTCGCGAATCAACGGCGCGGGCTCCCGGCACGACATAGGACTCGCCCGCAGCGACCGCCTCGCCGACGCGATCCGGCGCCGCAGGCGACGAGCACGAACAGAACAGCGTCCCGCTCACGCGCTCCGGCGCGGGAGCCCATCGCGACCGCGCCACTCACGAGGAGTGATCACACCATGGTTCGCATCGCCAACGCCCCCTGCTCGTGGGGTGTGATCGAAGGCATCGAGGGCGAACGGGCGGGCTACGTCCGCGTGATCGACGAGATGCAGGAGACCGGCTACATCGGGACCGAGCTCGGGGACTGGGGGTTCATGCCCACCGATCCGGACGAGCTGCGCGCCGAGCTCGACCGCCGCGGCCTGGCCCTGGTCGGGTCCTGGGTCAGCGTCAACCTGGAGGACGCCACCCGCCATCGCGCCTCTGCCGACGACGCCGTCCGCACCGGCAAGCAGCTGGCGAAGGTCGGCGGCCCCGGCGCCGTGATCGTCCTGGGCAACGATCCGTACGGCAATCCGCACCGGACGAAGATCGCGGGGCGGGTGCGACCCGAGGATGCGATGACCGACGAGCAGTGGAAGGTGTTCGCCGACGGCGCCAACCAGGTCGCGCGGCGGGTGATGGACGAGGCCGGGATCCGCACCGTCATCCACCAGCACATCGGGACCCTGATCGAGACCGGGGCCGAGGCCCGGCGGCTGTTCGAGATGACCGATCCGTCAGTGCTCGGGCTGTGCCTCGACACCGGGCACTGGACGTTCGGCGCCGGCGGCGATCCCGTGGCCGCCGTGCGCGAGTTCGCGATCGCATCTGGCACGTCCACTTCAAGGACGCCGAGCCGACGCTGATGGCCGCCTCGCGGGCGAACGACTGGGACGGCCCCGAATCCGTAGGCCACGGCGTGTTCTGCGAGCTGGGCAAGGGCTGCGTCGACTTCCCGGGCATGCTCGGCGCGCTGGACGAGATCGGCTACGACGGCTGGATCGTGGTCGAGCAGGACGTGCTGCCCGGGATGGGCAGCCCGCGCGAAAGCGCGCGGCGCAACCGGGAGTACCTGCGCTCGATCGGCGCCTGATCGATCACCTCCGACGACGAGCCGATCCGGCCTGAGCGATCACCTCCGACGACGAGCCCGCTGGCGGGAGGTTCCGGGCTCTGTCGCCGGGGAACGCGGGGCTGTGCTGGGCCTCGATGGCGGGCTCCGGCCGGCGGGGGAAGTTGCCGCGGTGGCTTGATCTGTGCCGGCGCGTGTGCCACGATGTAATCGGTTACGTAGAGACGGCAACGAAGCGAAGCACCATTGTGGGCAGTGTCAACGGGCAGCGAGCGAGCGACTGCCGGCGGCGGTGCCGCTCTCAGGAGGAATGGACACAGTGACCGCAGTGAAAGGTCTTCCGGGACTCCCCCTCGCGGACAGCCCCCTGGGACGCACGATCGCCCAGACCGAAACGGACGTGTGGAACGACTCGTGCGCCGTCGACGAGCTCGAGTACGCGATCAGCTACGGCGCGGTCGGGGCGACGGCCAACCCGACCATCGTCGTCGACGTCTGGAACAAGCAGGCCGCGTTCTGGCGCGATCGGGTCGCCGCCCTGGCCGTTGAGCGGCCGACGGCGACGGTCACCGACCTTGGGTGGGCCGTCGTCGAGGAGATGTCGATCCGCGGCGCCCGGCTGCTCGAGCCCGTGTTCGAGGCCCAGGGTGGCCGGCAGGGCCGGCTCTCGGTGCAGACCGATCCGACGCTGTTCCGGACCCCGACCGCGATGGTCGAGCAGGCGGTCCACTTCTCGACGATCGCGCCCAACATCATCGTCAAATTGCCCGCGACCAACGCCGGCATCGAGGCGATCGAGGAGGCGACCTATCGCGGTGTCAGCGTCAACGTCACCGTCAGCTTCACCGTCGCCCAGGCGCTTGCGAGCGCCGAGGCGATCGAGCGAGGTCTCCGGCGGCGCGACGCCGAGGGCCTCCCGACGCACGACATGGGACCCGTCGTGACGCTGATGGCGGGCCGCACCGAGGACTGGCTCAAGATCGTCGTGGACCGTGACGGTCTCAGCGTCAACCCGGACGCACTCCCGTGGAGCGGGATCGCCGTGTTCAAGCGTGCCTACTCGATCTTCCGCGAGCGGGGCTTCCGGGCGCGGCTGCTGTGCGCGGCGATCCGTCACCACTACCACTGGTCCGAGTTCATCGGCGGCGACGTGGTGCTCGCACTCCCCGCCTCGTGGCAGCGCCGGTTCAACGCCTCCACCGTCGAGGTGCGACCGCGGATGGACGACCCTGTCGCGCCCGTGTACCTCGACGAGCTGCAGGCACGATTGCCCGACTTCGTGCGTGCCTATGAGCCCGATGGGCTCACGCCGGCGGAGTTCGACAGCTATGGCGCCACGGCCCGGACCCTGCGCGGGTTCATCGCTTCCTACCAGGAGCTCCTCCACCAGGTCACCGACGCCCTGATCCCCAACCCGGACAAGAAGCGATGAGCACCACGCCCGACGCACTGTTCCGCCGCGCGGGCAGCACGGCCCGCGACGGCTGGAGCCTCGTTGTCACGCCGGATGACGCCGGCTGGGGATACACCGGTCTGCGCGTCGTCGACCTGTCACCAAGTGGCCGCATCGAGCTCGCGACCGGCGCGGACGAGGCGATCGTGCTGCCGCTGTCGGGCGCGGTCCGGGTGACCTGCGACGGCGAGGCGCTGGAGCTGGCCGGCCGCGCCGGCGTGTTCGCCGGACCGACCGATTTCGCCTACCTCCCGACCGGCGCTGCCGTGGTGCTCGAGAGTGCCGGTGGGGGTCGCTTCGCGGTTGCCACCGCGCGCGCCGAGCGGCGCCTGCCGTTCCGGTACGGCCCGTCGTCCGCGGTTCCGGTGGAGCTCCGCGGCGCCGGCGCCTGCTCGCGCGAGGTCCGGAACTTCGCGGCGCCCGCCGCGTTCGAGGCGGAGCGCCTGATCGCCGTCGAGGTCATCACACCGGGCGGAAACTGGTCCTCGTATCCGCCGCACAAGCACGACGAGGAGCGGCCGGGCGAGGGCATCCTCGAGGAGATCTACTACTACGAGATCGCTCCGGGTCCGGCGGGGCCAGGCATCGGCTACCAGCGCGTGTACGGGACGCCGGACCGTCCGGTGGACCTGCTCGCGGAGGTCCGGGATCGCGATCTCGTGCTGATCCCGCACGGTTGGCATGGACCGGCCATGGCCGCCCCCGGCTACGACATGTACTACCTCAACGTGATGGCCGGCCCCGGCCCGGAGCGGGCGTGGCAGATCACCGACGACCCGGCCCACGCGTGGATCCGCGAGACGTGGACCGAACAGGCCGTGGACCCGCGCCTCACCCCGGGGACGTCGGAGCAGAAGATCTCCTGAGCACGGGCCGGCCGGCGGTTGGCCGCTCAGTCAGGGGGCCGGCGTCAGGCCTTGCGCGACCTCCCCTCGACCGTCCGCATTCGGGCGAGGTTGCTCGACGCGAAGTACCGCTGCTTGCGGGCCATCTCCGGCATCGCGGCTGCGTAGACCGGCGCCTCGTCGCGCAGCTCGCCGACGATCTCCCGCAGCTCGGTATCCGAGCCGGCATAGGCCGCGACACGCTTGCGAACGCCATCGAGCGCCCGGCCTGCTTCGTCGAACCGGCCCTCGCGATTGAGGCGGACGGCCTCCTGCTTGACCCGTTCGGCGAACAGCCGGGCGACAACGCGGTCCACGTCGCGGTCCCGCGGCTGGCCATCGTTGGCCGCGTGACCGTCGTAGGTCCAGGTGACGCTGACGGTCCCGATCGCGGGCTCGGCGCGCTCGAACGCCCCGTCGCGATCCGCAAGATGCACGAGAACACCGATCTCGCGCCCGATCTCACCGAAGTCGAAGGTGACGCGGAGCGCGACGGAGAGCACCTGGCCCGACACCATGTCGCCGAGGTACACGAGCACCCGGCCGCCGCGCTGCTCGACGCGGAACGGCGACAGGGCTTCGACCCGGACGGATTCGGGCACCGTCATCTCGAGCACCACCTCGCGGGCGACGACCTCGAGCGTCTCCCCCACCTCGCTCGTGATGTGGTCGCGCATCTGGGCCACGTCACCGATGTAGTAGAAGTGGCCGCCACCGGCGTCCGCCATCGACTGCAGAAGCGCCTCGTCGAAGTCCGTCCCGACACCGAACGTGCTGGTCGTCACGCCGCGCCGTCGGAGGTCGAGCGCGAAGCGCGTGAGCTCGTCGGGATCGGTGATCCCGACGTTGGCCAGCCCGTCGGTGAGGAGCAGCACGCGGTTCACTCCCTCGGCCAGGAGACCGCTCGCGACCTGCTCGCATCCGGCCAGCCAGCCGCCGTGAAGGTCCGTGCTGCCGCGCGCGTCGATCGCACCCAGCCGGCCGGCCGCCAGGTGCCGCGCCTCGGGAGATGCGAGCACGCTGCCAACGACGACGTCTAGCTCGTTGTCGTACGTGACGACCGCGAACCGATCGGGCGCATCGAGCCGCTCGACCGCCTCGAGCACGGCGCGCTTGGCAAGCCCGAGCTTGTTGAGCCCACCCATCGAGCCCGAGCGGTCGAGGACGAAGCCGAGGTTGACGGGCGGCCGGCGGCGCGCAGGATCAGCGACGGCCGTCGGCGCGACGACGTCGACGAGCAGGAAGCGCTCGCTCCGCCCATGGGCGCGGATCAAGCGCCGATCGGAGCGAACGCCGAGCCGCGGGTTGGTGAGCGGCGCCGTAGCCGGGTCGTGCCCGTCGGGTTCGCTGTGCGTGGGGTTCGTGGTGGTCGTCATGCTGGGCCTCCTCGTCGGATGCTTGGCCAAGGCCCGGATCGGGCGGGTCTGCGGGTGTGTTCGGGCGAGCCTTCGCCGCCCGCGCGGGTCATGTCGTCGCCAGTCGGGTCGCGCCGGCGATGCTCAGATCTCGTCCTCGAACAGCTCGCGGGCGATGCGGGCCAGCCGGTCCACTCGCTTGTTGCTCGCGCGGTCGAGCGGACGGCGGACGTGAAGCTCCACGTCCGGGGTGATCACCAGCCGCTCCCACGTGCTCCGGTCTCCGCCGGTCCACCGCGGCGCCGGCTCCGAAACGCGGCGGGGTGACGGCTGGGACGGGATGGACGCGGGAAGCGCTGGTGATGGGGGGACCGCCCAGGGTGCCGGCCGGGGCGGGTACGGCGCGTCCCCCGGCGTGTCGCGAATGGGGAACTCGTCCGGTGCGGTGCGCTCGAACGCGGCCGGCATCGACGTGTCCGAGGTGACATCGGCCTGAGCGTCGGCCGGCGAATGGTAGAAGCGTGGTGAGACGCCGGCCCGGGTCATCAGCCCCCGCACGTACGCGAGCGTGGCGGCCGTGCCCGTCACCGGCGCCACCGCAGCGTCCGGCTCGTCGGCCGCGTCGAGGGCAGCCTGCACGTCGTCGTCCCCCATCCGCTCCAGGCGCACCCGGATGTCGGACAGCGGGAGATGCTCTCGCTGCAGCCGCCGGATCAGGCGCAGCCGCGAGAGGTGTCCCTCCGAATAGCGCGTCGCCCGGCCGGCTCCCTCGGGCGACGGCAGCAGGCCCTGCGCCACGTAGTAGCGGATCGTGCGCGGGGTGATATCCGCGAGGCGGGCAAGGTCGGCGATGGCGTAGCTGTCGTCGGGCATGGGTCAGATCATGACAGTGCTACGTGACGCTGTCAAGATTATGATCGCAACGACCCGCACGGCCCGGGGGTTCGCGACGCGCAGCAGGACGGGTTACGGGCAACAGGGCCCCAAGCGTGGCCCCGAAACGTGCGCGGTCCGCCTCATTGCCCGCGCGGTCCCCCACAACGGGACTGCAGGGCACGCGGATGGGGCCTAGCGGACCTTCGCTGCGCGTCGAGTTCGCCGGTACGTTCGAACGACGATTGTGGAGGATGCCCTGGTGTCAATGTTGCCCCGGCCGATCAGCATCGGCTTTCCCCGGATGCACAAGGAGACGGCGGAGCGACGCGACTTCCTGCCGCCGCTCATCGGACTGCTCGCGAGCCTCGGCGCCGAGGTCTTCATCGAGACCGGGATCGGGTCCGCGATGGGCTACAGCGACATGGACTACCTCACGTACCCCAACGTCCACGCCACCGACGAGGAATCGGCGTACCGCCAGGACATCGTCGTCGTGCTTCGGGCGCCCGAGGGCAAGTACGAGCTGATGCGTCCCGGCGCCATCCTCGTCTCGATGCTCCACTTCCAGACCCGGCCGGCCCGGGTCCAGATGCTCGCCGACCTCGGTCTCGAGGCGATCTCGATGGACATGGTCACCAACGACGAGGGGTGGCGGCTGGTCGAGAACCTGCGCAGCGTGTCGTGGAACGGAGTCGCCGCGGCGTTCACCGCACTCGAGCACCAGTGGCCCGCCCTGTCGGTCCCGGGCAGGGCACCCGTCAAGGTCACGATCATGGGCGCGGGGCGGATCGGCAAGCACGCGGTCGAGTTCGCGACCAAGTACGGCGATGACGCTCGCAACGAGGCATTCATGCGCAGCGGCCTGCCCGGCGTCGAGGTCGTCACCACGGGGCGGAACCTGACCCGCGACCCGGGCTATATCCGCGGCCGGCTCACGGTGACCGACATCCTGGTCGACGCGACCCAGCGCCACGACCCGTCCGAGCCGCTGATCCTCAACGACTGGCTGGCCCTGATGCCGGCGCACGGCGTCGTGTGCGACCTCGTGGTCGACCCTTACCTGCTCGACGCGGAGCCCAAGGTGGTCCGCGGGATCGAGGGCATCCCGCAGGGCAACCTGGATCGCTGGGAGCTGGCGCCGGATGACCCGGCCTGGGACGATGTGCCGGAGGTGATCCGGCACGACACGCGGCGCACGGTCGTGTCCTGCTACTCGTGGCCGGGCGTCCGGCCCGAGCCGTGCATGCACGTCTATGGGTCGCAGCTCGCGCCACTGCTCGAGGCGCTCGTGTCAGCGGGCGGCATGGACGGGCTGAGCGAGACCGCCGCGTTCCACCGCCGCGCACTTTGGCGCGCGAGCCTGCGCCGGTGGCTGTCGCTGGGACCGGAGACGCAGCTCGACTCGGCGACGGTGGCCCGCTCAGGCGGCTGACGCGCCCGGCCGTCGCACCGCACAACGCGCGCGCAGCACCCGAGGCGTCGTCATCGCCGTTTGCGCCGCTTCGACCCCGAAGACGACGGGCCGCGTCGACGAACGGCTGCCGGGCCACGATCGGCCGTCGAGCCGCGACCGGTCGCCGCCCTGCGTCCCATCGGCACCGCTCCCGGTCCGGCCGGCCCCGGCATCACGGGCCAGTCCTGGTCGGCAGCGCCGAGGGCGAACAGGGCGGCCGTGTCGACGACGACGATGACCGCGAATCCCGCGGCGACCACCGGCTCACCGGCGATCGCGAGCAGCCCCGCGGTCAGGAGCATGAGCGCCGCTCCGGCAAGCGTCCGCCATCGCATCGGCAGCGGGCTGCGCGTCGATTTCGGCGCGATGAACCAGGCCCAGTTGCCGATCAGCACGACGATCGCCGCACCGGCGTAGGCCGCCCCCGTGACGCCGCCCCCGCCGGCCCGGAAGCCCCAGATGCCGACGGCGGCGATGGCGTTGAGCTCGAGCGCGAACCGGAGAGCGAGCGCGAAGGCAGCCATCCATCCATGGTGCCACCCGCGCCAGGCGACCGCGAGGTGCGCACGGAGGTGGCGAGGCGATCTCGCGCCTTCGCGGGTCGCGAGCCGATCCCGCGACGGTTCGGCCGGCGCCGTCGCGGGGTGATCCCCGTTGGCCGTCGCCGTCGCGGGGCGATCCCCGTTGGCCGTCGCCGTCGCCATCGCGAGGCGATCCCCATTGGCCGTCGCCATCGCCATCGCGAGGCGATCCCCATTGGCCCCGACTCATGTCACGCGTCAATTCGGCCCTCCGGCACGCGCTTCCGGCCCGAATCGCGTCCCTCAGGCCCGGATCCGCCAGGCCGCCGTCGCCGTTGATGCACCCGGCGAGTCACCGCAGGTCATGCACCCGGCGAGTCACCGCAGGTCATGCCCGGCGAGTCATCGCAGGTCGGGCCCGGCGAGCCATCGCAGGTCGGGCCCGGCGCCCGTCCAGCCCGGCGCGCGGCCGGCGCCGGCGTCGTCGGTCAGGGGATCGTGGACATCACCTGCGCGGCGACTCCGAGGCCCGCGACGAACAGGATCCCCCCGAGGCCGAACACCAGCAGCGCCGCGATTCCGCGTCCGCGGCCGCGCGCCATCAGCTCCGAGTCGCCGTGGCGGCCACCGACCCGGTCGCCCCATGCCAGCACGACCGCGATCGCCGGCAGCGGCTCGAAGATCAGGGTCGCGATCCCCAGCGCGATCCCCCCGATCACGGGGTTGTCGACAGATCCGGCGAACAGCGACCCGCCCCACAGTGGAAGCACGGTGGTGAGTGCGACCACGATCGTCAGCAGGAACAGCACGAGCGCGTGACCCCGTGACAGCTCCCAGGCCCGCACGATCGACCCCAGCACGCCCTGGCGCTCCAGGACGATGACGGGTGCCAGCAGCACCATGCGAGCCGACACGTAGATCCCCAGGGGCACGAGGACCACGGCCAGCACCACGCCGAGCACGATCGCCGCCGGCCCGGCGATGGCGGCCGCGGCGATCAGCCCGAGCCCGACGACGAGCGCGATGCCGGCGACGATGAACCCGATCGCGAGCACAACGCCGAGGTACCGCGGCAGCGCGCGCAACCCGATCCCGAACGCTCCGGCCTCGCCGATCGCCCGGCCCTGCCAGAGCGAGTCCGCCGCGACCGTGATGGCGACCGACGACACGAGCGCGAACGCCGCGCTGACCAGCGAGGCGCCGAGGATGGGCACCAGGTCATAGAGGCTGAACTGGGTCGCGGCCGTCGGTGTGCCGGTGGGCCCGACCAGCAGCGACTGGAGGAACGCCCCGAAGCCGGCGGGGGCCGCGAGGAGGAGGAACAGGGACCATTCCCGTCCGAAGGTGTCGAACGATCGACCGACGACGGACCCGATGTCGATGGTCGGCCGGCGGAGGTCCGGGGGCATCACCCACGCGACCGTGGGCGGGGGCGAGCCGCCGTGGGGCGGGGGCGAGCCGCCGTGGGGCGGGGGCGAGCCGCCGTGGGGCGGGGGCGAGCCGCCGTGGGGCGGGGGCGAGCCGCCGTGGGGCGGGGGCGAGCCGCCGTGGGGCGGGGGGCGAGCCGCCGTGGGGCGGGGGACGGTGGCGGCGGCGGCTGAGGCGGTGCGGGCGGCAACGTCGAGGCCGGCGGCGGATCGCCGGCCGACTTCTCGGGCTGCGCTGCTGACTCGTCGTCCATTGCCCCTCGTCCTCGTTCTCGCGGAGTATGCGGGGAATCCCGCAATGCCCGTGCCTCGCTTCCCCGACGCATGGGCCTTCGCGCGGACGCGGCTTCGCGCTAGGCTGCGAGACGTGGGAACGCAGCGGATCCGGATCGTGCTCGTGGATGATCACCCGGCCATCCTCGACGCGATCGCGGCGGCGGTCGGCGCGGCGCCCGACCTCGAGGTTGCCGGGACGGCCAGGACGCTCGACGAGGCCCGGGCCCTGGTGGCGGGACCGGCTGCGGTCGCCCCGGATGTCATCGTGACCGACGTCCAGCTCGCGGGAGAGGCCGAGGGCCTGCGGCTCCTCGACACCGTCTCGCCGGGCGGCCCGGCCGTGCTCCTGCTCTCATCGTTCGATCAGCCGCCGCTCATCCGCACTGCCTTCGAGCGCGGCGCGGCCGGGTACCTGCTGAAGACCAGCGAGGTGACCGAGATCCTGGACGCCGTGCGCACGATCGCAGCCGGCGGGACGGCGTTCTCGGCCGCGATGCTGCGGGCGATCCGGAGCGCTCCCCGACGGCCATCCGACCGGGAGATCGAGGTGCTGACCCTGGTCTGTGCCGGCGCATCGAACGATGAGGTCGGAGCGCAGCTGGGGGTCACCGAGAAGACGGTCGAGAGCCACCTCCGCCGGCTGTTCGACCGGTACGGCGTCCTGTCGCGAACGGAGCTCGCCGTGCTCGCGATGCGTGAGGGCTGGGTGGCCGAGAAACCGCTGCCGTGACTCGCGCGCTGGGCCTCGCCTCCGTGGCCTCGGCAGCGCTCGTCGGTGGGTCCCTGCTGGTGCGCCTCGCCAACCCGTTCGGCGGGCCATCCCCCACCCCGTCCGACCTCGTGCCGCACCTGTGGGGCATCGGGGCGCTGCTGGTCCTCGTGCTCACGAGGAGCTGGGCACCGACCCTTGCGTGGTCCGCGAGCCTCGTCGGCACGACCGCCGCCGCGCTGGGCGCCGTCGGGCTGGTCCGGGAGGCCCGGGCGATCAGCGGCGATGGCAGCGCCCCCGCGCTCGATGCCTTCGTGGTCGTGGCACTGGCGGTCCCCGTGATGGTCGCCGCGGCGTATGCCACGGCCGATGGGCGACGACCCATCCCCGTCCGCGCGGTCGCCTGGGCCACCGTCCTTGCGGTGGCGGTCGTGCTCGTCGCCAACTTCGTGCGCCGGACGCTGGGGATCGACAACGGCGGCATGCCCGAGTGGCTGTGGCTGCTGACCATCGCGGTCCTCGCGACGATCGGGCTGGTTCGCGACCTCGGGCCTGCGCTGTCGCGATCCCGGGCGCGACTGGATGCCGGGGAGGCGCGCGGCGATCGCACCGGCGGCGCCCTGACCGCAATGCGCGTGCTCGTCGACGAGCTGGTGCCGGGACGCGAGGCAGGGCGGGCCGAAGCGGTGGAGACCGAGCGCGGGCGGCTCGCCGCGGATTTGCATGCCGACGTGTTGCCGTCGCTCCGTCGCGCGCTTGCCGAAGCCGAGGCCGGCGGCACCGTCGAGCGTCTGGCCGCCGACCTGCGGACGGCCGTCGACGATGTCGAGTCGATGCTGCTCGCCCGGCGGTCGATCGTGCTCGAGGAGATCGGGCTGCTTGCGGGCGTCGAGTGGCTGGCCGAGCGGGTCGAGGAGCGATCCGATGTCCGGGTCGAGATCGAGGTAGGCGCGGAGCCGGGGCGCGGCGATGACACGGCCGCTTCGGGCTCGTCGCGACCGCCGCGGGAGGTCGAGCGTGCCGCGTTCCGGATCGCGCAGCTGGCCCTCGACAACGTCATCCGGCACGCACCGGGCGCCGCGGTCGTCGTTTCCCTCGCCGCCCAGCCTGATGCGGTCCGGCTCTCGATCGAGGACGACGGCGATGGGCCGCCGATCGATGCGGCGGCGGCGGCACGTGCGGGCCGTCGAGGCATCGCGGACATGCGGGCGGAGGCGCAGGCGTGTGGCGCAGCGCTCGAGATCGGGCGAGGGCGCGAAGACCGAGGCGCGAGCATCCGGTTCCGCTGGCCGGGCTGAGACCGCCCAGGCATCGCCGGGCCAGGGGGCGGGGCCGCGGGGCAACGCCGGGCTGACCCGCAGCCGGCACTGCGGGGGATCGCCGGTGTCGGCCGGGCGTTGCGAAGCGGATCGTGGGATGTGCCCGGGATGCCCCGGGCCCGGCCCCGCGGTACGGGGATCCCACGGGGGACCGCCCATGTTCCACGACGAGCCCGACCACACCGCGGTCATTGCCACCGACGACGAGGCCGGCCAGGGGCTGGCCGAGTACGCGCTCATCCTGGCGCTCATCGCCATCGTGGCCATCGTCGCGCTGATCTTCCTCGGCGGGCAGATCAGCACGATCCTGAGCGACGTGAGCACGCAGATCTAGGGCCGCCGGGCCGAGTCCGACGACGAACCGCCGGTCACGCCACGCGGACCGGCGGTTCGTCACGTCCGGAACCGGTGTCGGTCGTGTAGCCTCGCAGCGTCGAGCGAGCAGGAGGAGCCATGGGCGACATCGCAGCGCTGCGAGGCGTCTGGAACATCGTGCCGACGCCGTTCCTGCCGGACGGCGAGCTCGACGAGGCGTCGCTGCCGGGGCTGGTGACGTTCGTCCGGTCCACCGGCGTCGACGGCATGACGATCCTGGGCGTCCTCGGGGAAGTCGGCCGTCTGGGCGATGCCGAGCGATCGCGGGCCATCGACGGTGTGCTCGGCGCGTCCGGCGGGGCGATCCCCGTGTGCGTGGGCGTCTCGCACGCGTCCACGGATCGGGCCGTCGCGTTCGCCCGCGAGGCCGAGGCGGCGGGTGCGCACTCGGTGATGCTGGCACCGCCACCCCTGGCCAGGCCGACCGATGCGGCACTGCGGCGTCACTACCTGGCGGTCGCCTCCGCGATCTCGCTGCCGATCGTGGTCCAGGACCATCCCGCAAGCTCTGGCGTCCGGATGACCGGCGACTTCCTGCTCGCGCTCGCGGCGGAGGCACCGCAATGCCGCGTGATCAAGCTCGAAGAGGAGCCGACGCCGCCCAAGACGGGCAGCCTCGTCACGGGCTCGCCCGACGTCATCGTGCTGGGCGGGCTTGGCGGCGCGATGCTGATCGAGGAGCTGCGTCGCGGCAGCCACGGGACGATGACCGGGTTCGGGTTTCCCGAAATCCTGGTGGCCGTCGTCCGGCGCTGGTTCGACGGAGACCGCGATGGGGCGACGTCGATCTTCGACCGGTACGCGACGGTGATCCGGTTCGAGAACCAGGCGCTGCTCAACCTGCCGATCCGAAAGCTCGTCTACCAGCGCCGCGGGGCGATCGCCCACGCCACCGTTCGCGCGCCGGGCGTGCCGGCGGATCCGGGCACGATCGCCGATCTCGATGCCCTCCTGCGCCGCACCGGGCTCGACGGTTTCATGGCTGCGGGCTCGCTGCTGAGCGAGCTGCGGGCGTCCGGCGGCGGCCGCGCATAGCGAGCGAGGGCTGGGCGGCCGCCGTTTCTGGCCGCGCCCGTCCCGGGTTCGACCGGGAGCATCGACCCTGCATGCAGCCCCGTCTGCGTCGAATAGCCGTGCGAGGGCTATCCGTCCCCACCACGCCCGCCTCGCACGTTCGATCGCCCCGGCGATTGCAGTCAGGCAGGCTCAAGGCGACTTCCTGACCCGGATCTCGCGACAAGCAGCCGCCTGAGTTCTATATGACGCCTTCGGGCCGCCGCGCGGCCCGCGCCGGGCCGGGGCTGGCGATCCGCGCCGGGTCGGGGGCGATCCGCCGCGCGAGCGGGACGCGGGTGCCCTTCACGGCGCGGCCCCGGTCCCACCGCCGCTACGGAAGGGCCCGGATCATCCCCCCGTCCACGGGCACGATGGCCCCGGTGACGTACGACGCGGCGGGCGATAGCAGGAACGCCCCGACGCGCCCGATCTCCTCGGGATCCCCGTAGCGACCCAGCGGGATCGATGCCGCACTCTGGCGTCCGACCTCTTCGACGGTGGTTCCGGCCGCGGCGGCGCGCTTGCCATCGAGGAACGCCACGCGATCCGTGGCGATCTTTCCCGGCGCAAGTCCGTTGATCCGGATCGGGGCGATCTCCAGGGTGAGCGACTTGATCAGCCCCACCAGTCCCGGACGCAGCACGTTGGAGGTGATCAGCGCCGGGATCGGCTGGCGCACTGACGATGACAGGACGATCAGGATCGACGGCTCACGGCCGTCGCGCAGATGCGGCAGCGCGGCGCGGATCAGGCGCAGCGTCGACTGGAGCGTGCCGGCGATCGCCTGCTCCCAATCGGCCTCGGCGGCGGCCTCAAACGTGCCGCCCGGCGGTCCGCCGGTGTTGACGACCAGCAGGTCGAGGCCGCCGAGCGCGCCGACCGCAGCTTCGACGGCCGCCGCTGATCCGTCGGGCTCGGCCAGGTCCGCGACCACGGCCACCCCGTGAAGCCGCTCCGCAGCGGCTTCGATCCGTTCCCGCGTCCGACCGATCAGGGCGACGCGAGCGCCCTCGGCCGCGAGCACCGTGGCGATCCCGCCGCCGATCCCCGATCCACCGCCGCCGACCAGCGCGCGCCGGCCATCAAGCCCGAGATCCATCCGTGCCTCCAATCCGTGAGCCGACAGCGTAGCGCCGGCGAGCCGTTCCGCTACCCTCGTCCGAGCGGCGTCAGGGTCGCGCCGGCGTGGGAGGTGTGATGGCGGACAGTGTCAGCGGCGGGTTCCTCGCGATCGAGCTGTTCGTGGCGCTCGTCATCGTCGCCGTGGCCGTCGCCCTCATCGCGCGCCGCAGCGCCATCCCCTACTCCGTGGGACTGGTGCTGGCAGGCCTGGGGATCGCGATCCTCCTGCCCGACGTCACCTTCAGGGTCACCCCCGAGCTGATCCTGGCCGTGCTGCTGCCGGGCCTCGTGTTCGAGGCCGCCTACAAGATCGACCTGGGCGAGCTGCGCCAGACGTTCGGGATCGTTGCCGTCCTCGCAGCGCCGGGCGTGCTGATCACCGCTGGCGTCGTCGCCGTCGTCGTCTCGGTCACCACCGGCCTCGACTTCTCGCTGGCATTCCTTCTGGGCGCGATGATCTCCGCAACCGACCCGGTCGCGGTCGTGGCCCTGTTCCGACAGCTCGGCGTCCCCAAGCGACTCGCGACGGCCGTCCAAGCGGAGAGCCTGCTCAACGACGGCACTGGTGTCGTGCTGTTCGCGATCGCGCTGCGCGCCGTATCCGAGCCGGTGACCCTGACGTCGGGAATCTCGGCGTTCCTGATCACCGTGGCGGTCAGCGGCATCATCGGCTTCGTCGCCGGGCGCCTCGCACGAACGCTGATGCGCTACGCGGACGACAACCTGATCGAGCTCGCGATCTCCGTCGCGGCCGCGTACGGCACCTACCTGCTGGCCGACCGGCTCAACGAATTGGGGATCATCGCGACGGTCGTGGTGGGCATCGTGCTGGGCAACGGGAACGCACGCCAGCCACTGTTCGAGAGCACCCGCGAGGCGCTGGACGTGGTGTGGGAGTTCATCGCATTCATGCTCACCGCCCTCACGTTCCTGCTCATGGGTCTCGCGATCAGCCTGCAGCAGCTGCTCGACGCAGCGCCCACGATCGTCGCCGGCGTCATCGCGATCACTGCCGCGCGGGCGTTCGTCGTGTACGTGGTGATCGGCGGCGGCGAGCGGCTGCTGCCGCGACCGAGCCTGCTCCCGCTGGCATACCTGCACGTGATGTTCTGGGCCGGGCTGCGCGGCGCGGTTGCCATCGCGCTGGCGCTGTCGCTCCCCGACAGCGTCCCCCAGCATGACCTGCTGACGGGCTCGGTGTACGGCGTGGTCCTGGTGACGCTGCTGATCCAGGGCACCAAGGCAGGGTCGATCGTCCGGCGATCCGGCGTCCCGATGGACGCGGGCGTCCTCTGAGGGGCTGACGCGGGCGTCCTCTGGGCGGCTGCCACGGAGGCTGACACGCCGGCCGACGCATCCCGGCCGACGCATCCCAGGCCCCGAGCCGTGCGCCAGTGGCGCAATTCATGCATGGCATTCAGTCCGTAACCGGTTCGCAACCGGACGCCACCAAATCGCATCCACCCCGCACCGCTCGGGGGCGCTGACCTGCCCCGGCTTCGTACCCAACCTCCGCACATGGAGGATCCGGTTTCAAACCGGGTCCGGGAACGAGTGAGGGTGGATCGCGCGATGCGTGCTCGACGACGGCTGATCCATGCCGGGCTTGCGGCCGGCTCGTTGCTGCTCGGCGTGCCGGGCATCGTCGCGGCTGCCGACGGTGGGGCGATCGATACCGGTGACACCGCCTGGATGCTGGTTGCCACCGCGCTGGTGATGGTGATGCTGCCGGGGCTCGCCCTGTTCTATGGCGGCCTCGTTCGGCGCAAGAACGTGCTGTCCACGATCATGCACAGCTTCTTCGGCCTCGCCCTGGTCAGCGTGGTCTGGGTGCTGGTCGGGTTCTCGCTTGCGTTCGGCAAGGACGTCGGCGGCTTCGGCCTCGTCGGCGGCCTCGATTTCGTCGGCTTCATGAACGTGGGCCTGACGGCCGATACGACCTACGGCACCACGATCCCGTTCGTCCTGTTCGCCGCGTTCCAGCTGATGTTCGCGGCCATCACCCCGGCGCTGATCACGGGCGCGTTCGCCGAGCGCAAGCGGTTCGGCGCCTTCGTCCTGTTCACCATCCTGTGGTCGGTCTTCGTGTACTCCCCGATCGCCCACTGGGTGTGGGCGTCGGACGGCTGGCTGTACAGGCTCGGGGCACTCGACTTTGCCGGCGGCACGGTCGTCCATGCCTCGTCCGGCGTGTCGGCGCTGATCGTCGCGCTGCTCATCGGCCATCGCGCCGTCAACGGCGACAGCCGCGAGCCGCACGACATCCCGATGACGGTGCTCGGCGCCGGCCTGCTGTGGTTCGGCTGGTTCGGCTTCAACGCCGGCTCGTCGCTGGGCGCGAACGGCCTCGCAGCGAACGCCCTGCTGGTGACCAATACCGCGGCCGGCGCCGCGACGATCACGTGGGTCCTCGTGAGCTACCTCCACAAGGGCAAGGTCAGCGTCGTCGGGGCCGCCTGCGGCGCCGTCGCCGGCCTGGTCGCGATCACGCCGGCGTCCGGGTTCGTGACCGCCGGTGGCGCGCTCGTCATCGGGCTGTCCGTGGGCATGATCTGCTACAGCGCCACGCTGCTCCGCGAACGGCTGCGGATCGACGACGCGCTCGACGTGTTCGCGGTTCACGGCGTCGGCGGCACGTTCGGCGCGATCGCGACCGGCGTGTTCGCGACCACTGCGATCAACGCGGCCGGGCGTGGCCTGATCGACGGCAACCCGGGCCAGGTCCTGACCCAGACGCTCGCGGTTGGCGCCACGATCAGCTACGCCGTCATCTCGACCTTCGTGATCGTCAAGGTCGTGGACCTGCTGCTCGGGCTGCGCGTCCGGGCGGAGCAGGAAGAGCTCGGCCTGGACCTCTCGGTCCACGGCGAAGTCGCCTACCAGGTCTGACCCGCCCATCCACGCCGGCCAGCGGCCGGCACCCGCGAGGGCTGAACCCGGATCGGCGTCACCGTGATCCGCTCCGGGCTCTTTCCGTCCCTCGCACCGCTGGAGGGACCCGACAGATGCGCCAGAGCACCGCCGTCGCGCCACAGCGACGCTCCCGCCGGCACCCTGAGCCGGCGCTCTACGACGCGCGCTACGAGCACGACGCCTGCGGTGTCGGGTTCGTCGCCGATGCAGGCGGGCGCTCCGGGTCGCGGATCCTGGCGCTCGCGCTCGGCGGGCTCGCCGCACTCGGGCATCGCGGCGCATTCGCCGCGGACGGCGCCTCCAGCGACGGCGCCGGCATCCTGCTGCCGATCACCCCGTCGCTGCTGGACGTGATCGATCCACGGGGGCGGGCCGGGGCGCGACCGGGCATGCTCACCGTGTTCGCACCCGCGCAGCGGTCCCGGGTTCGATCCGGCGGGAGCGCGCACGGGGTCCCGGACGCGCGCGAGATCGTCACCCAGGCGCTCGCTGCCGAGGGGCTTCCCGCTCCAATCTGGCGCACCGTGCCTGTCAACCCCGGAGAGCTCGGCCGGGAGGCCGCGGCGTCGCTGCCGCACATCCTCCACGCGCTGATCCCACGCCCGGCCGATACAACCGACGCGGGGTTCGAGCTGGCCCTCACCTGCGCCCGACGCCGTGCCGATGCCGCCGGGCGCGCGGCCGGCGTGCCAGGGCTCGCGATCACCTCGGCGTCGTCGCGGACGATCGTCTACAAGGGCCTCGTCGCGGGCGACCGGCTGGGCCCCTTCTTCCCGGACCTCGCCGCGCCGATCGACGTCCCGCTCGCCGTGTTCCACCAGCGGTATGCCACCAACACCCACCCGACCTGGTCGCTTGCGCAGCCGTTCGGCTACGTCGCCCACAACGGTGAGATCAACACGGTCCGTGGCAACCGCGAGGCGGTCCGCGGACGCGAGCGCGACGGTCGAATCCCCGCACGCCGGCGCGCCGCCGCGGACCGGCTGCGGGCCGCCGGGCCTCTCCTCACCCCGGGCACGTCCGACTCGCAGTCGCTGGACGAGGCGCTGGAGCTGCTGGTGAGCACCGGCTGGTCGCTCGAGGCCGCGCTGCTCGCGCTGGTACCGGAGGCGCCGGCGCTGCGCCGGTCCCCGCATCCCGCCGTCGCCGCCTTCCGCCGGCGGGTGGCCGGGTTCGTCGCGCCCTGGGACGGTCCCGCCGCGTTCGTGTTCAGCGACGGGCGCCGCGTCGGGGCGCTGCTCGACCGGAACGGGCTGCGACCGGCCGCCTGGTCGGAGACCGCGGACCGCGTGGTCGCCGTGGCCTCCGAAGCCGGTGCGGTCCCGCTCGATCCGTCGGAGATCGTGCGCAGCGGACGTCTGGCGCCGGGTGAGCTGCTGCTCGTCGACCCGGGCGCGGGCCGCGTCCTTGGGGATTCGGACGCCAAGTCGTGGGTGCTGCGCCGCCTGCCGCTTCATGACGCATCGCGGGTCCCGTTCGCGGACGCCGACGATCCGGCGATGGCGGTGGCGGTCATGGATTCGCCGGGCCGCGGGGTCGTGCCGGCGGGGCCGGGAAGCCGGTCCGGCCGGGGAAGCCGGTTTGGCCGGCGGAACCGGTTCGGCCGATGGCGCCGATGGCGTCGCGCCATCGACGGAGCCCGGGCTGCGCCACCTGTTCGGCCTCGACGCCGAGCGCCTCCGTCTGGACGTACGAACCATGGCCCTCGACGCCCACGAGCCGCTGTGGAGCATGGGCGACGACACGCCGCTGGCCGGGCGCGGCCGCGTGACACGGTCGGTCGCCGATCATCTCCGCCAGTCGTTCGCCCAGGTCACCAACCCCCCGATCGATCCCGAGCGCGAGCGCGCGGTGATGGACCTGCAGATGGAGCTCGGCCGCCGGCCCGCATTCTTGGGTGGGGTTCCCTCCCGACCGGCGACGGTTCGCGTGACGCGACCCGTCGTCGTCGACCTGGAGCGGCTGCTGGACGAGGTCCGCGCCGGCTCCCGATCACCACGCCGGGCGGTCCGAGCGCTCGACGCGACATGGGTGGAGGCCGCGGGACCGGCCGGCCTGGGCGTCGCGCTCGAGCGTCTCGCAGCCTCCGCGCTCGAAGCCTCGCGCGCCGGCGCCGAAGTGATCGTGCTCCGTGACTCGGGCGCATCGCTGGCCGAGGACGGCCGGCTGCCGGTGCCGTCCGTGCTCTCGGCGGGGGCGGTCAACACCGCCCTCACGGATGCGGGGCTGCGCGGCCGAACGGACCTGATCCTCGATTCGGGCGACATCGTCGATGTCCACGGGCTGGCGATGGCCGTGGCAGCAGGCGCGAGGGTCGTCCATCCCCGGCTGCTGCTCGAGCTCGTGCGCGAGCAGGCGGGCAGCCGCGGCGCGGAGCACGTGACCCAGGCGCAGGCGGTGGCCAACACGCTCGCAGCGCTGGACACGGGCGTGCGCAAGGTGCTTGCGCGAATGGGCATCTCGACGGTTGCCAGCTACATCGGCGGCCAGCTGTTCGAGACGCTCGAGCTGGGTCCGAATCTGGTGGCGCAGTGCTTCCCGGCCGCGGCGTCCTGGCCGGGCCGTCTCGAGACACGCGATCTCGCCGCGGTCCAGCTGTCGCGGCTGGCGTCCGCCCGGGCCCAGGCCGCAGCCGCGAGGCCGGACCGGCTGCCCGACCCGGGGTTGGCCCGGTTCCGGGGCGACGGCGAGCTCCACCTGTACAGCCCTGCCATCGCGAGCGCCGTCCAGGACCTGGCGACCTCCGAGGATTCGACCGAGGCGGCGCTCGCCCGGTACCGCACCGGGCTCGAGCGCGAGGCCGCCATCATCCGTGACGGGTTCCGCGTCGTCCGTCCGCGGGGCGCCAAGCCGGTTCCGCTCGACGAGGTCGAGGGCGCGCGATCGATCGCGCGGCGGTTCGTGGTCAGCGCGATGAGCGTCGGCGCGTTGTCGCCCGAAGCGCACCGGGTGCTGACGCTCGGGATCCAGGCCCTGGGCGGCTCGGCCAACACCGGCGAGGGCGGCGAGGATCCCGCCTGGTACGCACCGGACGCCGACGGCGAATCGACCGACGCGCACATCAAGCAGGTCGCCTCCGCACGGTTCGGGGTGACCGCGGCGTACCTCGCCCGCGCCGAGCAGCTCGAGATCAAGATGGCGCAGGGCTCCAAGCCCGGCGAGGGCGGTCAGCTGCCAGGTCGCAAGGTGACCGCCTACATCGCGTCGCTCCGGCGTGCGCAGCCGGGGCAGGCGCTGATCAGCCCGCCGCCGCACCACGACATCTACTCGATCGAGGACCTCGCCCAGCTGATCGCTGACCTGCGGGCGATCAACCCGAGCGCCCGGATCGGCGTCAAGCTCGTCGCCACCCGCGGCGTGGGCACGATCGCGTCCGGTGTCGCGAAGGCCGGCGCCGACTACATTCACCTGTCGGGCCACGCCGGCGGGACGGGTGCATCGCCGCTGTCATCGATCAAGCACGTGGGCGCGCCGTGGGAGCTCGGCCTGTCCGAGGTGCACCAGGTGCTGCTCCGGAACGACCTCCGCGACCGGATCGCGCTGCGCACGGACGGTGGTCTCCAGACCGGACGTGACCTCCTGATCGCGGCGCTCCTGGGCGCCGAGGAGTTCGCCTTCGGCACCGCGGCCGTCGTCGCCATCGGCTGCGACATGGCGCGCCAGTGCCACCTCGACACCTGCCCCACGGGGATCGCCACCCAGCGCGAGGACCTGCGGGCGAAGTTCACCGGCACGCCCGAGATGGTCGTCCGCTTCTTCCTCCGCCTCGCCGAGGACCTTCGGGCCTCCCTGGCGGCGGTCGGGGCACGGTCCGTGGCCGAGGTCGTCGGCGAGGGGCGGCGGTACCTGCGCGAGGCCGCCGGATCAACCGTGGACCTGGGGACGCTGCTGGCGCCGGCCTGGCCGGCATCGGCAGTGCGACGGCTGGCGCCCTGGGCCGCGTCCACGGGCGTCGCGCGCCAGCCCGCGTCGCCGCTCGCGGAGCGGCTCGTCGCCGAGCTGCGCAGCGGTCGCCGCCTGACCTCATCCGTGCTCCCGGTCACGACGGCCGAGCGGTCCCTGGGGGCCGCGCTGACCGGTGCCATGGAGCGCGGCGAGATCGTGGCCCCCGTCCGCCTCGCCTTCCGGGGCGCGGCCGGGCAGAGCTTCGGGGCGTGGGCGGGAACGGGCGTCTCGCTGGTCCTCGAGGGAACGGCCAACGACTACGTCGGCAAGGGCCTGTCCGGGGGCACCCTCGTGATCCGGCCGCCGGAGCAAACGGGATCGACCGGCGCCGCCACGGCCGAACGCAGGCCGTTCACCCTCGCGGGCAACACCTGCCTGTACGGGGCGACCGCGGGCCGGCTCCACGTCGTCGGGCGCGCAGGCATGCGGTTCGCGATCCGGAACTCGGGCGCCGAGGCGGTGGTCGAGGGGATCGGACCGCACGGCTGCGAGTACATGACCGGCGGTGCCGTGGTCGTCCTTGGCCCTGTCGGGCAGTCGTTCGGCGCCGGGATGACGGGCGGCAGGGCGTACCTGTGGGACCCGGCCGGCGGACACGTGGCGGCACTCCATGCTCCCAGCGTCCGCGCGACGCGCGTCTCCGAGGCCGCCTCCCATCCCGACGGCGGGCAGGTCGTGGCGCAGCTGCGACGGCTCCTCGCCGCGCACCGCGACGCGGGGTCGGCACTGGCCGGACGACTGCTCGACGCCGGCGCGGCGTCGGAGGCGGACGTGTGGCTCGTCGAGCCGGTGAGCCTGGAGACCGGGGAAGTGGTGGACACCGGTCGTACGATCGGCATGGAGGCACCGGCGGTTGCGCAACCCAATCGCAACCGGGCTGTCGCCTGATCAATGTCGCGGGTGACGGGCCGTTGCGTGCACGATTGATGCTCGGCGTCGTGCCCCCACCTTGCCGTTCTCGCGGGTCCGTCCCGGCCCGTTCGCCCAACCGGCGCGCTGCGCCGCCTCGTCCGCACAACGGGAGGATCCGACATTGACGTACCCGGGCTATGACACCAGCGGCATTGCCGAAGCCCCGACATGCGGGGCGGTCCCGTGACCTGCGTCGCATGCGGATGCCGCCTCCAGCACTCCGCCGCGAATGGCATCGAGGGCTGGTTCCACTTCGCACCGATGCAGGGCCGCGATGCACGCGGTGACCGTGTCGACTGCGTCGACGCCGTCCATGACTCGAAGGGTCGCGCCGCGACGGCCGCCGCCGCCTGATCGGCCCTCGCGAGCGACCGCTCTCGGCGCTCGCAGCATCCCCGGCGATCGCGCCGGCACCACAACGATACGACCCCGGTCACGCCCCGGGGTCGTTTCAATTCCGGGACACCGGTCCGTCCAGCCGGGCCCCCGGGCAATTCCCTGGATTGCGCGTACCATTCCGCCGGGCTGCCTTTCCGGGGCCCGGACCGCCGAGCTGGGCCGCGGTCACCACACCGGCGCAGCGACGCTCTGCGATCTGCTCCCTGGGGTCACGGAAATGCGGCGTTCCATCTCCCTCGTGGCCGTGTGCGCGGCCGCCCTCGTCGCTGCCTGCGGCGGCTCGACCGGCTCTGCCCCCACCTCGGCCGCCGGCGCCACAGACGCGCCAGTGGCATCGGACGTTGCCTCGGCCGGCGCCGCGGGCGTCCAGTTCGGCGGTGACATCTGCTCGGCGCTCACACCGGCGGAGGTCGCGGGTGCCAGCTATGCGCAGGGTCCGGCAACGTTCGACAGCACGGACACCCAGAAGGATCCCGCCACGGGTACCGCGGTCGTCTGCCAGTACCTCGTGACGTTCGGCACCAACCCGTCGATCGTCGGCGTGGTCGTCTCGCTCATGGACGATACCGAGTACGGCACCCGCACCGAGGCCTCGCTGCTCGCACCGCCCGAAACGGTCCCAGGGGTCGGATCGGAGGCGTTCCTCGTCCAGCCCGCGCCCGGCCTGTTCGAGGTCTGGGTGAGCGGTACGCACGGGAAGTTCAAGCTCGGGGCACAGTCGCAGGCGACGGCGATCGCGCTGGCGACCATCGCGGCAGGGCGCGACTAGCCCACGGCCGGCCAGGCAGAGTTCCCTCACGCACCGCAAGGCGTGGTGCTAGCCGCTGGATTGCCCCAAAAGTCCTGCCAGTCACCGCGGTCCGTGGTGGTAGTCCGATCCGACGTGCGCCAATAGCCCGGATCGAGGGCGTCCCGTACGTGCGCGGACCGGCGCGACCGACCGAGACGTGGCAGAACACTGACTAGCACCACGCCAGGCGGTAGATGGCAGAACCTCGCGCCGCGCTTCGATCGGGACGCGGGGCCGCGGGCCGCCGCAGGCACGTCCGCATCGCGCCGCGATCGCAGCCGGCGCCTACGCCGGCTCGTCGGCCTCGATCCGATAGCCGACCGACCTGACCGCGACGATCCGCGGACCGCCGACGGCTTCCAGCTTGGAGCGCAGCCGGGCGAGGTGCGGCTTGAGCCACAGCAGGTCCGGATCGGGCTCGGCGGGCCAGCCGGCGCGTGCCAGCCGGTGATGCGCGACCAGATCGCCGCCGGCGCGGACCAGCGCCTCGAGCAGCCGGAACTCGGTCGGCGTCAGGCTCACGCTGATCTCCCCCACCCGCGACTCGTGGCGGGCCGGCTCCAGCACCAGCGATCCCGCGGTGAGGATCCCCGGGTTGCCCTCGCCCGGAGCACGTCCCGTGCCCGCCAGGTCCACCCGGCGCATGACCGCGGAGATCCGGGCCAGCAGCTCCTGCTTGCCGAACGGCTTGACGAGGTAGTCGTCGGCACCGATCCCGAGCGCCTTGACCTTCGCCGCCTCCGCGCTCTCGCCCGAGACCACGAGCACCGGCACGTTGCCGGTCGCGCGCAGCTGGCCGATCACCGTGAACCCGTCGGGTCCCGGCATCGCGAGATCGAGCAGCACGAGATCTGGCCGCTCCTCCCGGAATCGCTTGACGGCGGTCAGGCCGTCGTAGGCGGTGATGACCTGGTGGCCCTCGGTGCCCACCAGCGCGGTGATCGCCCCGACCATCGCCGGGTCGTCGTCGACCACCAGGATCCGCAGCGGCCTTGTTCCGATCATCGGATGACTCCTTCCCTCAGACGGCGACCGCGGCGGGCAGGGCGAGCACGAACCTCGCCCCGCCGGCGGGTGCCGGCTCGCACCACAGTCGGGCTCCCATCGATTCCGCGAGACGACGGGCGGCGTAGAGCCCGATGCCGGACCCCCGCGCCGTCTGCGTCTCGCGCCGGGCATACGGTTCGAAGATCCGGTCGCGCCAGTCCTCCGGGATGCCGGGACCCTGGTCGGTGATCGCGATCCGGACGACGCCCTCGACGAGCATCCACTCGATCATCACCCGCGTGTCGGGTGGGGCGTACTTGACGGCGTTCTCGAGCAGGTGCTCGAGCACCTGGCGCAGCCGGGCGGGATCCGTCACCACGTGGTGCCGGGGCGAGCGGACGAGCGTCGCCTGGTGCCGATGGAGAAGCGGTGCCAGCTCGGCCAGCAGCTCGCCGACGATCGAGTCCAGGTCCACGGTCTGGAGCGCCGGTGCCTGGTCCGGGACGACGCGCACGGATTCGAGGATCGAATCCACGAGGCGGTCGAGCCGCTCGATCTGGTCCAGCGTCCCCTGGTGCCAGCCCGCGCGGGTGTTGCGCCGCACGGGATCCCGAGAGGATCGCCCGGCCAGCGGTGGCTCCTCTGCCAGCAGGTCCGTGTAGGCGCGGACCACGGCGAGTGGGGTTCGCAGCTCGTGGGTCACCAGCGCGATCAGCTCGCTCCGCGCCTGGTCGAGCGCCTTGAGCTGCTCAACCTGTGCCTCGGCCTCGCGCCGAAGCCGGCCCTTCTCCACGATCCCGGCCAGCAGGCCCGCGATCGCCGACAGCTGGTCCGCATCGGCCGTCGTGAAGTCGCGCGGCTGCTCGGTCTGGACGTTGAGGACGCCGACCACCTGGTCATCCCACAGCAGCGGAACCGACAGCATCGACGCCACGAACCGCCGCTGGTCGATGCCCCGGACCCACAGAAATCGCGTGTCCGCGCGGACGTCCGCGATGACCATCGGCTCCCGGGCGGCGGCAACGCGGCCCGTGATTCCCTCGCCGAACGGGACCCTGGCGCGCCCGATCTGGTGCCGGTCGAGGCCGGTGGTCGCCGCGAGCGTGAGCGTGGCACCGTCGCGGTCGAGCAGGTACAGCGACGACACGTTCGCGCGCAGCGCGTCGCGCGTCCCGTCGACCGCCGTTGCGAGCAGCTCTTCCCAGGTGCTCGCGGTCGTGGCCAGCCTGAGGATGCCGTGGAGGAACCGCAGATCCTCGACAGGGTCCGCCGCACGGTGCGCGTTCTCAGGCATCGACATCGTGATCACGATACAAGCGTAGGCGGCTCCGCTACCGAAATCGGTTGCGCGACGGTACCGGGACGGTGCCCTTGCAGTCGAACCGTAACCGTCAACCGCGTGACGGGGGTTTCCCTCGTCGGCGATGCTTAGGCCGTGCCTGCAAGGACTCCACGCCCCGCCCGCGCTGCCTTCGACCGTCGCCGCGGCTCGACGTTCCCGGCGGTGGCCGCCGAGCCGGCCGGGCCGGGCCTGCGACGCGCCCGTGATCCGCTCGCTCGCGACGTCCGGCTGCTGGGGGCGCTGCTTGGCCAGGTGATCGCCGAGCAGGGCGGGCCCGAGCTGTTTGCGCTGGTCGAACGGATCCGCCGGCGGACCATCGCGCTGCGACGTGGCGGCGAGCTACGGTTCGAGCCGGACCTGGAGCGCCGGCGGCTGGGTGCCGAGATCGCCGGCCTCGAGCTCGACCGTGCCGCAGCCGTGGCCAGGGCGTTCACGCTCTACTTCCAGCTGGTCAACCTCGCCGAGGAGCGCCAGCGGATCCGGGTGCTCCGATCGAGAGCGCGCACGGCCCGTGGCGGCGTCATCAAGGATTCGATCGCGGACGCGGTGGAGCGGCTCCTGCCCATCCACGGTGGCGCGGGCGTCGAGGCCATGCTTCGGGGGACGGTCGTCCACCCGGTGCTGACCGCCCATCCGACCGAGGCGCGACGGCGCACGCTGCTGGTCGCGCTGCGCCGGATCCGACGGTTGCTCGACGCGCTCGACGACCCGCTCACGACACCCGACGAGGACGCGGACCTGCGCCGGCGCCTGCGCGAGGAGATCACGATCCTGTGGCACACCGGCGACCTGCGGACGGTCGTGCCCGCACCGCTCGACGAGGTCCGGTCGGCGCTCGCCATCTTCGACGAGACGCTGTTCACCGTGGTTCCCGGGTTCCACCGCGCGATCGACCGGGCGCTCGATGCCGCCCGGGCCGATGGTCCGGACGGCGCCGCGGTGGCGCTCGCCACCATGACGCTTGCGTCCGACGACGGGCGCACGGGGACGCGGCCGGTGACCGCGCCCGCGATCCTCCGCCTCGGGTCGTGGATCGGGGCGGATCGCGACGGCCACCCGGGCGTCACGGCCGAGACCACGCTCCACGCGGCGCGGCTGCAGGCGGACCACCTGCTGCGCGGCTACGAGGCCGTCGCGGGGCGGCTGATGCAGACGATCGCGGCGCGAGTCCTGCCCGACCACCTCGATCGCGCGCTGGGCAGCGCGCTGGCCCGCGACGCGGAGGAGCTCCCCGAGATCGTGCGCCAGCTCCGCCGGCGGTTCCCGGACGAGCCCTATCGTCAGCGCCTGGGAGCGATCGCGGAGCGGCTGCGACGGACCAGGGCGGCACTGACCGACGAGGCGGCGCCCAGGTCCGGGGGCTACGGCGATCCGGCGATGCTGGACGCCGAGCTGGTCGTCGTCCAGGAGGCGCTTGCCGCCGACGGGCTGGGCCGGGTGGCCTGGGGCGAGATCGCGGACCTGCGCTGGCAGCTGGGCGTGTTCGGGTTCCACCTCGCGTCGCTCGAGGTGCGCCAGCACGCCGCCGCCCATCGCAGAGCGCTTGCGGCGATCCGGGAGGGTGCCGGGCCCGACACCGAGGTCGCCGCGGGGGTGTCGCTGGCCGAGGTCCTGGCCACGTTCCGCGCCGTGGCACGGATCCAGGCGAGGTTCGGGATCGAGGCCTGCCGGCGCTACGTGATCTCGTTCACGACCACGCTCGACGACGTGGCAAACGTGCTCGAGCTCGCCCGCCACGCCGCCGAGCCCCAGCCGTTCCCGGCGCCCGCACCGGTGCTGGCGGGCCTGCCGGCCGCGCTCCCGGTCCTCGACGTGGTCCCGCTGCTCGAGTCGGCCGAGGCGCTCGATGGCGCGCGGGCGCTGTTCGAGGCGCTGCTCGCCGACCCGGCGTATCGCGCCCACCTCCGGGAGCGGGGCGATATCCAGGAGGTGATGCTGGGCTACTCGGACTCGTCCAAGGAGAGCGGCTTCCTGGCCGCGAACTGGCTGCTCTACCGCGCCCAGCAGGCGCTCGTCGCCGCGGCACGCGACCACGGCGTGACCCTCGTCCTGTTCCACGGACGTGGCGGCGCGATCGGCCGCGGTGGTGGGCCGGCAAACCGGGGGATCCTCGCGCAGGCCGCGGGCTCGGTCGGCGGCCGGCTCAAGTTCACCGAGCAGGGCGAGGTCATCGCCGCGCACTTCGCGGACCGGTCGATCGCCCAGCGCCATCTCGAGCAGGTGACGGCGGCGGCGGTGATCGCGTCGACGCCGGAGCACGAGCAGGCGACGGCGGCGGCGGCCGCGACGGGCAGCACCACGATGACCGAGCTCACGGCGATCTCGGCCACGGCCTACCGCGCGCTCGTCGAGCGACCCGAGTTCCCGTCGTTCTTCAGCGCGGCGACCCCGATCGACCTGATCGCGGGCCTCGGCCTCGGATCGCGTCCCACGTCGCGTCCGGGAGCGGCGGGCGCCGCTGCGGCAAGCATGGACATCGGACAGCTGCGCGCCATCCCGTGGGTGTTCGCGTGGTCGCAGGCCCGGGCGAACCTGCCCGGCTGGTACGGCCTCGGAACGGCCCTCGATGCGGTCGCCACCCGCGGCGGACGAGAAGCGGTGGAGCACCTCGCCGACCTGTACCGGCGATGGCCGTTCTTCACCTCCCTGCTCGACAATGCCGAGCTCTCGCTGGCGAAGGCCGATCTTGGGACGTTCCGCCGCTACGCGGACCTGGCGGGCGGCGCCGATGCAGTTGCCATCCGGGGCATGATCGAAGCCGAGTACGCACGCTCGGTTCGCCTGCTGTTGCTGGTCACCGGCCGGGACCGGCTGCTCGCCGGACACCCGACGCTGGCCCGCTCGATCGAGCTCCGGAACCCGTACGTCGACGCCCTGTCGGCGATCCAGGTGGAGCTGCTGGGCCGGCTCCGGGATCCCGCGGTGTCACCGGCCGATGCCCGGGCGCTTCGCTCGGTCGTCGGCGCGACGATCAACGGGATCGCCGCGGGCGTCCAGAACACGGGATAGCCGACCGGTCAGCCGGGCGCGGGCTCGCCACCGCGGACCGGCCGTGCCGGATCGTCGCCCCTTCGCGCCTTCGATCGGGCATCGTTGCGTCAGCCACGGGCGAACAGCGAGGAGGCGCAGCCGATGCGGCAGATCGAGGCGGCGGTGATCGAGCGAGCCGGCGTGCCCACGGTCATCGAGCAGCTCGACCTCGCCGATCCGCGGCCGGGCGAGCTGCTGGTCCGGATGACCGCGGCAGGGGTGTGCCACTCGGATCTCCACGTTCGCGACGGCGATTGGGAGCGACCCGGACCGATCGTGATGGGCCACGAGGGTGCCGGGATCGTCGAGGCCGTAGGCGACGGCGGCGACCGCTCGCTGATCGGGCGATCCGTGGCGCTATCGTGGTACGCGCCGTGCCTGCGATGCCGCGAGTGCCAGCGCGGGCGGCAGTGGCTGTGCTCCGGCTCGCCGTCGCTGCGCCACGCGCAGGCCGACGGGACGACGCGGCTGACCCGGCCCGACGGGTCGCCGGTGCTCGCCTACCTCTCGATCGGGACCATGGCCGAGGCCCAGGTGGTTCCCGTGACCGCGGCGGTTCCCATGCCCGATGGCGTCCCGGCGGAGGTCGCGGCGCTGATCGGGTGCGGGGTGTCCACCGGCGTCGGGGCGGTCGTCAAGACGGCCGCCGTCCCGGCCGGCGCGACGACCGCCGTCATCGGGCTGGGTGGCGTGGGGTTGTCGTGCGTCATGGGCGCGGTGCTCGCGGGAGCCCGCCGGATCGTCGCGGTGGACGTCAACCCGGCCAAGGTCGAGCTGGCGCTGACGCTCGGCGCGACGCATGCGGTCGTCGCGGAGCCCGCGGATCCGGGCGAAACCATCGCGGCCATCCGCGAGGCGGCCGGCGAGGGCGGCCCGGAGTTCGTGTTCGAGGCCATCGGCCTGCCCGCGACCATCGAGCAGGCGGTTGCCGTGCTGCCACCGGGCGGGACGGCGGTCCTGGTCGGCCTGACCCGGTTCGGCGAGCACGCGCGCTTCGAGACGTTCCCGTTCGTCGATGGCAGCCGCCGGATCCTGGGCTCCAACTACGGATCGGCGGTCGCGGCGATTGACTTCCCAGCCTATGCCGAGGCGTACCTGGCGGGCCGCCTGCCGATCGACCGCCTCATCGACCGCCGTCTGCCGCTGGTCGATCTCGAGGACGCGTTCGACCGGCTCCGGGCCGGTCGCGCAGCACGCCAGATCGTCGTGTTCTGAGCCGCGGGTCGCGCCGGTCCCCTCGTGCTGCCTCCGAGCCTGGTCCTGCCGCCCATCGGGCAGCTCTGGCGGCTTCCGAGCGCCGGGCCCTTCGGGCAGCCTGGCGGCTTCCGAGCGCCGGCCAATTCGGGCCGCCTGCTTCTGCCACCTACCGCCGGGCGCGGTGCTACGGACTCCGTGGTCCGAGTCTCCTGTCACGCACCGCGAGAGCCGGTGCTAGACCGGCTCAGCTCCGTTTTCGCGACCCCGCCGCCGGCCAGTCGTGCATGATCGAGGATGTCGAACGCGCCAAATCGTGGCGGAACCCTGACTACCACCGGGACGCGCGGTGCCTGACAGAAACAACAGCAACCCCGGTGTTCGCACCGGTTGCCTGAGCCACCCTCTCGCGCCCCAGCCCCGGATCGGGTAAGCACGTCCGAACACGCCACCGTGGCGCTCGATCCGTCGCCGCGCGGTCCGCGTGTCGCGCACCGTGAGCAGCCGCGTGACGTCGCCGGCCGACCAACCCAATCGCTCGAGAGCGATCCGCCGGCCAAGCCGCACCTTCTGGTCGTGGCGTCGAAGCGTCTCCTCGACCGACGCGATCTCCGTCTTCGCCTCGACCACGAGGAGCGTCCGCGTGGGCGCGTGAAACGCCAGCAGGTCGATCGACCCGCGCTCGCCGTACCAGGCGTAGGTCACCTCGGCTGCGATCGACCAGCCGGCCGCCTCGAGCAGGGCCGACGTTTCCGCGACCACCTCAGCGTGCGCCTCGTCGCGGACACGGTCGATCTGCGCGCCGCGCCAGCGAACGGCGACCGATACCTCGGCTCCCAGCGCGCCGGCGACACGACGCGCCACGCCGATGGACACGCGGTCGAGCCCGAACGACTCGATGTCGGACACGACCTGCTGGCTCAGCCCGGCCCGGACCCCAACATCGACCTGACGCAACCCGAGGTGCTGCCGGATCGAGCGCAGCGCGCGTCCGACCCTCGCGTCGTCCATCGGGGGAGGATGACGGCCACCACTCACCGCGCAGTTGCGCTTGCGCCGCCACTCACCGCGCAGTTGCGCTCGTGGGCAGGAGCCATGCCCGGCGCTCGATCCGGCCGCTCGCGCCGGCCGCTTGCTCCCTACGGCACCGCCACCGTCTGCGACGCCAGCACCCCGGCGGCGTCCCCCACCGCGTCGATCACGATGTAGTAAGACAGCCCCGACGTCAGGCAGCCGAGGCTCACGCTTCCCGATGGCGCCGATCCGCTCGCCTCGAGCACGCCGTCGAACACCGGGCCGCCATCCGGCGACACGCCAGCGACTGCCGGATAGGCGCGAACCAGGACACCGGTCGCGTCGATGCCCACCAGCGAGTACGTCACGTCCGCCCGGGTGCAGGTCGGGACCACCAGCGGCCCGATGTCGACGCAGTAGCCAACCCCGCCGAACTTGGCGCTCTGGAGGCACGTCCCGCCGACATCGGCCAGCGGCAGCATCGGCTTCGCAAACGAATCGGTGGCCACGTGGAGATACGGCGACAGTCCCGTGCCCAGCTTGAACACGGGGCTCGACGCGGACGAGAGCGAGACGTCGAACTGCGCCACTCCGCCGCCCGTGGTGAACTCACCCACCGGACTCTGGCCGGCGAACAGCCCGCTGCCGGCAACCGCCTGGAAGCGATACGTGGTCGAGGCAAGCACGTCCAGCCGGGCGATCAGGACCGTCGTGCCGAACAGCGAGATCGACGACATCGACGACGGGGTCTCGATCGCCGGTGGTGTCCCGTCCGCGTGCCAGAAGTGGACGGTGCCGGCAGCTGGTGGGTCCACGGTGAACCCCACGATCGCGATGTTCGGCCGGTCCGAATCGACGAACACGACGTTCACCGTTGGCCCCAGCTTGAGCTGGATCAGCGGCACGTCGACCTTGAACGTCCCCGGGATGCCGGTGGGGCACCCCGGCGGCAGTGGATTGACCAGGCAGATCGTGAACACCGGGTTGATGGTGATGTCGCCGATCGTGCCCGCCGTGTCGATCCCGGACGGCGGGACCGGTGTCACCGGGCCATCATCGCCCGCCTCCGGCGGGACCGGCAGGCTGGGTCCGGGCGTCTCGCCGGGGGCGAGGCTCGGCGCTGGCCCGCCACCGCCCGAGCTCGGGATCGGCAGCACATCGGCACCCACGACATCGGGCGGTGTCCCACCCGGCGGGAAAGCCCACATCGCGGTGACCCGGCCACCACCGAACGACGTTGCGAACGCATCGACGATCGAGGCGGGCCACCAGTCGCCCTGGTAGCCGGCGTGCGGCCGCCCGAGCGGATCGATCACGTAGTAGGCGGGGGGCTTGCCGGCGGACGAATCGCCCGGGTAGTAGCCGTCGAGGTAGATCGCGTGGGTCCCCGTGAATGACGCCTGGAGGCGAAGCGGCGGGGGCACCTTCGAGTAATCGCCCTGGACCACCGCGCCGTACCCGGCCGCGAGCAGGTCCTTGAGCTGCTGCGGTGCGAATGGACCCGGAATGGAACGAGATCCCATAGCCGCGCCACAGGGCCACGCCGAGGTCGTCGAGGCCGGTGCCCCCGGACTGGTCGTCCTGGAGCGTCCGCAGGATCGAGCCGGTGGTCACGATCCCGTACCCGAGCCGGGCGAGCATCGCGCCCGAGGCGAGCGTGCAGTTGGCGTTCTGGAACGGGCCGCCGTCGAATTGCGTGACCGGCGGGACTCGCGGGAACCCGGTCGGGTTGAGCGCGACGACCGGCTCGGCGCCGATCAGCGCGTTCGCGGCGAGGGCGAGGTCCGCCGGCGCCAGCGTGGGCACGGGCGAGGCGTCCGCCTGGTTCTGGGTGACGTCGAACGCGATCGGCAGCTCGCCGCCCGGGCTGTCCGGGGCACCCGTCAGCATGAAGTCGGGGGCCTTGCTGGCGGTCGATGTGGGCGAGTGGTCCTTGAGCGCGCTGACGGCCACGGTGGCAACGGTCGCACCGATCACGGCGGTGACCAGGAACAGCGCGAGCTTGGCGATGATGCCGCCGATGGCGCTCATGTCAGCACTTGACCACGAACCAACGGACAGCTGTTGGACTGGGCTGTGAGCTCTGACCCGGTTCGTGGCCTTGCGTACGTCGGATCGGTAGATCCCGATCCGACCGAAGTCTCTTGACGCGTCGATCGACAACGTATACGTGCCGCCTCCAGCGCGCGCTCATGACCGTTCGACTGCATCGACCGATGTGCCTGCCGATCGGGTCGAGGTGGTCGCAGTGAAGATACCACGACTCGCGGGTCAACGCCGTCGCTTGTCGGAGACGTTGACGAGATCCGGTAGTCGAAGATGGCGCGCAGGCGACGTGACGGACGGGTGCATGATCTGCGGCGTTGCGACGCGAGGTTCGCGTTCACGGGCGGCGTCGTGTCGGCTTCGGCGTGTCGGCGTCGGCGTCGGGTCTTGCGTCGGCGTCGGGGTCTTGGTCGGCGTCGGCTTGGGTGTGGGCTTGGTGTCGGCTTCGGTGTGGGCGACGGCGTCGGCGATGGTGTCGGCGATGGTGTCGCCGTCGGGACCGGTGTCGGCGAGGGCGACGGCGTGTTGTTCTCGACGGCCGTGAGCGTCTGGCCGGGTGCTGCGGACCCGGCCGTCGCAGTCTCCGGCTGGCAGTCTCCCACCGGCAGCGCATCGGCCGACGAATCGAGCGTCAGCGCCTGAGCCTGGACCCAGCCCTCGGTCCGGCCCGGGGCCGGGAAGAAGATCCGCAACCAGGTGCCGTCGGCCGTCTTGCCGGTGACCAGCATCTGCTGCCCGGACGCCACCTTGGCGATGGCGGGCCCCTGGTCCGGGCACGGGTAGATTTCGAGCTGCGCGCCCGCCGTCCCCTGCGAGCTGCCGGGACCCGACGCGATGAACCCGCCGGCGGCGCCCCCGATGATCAGCCCTCCGACGAGGAGCACGGCGGTGAGCTGCGGCCCGCCGCCCAGCCCGACGACCTTGCCGGCAGCCGTCCCGATCGCGCTCACTGCGGCGTGCCGTCCACGACGATCTCGCTCAGGGCCGCGTCGTCGAACGGGCTGTTGGCGTACGCCGTCTTCTTCGAGGCGTACGTGGACACGATGGTGACCCGTAGCTTCGTGGCATTGTCGACCGCGCCCAGCTCGAACCGCTGGGGTCCCTGCACGTCCTCGAGCCGGATCTTGATCGGGTCTCCGCCGTTGATCGACACGTTGATGTCCTTCAGCCGCAGATTTGCGAAGTAGGCATCGTCCGACAGCTGGTACCCGTTGTACATAGTTATTGCGTCGACCCGCGACGTCGCGAAGGTCACCTCGATCCACTGGCCCTTCTCGGTCGCCTTGCCCTCCTGCCAGCAGGTCTTCGGGTCGCCGTCGATCGCCATGGCCGCGGCGAACTTCGCACGGTTGCCGACGACCGATGACGCCGTTGCCGTCTTGAGCGTCAGCTGCACGGACGCCGGCGTCGCGCTTGGTTCGGCCAATTCGACGACGGCGATCGACGGCGCGACCAATTCGGGTGCGGATGTCGCGATGCTCCCCGGCCCCGGACCGCTGAGCAGCATCGAGGCTGCGACCGCCCCCACGCCGACCAGGATGCCCAGGCCTCCGATGACGAGGATCCATCTCGGGAAGCCGCTCGAGGACCGGCCCGCCCTGGGCGCGGCCGGCGGGACGGGTGCGGTGGCGACCCTGGGCACGGACGCCTGGCGCGCGACCGCCGCCGCGATGGCCGCTGCATCGGGCTCGACCACCCGGGCCGCCTGCGCGAGCGTCGTGCCGCAGGACTGGCAGAACGTCCGGGTCGCCGGGTTGGCGATCCCGCACGACGGGCAGCGGATCAGGCCCTCGGCGGTGTCGGGGGCGGCCGAGGACATCCCCTGCAGCGGTGGGGAGGCCGACGCGCCGGGCTCGGGCGGCCAGATCGGGTCCGACGGCACGATCTCCGGCATCCCCGATGGCGCCGGGGCTGCGTTGGCGGCTGCCGCCGGCGGGAGGCTCCCGGAGGGACCGGGTGCGGCGCCGGAATCCGCGGCCGGGCCGGGTTCCGCGGGCTGTCCCTCCCACTCGAGGAACGCCCCGCACGAACCGCAGAACTGATCGCCCGGAACGTTCGCGGTCCCGCACCGGCGGCAGATGATCGAGGGGGCGTCGGGCACGAGCTCCTACCCCCGCATGACCATGACGAGGGGCAGATCGAGGAGCCGGAGGATCACGAAGCTGGGCGGCACGGTCGGGGCCTGGCTGATGAACATCGGGACTGCCGTCTCCGGGAATGCGCTGCCGTCGACCGCGTCGGCGAGGAGCTCGCGCGTCCCGGTCTGGTCATTGTGGAAGACCAGCACCTGGACCCGGAAGTTGCCGCCAGCGTCGGTGATGACCGGCGGCAGGTGCGGCGTGATGCCGATGCTCCACTGCAGCCGCACCGCGGTGTTGGGCGGGAACCCGGAGCCGGTCGCGATCGTGACCGTGCCCGGCGGACCGATCGGGGGATCCAGCTTGATCTCCGACAGCGACGCAGTGCCCCGCAGTCGCGCTGTCCGCGGCGAGCCGGTGAAGGCATCCGCGACCTCTAGCGTCGCGGTCCGTTCTCCCGGCTTGGACGGGGTAAAGGTGACCGACACCGTGCACGCCTCAGTCCGACGCAGGACGACGCCGGCGCAGCTGTCGGCGACGACCTGGAAGTCCGCGGCCATCGCTCCCGTAATGGATGCTCCGGTCACCGCAAGCGGGCTCCAGCCCGCGTTGGACAGGACCGCCGCGACCGGCAGGCTGGTGACCCCGACGGCTCGCGCGCCGAGATCGAGCACCGGTGGCGCCAGCCGCGGCGCCGGCGGCATGTCGCGCAGGAATGCGTCGCTCAGCGCGTTGCCATCGCCGGGCACCAGGCCGGCGGCGGTGGATGCGAATGCGACGAACCGCCCGTCGCTGCTCACGGCCGGCGCCTGGCTGCCTCCTCCGCCCTTGTCGCCGGCCGGGGTGGCCGACACGAGCACGGTCTGGCCCGCGTCGACGTCCCGCGCGTAGACCTCGGTGATCAAGACGAACTGCGCGGCGGGAACGACACCGCCGGCCAACGCGACGAGGTCCGACGCCGTCGAGGCGAACGCGACCACGCGCCCGTCGGCAGAGATGGCCGCCTGCCCGCTGGATCCCTTCGCCTGCGTCCCCGCCGAGGTCACCGACACGAGCGTCATGGTGCCCGTGGTCCGGTCCTTGCGGAACACGTCCGCCGCGCCGTTGGCGTCACCCGGCACGAGGTTGGTCGCCGACGACTCGAACGCCACGTACCGGCCGTCGGCCGAGATGGCGGGCGCCGATGACGAGCCGTCGGCCTGGTCGCCCGAGGCGGCCCCGGGGGGGTCGCTCACGCGCGTCGTCACCCCGGCTGCCACGTCCCGGACGTAGATCTGGGTGCCGGACCCGATCTCGTCGAGGAGGATCGTGCTCCCGGCGTCCGACACGAAGGCGACCAGGTTCCCGTCCGCCGAGATCGACGGATCGTTCGACGTCCCGGAGGGCGTGCTGATCCCGTCGGATCGCGCGGAGATCAGCACGGTCTTCTTCGCCGTCCGGTCGTAGCGGAACACGTCCGGCTTCCCGTTGCCGTCCTTGCCGGCGACCGACGCGTTGGCCGAGACGAAGGCCACGAACCGGCCATCGGCGGAGACCGACGGCTGGCGGCTGCCCGGAGCATTGTTGCCCGCGGTGTTCTTGGACACGACCTCGACGATGTCGGTCTTGCGATCCCACGCGAGCACGAGGGAGCCGAGCGCAACCGAAGTGAACCCGGCGGGCGGCTGATACGTATAGGCGACGATCCGGCCGTCGGCCGAAATCGACGGCTCCAGTGCGCTGCCGCCCGGCGGCACCGGCACGCCGCCCGGCAGGCCGAGCCGCGTCATCGTCCGGGTCGTCCGGTCCAGCACGAACACGTCGAGCGCACCGTTCGTGTCACCGGGAACCAGGTCCGGGGCGTTCGAGGTGAAGGCCACGAACCGTCCGTTGGCGGAGATGGAAACCTGCGCGGAGGGCCCGCCACCGGAGGGTCCGGCGGCCGGGCTGCCGCCGAAACGGAACGACACGAGGCTGGTCGTACCCGGGGGTGCGGGGAGCGGTGCGCCCGGCGGGCTCGTCGACGCGCGGGCTGCGCCCGGAGCTTCTGGCGCGGCGGCGGCCGGCCCGGGCGCCACGAGCAGCAACGCGAGGCTTATGGCAGCGGCCCGCGCGATCGCGGGCCTCAGGGCTTGAGGTACCCGGAGTAGAAGACGGCGGGATTGCACGGATCGGCGCTGTCGCTGCATACGAGGGAGAGGTTGAGGCTCTGCCCGTCGTTGATCACGATGGGCGTCACGAAGTGGAGATCGTAGTCGCGGAAGTTCTCGAGCTTGAGCTGGAGCAGCGGCGTCGCATCACGAAGGACCACGAGCGCCCCTTCGCGACCGTTGGGGTTTGAGAACACGAAGTCGGTGATGAACAGCGTCCCCGCGGGGGCGAACGACTTCGTCCCAGCATCGAGGTGTCCGTCGACCGCGTTGCCCAGCCCGGGGATCACCGGGGCTCCGGGGGTCCCCGTCGGCGCCGGCGTATCGCCCGGGGCGGTCGTGGGGGTGGGCGCGGGCGAGGGCGTGGGTCCACCGGCAGCCCCGCCGCCGGGCGGGATCGTCGGCAAGCCAGCGGCGTCGAGGGCGCTGTTCACGTCGGCCTTGAGGCTCGCCAGCGGCGACGCCACGGCCTCCGATGCGGCGCTCTTGATCGAGGGCTGGAGCACGAACAGCCACAGCACGACGAGCACGATGAGCAGCAGCACGAGCGCGATCAGCGCCTTGACGAACCACGGCGGCAGCATCGACTCCTGGAGGAGCGTGCCGTCGAGGGAGATCGGCGCGCCGCCCTCGGGCGTGACCTGCAGCTTGAACGGGCGGGTCTTGGGGGTGCCGCGCCAGAAGCGCTTGACCGGGCTGACGCGCAGCTTCGCGAACTCGGCCATCCCCGGCTCGACGACCAGGGCGGGCGGCTTGACGTCGAACTTGAGCAGGCGGTCGGCGTCGGTGGCCTCGATCTCCGCGCTCAGGCGCGCGTTGCCGCGGTTGTCGACGGCGAGGTCGTGCGACCCGGAGCGCGAGCCACGCGACGTGCGCGGAACGAGCTCCGCGAACGGCTCCTGGAAGCTGCCGACCTCGACCGACCCTTCCTCGACCGCGGAGCCGGCCGGATCCTCGTGCGATCGGGCGCGGAGCCCGTACGGAACGGCGCCGGCGGGCGTGCTCGACTGGCGCGGCGGCCGGAACAGGATGCGCGCGGTGCCCTCCGCACCTGGGAACAGGGACACCACCGGAGGTTCGACCGTCGCCCAGGCGGCGCTGTCGCCAAGGACCTCGAGGGCGAACTCGTCGACGACCGTGCCCGTGTTGCGGACGCGGATGTCGACGGCGGCCTGCTGTCCGGGCTCGACGGAGACGGCAGCATTGACGAGGACGACCGAGGCTCCCACGAACGAAGTGTAGCCGCGCGTGCGTGGACCGAACAGGGCGCAGTCGCGCGGCCCGTATGTCCGGACCGGCGGGCCGAACGGGCACCGCCGGCTGCCCGTTAAGCCAGCGTTGACTGGGCGATCACGGGCGCGACATAGGGTCCGGTCGCGCGATCCCGGATCGGTCACAGCGTCCCAGCTCGACCGGCGTGGGGATCCCCAGGAGGTCACGATGGTTGCCGAGCCGGTCCCATTCTCCCCGCGCATCACTGTCGTCGTGTCCGCCGCCGACCCGCTGTCGCAGGCAGGAATCGCGAGCCAGCTTCGGCGCGCCCAGGGGTTCAGCGTCGTTCCCGACAGCGATGCATCGGACGACGTCGTCGCCCTCGTGGTCGCGGACGACCTGGATGGGACGGTGCTCGCAGAGCTGCGCGGACACCGGGCCCGCGGGATCCGACGGATCGTCCTGCTGGTCTCGAAGGTGGACGACCGGGGGCTCCTTGCGGCGGCCGAGGCCGGTGTGACCGCCGTCGTCCGGCGAAGCGAGGCCACCGCGGGCAACCTTGCCGCGGCGATCCGGTCCGCGGCCGCAGACGAGGGCAGCCTGCCCCCGGACCTGCTCGGACGGCTGTTGCGCCAGGTCGGACAGCTCCAGCGGCAGGTCCTGTCCCCCCGGGGCCTGACGTTCTCAGGATTGACCGAGCGGGAGACGGCGGTCCTGCGCCTGCTCGCGGAGGGCTACGACACGTCCGAGGTCGGTCGCGAGCTGTTCTACTCCGAGCGCACCGTCAAGAACATCATCCACGACGTGACGTCGCGTCTGGAGCTGCGCAACCGCGCGCACGCGGTCGCATACGCGATCCGCGAAGGGCTCATCTAGGCCATCCCTGCGCGCAGGGGGACGCGTCCCGGGCCCGGACGCCGCGAGAAGGCTCGGCCGCGAGCCGCCGTGGGGCGTGCGCGTGCGGCAACCACCAACCGGCGAGAGACGTGGTCCTGCCTTCCCGGCGCGGTCGCACCGGGACGCGGATCACATCTGCAGCTCTTCCTCCTCCTGTTCGCGCTGGACGACCCGCTGTGCGGTTGGGTCCTCCTCGAGCTGCGCCACGGCGCCGGCGCCTGCGCCGGCGGCAGCCACCGCGGTTTGCGGCGCCTGGACGGAGGACGTCACCTGCTCGGCGGTCTGCTCGGCAGCACGCTCGAAGCGGTCGGACGGGTTGCTGACCCGGATCCCGCCGGGGGCATCCGTCCCGTCGACCGGGCCCTGCTGCTGCTGGACGACATGGGCGAGCTCGTGGGCGATCGTCCGCTGGCCCGCGGCCGAGCCCGGGTCGTATTGCCCGGCACGGAACACAACGTCGGTCCCCACCGTGTATGCGTTCGCGCCGACCGACTCCGCCGACTTCGAGGCACGCTCATCGGTGTGGACGCGGACCCCTTCGAACGAGGCACCCAGGGCGGTCTCCATGGTCGTCCTCGTCTGGGCATCGAGCGGCGATCCACCACCAGAGCCCACGACGTCGTGGATCGGGGACGCCTGCTCTTCCTCGCCCGACAGCATCTGAACGACGCCGGCGTTGCCCGCCGTGCGCTGCAGGCGCATCACGGATGCCGCGTTGAGGGCCGGCGACAGGCCGGGAGCGGTCGCGGCCCCGGCCGCCACGTCGGGTGCCGCGGGCTCGCGATCTGGCCGGCGCGTGCGGTGTGTCGGCGAATGAAGCTCGAAGTCGCGCATGACTGGTCCTCCTGTGGCTGGCGACAGGATCCCCCACCGCCGCACCCTCCGCAATGCCCTCGCCACGGACCGCCCGGAAGTCTGCCCAATTGGGCACCGGCCGGGCCGGCCGAGAACGAGGTCAGCGCCGACGACAGGTCAGCCGTCGACGAAGGGCCGGGACGGCCCGAGGACGGGGTCAGCCATCGACGAGGGACAAGCCGGTGGCGCGGACGAGGTCAGCCGCTGACCAGGTCCATGTACTCGCCGAACTCAGCCTCGACGGTCAGCCGGCCGAGCTTGCGGTACTCGCGCTCCGTGGCGCGCACCAGGTCGGACATGCCGACCGCGCGGTTCTCGGCCGCGGCGAGGTAGGCGGCGGTGACGGCGATGTTCCGGATGTTGCCGCCGGAGATGCGGAACCGGCGGGCCAGGAAGTCCACGTCGATCCCTGGCGCGACGGGCAGTGTCGACGACAGGTTGCTGGCCCACAGACGGCGGCGGTGGTCCTCCTCCGGCATCGGGAAGTCGATGATCGCGTCCAGGCGCCGGACGAACGCCTCGTCCACGTTGGCCCGCAGGTTGGTGGTCAGGATCGCGAGCCCGTCGAAGCGCTCCATGCGCTGGAGCAGGTAGGCCACCTCGACGTTCGCGTAGCGATCGCGGGCGTCCTTGACCTCGGAGCGCTTGCCGAACAGGGCGTCCGCCTCGTCGAACAGGAGGATCCCGTTGACCCGATCGGCCTCGGTGAAGATCCGGTCGAGGTTCTTCTCCGTCTCGCCGATGTACTTGTCGACGACGGTGGAGAGATCGATCACGTACACGTCAAAGCCGAGGTCGCCGGCGAGCACCTCGGCCGACATCGTCTTGCCCGTGCCGGACTCGCCGGCGAACAGGGCGGTCACGCCCAGCCCCCGGGCGCCCTTGGTCCCCATCCGCCACTCCCCCACCACCCGGTCGCGGTGGCGGACCCGGGCGGTGAGCTCGCGAACCTGGATCTCGACCGCGGCCGGCAGGATCAGGTCGTCCCAGCCGACGGTGGGCACGATTCGCCGGGCGAGGCGCTCGAGGCCGGCGGCGTTCTGGGCACGGGCTCCGGCCGCCACGTCGGCAACGGTCATCGACCTTCCCTCGGCCGACGCGAGCCGGCGGGCGGCCCCGGCTGCACGCGCGATCTGCTCAGGCCCCAGGCGGAACGCGAGCGTCGCCACCGCCGGGTCGAAGCCGTCCGGCGCGTCACCGTTGAACGAGCCGACCCACAGCTCGTGTCGCTGGGCGACCGAGGCCACCGGGGCATCGAGCACCAGCGGCGACTCCCGCGCCCAGCCCGGGTCCCATTCGCGATTGCCGACCAGGACGACCAGCCCCGGCTGCTCGGCAAATGCGCGGACAGCCCATGGGCCTCGCTCGGCCAGCGATTCAAGCGGGCCAACGACGAGCCCGGCATCGCGAAGTCGCGCCTCCCGCGATGCCGCGGCGGCGATCGCGCGCGGATCCGCGTCCGACCCCATGCGCGTCAGGTCCAGCTCGATCGTCCGGCGACCGACGCGGTCCAGCGCGGTCCGGCCGAGCGACCGGCCGGACGCCCCGGGACGCTCGCGGAGGTACACCAGCGATACCCCGGCGCCCAGGGCCCGGGCAATCTCGTCGACGCCGCCCAGGTCGACGACCAGCGACTCCGCGAGCAGCGCCTCGACCACCGGATCGGGAGCGTCATCGCCCAGGAGGTGCGTGATCACCCGGTCTGGGACGCGGAGCGAACGGGTCAGCGACGGCCGATCGGGATCCTCGACGATGAGCAGCCCGCCGGCGACGAGCGGCGCGAGCGGGCCGAGGCGGCTGCGCGCAGGGCTGGCGCCGGGGCTGACCCCCGAGCCGCACAGCTCGAGCGCGAGGCCCACGCTGGCGCGCCGCCGCGAGACGTCATCGTGCAGGTACCCGTACAGGCGCTCGAACCGCGGGTCGAGGTCCGGAGCGAGGGCCACCAGCAGCAGCTCGACGTCGACCGGCTCGAGGCCATGGGTGGCAGCCAGCTGCCGCAGACGTATTCGGGCACCGTCGCGCTCCGCCCCGGCGGCCTGCACGTCGAGCTCGGCCAGGCCCGCGGCGGCGGCCGAGTCCGCCGGCTCGGGGACGAGCCGCTCCTCGGGGCCCGCGAGCAGGGCGTCGACCTGGGCCTCGGAGATGTACAGGCCGCGAAACCGATCGTCGGGGTCGGCATCCGACTCACGCCGGCGCGCCACCGCCGCACGCACGCGGGCCTCGACCAGGCCGAGCCGGGCGTGAAGATAGCCGAGCGATGCGTCCCCGGACGGGCTCGCCGGCCGTCCTGCGACGTCGGCGCCCGCGCTCATGATCGCCGTTGACCGCGGACCCGGAGCGTCACTCCGCGGCGGTCCTTGTCGGGCACGCGCGGGACCGTCTCCTCCGGCAGCGGCTCGAGCGCCGGGAGGTCGGCTCGACGCGCGCGCCGTCCCGAGCGGGTCTCCTCGGCACTGCCGGCGGCAAGGCCGATCGTGGGGCCGTCCTGGACCGGCGGACCGTAGGGCGCCGACTGGCCGACGACGATCGGCGCGACGACGACCAGGTCGAGCGACGGCTTGAGCTCACCCCCGAGGGCCGACCAGATGTCGGCCAGCGATCGCTCCTGGCTGGCCGGCTGGCCAACCTCGATGTACACGGGCAGGTCCGCGTCGTCGAGCGAGCCGCCGAGGTCGCCCGGCTTGAGCATCGGGTTGCGCAGGAAGCAGTGGAGGAGCGACGACAGCAGCCGGTGCTCGTCCTCCGGCCGCTGTGTCCAGGCGGTGACCAGGTAGGCGAGCCGGAAGCGGCGCGGCGGCTGGTAGCGGCCCGTGACCTCGCCGTTCGCGCCGCGCGTGTCCTCCCAGGCGGGCACCCGCCGCTGGAGGTCCTCGCGGATGTCGTACAGGTACAGGTCGACCGCGGGACCGCTCCGTCGCGCGACCCAATCCTTGGTGGGAGCGTCGAACACGAGATCAACCGCCGACCCGTTCAGGGCGTCGCGGCGGACAAGCCGTTCGAGCAGCTGGTCGACATCGTGGAGCATCGCGCGAAATCGTCGGCCGTGGGCGGCCGGCTGGCCAGCCCGCCGCCGGGCACGCATCGGGGCACCGATGGCTGCCCGTTCGGGCACTCGGGCCCGCCCTCCCGCGCGCCCCCTCGGGCCTTGTTCCCGTCCGGTTGCGGTGGGAGCGTCCACGTATCGGGATCCCAACCTGTGAAAGGGCCACGCATGCCGAACTATCTCTCGCCGGGCGTCTACGTCGAGGAGGTCGAGGCCGGGTCCCGTCCTATCGAGGGCGTTGGAACGGCCGTCGCCGCCTTTGTCGGACTGGCTGCTCGGGGGCCGGCCAACACCCCGACCCTGGTCACGAACTGGAGCCAGTTCACCCAAGCGTTCGGGGAGTTCGTCGAAGGCTCCTACCTCGCCCACGCCGTGTATGGCTACTTCCTCAACGGCGGCGGCGCGTGCTATGTCGTTCGGATCGGCGCGGACGGGGTCATGCCCGTCGCGACCGCCGAGCTGCCCAGCGCCGCCGAGAAGGGCAAGCCCGCATTCCGGGTCGCCGCCCTCGAGGCCGGGCCCGCCGGCAACGACCTCAGCGTCGAGGTCGAGGCCGCCTCCGACAAGGAGGAGGGCACGTTCAAGCTCGTCGTCAAGCAGGCGGGCAAGGAGGTCGAGTCCTTCGACAACGTCACCACCTCGCGCGGCAAGCAGAACGTCGCGACGATGGTCAAGGCGCAGTCCAAGACGATCACGATCGAGGAGGTCGGCGCCCTCGCCGTCCCCGCCAGCGGCTCCCTCACCCTGAGCGGTGGCAACGCCGCGGTGTCCGCGCGCGTGACGCCCGACGACTACGTCGGCAACTCGGCGGACCGGACCGGCTTTGCCGGGCTCGAGGCGGTCGACGAGGTCACGATGCTCGGCGTCCCGGACCTCATGGCCGTGTACGAGCAGGGGATCATCGATCTCGAGGGCCTCCAGGCCGTCCAGCTCGCGATGATCGCCCACTGCGAGCTGATGGGCGACCGGGTCGCGATCCTCGATGCCCCGCCAGGGCTCAACGCCCAGCAGATCAAGGAATGGCGGGTCGACAAGGCCGGCTACGACAGCAAGTATGCGTCGCTGTACTGGCCCTGGATCAAGGTCTTCGATCCGCTCTCGGGCCAGGCCAAGTTCGTGCCGCCGTCCGGCCACGTCGCCGGCATCTGGGCGCGCAACGACGACACCCGCGGCGTTCACAAGGCGCCGGCCAACGAGGTCGTCCGGGGCGCGATCAGCCTCGCGCTCAACCTGACCAAGGCGGAGCACGACCAGCTCAACCCCAACGGCATCAACTGCATCCGGGCGTTCCCGGGTCGGGGCATCCGGGTGTGGGGCGCACGGACGATCTCGAGCGACCCGTCGTGGCGCTACCTCAACGTCCGGCGCCTGTTCAACTACGTCGAGGAGTCGATCTTCGAGGGCACCCAGTGGGTCGTCTTCGAGCCCAACGACCAGCGGCTCTGGGGCCGGGTCAAGCGGACGATCAACGCGTTCCTCCTCCGCGTCTGGCGCGACGGCGCCCTGTTCGGGGCAACGCCCGACCAGGCGTTCTTCGTCAAGTGCGACGAGGAGAACAACCCGCCCGAGGTGCGCGATGCGGGTCAGCTGATCGTCGACATCGGGATTGCCCCGGTGAAGCCGGCTGAGTTCGTCGTATTCCGGATCGCCCAGTTCTCGGGCTCGCCGGACAGCGAGTAGCTGACCACCCCCTGACGCGACCCCACGGAGGCACAGATGCCCACGACCGATCCCCTGCTGCAAGGGAACGTACTGCTCGATCTCGACGGCGTCGGCGTCGTCGCGAACTTCAGCTCCGTCTCGGGTATCTCGAGCGAGGTGGAGATCGTCGACAACCCGTACGTCACCGAGCAGGGCAAGGTGTACATCGGCAAGCTGCCGGGCAAGCCCAAGACCCCCACCATCACGCTCAAGCGCGGCCTCACGGGCGCGAAGGAGCTGTGGGACTGGCACCTCGCGATCATGCAGGGCACTCCGGATCGCCGGAACGGCTCGGTGATCATGATGAACACGGTCGGCGAGGAGGTCCTGCGCTACAACTTCGGCAACGCGATGGTCTCCAAGCTCAGCCTCTCCGAGGGTGGCGCCACGACGAGCGGCGTCCAGATCGAGGAGGCAACCCTGGCCTGCGAGACGCTGGAAAAGGGCTAGGTTCTCGATGACGGCTGCGGCCATGCCCGAGATCCCGATCGAGCGCGGGAGCGCGATGGCGTCGGATGCCCTGCGCACCGAGTACGCCTTCGTGCTCCCCCGCGGCTTCGTGGACGGGTCCGGCGTGGTCCATCGCGAGGGCGTCATGCGCCTGGCGACGGCCCGCGACGAGATCTCGCCGCAGCGAGACCCGCGGGTCCGCGACAACGAGGCGTACCTCACGGTGCTCCTCCTGTCGCGGGTGATCACCAAGCTCGGCACGCTGCCGCAGGTGCACACCGGCGTCATCGAAGGCCTGTTCGCCTCCGACCTCGCGTTCCTCCAGGACCTCTACCGGAGGATCAACCAGGAGGGCCACACCCAGGCCTCGGTCACCTGTCCCGCGTGCAATCACGCGTTCGCAGTTGACGTGGCGGGTGAGCAACGCCTGGGGGAATCGTGACGTACGCGACCGACCGCCTGTACGAGGAGGTCGCGTACGTCGCCTACCACTTCCACTGGCCGATGGACTCCATCCTCGACCTCGAGCACCCCCTCCGGCTCCGGTTCGTCGAAGAGATCGGCCGCATCAACAAGCGACTGTCCGAGGAGGAGTGAGCTCCGTGCGCCTGCCGTGGCCGTTCGGCCGCAGGACGCCGTCCGAGGAGCCGTCCTCCGCCGCAACGGAGGCCGGCGGCTCCGGCGTGCGCCCGGCCGATGCCGGTCGCCCGGCCTCAGCCGGTCCATCACCCAGCACGCCGACCCGGGCATGGGCCGCCCTGCCGCCGATCCAGCAGACGGTGGGCTCAGCACCGCTCGTGGCCCCGAGCGCGCCGTTCCTGGATGAGGTGTCCGGGCATCGGCCGTTGCCGCCGATCCTCCAGCCACTGGGCCACGATGCCGGTCCCTCGGGGCCGCCGGGGCTCGTGGTCGCGCATCCGCACCCCGTCCCGAGCCTGACCTCGCATGCGCCGCTGCCGACCCGGCCGGTGCAGCGTCGCGCGGCGGCCAACGCGGACCCGAGCGCCTGGACGGACCCCGGGCTCGACCCTGCGTCGGAGGCCGCCTCGAGCCCGTCGATGTCGTCTTCCGGCGCCGGTCGACCTGGTGCCGGTCCGCCGCGTCGCGGCGGTGCCGCCCGCCGCGACCGCGAGCCCTCCGACGAGGCCGCTCACGCGGACGACGACGCTGGCGCCGGTGGGCCGTCCCGTCATCGCCCGAGCTGCGTCAGGATCGGACGCGACGTCGTCGACGCCGAACACGAGCACCGCGACATCCTCGCCGGACCCGGATCTGCCGCTCGGACCGCGTCGTGGCGCCACCGAGCCGCCCAGCCTGGCCGGCCGCGCGTCGATGGGCGGCGCGGCACCCGCGGCGGGTCGCCGACCGGGTCTCGGAGCGCCGATCCCGGCTGCGCCGACAGTCCGCGGTCGCGCCGGCGTCCGCGGTCGCCCAGCGCCTGCCGATGCGCGCCCCCGTCCGACCGCACACCTCCGCGGCTGCGGCAAGCGATGCACGCGCTGCCGCGCTCGCAGGATCGACGAGTGCGCCCGGCCAGGATGCCGCGGCCGGCGCGTCCCGCGCATCGCGCCTGCCCGTGCTGCCGGTGGCCCGCCGGGCCACGGACGGAGCATCGGGTCCCGCCACTGCCTCGTCCGCGCCGGCTTCGTCCGCCCCGACGTCGCCCGGCGGAGCGACCGACGGCCACCACGGCCCCCACCGCGAGCCCGTCGGCGCGCGGCCGGGTCTGGCCGGACCACGCGCCCGACCATGGGCCTCCGTCCGATCCACCCCAGCATCGCCGCCCAGCGCGACGTCGACGACGGGGCGGCCGCCGGTCCCGACGCCCAGCCCTCGTCCGGCGAGGCAACGGCGGCTCCCGTCGCCGCTCGTTGGGATGCAGGCGACGTGCTCCCGGAGACGATCGTCTCGCGATCCGCGATCGGCATCGGGGGCGGCCCCACGGTGCAGCTCTCGCCGCGCGGTCCGTTCCCTGCCCGCGACGCCGGTGCCCGGTGCGGCGATGATGGCCGCGCTGCCCAACGAGATCGTGTTCCCGCCCCGTGACACCGGGATCGAGGCTCTGCCGCCGGCCACCGACGCCGGGTCCCGCGTGACGGCGCCCGTGACCGGGTCGAACCTCGGGCCGGCGGCGTCTGCCGCAGCAGCACCCGGTGCGACCGCCCCCGCCGCCTCTCGCGCGACCGCGCACCGCCCGGTCCAGGCGCTGACGCTCGCACGTTCGGTCGCCGGAAGCCCCACGACCGCGCCGGCCCAGACGCGGAGGCGGATCTGCTGCCCCGGTCATCGCCAGGATCGTCGCGGACCCGTCCGCGCCCGGCGCTCCCCCCACCGTCCAGACCTCGACAGGCGGCGGCGCCGGGGGGACGCCCGTCGCCGCGATCACGGCGACCCCCGTCGTCCAGCGCGCCGACGGCGCCGCGCCGCCGGCACCGAGCAGGTCCGGACGGGCACTCGGACACCGAGCTTGACGACCTCGCCCGGGCGCTGTTCGGGCGGATTCGCACCCACCTCCGCGCCGAGCTGATCCACGAGCGCGAAGCCAAGGGCCTCACCTTCGACGCGTTCTAGGAGGAAACATGGGAGACCCCGCAATCAGCGTCGCCTACAAATGCACGATCGACGGGTTCATCCCGCTCGGGATCTGGACCAAGATCGAGGGGCTGGGGTTCGAGTACCAGGTCACCGAGTACCGCGAAGGCGGCGTCAACGGCTACACGCACAAGATCCTGGGCCCCTGCAAGTACACGAACCTGCGCCTGAGCCGGCCGGTGGACTCGACCTCGCCGCTGCTGATGATGTGGCTGCAGAGCAACATGGTCGCGGTGATCCCCCAGACCATGGCGATCACGGCGATGACCGCGGGCGGCAGCGAGATCACGACCTGGAACCTGGCCGGCGTCGTGCCGGTCAAGTGGTCCGGCCCGAGCCTCGACCTGATGAGCAACAACATCGCCACGGAGACGCTCGAGATCACCTACCAGGAGATCATCGGGCTGGGTGCGCTGGGCGGGCTGCTCGCCGGCGCGCTGTCGGTCTCCGCCTCCGCGAACGTGTCGTTCTGAGGACCGCGCGATGGTGATGGACGCGGTCGGCTCGGCTGCCTCGCAGATCGGCCAGGCGCTGGGGCTGGTCAAGCCCGACAAGGCGAAGCTCGTGTGCGTCGGGGACAACAAGCCCTCGGGCGAGACCGAGATCGAGTGCATGTTCAACCCCACCGAGTACCGCCTCACCCAGACGCTCAACGTCACGCGCAACCAGACGCCGGCGACGGATGGCGGCACGCCGGAGTTCAGCGGCACCAACGCGATGACGCTCACGACCCAGCTGTTCTTCGACGACTTCTCGTCCGCGGACGGCGATGTGACGCCGAAGATCACCCGGCTGCTGGGCTGGACCCGGCCAACGCAGTCCTCTCGCGACAAGAAGAAGCCGTGCCCGCCGCTGGTGTCGTTCAAGTGGGGCGGCAACCCACAGCTCGACGACTTCAGCGGCTATCTCAAGAGCGTGGTCATCAACTACACCGTGTTCCGCAAGGACGGGACGCCGGTCCAGGCCAAGGTGGACCTCACGATCGAGGGCCAGCCGGAGCAGATCGGCAGCCAGAACCCGACCTCGCATTCGATCAACAGCCGTCGCGTGCACACGATGATCGAGGGCGACACGCTCCAGTCGGTTGCCTACAAGGAGCTGGGCAAGCCTGCGTACTGGCGTGCGATCGCCGAGCTCAACGGGATCGACGATCCGCTGCGCCTGTCGGCCGGCACCGTCCTCCTCGTCCCCACCCTGGCCGACGCGGCAAAGAGCTCCTGAGACCGCGATGCCCACCCTGAGCGCCTCCACCCAGCACGTCATCGAGATCGAAGGCTCGGAGCTCGCGGCCGACGTCCTGCGCCAGCTCGAGAGCGCGCTCGTGGTCGACCGCCTGTCGATGCCCGACATGTTCGTGCTCGTGTTCCGCGACCCGGACCGCGACATCCTCCAGCGTGCAGGTCTTGAGGTGGGCAAGAAGGTCAAGGTCTCGACCACGGGCCTCACCGGGGACAGCCCGGCGCTCCTGATCGCCGGGGAGGTGACCTCGGTCGAGGCGGACTACGACTCGCTGGGCACGCGCGCGGTCGTCCGCGGCTACGACAAGTCCCACCGGCTGGCGGCGGGGCGCAAGTCGGCCACGTACCAGAACGTCAAGTACTCGGACATCGCGTCACAGATCGCGAGCGCCGCCGGCCTCACGGCAGACGTCGACGACTCGGGCAGCACGGTCGATCACGTCCTGCAGGGCAACGTGTCGGATCTCGACTTCCTGTACGACGTCGCTCGCCGCATCGGGTTCGAGTGCCGGGTCGACGAGGACACGCTCAAGTTCAAGAAGCCGGTCGATTCCGGGGATGCGCCCGGCGCCGGCGACTTCACCAGCGAGGACCCGGTCCAGCTGGTCTGGAACCACAACCTGCTCGAGTTCCGCGCCCGCATGAGCGCCGTGTCGCAGGTCCAGGACGTGACCGTTCGCGGCTGGGACCCGAGCGCGAAGGAGGCGGTCATCGGGCAGGCCGATGTCGAGGCGACCAACGCCGAGCTGGCGATGTCGGCGGCCGACCTGGCCGGCAAGGTGAACGGCGGGTCGCTGACCGTGGTCGATCACCCGGTTGCCTCGCAGGAGGCGGCGGACGAGCTGGCAAAGGCGCGGGCACAACAGGTGGGCAGCGCGGCCTTCGAGGCCACGGCCGTGGTCGTCGGATCACCCTCGCTCAAGGCCGGCGTGGCGGTGAACGTGAGCGGGACCGATCCAGCGCTCGAAGGCAAGTGGGTCATCACCGGGTCCCGGCACGAGTTCGGCAGCGGGACCTACCGGACGTCGCTCGAGTTCACGGGTCGCCAGGACCGGTCCATCCACGGTCTCGTGTCGCAGGGCGCCGGCTCCGGACGCGAGCGCTTCTTCGGGGTCGCGTTTGCGATCGTGACCGACAACGACGACCCGCAGCAGATGGGCCGGGTCAAGGTGACCTACCCGTGGCTGTCTGACGACGCGGAGTCGTACTGGGCGCGCGTCTCCGCGCCCGGCGCGGGCAAGGACTACGGGGTCGTGTGGATCCCCCAGGTGGGCGACGAGGTGCTGGTCGCCTTCGAGCACGGTGATGTGATGTTCCCGGTGGTCCTGGGCGGCATGTGGAACGGCAAGGACACCATCCCGTTCGACTACGGCTCCGATCTCGACGCCGGCTCCGTGACGTACTGCGGGTTCACCTCGCGAACCGGTCACAAGATCAGCTTCTTCGAATCGGGCAGCGAATCGCAGATCCACCTCCTGACCTCCGGTGGCGCGATCAGCATCGTCCTCGACGAGCAGAACAAGGAGCTCAAGATCGAGACGACCGGCAAGGTCACGATCGACGCCCAGCAGGACATCGAGATCACGACCAAGGGCAAGTTCAAGGTCGACGCCATGGGCGTCGAGATCACCGCGTCGGGCCAGGCTGCCTTCAAGGGCGCCACGGTCGGGCTCAACTGATCGGCCGGGCGATGGTACGACGGCTGCAGATCACCACCAGGACCGGCGCCACCGGGTCGAGGAGGCCGACGTGAGCGAGGAGTTCATCGGGCGCGGCTGGGCCTTCCCGTTGCGCACCGACACCACCGGCAGCATCGCTCTCGTTTCGCGCGAGCGCGAGCTCGAGGAGGCCATCCGCCTGATCCTGAGCACCTCTCCCGGCGAGCGGCCAATGCGTCCGGAGTTCGGCTGCCGGATCCACGAGTACGTGTTCTCGTCCGCCGACGGCGGCACCGCTTCGGCCATCGCAGCCGAGGTCAAGTCCGCGCTCCGCCGCTGGGAGCCCCGGATCGACGTGGAGGACGTCCAGGTGACCTTCGACGTCCGTGATCCGACGGTGATGTACATCGACATCCGCTACTCGATCCGGCGGACCAACGACCGCCGCAACCTCGTGTTCCCGTTCTACCTGATCCCGGGAGGAGACTGACCATGGCCCTGCCGGTTCCCAACCTGGACGATCGCCGGTTCCAGGACCTCGTGGATGACGCCAAGCGCCTCGTCCAGCAACGCTGTCCTGAGTGGACCGACCACAACGTGTCCGATCCGGGCGTGACGCTGATCGAGCTGTTCGCCTGGATGACGGACCAGGTCGTCTACCGCCTCAACCGCGTGCCGGACCGGAACTACGTCAAGTTCCTGGAACTGATCGGCGTCAGCCTGTACCCGCCGACGGCCGCCCGGACGGCGATCACCTTCTGGCTCTCCGGGCCCCAGCCGGACGTGGTCACGATCGCAGCCGGCACCCAGGTGGCGACGGTGCGCACCGCGACCGACGAAGCGATCGCGTTCGCGACGGTCGAGGACCTGCAGATCATCCCCAGCTCGCTCGAACGGCTGGGCTCGATGATCGACGGCAAGACGCTTCGCGACCACGGCACGGCACTCGAGAAGGGCACCGAGGTCTACTGCTTCCAGCAGGTTCCCAAGCCCGGCGACGCGCTGTATGTCGGGCTGTCGGAGGCCGTGCCGTCCAACGCCGTCCGGCTGCGGATCAAGGCTGACATCGACGGCGTGGGCGTCGATCCCACGAACCCGCCCCTGGCCTGGGAAGCGTGGACCGGTGACGACTGGGAGCCGTGCGAGCTCGATTCTGATTTCGACCGGCGGGCTCAACCGCGACGGCGACGTGGTGATCCACGTGCCCCACGGCCACTCTGCGTCGCTCATCTCGAAGCAACGGGCCGGCTGGATCCGCGCCCGCGTCACCGAGCTTGCCGAGGGCCAGCCGGCGTACAGCGCATCCCCCAACATCAAGGGGATCGAGGCGATCACGATCGGCGGCACCGTCCGCGCGGTCAACGCGGAGCTCGTCAAGGCCGAGGAGGTCGGCGTCTCGGAGGGCGTCTCCGGCCAGCGGTTCCCGCTCAAGCGCGGGCCGGTCGTGCCCGGTGACGGTGCCCCGGTCCTGGAGGTCACCGGCGCCGAGGGTTGGGACGAGTGGACCCACGTCGATGACTTCGCGGGCAGCGGCCCGGACGACCGGCATTTCACCCTCGACCTCTCGACCGGCGAGGTCCAGCTGGGGCCGGCGGTGCGGCTGGCCGATGGCGTCCTCCGCCGCTACGGCGCGGTGCCGCCCAAGGGCGCCCATCTTCGGCTGCGCGAGTACCGGGTCGGCGGTGGCCGGCGCGGCAACGTGGCGCCGCGAGCAATCATCGTCCTCAAGTCATCGATCCCGTTCGTGTCGCGCGTCGAGAACCGCCGGCCGGCGCGGGGCGGTGTCGACGGCGAGGACATCGAGAACGCCAAGGTCCGCGGGCCGATCCGCCTCCGGGCGCGTGGCCGCGCAGTGACCACCGAGGACTACGAGCAGCTGGCTCGCGACGCCGCCCCGGACGTCGCCCGCGTCCGCGCGGTCGCGGCGGGCGACGGGGCCGACGCGGGGTCGGTTCGCGTGCTCATCGTGCCGTCGGCCGTCAGCGAGCAGGGCCGGCTGCGGTTCGAGCAGCTGGTCCCCAGCCCGGACACGCTCCAGAAGATCACCGACCGTCTCGATGAAGGCCGGGTGATCGGGACTCGGGCGATCGTGGAGCCGCCGACCTACCGGGGGATCACGATCGTGGCCAAGATCAAGGCACGATCCCGCACGAACCCGACGCGGCTCCAGGAGGAGGCGCTGGCCGCCCTGTACGACTACTTCCATCCGATCACCGGCGGCCCGGACGGGACGGGATGGCCGTTCGGCCGGCCGATCAACGTCGGCGAGGTCTACTCGGTGCTCCAGGCTCTTCGCGGCACCGAGATCGTGGAGGACGCGCGCCTGTTCGGCGCCGATCCGGTGAGCGGGCAGCGCGGGCAGCAGACGCAGCGCCTCGAGCTCGAGACCCATGCGCTGGTGTTCAGCTACGAGCACCAGGTGCTGGTCGAGGGCGCGTGATGCGGGGCGTCGTCGCAGGCCTGCCGTCGCCGCACCCGCTGTGGCCGGCCCTGCCTGCCGTCTACCAGGACGACGACTTCGCCCAGCGCTTCCTCGGGGCGCTGGACGAGGTGCTCGCGCCCGTGTTCAACACGCTCGACAACTTCGACGCCTATCTCGACCCGATGCTCACCCCGGACGACTTCCTGTCGTGGCTTTCCGGCTGGGTTGGAATCGCCCTTGACGAGGGCTGGGATGACGACCGGCGGCGGGCGATCGTCGCGCGAGCGGTCGAGCTGTACCGGATGCGGGGGACAGCGATCGGACTGGCCGGTCAGGTCGAGATCCAGACGGGTGGCCACGTCGAGATCGTCGAGAACGGCGCGACCGGTTGGTCCGTCGACCCGGGCGGAGAGCTGCCCGGATCCGCCGAACCGCTGGTCGTCGTGCGGGTGACCGTGCCGGATCCCAAAGCCATCGACACCCAGCGGCTCGACACCCTGGTCGCAACGGCCAAGCCCGCCCACGTGATGCATCGGATCGAGATCGTCAAGGGCGGCGGCTCGGGGAAGGCCGGAGCGGCTGCGAAGGGCGATGGTGCGGGCAGGAGCGCAGCTGCCGGGGACGAGACGGCGGCGGAATGAGCAGTCGGCCCCCGCGATCGGCGGCGGCCGACTATCCTCTCCCCCACCGACACGGGACCTCGGGGAGTGCGTGAGTGATCGTCTGCGGAAACTGCGGCCACAAGAACGACGCCTCGGACGCGTTCTGCGGGAACTGCGGCCAATTCCTCGAGTGGGTCGGCCAGAAGGAGGGCGCCGACGCGGCGGCCTCCACCGGGCCGTTGAGCGCCAGTCCCGAGACGCCTGCCTCACCACCGGTGAGCGGCTGGTCCCCGAGCGATCGGGTCGTCGTCATCGAGCCCGAACCGGAGCCCGAACCCGAGCCCGAACCGGTTCCTGAGCACGAGCCAATTCCCGAGCCCGAGCCCGAGCCAGTGCCCGAGCCGATTCCCGAGCCCGAGCCGCGAGCCCGTTCCGGAGCCCGCGCCGGAACCCGAGCCCGAGCCCGAGCCCGAGCCGGAGCCGGTTCCTGAGCCAGAACCGGTTCCTGAACCGGAGCCCGAGCCTGAACCGCTCCCCGAACCTGAACCTGTGCCCGAACCGGAGCCCGAGCCCGAACCGGTTCCTGAGCCTGAGCCCGAGCCAATTCCCGAGCCCGAGCCCGAGCCCGAGCCCGAGCCCGAGCCGTTGCCAGTGCCAGTGCCGGAGCCCGAGCCGGTGCCGCAGCCCGAGCCTGAGCCCGAGCCAATTCCCGAGCCCGAGCCCGCCCGAGCCCGAGCCATTCCCGAACCCGAGCCCGAGCCCGAGCCAATTCCCGAGCCCGAGCCGGTGCCGGAACCGGAACCGGAACCGGCTCGGATGTTCGCGCCCGAACCCGAGCTACTGGCAGTGCCTGAACCCGAGCCCGAGCCCGAGCCCGAGCCCGAGCCTGAGCCCGAGCCCGAGCCAGTGCCCGAACCCGAACCCTGAGCCCGAGCCCGAGCCTGAGCCCGAGCCTGAGCCAGTGCCGGCGCCCGAGCCGGTGCCGGAGCCTGAGCCGGTGCCGGAGCCTGAGCCGGTGCCCGAGCCGATTCCCGAGCCCGAGCCAGTGCCCGAGCCCGAGCCGGAGCCCGAGCCGGAGCCCGAACCTGAGCCCGAGCCCGAGCCCGAACCCGAGCCACCGCCAGCGCCAAGAGCGCGCCGAGGCGGGCCGTCTCGGGCCGCGTCCGTGACGCTCGGCTCACTGGGTGTCACCGGCATGGGCACGCCGCCGGCGACAACACCGCCAATCCAGCCGCCCGCATGGCAGCCCACCGCCGTGCGACCCACCCCGCCAGATCCGACGCCGGTGCAGCCGGGCGCAGTCCGTCCGGGAGCCGTCCAGCCCTCGAACCAGCCGGGCGGCCGGCCCGTCGACCAGCCGGTCGCGCGCCGCCCGGACACGATTCCTGTTGCCCAACAGCCGGCGGCTCGTCTGCCAACAGCCGACGCTCCGGTCCGCCCGAAGCCCGTCGCATCGGTCGAGCGGCGGGAGGCGCAGCCCGGCGACCGGATCTGTGGCAACTGCGCGGAACCCAACGACCCCACGCGCAGGTTCTGCCGGCGCTGCGGCACGAGCCTCGTCGAGGCCAAGGTCCACGTCGACAAGCCCCTCCCCTGGTGGCGCCGGATCGTCCGTCGGAAGCCGAAGCAGCCCAAGGCGTTCCAGGCAGGTGAGCGCAGCGGGTCCATGAAAGCTGGTGCCCAGGCAGGCCTGGCCTCGGGCCGCCGGCTGATGTCCTACGCGCGCGTCGCTCTCGGACTGGTCGTCGTTCTCGGGATCGTGGGCTACGTCGGCGTGCCATCGGTCCAGAAATACGTCAATCAGGCGACCGGTGGTGGCATCCCGTCGCTCGTGGACAACATCCGCCGGATCATCTCTCCGACGCTCGAACCCGTGAGGCCGACCAACGTCACGGCATCCGACGAGATCAAGGGCCACGAGGGGAGAATCGCGTTCGATACCTTCACCAACACCGACTGGCAGGCCAACGCCGCGTCCCCGAGCCTGACGATCACCTTCAAGACCCCGGTGGATCTCGGTGCCGTGATCGTCCATTCGGGATCGGCGGACAAGTTCGTTGACCTTCGCCGGCCTGCCACCCTCGAGCTGGCGTTCTCCGACGGCACGTCAACGACGATCTCGCTCAAGGACGAGCACGATCCCCAGACGTTCGACCTGTCCGCGTCAAAGGTCGAGTCGATGACGATCACGATCACCGAGACCAACGGCCCTGCCGGCGCCCCGGTGTCGCTCTCCGAGCTGGAGTTCTTCAGCAAAGGCTGAGCTTGCCCGTCGCCACCATCTGACCGGCGACAGCCGCCTGGCGGCGCTACTCATCGTCGTCCGCGGCGCCGCTTCTGCAACTCGGGCCCGAGGACGGGGATGAGCAGGAGAAATGAGGCCAGGGACAAGGCGAGCAGGATCGAAGCCCACGTTCGGCTCCCGGCCGGGCCTTGACCAGGTCCGGCCACGTCTGTACGCGGCAGGACACCATTTCCGCTCTCGATAAACCCGATCGGGGTCGGGGTGGGGGTCGGGGTCGGAGTCAGATCCGCGGTCGGGGTCGGGGTCGGCGTCGGCGTCGGAGTCAGATCCGCGGTCGGGGTCGGGGTGGGGGTCGGGGTCGGGGTCGCATCCGCGGTCGCGGTCGGCGAAGGCATCGCGGGGGTCGGATCCGCGGTCGGGGTTGGCGAGGGCGTCGGGGTCGGCGTGGGCGTGGCGGTCGGGGTCGACGTCGGGGTCAGGGTGGCGGTCGGGGTGGGCGTCGGCGTCGGGGTCAGGGTCGGGGTGGGCGTCGGCGTCGGGGTCAGGGTCGGGGTGGGCGTCGGCGTCGGGGTCAGGGTCGGGGTGGGCGTCGGCGTCGGGGTCAGGGTCGGGGTGGGCGTCGGCGTCGGGGTCAGGGTCGGCGTGGGCGTCGGGGTCGGGGTCGGCGTGGGCGTCGGGGTCGGCGTGGGCGTGGCGGTCAGGGTCGGCGCCGGCGTCGGGGTCGGCGTCGGGGTCGGATCCGGCGCGATGTCGTCGTTGGTGATCGTGCAGGTGATGTCATCACCGGGTGCGACGGTCACCGAGGCATCGGTCCCGGTCTGGCCACCCGTGCAACTCCAGTCACTCGCCAGATAGCCGGCGGGACCCGTCGACTCGGACAGCAGGTACGTGCCGGCGTCCAAGGTCGCGTCGCTCACGACGTCGGCGTCCCCCGGGGCCCCGGGACCGCTCAGGGTCGCAGGGTCGGTGGCAGGGCTGCCGGTCGCGGTCAGCGTCCAGGCGGACTCGAGCGCCGTGCCGCCGTTGTCATTGACCACGATCTTGTCCAGCGTCAGCTTGGGCGCCGGCGTCGGGGCACCACATGCGCCGGCGTCGATGGTGTTCGCGTCCATGGTGACTGCGCCGGCGAGCGCTAGCGCACGACCAACGATCGTTGCGCCAGCGCCCAGCGTGATCGCCGTCCCTGCCATGATGGTTCCCTTGAACTCCGTGTTTGCGCCAAGGGTTGCCGCGGTCGTTACCACCCAGAAGACGTTGCAGGCACTTGCGCGGTTGGTGAGCACGACGTGGCTGGGGTCCGTGCTGTTGAGCGCCGCCCCTGTACGGAGGATGAAGACGGCGTCCGGGTTGTCCTCGCCGTCGAGAGTCAGGGTGGTCGTCAGAGCGAAGGCTGCGTCCCCGACCGAGTCATAGACGCCTGCAGTCAGCGTCTGTCCACCAAGATCGGCAGGGATTGGGGCGGCCGTCGATGCGAGTGCGGCAGCCGCGTTGTAGGCGGTCAGCAGGTCGGCCTGGGCAGCAACAGCGAGCCCGCCTTCATAGATTGCGCCGGTCAGCGCCACTGTACCGAACCCCGTTATTGCCGTGCCCGGGCTCACGCCGACGTCACCTGTGATCGTGGTCCCCCCGCCGTTGGTGATCGCTGTCCCGGCCAGCACCGCGAAGCCCGTAGCCGTTCCGAGGTCCACGGCCGTTGCTGCTCGCACGGACGAGCTGACCACGAGGAAGGCCAGCAGTGCAGTGAGGGGCAACACCTTCCGCATGGCGGCGGGTCGGAAGCGGCGCCTCGATGGAAGTTTCATCGCCGCCGACCTCCTGGCTGCAGCGGACCGTGCCAAACCGCGCCCCGGGACGGAGGTGTGATTGCTGTGCACGACGACCGTGAGGCTCGGCAGGGTCCACGTCATTACGGTCGGTCATGTCGATCGACCCGTGGCTACCTCCGCCGGGAGCCGGCCCCGTACCGCCGATGTCCGATGTCAGGACGCAGCGCTCGGGGGGCCTCCGCCAGCCTCAGGAGGGGCTGGCCTGAACCTGGTCCGGGACCCTGACGCCCAGGCCCTCGAGCACCTGCGCATAGTCCTGGCGGTCACGCGCGGCAGCGCCGGGGTCGCCCGCGCGTTCACGTGCCTCGATGAGGACCCGCCACAGCCCGTCCTGGTAGCGATCGACCGCAAGGCCGAACCGGCATCCGCGTACCGCCTCCGCGCAATCGCCCGCGAGCAAAGCCTCCTCGGCCAACGCCTGCGCGGCTTCGAGCACCTGGAGCCGGTATCGATCTCGGTCGTCCTGTACCCAATCAGCCGGTCCATCCTCGGGCAACAGCTCGCCCGCGTACAGCTCGAGCGCTAGCCCGAACGCGGCCGCGGAGCTCTGACTGCGTGCCCGTGCCGCTCGACCCTCGGAGATCGCCTGGTCGAAGGCGCCGGCGTCGATGGCATCGGGCCGGACATCGAGCCGGTAGGCGTCGCCATCCCGGGCCACCAGGCGGCCCCCGAACGGCCCGGCGACCTCGTCGAGGAGGTGTCGCAGCGCGGACACGGCCACGTGCAGGCTCCGCGATCCCGCCGTCGCATCGGCTTCGGGCCACAACGCCTCCTGGATGACGTCGCGATGCACCGGGGCGCCGCCGCGGCTCGCGAGCAGGCGCAGCAGCGCGCGGACGCGCGGCTTGGCGCCATCGAGGGAGATGCGACGCCCGTCCACCTCCAGCCCGAAGCCTCCGAAGGTCCGAACGCGGATCGTCGCCGGACTCGCGGTCGACCCCGGGACAGCGCCGTCGGACTCGATCGCGGCATCGTCGTCGTCGCCCGGCATCGTCGCCGTGGGGATGACGAGCCCGATATCCGATGCGAGGGTGTCGGCAAGGAGCGCGAACTCGGTTCGGCGCTCCGGATCGGCTCCCGCGACGGCCACGTATGAAAGGAGTCGGGCCGCCGGCGTGCCCGTGGCCCGCCCGAGGCTTTCCGCTGCAAGGGCGTGATCCTTCGCGTCCGCCGCCCCGGACTCGGCAAGCGCAACGGCTGCAAGCCCGCGCGCCCAGGCCTCCAGCACACCGGAGCCGACCCGACGGAAACCCGACGAGGCCATGTCCGCGGCCAGCAGACGCTCCTCGGGGTCGGCATCGTCCGACCATGCCGAGGCGAGCGCGACCAGCGCGGCGCCCCACGGGTCGTCCGCCATCACGCCGCCGTGCGGCGGACGGCCATTGCTTCCGACCACGCCGCCCGGCTCCGCGCCGAGCCGGGTCCCGATATCACGACCGAGCCGCGCCAGCCACGGCACCCCGGCGCGCTCCGCCTCGTCGACGGCCCGGTCGATCGCCCGCGGATCGACTGGTTCCCCGGCCAGGACCGCGGCGACTGCGGCCGCCAGTCGCGCCCCTGCGCTCATGATCGGACCCGCATCACCCGAGTCCGCAG
>CAVYXU010000030.1:0-42427 GCA_963772565.1 uncultured Chloroflexia bacterium
CGGCCTGTAGGGGCGCGTTCGCGCTCGGGCCGGCGACGCCCACCGGGGATCGCCGCGGCGGTGCCCGATTTGCCCAGCGCGGATCGTCGCAGCGGTTCAGGCGCCAAGCGTGGATCGCCGCGGTGCCCGAGGCGGCCAGCGCGGATCGTCGCCGTGCCCGATCCTTGGCGGATGCTTGATTCGCTGGGAACCGATCCGCCCGACATCGCGCTCGAGATCGCGCTTGCCGTCGCGATCGTTGCGCTCGGGATCGGCCTCTGGTTCCGGCTGATGGTGCGCTTCGGGCCAACGGGGGCGGCATCGCGGCCGGAGCGGGCACGGCCGTTGCGATCGGGGCACTGCTCGTGTTCATCGTGCCCGGCGTGGTCCCGTTCGAATACGGGTTGATCGGGCTTCTCGCGGCCCTGGTCGCGATCTACCGGCCGGACCTGCTGGTCAGGTACACCGGGGACCGCGGGTCGAGTGGCAGGCCCTTCGCGAGGGCCGCGAGCTCCGGCTGCTCGTCCGGGAGCGCGGGCAGACGGCGGGGACTGATCCCGAGATCCTCGATCGGATCGCGGCGCTGGGCTCGCTCGAGCGCCCGTCGACGAGCGAGTACCTGGGCCTGCTGCGCGAGACGCTGCTGGCCGAGGTGGCCGGCGCGGCTGAGGTGGCCGGAGCGGCAGGAGCGGCGGAGGTGGCGAATTCGCCCGATACGGTGGATCTGGCCGACACAACCGATGCGTCGGAGGTACGGGGCGCGGGCGGCGCGGGGACGGCCTCGAAACGCGCGCAGCTTGATGCCGCGGCGATGACCCTCCGCGCATCGCTCGTCGTGCGGCCGACCTGGGAGCGCGAGCTCGATGCACGCGAGCAGGAGGTCGATGCTCGCGAGCGCGGGGAGCCGCCGGCGGAGTAGCGCGTCCGGACGCCGGGGACCGACGCGGCGAGTTAGATCGGCGCGCCGCGATGCAGCGCGCCGGTAGGCGGGCGATAAGAGAACGCGAAGCCGTCGGTGAGCGTCCGGTGACACCGTTGCTCACATGAACGACCCACGCGTCGGCGCGGCGGTCCGCGCGGTCCGTGTCCGGCGTGGCCTCCGACAGCGAGATGTGGCAGCGCTCGCGGGTACCTCACAGGACGCGGTGTCCCGGCTCGAGCGCGGTCTGATCGGCGGGATCACGATGGATCGGATCCGTGCGATCTCCCGTGCCGTCGGCATCCACATCGAACTCGATGCGCGGTGGCGCGGCGGAGAGCTGGACCGCCTGCTGGGCGCCCGCCACTCGGCGCTGCACGAGGCCGTCGCCACTCGATTCTCGGACCTGGCCGGCTGGACCGTTGCGCCGGAGGTGACCTTCTCCGAGTACGGCGAGCGCGGGGCGATCGACATTCTCGCGTGGCACGCGGGCACGAGGACGCTGCTCGTCATCGAGCTCAAGACAGAGCTCGTGGACGTTCAGGAGATGCTCGGGACACTGGACCGGAAGCGCCGCCTCGCCGGCAAGGTGGCGCGCGACCGCGGCTGGGAGGCGCAGACGGTCGGAGCGTGGGTGATCCTCTCGGAACACCGGACGAACCGGCGGCGCGTCGACGCCCATCGGGCGATGCTGCGGGCAGCGCTCCCGGCCGACGGGCGGGCGGTGCCGGCCTGGCTGCTCGCACCCCGCGGCCCGATCGCGGCGCTGTCCTTCTGGCCACGGAACGATGTGGTGCGTGGTAACCGGCCCATCGCCAAGGTGCAGCGCGTGCGCGGCCCGAGTCGGCCGGCGTGACGAGCGTGGCCCCGGCTGCGGACTCGCCCGCATGCGGGCAGCGCATGGCCACCCAACGATGGCGCGCGTCTTCGGCCAGCTGATCCTGGCCAAGTACGCAGCCCATCGGTAGGCGGCGACGGAGGCGGGGCGGCCAGCCGCTACGACGCACCTGGTCGTTATGCGGCCAACCCGCCGGGCGAGGCGGAGCGATACGACGCACCTGGTCGTTGCGTGGCCAGGTGCAAGGGGCGCCGCGGGGCAAAGGGCAGCGGGCGAGGAGCGCCGTGGCCAGGGCAAGGGGCGCCGCGGCGCCATGGCCGACGGGCGCCGCGGCGCGAGGGCCGACGGCGCCATGGCCGACGGGCGCCGCGGCGCGAGGACGCGCCCTGCCACGAGGATGCACAATAGAACGCACGTTCTGTGTATAACTCGAGATCTGGCGTGGACAGACGGCATCTCGACGGTGGATGCGCCGCCCGGAGGCGTGGACGACCGCCGCCTGAACGTTGACGATCGGCGCCCGAACGTGGACCGATCGGTCTCCGTTCGCGGATGCCCGGGAAACCCATATGTTGCGATCGGATCACCTACCACACCACTACATGTTGTGGTTTAGGGGTTGACCACCCCATCCGCGCGACGTATCGTAGGCGGGTCGCCCTGACGCCGGACGACCCTCGAAGCGCCCGAAGTGCACGGCCCGGATGCCGCGTGATCGGACCCACGGAGGACCGGCGCCCGGATCGACCCGACGGACGGTCCCGCAGCTGCGCGTCACCCCATCCCGTGACCGCGGAACCGCCAACCGGACGGAGCCCAGAGTCGCACGACGGAATCCCGCATGGCACCCGGGAGGACGCCGCCGGCCACGGACCCCATTCGGACCGCCGGAGCCAACGGAATTCCCGCGCAGGCGGGAGCGGAGGAGACGGACGACATGGCCCAGGCTCGCGAGGTTGTTCCCGTGATGGATGCGAAGGCAGCACCCAAGGCACGCGCCAAGGGGAACGCAAAGACGACTCGCAAGGGCCTCGGCGGCCCGTACGGTGCCAGCTTCACCGGCGAGGGAACTCGCGGGCTCACGTTCGAGCGCCGCTGGACCCGCCCCGGCGTGCATCCCTACGACGAGATCACCTGGGAGTACCGGACGGCCGGCATCTCCAGCGAGAGCGGCAAGACGGTGTTCGAGCAGAAGGACGTCGAGGTCCCGACGTCCTGGAGCCAGCTCGCGACCAACGTCGTGGTCAGCAAGTACTTCCGCGGCCACGTCGGCACGCCGGAGCGCGAGCACAGCGTCCGCCAGCTGATCGATCGCGTGGTCAACACGATCGCCGCCTGGGCCGAGACGCAGCGCTACTTCGCCACGGACGAGGACCTCGCCGCGTTCCAGGCGGAGCTGACCCACCTCCTCGTCCACCAGAAGATGGCGTTCAACTCGCCGGTCTGGTTCAACGTCGGGATCGAGGCGAAGCCGCAGTGCTCCGCGTGCTTCATCAACTCGGTCCAGGACAACATGAGCTCGATCATGGACCTCGCCAAGACCGAGGCCATGCTGTTCAAGTACGGCTCGGGTGCGGGCGTCAACCTGTCCCCGATCCGCTCGAGCAAGGCCAAGATGTCGGGCGGCGGCATCGCATCGGGCCCGGTCAGCTTCATGCGTGGCTACGACGCGTTCGCGGGCGTGATCAAGTCGGGCGGCAAGACCCGCCGCGCGGCGAAGATGGTGATCCTCGACGCGGATCACCCGGACATCGTCGAGTTCATCGACAGCAAGGCGCACGAAGAGAAGAAGGCCTGGGCGCTGATCGAGCAGGGCTACGATCCGTCGTTCACCGGCGAGGCGTACGGCTCGGTCTTCTTCCAGAACGCAAACCATTCGGTGCGCGTCACCGACGATTTCATGAAGGCGGTCGAGCGCGACGCGGACTGGCAGACCCACGAGGTCAGCGACGGCCAGCCGGCCGGCACGTACAAGGCGCGGGACATCTTCCGCAAGATGGCCGAAGCGGCCCACCTGTGCGGCGACCCGGGGATCCAGTACGACAGCACGATCAACGACTGGCATACCAGCGCGGCCACAGACCGGATCTACGCGTCGAATCCGTGCGTGACCGGTGACACGCTGGTCGCGACGGACGAGGGCTGGCGGAAGATCGCCGACCTCGTGGGCAGGGCCGCGAACGTCATCGGCAGCGATGGACAGCCGCATCCCGTCGACCGGATCTTCCCCACCGGGCACAAGCCCGTGTTCGAGCTCCGGACGAAGGCGGGCTACCGGGTGCGAATCACGGCCGACCACAAGATCGCCACGACGCGCGGCGATGTGGCGGTCAAGGACCTGGTGCCAGGTGACCGCATCTTCCTCAACGCTCCGGGCTTCGGGCGCGAACGCCTGTCCGAGGAGCTGGCGGAGGCGATCGGCCTCGCGGTGGGCGATGGCGTGGTCACGACGAGCGTCATCGCCGGGCGCGAGCAGAAGGTCGTCACCCTCACAATGCACCACGACGAGGCCCGGGTCCTCGACGCGGTGGCGATCGAGGTGAACGGGCAGAAGGCGTTGCTCAAGGCCGCCGGGTCGGTTGGCCGAAACGACAACGTCCACGTCTCGCTCGGCGCCACCGGGTCGCGCCTGGCATTCGGGTCGCGGCCGGTGGTTGACCTGTTCCTGCGCTACGCGATCCTTGACCAGGGGGCATTGCTCAAGCGCTTCACCGACGACGTCTACGCCCTCGATCGCGACGGCCAGGCGGCGATGCTGCGCGGCCTGTTCACGGCCGATGGCACGGTCGTCGATTCGGGAACCCGAAGCCAGTACGTCGGCCTCGACTCCACGTCCCTCGACCTGCTGCTCCAGGTCCAGCGGATGCTGCTCGGTTTCGGGATCAAGTCGAAGCTGTACGAGAACCGGCGCGCCGGGAAGCTCAGCGCGATGCTCCCCGATGGTCACGGCGAGCTGAAGGAATACGCGGTCAAGGAGATCCACAGCCTCCGGATCACCCGCTCCTCGCGTGTCCGGTTCGAGGACCAGATCGGCTTCGTGCCCGAGAGCCCGAAGGCCGCGGCCCTCGCGCGGCTCAACACCCGTGTCTCGGCCTACAGCGACGAGCTCATGGACGAGCTCGAGTCGGTCACGCCGCAGGGCGACGAGGACGTCTTCGACCTGACAGAGCAGGCGACCAGTCACTTCGTTGCGAACGGGATTGTCGTTCACAACTGTAGTGAATATATGTTCTTGAACGACACCGCGTGCAACCTGGCCAGCCTCAACCTGATGAAGTTCGTGGATGCGGACGGCGAGTTCGACGTGGACGCGTTCCGGTTCGCGGCCAAGGTCACGATCACGGCGCAGGAGATCCTGGTCGACAACGCCAGCTACCCCACGCAGAAGATCGAGGAGAACAGCCACCGGTTCCGGCCGCTCGGGCTGGGCTACGCCAACCTCGGTGCGCTGCTCATGAACCGAGGCCTGGCCTACGACTCGGACGAGGGGCGCGCGTACGCCGGCGCGATCACCGCGCTGATGCACGGCGAGGCCTATCGCCAGAGCGCGGTCATCGCCCGCGACCACGGCGGCCCGTTCGTGGACTACGACATCAACCGGAACTCGTTCCTGCGGGTCATCGGCAAGCACCGCGACGCGGCGTACGCCCTGCCCGAGACCGGCGTCCCGCAGCCGATGCTGGCCAACGCGCGCCAGCTGTACGACGAGGTCCTCGACCTCGGCACGGAGCACGGGTACCGCAATGCGCAGGTCACCGTGCTCGCGCCCACGGGGACCATCGCGTTCATGATGGATTGCGACACCACCGGCATCGAGCCCGACATCGCGCTCATCAAGTACAAGAAGCTGGTCGGCGAGGGCTACCTCAAGATCGTCAACCAGACCGTGCCGGCCGCCCTGCGCAAGCTCGGCTACGACCCGGCGCAGGTCGAAGAGATCATCGCCTACGTCAACGAGCGCGAGACGATCGAGGGCGCCCCGGGCCTTAAGCCGGAGCACCTGTCCGTGTTCGACTGCGCGTTCAAGCCCGTCAACGGCGAGCGGTCCATCCACTACATGGGCCACGTCCGGATGATGGGTGCGGTCCAGCCGTTCCTGTCCGGCGCCATCAGCAAGACCGTCAACATGCCCGAGGCCGCGACGGCCGAGGAGATCGAGTCGGTCTACACCGAGGGCTGGCAGCGGGGCCTCAAGGCCATCGCGATCTACCGCGACGGGTCGAAGCGCAGCCAGCCGCTGTCCACCGGCAAGAAGAAGGGCGACGACGCCGTCCAGGGCTCCGCCGAGGATCAGGAGACGATCGAGAGCCTGCGCAGGCAGCTCGCGGTCGCCCAGGTCGAGGCGACCAAGCCGCATCGCCACCGGCTCCCCGCCGAGCGCGCCGCGGTGACCCACAAGTTCGAGATCAGCGGCCACGAGGGCTACATCACCGTCGGCCTGTACCCGGACGGCCAGCCCGGCGAGATCTTCCTCAAGATGGCCAAGGAAGGCTCGACGGTCAGCGGGCTCATGGACACGCTCGCGACGTCGATCAGCCTGGCGCTCCAGTACGGCGTGCCGCTCAAGGACGTCGTCAACAAGTTCGCCCACGTCCGGTTCGAGCCCAGCGGCTTCACCGGCAACCCGGAGATCCCGATCGCGAAGTCCCTCGTGGACTACGTGTTCCGGTGGCTGGGCAGCCGGTTCCTGCCGAGCGACGAGAAGGGCCCCCTCGGGCTGATCGACCGCTCGCAGGTCGTCGACGAAGCACCGGCTGCCCTGTCCGGGGCGTCGGCGCTCACGCCCAAGGCGGACGAGGGCATCACCGCCCAGTCCGAAGCGGTTCCGGGTCCGGCGTCCGGGTCGCCCGCCACCAACGCTTCTCCGTCGGCTGCGCCGGCATCGGGTCGCGTCGATGACGCTGCCAATCGCTCGGGTGGCGACGCCCCGACCGCCGTATCCCCGGCCGACTCGCCCAATGCGGGAGAGAAGAAGGACGAGCTGACGGTCATCGCCACCAACGACCACGCGGCCAAGGGCAACGGGAACGGCAATGGCAATGGGAAGAGCAGCGGGCTCTCGTCGATCGCCGCGTCGCTCGGTGGGGTGTCGCTCGGTGGTGGCACGAAGGTCGCCTTCGCCGCCCAGGCGGATGCCCCCAGCTGCGCCGAATGCGGCTCGATCATGGTCCGCAACGGGTCCTGCTACAAGTGCCTCAACTGCGGGAGCACGTCCGGCTGCAGTTGAGCCCAAGAAGCATCTGAACGAAAGCCCGAGCGACTCGCTCGGGCTTTCGTCGCGACCGAGCTGCGGGACTGCGGTTCAACCGGGCAATCAGCCCAGTCCGGTCTCGCTGCCGAGCACCAGCACGCCGACGGGCTCCGCCTTGCCCTTGAGGTCGAGGTCGCGACGCTCGAGCGTGGCCAGCGTCGAGCGGTCCAGGCCCGCGGACTCGGCCCCGTCGACGGTGACCAGCAGCTCGCCGGCGGCGGCCGCTGAGGCGAGCCGCGCGGCGACATTGACCACGTCGCCCAGCGCCGTGAACGTCGTGGCCGGCGGCTCCGCGAGCGATCCCACGAAGGCCACCCCCGTGTGGACGCCGATGCCGATCGGGATCCAGGGGCCGCCGGGCTCGCCGTGGCCCGTCGCGCGCAGCAGGTCGCGGCCGGTCTCGAGCGCGCGTTGCGCGTGCCGCTCGCCGGTGAACGCCGGCAGGAAGATCGCCATCACCTCGTCGCCCACGAACTTGTCCAGGATCGCGTCGTGGCGGAAGAGCACCTCTGCTGCGGTCGAGTAGAAACGCTGCATCAGCTGCCGGAACTCGGTCGGCGTCGTCCGCTCCGCCATGGACGTGGATCCTCGAACGTCGGCGAACAGGAGGCTGCACGGGATCTCGGCACCTCCCCGGTGCTGGTCGAGGACCGAGAAGCAGCGGGTGCAGTAGTTCGGGTTCTTGTCCCAGCGCCGGCTGCCCATGAGCCGCGCGAGGGGCGAGCCCACGCCGCCGAACGGCGCGCCGCAGAAGTGGCACCGCGGGCCGCCGGGCATGCGGCGCATGATCTTCGAGTAGCGGATGAACGCGGGATCCGTGCCCAGCAAGACGGCCCGCCACTTGGGCTCGTCGGGAGCGTTCGATGTCACGGCGCTACCCGCGCTCGGTCGTATCGCCGCGGCGCCCGCCGCCCAGTGGCCGGATGCCCGTATCCTGCCGGGCTGCATGGCGCATCCCATCCTCAAGCGCCGCGATCGGCTCGTCGAGCGCCGCGATCGTCCGATTGTCGAGCGGCAGCGACGCCAGCCAGGCGCGCATCCGGGCGGCCTCCGCGGCCCGGTCCAGCGCGTCGTCTCGCTCGCGGAACGCGTCGCGGGCCGCGCTCGCGATCCACTCCTGCGCCATGTAGGCCATGCGTCAGCCCTCGTCGGTGAGGGGCGATCCGGCGGCCGCCGCCAGGCGTTCCAGCGTGGCGCGCTCGAAGAACGCCCCGTCCACGTAGCACCAGATCCACCCCTCCTCGAGGCGGATGGAGCGCATGATCGCGTGGCCCGTGGCGTCGGAGTGGGCCCGCAGGTGCCGGTTGAGCGAAGTGTCGCAGCAGCCCACGGCGCCGCACACCAGGCACATTCGCAGGGCCGGCCAGTAGCTGTCCATCGCGACGCACTCGGCGCATTCGGCGGTCGACGGTTCGAAGACCCGGGCATCGCCGAGGTGGGTGCAGGGCTTGTCGGCCGCCTGCCCGGCGAACCCGAGCTTGAGCAGGAACTCCGGCGGCGCGATCGGGTCCTTGGGCTCGAGGTGCATCGCGTCGGCAGGCGGGACGACGCCGACAGCGCGGAGCGCGGCGATCGCGGCCGGCGGCGGATCGTCGCCCTGCACCAGCCAGCCGCGGTCGGTGGGGCGGAACCGCAGGGCGAGCTCGATGCGGACAGGCTCACCGGTGGGCGGCGAGCCCCACAGCACGCGGGTGAACGTCCCGGTCACGGTGGCGCGGACACCGACCTCCCCCGGCGCGACCGCTTCGATCTGGCGTTCCTCGACATCGATTCGAAGGTCCGGCATGGCCGCCCGAACGTCCGGGAGCAGGCCCAGCCAGCGATCGGCCTGTGACGGCTCGTCCGCTGACCGGGAATGGCCGTAGTAATCCTCGGCGAGGAACGATCGGATGGCGTCGTCGTCGCCGCCCACCAGCGCTTGCGCGAACGCAACGATGTCGACGAGGGACGCAGCGGTCATGGACGGCGGTCTCCGATCGCGCGCCGGTGCCCGGGCAGGCGGCCGGAGGGACGGCGGCGCCCGCGCATCGTACTGTGCGGCGCGGTCGGTTGGAAGCGAGGCGGTTCACGTGGTGGCGGGGCCATGCCATGATCGAGCAGTGAATGCTCGGCCGACCCTGGCGTCGCTCACGCTCTCGGTGCTCCTGTGCGCCGGCTGCGCCGCTCCGGGCCCCGGCACGCAGGCGCCGTCCACCGGCGCATCGGCGCCCGGCGGCGCGTCGTCAACGCCAGGTGTCGGAACGCCGACGGCAGGGCCTTCGGGGCCGGCTCCATCCCAGACGCCCATCCCTCCCGATCTTTCGGCCCGCCCGCTCACCTGGTTCGCGCCGCTACCGCCGTTGACCACCGACGCGAATCGGCCGTACACCGGGTCCGACGACTTCATGCAGCTGTTCGCGTCTGGCGCGGCCTGGGACGTGGCCGCCGCGCACGTCGGGGTGTTCAAGCTCTACGGCGAGTGGGTTGCCTACGACGCGACCGACGACGAGCTGCGGACTGCGCTCGCCGCGATCGCGAGCCGCGGGATGGCCGTTGCCGTCGAGATGGGACCGCTCGACGCGACGCCCGAATGCGGCCAGGGCGTCGAGAGCTTCGCCGGGATCGAGGAGGGACAGCTGATCAGCCAGCGGATCCGCGGTGCCGGCGGCGTCCTCCAGGTCATCGCAATGGACGAGCCGTACTTCTTCGCCCACGTCTACGACGGCCCCAGTGCCTGCCAATGGCCGGTCGGCCAGGTCGCGGACGGCGTTGCCGCGTTCGTGCGGGCGATGCGCGCCGAGTGGCCCGGCTTGATCGTCGGCGACACTGAGCCGTTGCCCGGCCCCGTCTCCGCGGCCGGTCTCGCCGAGTGGCTCGACGCCTACAAGTCTGCAACGGGCGAGGCTGCGGCGTTCCTCCACCTCGACATGGACTGGTCGCGCGCCGGCTGGCCGGAGCTCGGAGCCGCGGTGCGGGAAGCCGGCCGGGCGCGCGGCGTACCGGTGGGGATGATCTACAACGGCGGCGCCGCGACCACCGACGCGCAATGGGTGGCGAGTGCGGGGCGCCGCGTCCTCGCCGACGAACAGGCCGCCGGCGGGGCGCCCGACCACATCCTGTTCCAGTCGTGGAACGACAAGCCCGATCGCGTCCTGCCCGAGTCGGACCCCCTCACCTTCACCGGCTTCATCGATCGCTACTTCGACGACCATGCGGCCCTCGGCCAGGTCCCCGGCGGCCCCGTGAACCTCGCGCTCGGTGCACATGTGACCGCGTCGGCCTCGATCGCCGGCTCCGAGCCGGGCAAGGCCGTGGACGGAGATCCGGACACGATCTGGAGCGCCGGCACCGGGCCGCCGTCATGGATCGCGATCGACCTCGGGACGAAGCAGCCGATCGCATCGATCCGCCTGACCGTCAGTCAGTACCCGGACGGGCCGACGCGTCACCGGGTGAGCTGCGCGACGACATCGGGCGGCGCCAGACAGACGCTCGCGACGCTGGCCAGATCGACACGCGACCTCGATGTCCTGACGGTCGCGCTCGACGCACCCGTGTCGTGCCGTTTCCTGCGGATCGAGACGTTGGCCAGCCCGTCGTGGGTCGCGTGGCGCGAGATCGAGGTGTTCGGCGCGGACTGACGGCAAGCCGCCTGGAGCGAGCGGGGCCCGCGGCGTCGTCGATCGGGGGCTGCGCTCCCGAGGACGCCCGGACGTCGGCCCGATATGGTGGCCGCGTGACGCAGTTGCTCGCCCTGGTCGGCTTCTCGCTCGTGAGCTCGATCACGCCCGGCCCGAACAACGTCATGCTCTGGGCGTCCGGGGCAGCCTTCGGATTCCGCCGGACGCTACCGCACGTCCTGGGCACGGCGCTGGGACTCGGTTCGATGGCGCTGGCGGCCGCGGCGGGGATCGCCGCGCTCGTGACCGCGGTCCCCGTCCTAGCCGTCGTGATGCGCGTGGTCGGATCCGTTTACCTGCTCTACCTCGCCTGGCAGATCGCTCGGTCGGGTGGCCTCGCGTCCGCGGTCGTCGCCAGGCCGCTGGGCGTCCGCGGCGGATTGGCGTTCCAGCTCGTAAACCCGAAGGCGTGGATCTTCGCGCTCGGCGCCGTGACCACGTTCCGGCCGACCGACCTGCCGATCGTGACCGGAAGCGTCCTCGTCGCGGTCGTGATGATGGTGGTGATCCTGCCCGCCGCGGCCACCTGGGCCGGCGCCGGCGGGGCGATGAGCCGGCTGCTGACCGGCGAGCGCACGCGGCGGCCGGTGACGATCCTGCTCGCCGCGATGGTCGCACTGACCGTCGTCCTGGTCTGGATCTAGGCGGGCGCCGGGATGAGACCGGGAGTGCGTCGAGCCGCCCGCTCTGACGTCCCGAACCCCATCCGCGCTGCGGGATGTCCCGCAACACAAGCACAAGGGCCGCACCGACCGCGATCGGGCGATCGCCGGGAGACGATGCCCGCATGACCTCGCCCAGACGCGCGCTCCTGCTCGTCATCGCCTCCGTCATCGCCATCCTGATCGCCGGCTGCTCGAGGCCGGGAGCGGCGGCGACCGATGATCCGGGCGTCCCCTACCCCGCCGGCTGCGCCGACTTCAAGCTGACCGACCGCCAGTGCACCGCGATCGTGGACGAGATGGCCGCGCAGACGCACGTCGACCGCACGCTGGCGCAGGAGATCCTCCTGCTCGGCGATCCGGGCTGCGGGTTCGAAGACCCACACGTGCTGTGCACGCGGACGATGTCGTTCGTCGTGCGCGTCCGATTCGTGCTCGAGGACGGAACCACAGCGGAGGCGTCGCAGTTCTGCGGGGTCGGCGGCATGTGGGACATCAGGTGCGGCGATCCCCCGCAGATCCGGCTGTCGAGCGCGACCCTCGGCGGCTACCACGACGTGCCGTGTGCCGGCGAGCCGCCCGACGGCTGTGCCACGCCGGTCCCGAACATCGATCCCGCGACCGCGGCGGACGCGCGACCACTGCGGATCGATGCGCTCGACATCCCCATCGACCGTCTGGGCGCCTACGATGTCCCGCTCGGGACGGCAGTCCTGCCCAATGGCATCCTCACCGACGCGACCTTCTCGCTCGTGGACGACCGGCCGACGGATCTGCTGCTTGCGACCGACGGGATCAACCTCGCCCTCCGCTCGCTCGACGGCGGCGGTGACTTCTGGAACATCTACGACCACGGCTGGCGCCCCGGCGTGGAGCGCGTCGAGGCGCGTCTCGTGTTCGATGTCGCGCAGTTCGATCCCGGGGCCACCCTTCAGGTCCGCGGCATCTCCGTGCGCTGACGCCAGGACGACACTCGACCCGTTCTCGCGTCTCGGCGTCAGCCGGCCGCCGAGTCCGGCGCGTACGCGACCGCCACAACCGCCTTCGTCTCGTACCCGGAGCCGTCGCGCGCCATGAACGCGCCCGAGTGGCGCAACGGCATCGAGGTCATCGAGACGATGTGCAGCCTGCGATCGCGCGCGAGGTCGGCGGCATCGCGCGCGATCTCCGCGTAGAGCGCCATCGGGTCGATCTCGGACCCGTAGTCAGCGGGTGCGTAGACCACGATCAACTGGCCGTCGCCGGCATCGAACTCGGCTCGCTCCACGGTTCCACCCCTTTCGACGACCTGGGATCCAGCGTCTGCCCGCTGTCCGACGAGGCCAACGCGGCGCCGGACGATCGACCGGTCAAGGTCCGAGCGTAGTCTGATCGACCCGTGGGGATTCGACCTGTCCGCCGCCGACACCGGGCGCCCACGCTATCCGACGCGCGCGACCGCCTGGCGAAGCCGTGCCAGGTACCGGCCATGGTCGGCCCAGCTCGCGTGTGCTGCTGCCGATCCGTATGCGGCTCGATCCTCGCGCGCTCGCTCCTGCCTGCGCGCGACACCCGGCTCAAGGGCCCGGTCGCCAGCCGCCGCGGCAACGGCGGCATCGAGCGTCAGCAGCGGAGCGTCCGCAGCTTCGGCAACGGCGAGGTACGCGGCGTCGTAAGCGGTCAGTCGATGGACCGACATGAGGTCCAGGGCGAGCAGCGTCAGCGGCCGATCGATGGCCACGGTGGCGACCCCGAGATCGTCAAGCTCGCGGATGGCCGCCACGACCTCGTCCGGCGTCCAGCCGTATCGCCGGACGAGAACATTGGCCACCTCCAGCCAGAAGTGGTCTGGAACCAGGATCTCCGTGTCGGCTGCGATCGCGCGCAGGGTCATGAGCACCGCGGCGGCCGCCGGCTCCCCGCGCAGCACGGCCAGCGCGGCCGACGCATCCAGCACGAGCGACTCACCCATCGTCGCGAGCACGCTCCTGCCGGATGGCGTCCGCCGCCCCAGGTCCGTCGGGGTGGCGCTCCCGCATCGATCCGCCGAGCGCCTCGAGCCGGTCGAGCGCCTCGAGTGCGCGTGCGCGCCGACCGTTGACATCGTCGAGGCGGCGGCCGTCCTCCACCGACACCAGCACGGCGATGGGCCGATGGTCACGCTCGATGAGGAGGCGCTCACCCGCCGACGCGGCATCGAGGATCGCCCCCAGCGAGCGGCGGAGATCGAGCGGCGTGACTGTTCTCATGACCACCCATGATAGCTGCCACTCATAGTACCCGCGAGCCAGGCGACGAACGATGTACCGGCGTGCATCAGCCGAGCGAGTGTTCCTGCCGTTCGACGACGACCCGACGCTGAGCATCATCCTGAGCAAGGCGTTCCTGCTCGCCGCCGACCGCCGGATCACGGATCGCTCGATCGTCGCCCAGATCACGCGAAGCTGACCGGACCGCGTCCGGATCCGTGATCGTCGGCGACGATCCGCGGCACCATCCGCTGGTCCGGCCGATCGTCCACAGCGACGACGGGTGCTTCCGGGGCGTGTATTGAGCCGGAACCGGCTCAGAACGCGAAGAACGGCTGGGCCGTGCCCGTCTCGGCGTAGCCCTTGAGGGAGGTCGCCAACCCCCTACCGCGGGGGCAGGACGATCGTCCCGGCAACGCTCAATTCGGTGCGCCGACGCACCGCAATCGGCCAGAAGGGTGCCCGGATGCGCCGCCACGCATGGGAATGTGCGGTTGGGTGCACCTGCCTGCGTTGTGCCGCCGCCCATCGGACGGTAGTGTCCGAATGATCCGACGGATTGCCCACCGCCTATCCATGGGCAGCACTGATTGGAACCGGTATTGCGCCTGGCGCCAGAGCTCTGGCCTGAGTATCCGCGCGCGCCATTTTCGGCCGATGGCTTGACCTTCGACGTGCTTCGGCACGTCGTGTCCGGTGCTGCCACCGTCATCCTCCTGCACGAGCTGCCGGGACACGGCGAGCGAACGATCGCGGTGGCGGACCGGCTCGTCGCCGGCGGCTTCTCGGTTGCGATGCCCGTGCTGCTGCCCCCCGCCATACACAATCCGGGGATCCGGCAGACGATCGGCAACGGGCGGAAGGTGCTGGCGTCTGGGGTCTTCGCTCCGCTCGCCCAACGGACGGACCGCCCCGTGACCGCCTGGCTGCGCAGGCTCGCAACGCATGAGGCGGCAGTCTCGGGGCGTCCCGTGGGCATCGTCGGCATGTCGCTCACGGGCAGCTTCGCGCTCGCGGCCGCGGTCGACACGGCAGTCGGTGCCGCCGTCGCCAGCCAGCCCTCCATGCCTCCGTCGTACTTCAAGTGGCAGCTCGACCTGGCGATGTCCAACGACACGCTCGATGACCTCGTGGATCGTGCCGAGGCAGGGTTCCGCGTCCGCGCGATGCGGTTCAGCCGCGACCCCATCTCGCGCGGCCGGCGGATGCAATTCATCGGCGACATGCTGCCCAACGCGGAGATCGTCGAGGTCCCGACGATGAGCCCGTTCCGGCACTCGGTGCTCGCGTCGGCAACGCGCGCCCGTGAGGGCTCGGCGCTCCACACGGCGCTGATCGGCACCATCGACTACCTGCACGACCAGCTCGGCTCGCCATCGTATGACGGCATGCGCCCGATCACGAGGGACATCCGGTGAGCATCATCGGCAGCGGGCGCCAACCCGAGGAGGATGACGAGCTCCCCTCCTGGCTGCCCCCCTGGCATCCGCCCAAGCTCAACCTCCCGCCGCTGCCCGTCGATCGCGAGCCCGCTGACGAGCCGGTCCCCGCCGAGCCCCTTGAGGACGAGCCTCGCGGCCCGGCTGCCGATGCGCTATCCGGGGACCGGACGTCGCGGAAGAAGGACCGCAAGGAGGGCGGAAAGAGGCGCAGCAAGAAGCAGCGCAAGAAGGACGAGAAGCGCGCGTGGCAATCGCTGATGACCCCGGAGCCGCGCGGTACGTCTTCGCCGAAGCTCGAGCTTCCGATCCCGGGCGCCGCGAACGACGCCGTGCCCGAGACAGCCCCGGCCGCCAATGACGCCCCCGCGGCCCCCGCCGATGACGCCCCTGCGGCCACCGACGAAGCACGCGACGAAGGACCCCCGGGCGGCGACGGCGACGGACGGGACCCGAACCGGATCGGGGTGGTGTTCATCCACGACATCGACGGGCGCAGGCCCGGCGAGACGCTGATCGCCTGGTCGCGCCCGATCGTGCGCCTGCTCAGCGCCTGGGCAACGACCACCTATGGGGTCCGGCCGCAGAACGACCCGACGACGTCGGCCGGCCTCGATTTCACGGGCGCCCGCAGGCCGGTCGTGGTGGCGTCGGTTTCCGAGGTCGGCGACCACCCGGCGCAGACGTGGGTCATGACCGAGGCCTGGTGGGCGACCCAGGTCAGCCCGCCACCGCTGGGCGCGATGCTCGGATGGCTTCTGCCAGGCGGGCTGCTGCGGGTCTGGACGGGCACCGTGTCGGGAATGGCCGGCCGGGCCGGGATCCTGTTCCGGCTCGCCGACGTGGTGCTCCTGCCGCTGCTCCTGCTGCCGGCGGCCGTCGTGATCGTCGCGCTCGCGATCGTGCTGCGCCTGCTGCGCGAGATCCCCTGGAGACCGATCCAGGACGCCGCGACGAGACGGACGATGCGGCTGTTCCTGCTCGGTGGGTTTGCCGACGTCCGGGTCATGCTCACCGACCGTGTCCAGGCGGCGAACGCCCGGGGTCGCGTCGCAGAGGCGATCCGCGACTGCCGGGCGGCGGGCTGTGGGACGATCGTGCTCATCGGCCACTCGAGCGGCGCCCTCGTCGCATACATGACGCTTGCCGACGAGACGTACGCCGCCCTGCCCGTGAGCGAGCTCATCACCGTCGGCCAGACGCTGGGCACCGCCTGGCGGATGGGGCACGTCGACGAGTACGACGTCCCCGACCGCAACCCGGATCGGCTGTATCGCGGTGATCGCCTGCGGCGCAACCTGGCGAGCCTCCCGTTTCGCGCGGGCCTGCGCTGGCACGACTTCTGGGCAACCCACGACCCCGGCCCGGCGGGAGCGCTGGCGACGGGGACGCGAGTCACGTTCCCGGAGCTCGTGGGCGGTGCGTCGATCCCGGTGCTCAACCGCATGAGCGTCCGCCGCGACCCCGATGCCTACTGGGACAACGACGAGGAGGTCGTGCTGCCCGTCGCGCGCCTGATCGACCAGGCGCCGGTGGGACCGACGCGGAGATCGCGGTTCTTCCCCGAGGGTCCCTCGACCCGACGCGTTGAGCACCGCCGGCACCGGGTGCAGCTGCTCAGGTTCACGTGGATCGCGATCCTGCTGTCGGCGGTCGCCTCGGTCGCCTTGGTGATCGTCGACCCACTGGTCCGCGGCGCTGCCAGCAGTCTCGAAAGCGCGGGGCGGGGCGCCCGTGACGGGCTCGCGACGCTCGTCGACAACATGCGGCCGGCGCTCGACTCGGCCGGCGTGCAGCTGCACGTCGGCCCCGTGGATCGCAACGCGTCGGTGGTGATCGGGTTGATGCTGATCCTCGCCGCCTACTGGCTCGTCGCCCGGACGACGACGTGGCTGTGGATCGCGTGGGATGCGCGGGAGCGACGGATCGCGCTCCAGCCGATCCCGGAATGGCGATCGCTGGTGCCGCTCGCGATCCAGCTCGGCCTGTGCGCCGCGGCCGGCCTGTGGCTGATGACCGTGACGGCGACCGGCGACTGGTCGTTCGCGATGCCGTCGGCCGTTGCACTTGTGCTGGCCGTGGTCGCCGGCGCGCTCGCCCCGCGCGGCAGGGTCTGGCGGCCCAGCGTCGAGGAGCTGGCGTACGAGGATGTCCTGCCCTGAGCGCCGGCTCCGGACCGCTTGTCAGGCCAGGGCGCGCTGGATCGCCGCGACGTCGTCGCCCACCAGGACCACCCGGCCGTCGACGGTCGTGTACAGGAGGCTGATGTTCACGCCGGCTTCGGCGACCCGACGCAGCAGCGCGGCGCCGGCGCCCGGCCGGTTCTCGACCGACGCCACGGCCGCCGAGCACTCGGCGAGGATGTCGAACCCCGCGTCGATCAGGGCGCGTCGTGCCCGCTCTGCGTCGACGACGAGGACGTGGCAGACACCCCGGTCGTCCGAGGCAAACCCGCAGGCCCCGTCGATGTTGACACCGGCGTGACCGAGCGCCGCGAGCGCTTCGCCGAGCGTTCCGGGCTGGTTTGCCAGGCTGATGGTCAGGTCATGCGCCATGGATCACCTCCGTCAGCGTGAGCTCGACCGCGCACCGTGCGAATGTCAGGCGATGGTGTTGATGCGGCCGCCCAGCGGCACGTTCCAGCCGATGAGCTCGCATCCGAGGTAATGCGGGGCGCCCTGGCCGGGGGAGCAGTCCGTGCATCCCCATTGGGTCAGCCCGCCTTCGTCCGCGAGGAACGCGAGGTCGCACTGCGTCTCGGTCGGATCGCAGTTGCGCGCGTGGCAGGCGCAGTCGCAGTGGACCCAGTGCTCGCACGTGCAGGCGGCCGTTGGCGATGGTGCCCGCAGGACGCTGGCCGGGAATGGGGACGCTTGCATCTCGAGTCTCCTCGCCGCGCCACCGGCCAGGTGCTCGCGCCCGGACCCGGTGGATCCGATTGTCCTCCGTCGGGTCAATCAACTCCAGATCCAGCCTCCGGACTTGTATCGATCTGATATCATTTTGATCGCGCGCATCGACGTCGCGCAGAAGGAGCACCGGACTTCGATGAACAAGGAACGAATCGCCCAATCGCTACCCGGTATCCCCGCCTTGGTCGTCCTGCTGCTGGCGTCAATCGCCTACGTCTCGGGGTTCATCTGGTACATCGTCGAGATCCTGGTCCCCCTCGGCGACAACTTCGGCCTCGGCGACCTCGCCCAGCTCGGGCTGGTGTCGCTCATCGGGATCGTCATCACCCTCGCCTGGGGCGGCCTGACACCGGTCAACCCCAACGAGGCGCGGGCGCTGGTCCTGTTCGGCCACTATGCCGGCTCGATCCGCGAGCAAGGCTTCCACTGGGTCAACCCGTTCACTCGCCGCGCCCGCATCTCGGTCCGCGTCCGCAACTTCGAGACCTCGAAGCTCAAGGTCAACGACCACGACGGCAATCCGATCGAGATCGCAGCCGTCGTGGTGTGGAGAGTCACCGATACCGCCGAGGCGCTGTTCGAGGTCGACGACTTCGAGAACTTCGTCCATGTCCAGGCCGAATCCGCGCTGCGGAACCTGGCCACGACGCATCCGTATGACGCCCACACCGAGGGCCAAGTCGCGCTCCGCGCCAACCAGGTCGAAATTGCCGACCAGCTCCGGACCGAGATCCAGGACCGCCTGCTCAAGGCGGGCGTGGAGGTCATCGAAGCGCGGATCAGCCACCTCGCGTACGCCCCTGAGATCGCGAACGCGATGCTTCGACGGCAGCAGGCGAACGCGGTCATCGCGGCCCGCTCTCGGATCGTCGAGGGTGCGGTCGGGATGGTCGAGATGGCGCTCGAGCAGCTGTCGGCCAAGCAGGTCGTGAATCTCGACGAGGAGCGCAAGGCGCAGATGGTGAGCAACCTGCTGGTCGTCCTGTGCTCGGACCACGAGCTCCAGCCGGTGGTCAACACCGGAACGCTCTACGCGTAGCGGCGGAACGGCCGGGCCGCGGGCGGAAGCCGAGCCACGACCATGACCGAGCGGAAGCCGTTCCTGCTCCGCCTCGACCCGGAGACGTTCGCGGCCCTCCAGCGATGGGCAGCAGACGACCTCCGCTCGGTCAACGGCCAGATCGAGTTCCTGTTGCGGCGGGCCCTGCGGGACGCGGACCGCGCGCCCAGGCCCGGCAGCCGATCGCCGTCCGGCAAACCTGGCGCGTAGCGGGCCGTCAGCGGCTCGCCAATTGTCGGGTCCCGACCCTCGACCCGTCCGGTCACGTCGAACGGACCTTCCCAGGAGCGACCGGCTTCGCGGATGCTCCGGGCACCGCCACGTACGGAGGTTGGGCATGATCGAGAAGGTCGGCGATCGGATCGTCGTCGAATCGGAGAAGGTCGGGCAACGGGCCCGCGAGGGCGAGATCCTGGCCGTGTTCGAGTCCCCGTTCGGGACGAACTACCGCGTCCGCTGGGACGATGGCCACGAGAGCGAGATCAGACCGGGGGCAGGCAGCGCGCGGATCATCGCGGCCGCGAAGGCCGCGCGGGCCTGACGCCGGCGATGGCGCCGGGCACGATCGCGATGGCTCGGTGCCCGCCGCACGATCGGCGGCACGCACCGAGCAAGGGCTACATTGCGTTGAAGGTCTCGACGACCTCGATCATCGCCCCGCCCGCGAGGACTGGACAGCCCTTGGCCAGCGCGACGGCCAATCGATGCCATCCGCCTCAAGGATCGAGTAGCCGGACGGCGACGTCGGGCCGCCGTCGGCCACGGACCGGTCGGCGCTGATCATCTTCGTCTGCGACGCCGGGTTCCCCGTCGGCGAGCGCGCCGAGCTGGGCGAACCAGTCCGTCCAGGCTTTCATCACCGAGGCCTGCCCGGCCTCGGTCTCGGGCATTGATCCACCGTGGTAGACAAGCAGGTACTTCGCCATCGGGTCTCTCCTCGTGGGCGGCGCCCTGCCGCCTTCAAGGTGGCGACGAATGGCCGGGCGCAAACGACACGTCGGCGATCGACACGTGGCCGGCGGTTACTCGGCAACCAGTCGCTCGACCCTCACCTGTGGCGCGCTGAGCACCACGTACACCTGCGTTGCCGGGGCGCTGCCGAGCGCGGCAAACGAGCCGTCGATGTCATCCACGACGTCGAACACCAGCGCCCAGACCCCGGGGGCATCGGGCCCCTGGATGTCACGTACCAGATGCGACATCTGGCCCGGAGTGAGCGGAACGGCGGCGACGGTGGTTGCCTTCTGAGGGGTCGAGAGCCCGGACTCGGCGTCACCGGTCGCCGTCGGCCCGGGAACCGCAGCGAGCGGGATCCACCGGGCGACGACGCGAGTGTTCCGGAGCCCCACTGACTGCGAGCGAAGGGCGGGAGCCGCAGCGTCATTTGCCCACGAATTCCTCGCCGGTGTTCATCGCCCACAGCGTCACCCCGACAGGCGAGCCGGCGACGATCGTCGTCTCGGAGGCATCGAGCTGGATCGTCGCCCGCCTCGGACCCGGCACGTACACCGCGACGCCATCGGATCGCGCCACGACCTTGCCGAACCTGACGTCCTTGACCGTCGTGGTCGCGAGGTACGCGCCGGGTTCGCTGGGGAGCATGACCTTGGCATGCAGCGTCGGGTCGGACGCGTTCGTGACCGTCTTCAGGGGTGGGTTCGGCGGAGCAACGTCCGGGCGGAGCGCCTTCGAATTCGGCAGCGGCCTTCAGCGGGTCCGCGGCGGGCTCGAACGTTGCCGCGACGGTCGTGCCCGGGAGACGCCACCCGGCCGGAGCCCTGATGCCCCAGTCGACCGCGAGCGAGATCGTGGTCAGGGTGGTCGACGGGGCCTCGATCTCAACTCCCGCGAACGGGGCAGCCTGGGCGGTTGGCGTGACCGCGACAGACAGGACCCCGGCCCGCGTCGTCCACGCGTAGTTCTTGAGGGCCCTGACGCTGATCCACTCCCCCGCCCAGTTGCCCCGCCCGAGCGGGTCCATCAGCCACACGCGTCCGCGCTTCCGGTCGTAGCGCTCGATGTAGACGGCGTGGTTGTCGCCCTCCCCGGTCGCCCGCCAGAACGCGACATCCCAGCGCCCGTACCAGCGGGGCAGCTTCGAGTCGTCGCCCAGCAGGACCGCCCCGGCTCCGTGCTCGAGCCGGCTGAGGAGCGTCGGCCAGGTGATCGTGGCGCCGCCGTCGGGCGAGTATGCGAGCTTGATCCCAAGCTTCGCGTAGGCCGCGCGCAGGTCCACCAGCGTCGAGCCACCACGGCTGTCGCCGGAAAGCCGGCGCAACGCCTGGCGCGAGACGGCGTCCCGGCCGTTCGTCCACTTGTCGAGCAGCATCGCGCCGGACGCCCAGAGGCAGTCCTGCCATGGCCGGGTGTCGGTCTCGGTGACAAACGCCGGCTGATAGCCGGGCAGCGGACGCGGAGGATCGAGCGCGGCTGCCGGCCCGGCGCTGATACCGATCAGCGTTGCCGTGGCGAGGGAGGCCGCCGCGATCGCGCGCAGGACTGATGGTCGGATTGCCATTGGGGCCGTCGTTCGGGCGGTCTGTGCGACACCGGTCACGCGCCCGGATACCGAGAACCGCGGGGAGTGACTCCAGCGTGCCGTGGCCGGAGCGGCCGAGCCATGGTTCGGCGGTCCGGGGACCCGACCCGACGATCGTCCGGTCGGCAGGACCGGAATGATCAGCCCGAAGTCGGGTCCCGCGGCGGCGCCGGGTTCGCGAGACCCTCGATGACCGCGACGTTGGGCAGCGTGCGCAGGATCGACGGCGGCGCGATCACCTTCCAGCTCCGGCTGCCGCCGCCGAGCACGATCCGCTCCCGGGTCATGACCGCCGCGTCGACCCAGACCGGGAGGTCTGCGGGAAGACCGAACACGGTCACGCCCCCGATCTCGTGGCCGGTCAGCGCCCGGGTCTCGTCCTGCGAAGCGAACGACGACTTGCGCCCGAAGCGCTGCTTGATCGCGTGATTGACGTCGAGTCGATGGGTGGCCAGCACGACGCACGCAGCGTAGACCGGCGAGCTCCCCTTCCCGACCACGACGATCGTGTTCGCCGAGTCCTCGGGCGCGAAGCCGTATGCGGCGCAGAACGCGGCCGTGTCGGCGAGGGCCGGGTCGCACGGGAACAGCTCGTGCTCACCGTGGCCGGCGAGGGCGGCCTCAAGGGCGTCGCGGTCGGGATCGCTGGTCATTGTCGCGAACCCTACCGTCTACGGCCGGGTCGCGGGGCCGGGGGCCGCTGGCGGCCTGGCCGGGTGTGGCAGCTCGGGCGGCGCGGCGGCGTCGATCGGCTCGGGCGGCTGGGCCGGTACTCGCGGCTCGGGCGGCGCGGCGGCGTCGATGGGCTCGAACGGGCCCAGCCGGTAGAACCGGCCAACGGCCCGCACGTTGCCACGGAACAGCCAGTACAGGACCGTGCCCGGGAACGGGTGCTGCCGGAACGTGGCCCGAATGACGGCCTCGCGCTCCGGCCCCGGGGGCAGCAGCAACGCATCGAAGCGGAGACGCCGCCCGTCGTGGTGCTCGAGCTCGCCGCCGCCCGCAGCGTCCAGGTTGTTCGTCCAGGCGCAGGCGACGTCGGGGTGGCCCAGGTAAGACCGGTCCCCGACGCGGAGCAGGCCGAGATACAGCGACCGCGGCTCGCCCGATCTCCGCCCCACGACCGTCACCCGGACGACGTTGCCGATGCCGAACCGGCGCCAGACGCGGCCGAGCAGCGGATCCGCGCGTGCGAGGCCGCGGTACCAGCGCGGCCAGAAGGCATGGGCAGTTCGTGACATCGCCGCCAAGGGTAGCGGGCGGGACGCGGGGCGCCGATGGACGCCTGGCCGATGGACGCCTGCCGGAACGCGATGGACGCGGGCCGCGGACCGGGGCCAAGATGTCCTCCACGGATCCGCGCAGCTGCACGATCGACCGGAGACCCCGATGACCGACACCCTCATTCCCGCGATCGACGAATCGAAGACCGAGGTCGCTGCCCTGTCCCTGCGGACGCAGCTGTTCATCGACGGCGATTTCCGGGATGCGCAGGGCGGCCGCCGGTACGTCACCCGCAACCCGGCGACCGGACAGCCCATCGCCGAGGTCGCGGAGGGCGATGCGACGGACGTGGACGCTGCGGTTGCCGTTGCCCGACGTGCGGCGGACGATGGTCGCTGGTCGCGGATGAGCCCCGGCGACCGGAAGCGGATCCTGGTCCGCTGGGCGGACCTCATCGAGTCCAATGGGCGAGAGCTCGGCCTGATCGAGACCATCGACGCGGGCAAGCCGATCGCGGACACCGTGGGCCTCGACATGCCCGAGACGGCGGCCTGCATCCGGTGGCACGCGGAGGCCGCGGACAAGCTGTACGGCCAGGTCGCGCCGTCACCCGAGGGCACGGTGGCGACGATCACCCGCGAGCCCGTCGGCGTGGTGGGGGCGGTGATCCCCTGGAACTACCCGGCGCAGATGGCGGCCTGGAAGCTGGGGCCGGCGCTCGCGACCGGCAACACCGTCGTGATCAAGCCGGCGTCGAACACCTCGCTCAGCCTGCTCCGGATCGCGGAGCTGGGGGCCGAGGCAGGCCTCCCCGGTGGCGTCCTCAACGTGGTCACCGGGCCTGGCGATGTCGTGGGCGAAGCCATCGGCCGCCACCCCGATGTCGACTGCCTCGCCTTCACCGGCTCCACCGAGGTCGGCCGGCGATTCCTGCACTACAGCGCCGAGACCAACCTCAAGCGGGTGCTGCTCGAGCTGGGTGGCAAGAGCCCCCAGATCGTGTTCCCCGATGCGGCGGACCTGGCCGACGTCGCCGCGAACGTCGCGATCGCGATCTTCTGGAACATGGGCGAGAACTGCAGCGCGGGATCGCGCCTGATCGTCCATCGCTCGGTCAAGGACCGACTGCTCGAAGCGGTTGCGGCCGAGCTCGAGCGCTGGCCGGTCGGCGACCCGCTCGACCCCGCCACCCGGATCGGTGCGCTGATCAGCCGCGGTCACATGGAGACCGTCCTGCGCTACGTGCGGTCCGGCCTCGACGAGGGCGCCCGGCTGGTCACCGGCGGCCGGCGGATCCTCGAGGAGACGGGTGGCTACTTCGTGCCACCCACGATCTTCGACGGCGTCCGAAACGACATGACGATCGCGCGCGAGGAGATCTTCGGGCCGGTCCTCTCGGTGATCGACTTCGATACCGAGGCGGAGGCCGTCGCGCTGGCCAACGACACGCCGTATGGGCTGGCGGCCTCGCTGTACACCGAGGATCTCAACGTCGCGCACCGGGTCGCGCGCGACCTGCGGGCGGGCGTTGTCGGCGTCAACGCCTACTCCGAGGGCGACATGACGACGCCGTTCGGCGGCTACAAGCTGTCCGGATTCGGCGGCCACGACAAGTCGGTCCACGCGCACGACCAGTACACCGAGACCAAGACGATCTGGATCCAGCTGCGCGACGCGGGGTAGCCGGCCTACGATCCCTCGACGAGCAGCCGAGTGACGGCAAACTCGAGCCGGCAATCCTGACTGGGAGCCGGCTCGGCGTCCATCTCGTCTCGCGTGCAGCTCGCTGCGGCGGGATGATCGAACACCCCCGTCACCTGGACAACCTTCCCGACCGGCAGCACGTCAGGGTGTTCGCCGGTTGGATCCAGGTTGAGGGCGAACCAGTCGTCGGTGTTCACCGAGTCGGCGCTGGTCACGCCGGGCTCAACGAGCAGGTCGGGACTGCCGCTGCCCAGGAAGAACCACGACGGCGAGTACCCGGGCCCGTCCGCGTCGCAGTTGCACGAGATCAGGCGGGCCTGGATCGTGATCGGCATCCGCGGGAAACAGACCAGCCCGACGCCGCGCGGCAGGGCCGCCAGCGACCGGAGGTCGGCCGGCACCGGCGGACAATCGAATGCATCGACCGCGATCCATGGTTCGCCGTCCCGGCCGCCGCCCGCCACCCAGCCGCCCGGCAGGGTTCGCGAGGTGAGCGGGGCGACCTCGTACCAGGCATACCCGGATGCCGACACCGGGCCGTCAAGGACGTACATCCGGGTTCCCAGCGGCAATAGCGGCTCATATTTGTATGAGTCGGCGTCGACGCGAGGCTGGGAGCGGACCCGCAGCCCGGCGTCTGCGAGCGTCATCACGACCTGTCCCACGAGCGGGTCCGTGGCGACAGGGGGTGATGCGGTCGGCGCGGATGGTGTCGCCGGACCTGTCGAGGCGCTCGGCTGCGGGGGAAGGGACGGGCTGACGAGCGCGGACGTCGGACCTGACGTCGGCATCGGCGTGGGCGGGGCGGAGGGTGTCGTACCGCCGCTGCAGCCGGCCAGGAGCGCGACCGACACCAAACCGGTCGCGAGTCCCGGGATCGCCGTGTGCCAACGCATCGGGTCGCGCCTCCGGAATGCACAGGGTGCCGACCATCGCCTCGTTGCCAAGCCTACGGCGCGGGGTCAATCTCCCGCGCGCCGGCAGGAATCGCGCCTGCTGCCTCGCTCAGGGGTAGCTGGGCGCCGCGAGGATCCCGAACGTCGTGGCTGGCCAGTAGCGCAGGAACGCGCGACCGATCACGGTCGACGCTTCGATCGGACCGAAGGCGCGCGAATCCGTCGAGGCCTCGCGATGATCGCCCATCACGAACAGCTGGTCCGGCCCGAGGTCCCACGACGAGGTGCCGTTCAGCGGCGTGGTGGGGGCATTCTGTCCGTCCGGGTTGTGGAACGTGTAGTTGGCCTCGTCGAGCGGCGAGCCGTTGACGTACACGAGCCCGTCGTCGCGGATCTCGACCCGATCGCCCGGCAGGCCGATGATGCGCTTGACGAACGGGGTGTCGCTCGCATCTTCCCAGCCCGGCGGCGGCTGGAGCACCACGATGTCGCCGCGATGGTACGAATCCCAGCGCGGCGAGAGCTTGTCGACCAGGACGAACTGACCGGGCTCGAGCGTGTGCTCCATCGATCCCTGCTCCACCTGGAACGGCTGGGCGACGAAGGTCTGGATGACGAAGAAGATCAGGAGCGTGAGGAGCAGGGTCTCGACCAGCTCCAGGATGAGTCGCGGGGGTCGGATCACCGGTGAAGTATGGCCGCTCGATCGCGAACGAGCCTCGACGCCGGACTCGGGGCGATCGGGCGCAGCCGGCCCGCACGGCCGCCCACCCGCGCTTTGCCCCACAATGCGCTGCGTCAGGAGGCACGCATGGCCGACATCGCAACCGAGGTTCTGCCCCAGCCGCGGATCGACACCCTGGTCACGGACGCCGCGACCGGGGCCCAGCGGCGGCGCACCGAGTACACCGGCACTGTGTGGTTCGGGGGACGACCGCAGGTCACCGGCTACGGCACCGTCAGCCGCACCCAGGCCGCGATGATCGAGCGCCCGTTCTTCCTGCCCGACAGCCTCCCCTACCGCCCCGACCCGCTCGACGACGCGCTGGTGGTGTGCAGCGTCGCGCTCCAAGGGGCGGAGGACGAGTCCCACCAGATCCTCGACTACCGGGCGAGCCTGGTCGCGGACCCGCGCAACGCGGCCGTCAGCTGGATCCAGCTCCAGGTGGCGGCGCGGGCACGGACGCCGCTCGCGATCAGCTACCGGGTCACCGCGGTCGTCGCGCTCAACGCGCTGCTCGAGACGGGATCGGGGTCGTGATCGACTTCAGTCGCTTCGACGTCCTGACGTTCGATTGCTACGGCACGCTGATCGATTGGGAGGCCGGGATCCTGGCTGCGCTCCGCATCGCGCTCAACGCGCACGGCGTTGCGGGCGACGACGAGGACCTGCTCGCGGGCTACGCGCGCCACGAGGCCGCGATCGAGAGCGGCCCGTACCTGCGCTATCGCGACGTCCTGTCACGCGGGATGACCGCCGTCTGCGGCGAGCTCGGGTTCAAGCCCACCGCGGACGAGATGGTCGCGTTCGGGGCATCCGTCGGCGATTGGCCCGCGTTCCCCGACTCGGCCGATGCGCTCGCCCGTCTCCACCGGCGCTTCCGGCTCGCAGCCATCACCAACTGCGACGACGACCTGTTCGCGGCCTCCAGCCGGCGGCTGGGCGACGTGTTCGACTTCGTGATCACCGCGCAGCAGGTCGGCAGCTACAAGCCCGACCATCGCAACTTCGAGGTCGCCTTCGAGCGGATCGATCGCCCGCGGAGCCGCATCCTCCACGTGGCGCAGAGCCTGTTCCACGACCACGTGCCGGCGAAGCAATTGGGGCTCACCTCGGTCTGGGTCGACCGCCGTCACGACCGGCCGGGGAGCGGCGCCACGCCGCCCGCCGAGGCCGCGCCGGACCTCACGGTGCCGGACATGGACACGCTCGCGACCCTCGCGACTGCGTGATCTGCGTTGGGTGACCGTGCGCGCGTGACCGCGAACCGCGGGACAGCGACCCGCGCCGGGATCGTCGCCGGGATCGCGGCGCCGGTCATCTCGTGGGCGCTCAGCGTCGTGGTCATCGCCGGCTGGCCCGGCTACGACCCGATTGCCCAGTCGATCAGCCTGCTGGCGACCGCGCCGCTGGGCTGGCTCCAGACCCTGGCGTTCGCGATCAGCGGGGTGCTCGGTGCCGCGTGGGCGTTCGGCCTGTCGAGCGTGCTGGGCGAAACGGGGCGCCAGCGGGCGCTGGTGCGCGGCGTGTTGCTGGTCCAGGCCGGGATCGCGTTCGGGTTCGCCGTACTGCCAACAGATCCGGTGGGCGCGCCCACGAGCACGATCGGCGCGCTCCACCTGGTCGACTTCTACCTGTACTCGATCACGATGCCGCTGACGCTGATCGCCCTGGGTCTCGTCATGCGCCGGGATGCCCGCTGGCACCGAGCCGCCCGGCCGACCCTCGCCGCGGCGGGTCTCGTTCTCCTCGCCACGGCGCTGGTGCCGGCCACGGTCGACGGGCCGCTCACACCCTGGCTCGGCCTGCTCGAGCGGCTGTACGTCGCGGTCCCGTCAGCCTGGCAGGTGAGCGCCGGGATCGTCGCATGGCGGTTGGTTCGCGAGGACTGACGGGCGACAGGTCCGGACGGCGACCGCGGCCGGTCACTTCGCCTGCCGGCGGTCACTTCGCCTGCCGGCGGTCACTTCGCCTTGCGCCGGCGCGTCGCCTAGCCCTTGATCGCGCGCAGTCGCTTTCGAATCGCGGCCTGCGGCACCGCGGCGACGTCGATCCGGCGCGCGCCGAGGAGCCTGACGAACCGCTGCATGCCCAGGGCGAGCGCGTCGACGAAGGCTGCGTTCGCCGCCAGGCCCGGATCCTCGAGCCACAGGCTCAGGATCCGGAGCGTCCCGGTCGTCCGGTCCAGCTTGGGGTCGAACCGCCCGACCAGCCGGTCGCCCCACAGGATCGGGAGGACGTAGTAGCCGAATCGGCGCTTTGCGGCCGGGGTGTACACCTCCCACGTGTAGTCGAACCCGAACAGCACCTTGGCGCGACCGCGCGCGGAGACCGGATCGAGTGGCGACAGGAACACGGCCTCCTCGTCGGTCGTCGCGTCGATCGGCGCCCATGCCGCCGCTCCGGACCTCAGATGACGGCCCGTCATGACAGGGTGGCGCGCCGAGCCCATTCTGCCGCCGCGGCCGGCAAATCCTGCCGTGGGAAAATACCCCCTGTGGGTATTGACTTGGGGGGTTGTCAACGACGTGCCAATGGCCTAGACTTCTAATCCAAGGCGTGTCAAGACTTGACACGCCCTCACGTGTGTCCGCTGGCGTGGACTGGGCGCACGGGCTCGGCCCCGGGCCGGGCAGTTTGATTGGCAAAACCCAAAGGCATTCGCACGGCGTGGCGCGGTGCCCGATACCCAGGAGCGACGTGACCCCGACCAAGACCCCTTCCAAACCCGTCATCGATAACGAAGCGGAGCTCGCGGCAGCGGCCGTTGCGCTCGACCCGGAGCTGGTCGAGCTCGTGGCCGAGGCCGAGGTGATGAATTCCGAGCTCATCGAGACCAAGCCGGCGTCCGCCGGCGCCAAGCCCGCCGACGAAGAGGCGGAGCCCGAGCCGGTCGCGGCCGAGGTGCTCGACACGGACGATTCCGTTCGGCTGTACCTCCGCGAGATCGGTCGCGTGCCGCTGCTCACCGCCGAGGAGGAGGTCATCCTCGCCAAGGGCATGGAGCTCGGTGCACAGATCGACGCTGAGCCGTGGAAGGCGATCCTCGCGATCCACGAGTGGACCCTGCACGGGACCGAGCCCACCGGCCGGCGCAAGGATCGTCGGTACGTCCTGCCGTACGAGGTCGAGGCGCACCACATCGTGCAGGCGGCCCTGACGACGGACGATGCGATGGACCTGCTGGTCACGGCGCCGTCGTTCGACCTGCCCGACGCCCTCAAGAAGGCCGAGACGGACTCGCTCAAGGAGCGCCTCGTGCGCGCCCAGGATCTCCGCTCGGTCTACAACGAGCGGCTGGACCCGGAGTCCTTCCTCGACCTCATGAACTGGATTGAAGGCGAGCTCGGCCGGCCGAACGTGGAGCTCCGCGCGAGCGCCGCCCTGCACGCCGTGCGCAACTGGGCGCGCGACGAGGTCGCCTACCCGGCGCTCCGCCGCCACCTGGAAGCCGGCCTCGACGAGGACACCCTCGCCGAGATGGTGCTGACGCTCAAGAGCCTCGCGAAGCAGTCGCGAGACCATCTGACGTCGGCCAACCTGCGGCTGGTCGTGTCGATCGCACGCAAGTACATCAACCAGGCCGGCATGGGCCTGCTGGACCTCGTCCAGGAAGGCAACGCGGGCCTCATCCGCGCTGTCGACAAGTTCGAGTACGAGCGAGGCTTCAAGTTCTCGACGTACGCCACGTGGTGGATCCGCCAGGCGATCCAGCGCGGCCTCGCCGACCAGTCACGGACGATCCGCATCCCGGTGCACATGGTCGAGACCATGGGCCGGGTGGCGCGCGTCGTGCGCGAGCTCTCGACGCAGCTGGGTCGCGAGCCCACCAACGCCGAGATCGCGGCCGCACTCCCCGACGAGACGCCGACGATGACGGCCACCCGTGTCGAGGAGATCCGCAAGCTCGGCCGCGAGCCCGTGTCGCTCCAGTCGCCGGTCGGCGACGAGGGCGATGCCGAGCTGGGCGAGCTGATCCCGGACGAGGATGCGGTCTCGCCGCTCGACGTCGTGTCCGACCGGATGCGCCGCGAGCAGATCGAGCACGTTCTCAACAGCCTCGACGGGCGCGAGCAGCGGGTCCTCCGCCTCCGCTTCGGGCTCGACGACGGGCATGCCCGGACGCTCGAGGAGGTCGGCCGCGAGTTCGGCCTCACCCGCGAGCGGATCCGCCAGATCGAGGTCCAGGCGCTTCGCAAGCTGCGCCACCCCTCCCGTAGCCGCAAGCTGCGCGAGTTCGCCGCGTAGCGTTTCCGCCCTTCGGGGCTACTCCGGGCGTCACCCCGAACCCGCCGCGTCGCACGCCGACGCGGCGGGTTTGTACGTACGGTCATTGCCGGAGTGGCGGGTCGCCGACCTCCCGGGAGGCGCGGACCAATTGCCCGTGACCGGGCGCCCCGCGTCGGTGCGCGTCGCAGGCTCGAGGGCTGCGGACGCCGTCACTCGCGGGCGCGCACCGCGAGCTCCCGGCCAACCCGCACCCAGATCAGAACGCCTGCGACGAGGAGGGTCGCTCCGACGACATAGCCCGAATAGTGGAATGACGCGGCCCGACCTGCGGCAAGGGCGATGGCGAACGGCCCCAGCCCGGCAATCACCGCGACCGCGGCGTAGATCCGGGTCCGGTGCATCCAGACATAGGGCAGGAAATGCCCACCGTTGGTGGCGGCAAACGTGGCCGGGACGAGCAGCGGTTCGAGGTTGTACACGATGATCGAGGCAGGCAGGGCGATCGCCTGGACCATCGCCACCTGGACGACGAGGGGCGTGAACGGGTTCGTGCTCGACAACCGTCGATAGCCGAGCGCGCTCTCGAGCAGGAGCGAGCCGGGGAATGCGACGACTCCCTGGAACAGGAACACGAGCGCCGCGCCGCTGACCGACAGCACCTGGCTGAGGATCGCGGCCGCGATCCAGGTCAGGCCGTGCACGATGAGGAAGGCAAAGCCGCCGCGGTTCGAGAATCGGATCTCGTCCCGCGCCTCATCGACGGTCCCCTGACTTCCACTGGTCATCCCGGTTGTCGCTGCGGTCATCGCATCCTCCCATCTTCGTGGGCTGCCCCGGCGCGGCCCGCAGCGGGTCGCAGGGATGCTGTCCAGGGCGGCTGTGTCCTGCTGCGTCGCGACCAGGGACGCGGCGGCCGACACGGCGGACGATTGCGGGACGCCCGGTCATCCTACCAACCGGCCGCCAGCGGTGGAACGCCTCCGGGGGCCACGTCCAATGCCGGTGTCGACCTGTCCCTCGCTCGATCCCGCAACGAAGAAGCCCGCCCGCTCCCCGGGCGGGGAGCGGGCGGGCAGACTGCACGAGCGCCGGGTGATCTACCCCGAGACCGCACCCGCGCAGTCGTAGACCGAGGTCGTCGAGCCGCCGATGGTGACCGCGCTGCATGCGGACGTGACCCAGCTCGAGATGCTCGATGACGCACCTCCGCCACCCGGCGCTCCTCCGCCCGGCGCCGCGCCGCCACCGCCGGTCGCGACGTACCGGAGCTCGCCGCCGGCGATCAGCGCCTGGAGCTGCTCCAGCGTCGGAGCGTCGTCGCCGCCGTTGAAGCCCCCGATTGCCATGACCGGCTTGCCGGTTTCAGTTTCGACGTGACCGGCCAGAGTCCCGTCCGAGACCGCGACGATCCACGAGGCGGACCCCTGGTTGGCGATCAGGTAGTCGGTGACCGCGCTGCTCAGTCCGGCGCCGGGGCCGCCCGGTACGCCCGCGAGGCCACCCGGCGCGCCCCGGCCGAAGCCTGGCGGCGTGCCACGCGTCCCGTCGAACCCCGCCGGCGGCTGCCCCGGCAGCCCGTTCGCAAGCGGCCCGCCGTTCGCCAGCGGCCCGCCGTTGCGGCCCGGGGCTCCAGCGCCACCTGGGCCACGATCGGTGCTCGCCGACTGCGGTCCCGCCGATGGATCGCCGCCGGAATACGCGGTGGCCATGGAGTCTGCGGCATAGGCGGCGGGCCCGGCAAGCAGCACGCCCAGGCCCAGCACCGCGGCGGCCAGCTGGACGCGAGCGCGCCTCGCCCGGGGCCGAAGGGCGATCACCGGCAGGGTCACCACGGCGACGGCAACCACCACCAGCCCGAGCCCCGGCACGAACGACGGCGTCCGCTCGAGCAGCATCCAGGCGATCCCGGCGGAGCCGAGGATCGCCAGACCGAGCAGCGCGCCCGCCCAGGCAAACCGTGCGCGGGCCCGCCACAGCTCGACGATGCCGCCGCCGACGAGCGCCCCGACGGCCGGTGCCATGACCACGACGTAGTAGCTGTGGATGATCCCGGACATGAAGCTGAACACCACCACGTGGACGAGGAGCCACAGGCCCCACATGAGGTACGCGGCACGAGCGATGTCCGTCCGCCGGGCGTGGAACCGCGCGACAAGACCCGTCACCAGCCCAACCAGCGACAGCGGCAGGAGCCACGCGATCTGGCCGCCGAGCTCGGCGTTGAACAGCCGCAGGATGCCGGGCGCGCCCGAGAACCCGCCGCCTCCAGCCGGCGCGGCTCCTCCACCCGGCGCACCGCCACCACCGGCAGCTGCCGCGCCGCCGCCCTGCCCGAAGATCCGGCCGAGACCGTCATACCCGAACACGAGGTCGAGCGCTGAGTTGTCGGAGCTGCCGCCGATGTATGGGCGGGACGCCGCGGGAATGAGCTCGATCGCGACCACCCACCAGGCGCTGCTCACGATCACGGCAGCCGCCGCGACGATGAGGCCGGCGAACCGGCGGCGGATCGAGCCCGGTGCGGCCATCGCCCAGGTGATCGCAAATGCAGGCAGGACCAGGTAGCCCTGGAGCAGCTTGGTCTCGAACGCGAGCCCGACCAGGATGCCGGCCAGCGCGACCCAGCGCAGCCGATCGGTCTCGAGCGCCCGGATGAACGCGTATGCGGCACCCACGAACAGGAGCGTGAGCAGTGCGTCGGGGTTGTTGTAGCGGAAGATCAGGACCGCGGCCGGGGTCAGGGCCATGGCAAGCCCGGCGATGATCGAAGCCGCCGCGCCGAACGTCCGCCTGACCGTCGCCATCAGGAGGGCCACGGTGGCCACGCCCATGAGTGCCTCGGGCAGCAGGATCGATGCCGCGCTCAGCCCGAACAGCCGGACGGAGAGACCCATGACCATGGTGGCCAGCGGGGGCTTGTCCACGGTGATGAAGTTCGCCGGGTCGATCGAGCCGAAGAACCACGCAGACCAGCTTTGAGAGGCCGCCCAGGCCGCGCCCGAGTAGTACGCGTTGGCGTAGCCACTCACGGTCAGGTTGATCACGTACAGCAGCGTCGCGACCAGGAGCACGCCGGCCGTGGCCGGGAGCACCCACGCGGCGTCGCGGGAGCGGACGCGAGCGATCTCGCGAAGGGCGGCAAGGGGACCCGCGGGGCGGGGTTCAGCCTTGGGCGGTGCGATGGAGGTCACGGTTGGCTCCGGTGGGGCATCGACATGATGGGTCGGGTGGCGGGCCGCCAGTCGCCGGCGATCCACGCCCGAAGGAGAACGAACCGCGCCACCGTCGCCAGGCCATTGGCCGCGACGAGGACCGCCAGCTCGACCAGGTGACCGGCGTGCGGGGCGAGGACGGCAAGCAGGTTGACCGCGGTGGTCGTGATCGCGAGGGCGGCAGCCAGCGCGACGAGCCCGCCGATCTGATCGCGGGCCATGGATCTGCGCCCGCTGACCCCGAAGGTCAGCCGCCGGTTCGCGGCCGTGTTACCGACAGCGGTGACGAGGAGCGCGAGCGCGTTGGCCACCACCGGGCTCGTGAATGAGCGCATCGCCATGTACAGGACGGCGTAGGCGGCCGTGCTGACGACCCCGATGGCGCCGAATGTCAGGACCTCGCGGCCCAACCCGCGCCGGAGCCGCCGCATCAGCGCGATGCCGGGATTGGCCGCCCGGCCGTCGACGCGCGGGGAGGAGTGCGGCGCCTCGGCGGTCGGGCGATGGGGGGTGAGCGCCGGGCTGACCGGCGACTCGAGGGCGGTCGTCACGAGCCGCCCGAGGATGCATGACCCGATCCGCGCGTTCGTGTCGGGGCCTGGAAGCCGTTGTTCCCCTGGAACGGCTGGAACCCGCCGTTCGGCTGCTGGTCGAAGGGCACGATCTGCTGCTGCGGCGCGACGGTCGTGTCCGGGCTCGTGGTGGTGTTGCCCGCCGGCTGCTGGTCCGTGGCGCCGCGGTATCCGCCGGCGGCCGCGAAGCCGAAGCCGACCGTGGCGGCGATCCCGGTGACGGCAACCCCGGTGGTAAGCGTCCGGAGACGGGCCAGCGCGTCGTAGCGGCGGCGCGCGGAATGTCGGAAGGTGTCCATGCTCGAAGTCTCGGGCGCGGATCCTTTCGGTCCGGTTACGGCCTCGGGCCGAGTGCCCAGGTTTGGTCCCGACCGGGTAAGGGTCTCAGGCGACCGAGGGGCTCAGCCGAGCGAGGCGCGGCTCCAGCTGACCGAGAACCGGGCGCCCCCGGCCGGTGACGTGTCGACCGCCCATCGCCCGCCCGTCGCACGGACGATGGCATCGGCGATCGCCAGCCCCAGGCCGGCACCGTCGGCCCCGGTCGCGGTCGCGACGGCACGGTGGAACCGATCGAACACGCGCTGCCGATCCTCGAGCGGGATGCCGGGCCCGGAATCATCGACCGTGAGCGTCGCCCGCGCACCCTCGACGGACACCGTGACCTCGACGCTGCCGCCCTCGGGTGCGTACTTGCAGGCGTTGTCGAGCAGGACACCGACCAGGCGGTCGATGAGGTCCGGGGCCGCCGCGATGACGGCGCCCGACGGCGGGACGTGGACGTCGAGCGCAAGCCGTCGCGACTCGGCAACGACCGAGAACCGGTCGGCGGCCTGGGTCGCGATGACGCCCAGGTCGACCGGCTCGGACGCGGGCGTTGCCTGGGCAGCGTCGAATCGGGCCAGCCACAGCATGTCCTCGAGCAGGTGGCGCATGCGCTTGGACTCGCGGTCCACGCGAACAAATGCCGTCTGGTACCAGGCCGCGTCGCGCGGCTGCGTCAGAGCCAGCGACGTGTGCGCCTCGATCACGGACAGCGGCGTCCGCAGCTCGTGCGAGGCGTCGGCGGTGAACTCCAGCTGGCGTCGCCGCGCGGCCTCGATCGGCTCGCCGACGCGCCGCCCGATCAGCACGGCGCCCAGGAACACGGCGGCGAACAGCAATGGCGCGATCAGCAGCTCGCCCAGGATGATCGTGCGCTGGGCGTCGGACACGATGTCCATCGCCTGCGCCACGACCACGTAGTCGTCCCCGATCGAGGCGCCGGCAACGCGAACCTGGGTCCCGTCGATGGTCGCCGTGGTCGGACCCGCGACCTCTCTCAGGTCCACCGGGAGGTTCGGCATCGAGGCGCTGGCGAGCACCGTGCCGTTCGACTCGACCGTCCAGACCAGGAGCGGCACCCCGAGCGGCCGCCCGGGGTCGCGTCCCGGATCGAACGGCGAGTCCGGCGGGCGGTTCGCGTCCTGTGGCAGCCGCCGGAAGGACTCGGTGAGCCGCTGGTCGATCTGCGCCGTCAGGTCGCGCGTCGCGAACGCGACAACCCCGGCTGCGACGACGACGTAGGCGACCGCGACGATCACGGTGGCGCTGAGCGCGACCCGGATCGACTGGCGACGGACCGCCGGCACGTGGGACATCGTCACCCGGCGTCCAGCCGGTATCCCGCTCCGCGCACGGTGACGATCCGCAACCCCGCGTCCGACAGCTTGCCCCGCAGGCGGCTCATCTGGACGTCGATCGCGTTGGAGCCGAGCGGCTCCGTCTCGTCGGCCCAGGCGTGCTCCGCGATCGCCTTGCGGTCCACGACGGCGGGCGAGCGGCGGAGGAGCAGCTCCAGGATCCGGTACTCGGTGCTGGTCAGGGCGCGCTCCCGGCCATCGACGGTCACCACGCGGGTCACGGGATCGAGGCTCAGGCGGCCAGCCCCGAGCACGGGGGCGTCGAGGCCACGCGGACGCCGCTGGAGCGCGCGGACACGCGCGAGCAGCTCCCCGAAGTCGAAAGGCTTGACGAGGTAGTCGTCGGCGCCGCTGTCGAGGCCGCGGATCCGGTCTGCCGGCGTGTCACGGGCCGTGAGCATGATGATCGCCGTCGGGCGCTGCTTGCGACGGGCCCAGGCCACGACATCGATCCCCTCGGCGCCCGGCATCCGCCAGTCGACGACCGCGACGTCGTAGTCGTACCAGCCCAGGTAGTCGATCGCGTCGTCGCCGCGTTCGACGGCGTCCACGTGGTAGCCGGCGTCGGACAGGCCGAGCACGAGCACGTCGCGCAGCCCTTCGTCGTCCTCCGCCACCAGCACCCGCACGCGTTGAGCCTCCCTGCCCGCTACCGGCCGCGGCCGGCCGGTGCAATGGTGGCACGTGCGGGTGCGGCGAGGCGAAGCGCGAGGACCGGGCACGTGTCCACGGCCATCCGGGCGTGCTCCATCAGGTTCGCGGGTACGGGGCCGGGGCGCAGGATCGGGTAGCCCCATTCGTCGAGGGCGATCATCTCCGGCAGCAGCTCCGCACAGGAGCCATAGCCGTCGCATGCGATCCGGTCGACGGCGAGGCCGGGATGGGCGGGCAGCCCGGGATGCTGGTCCGGCGCACCTGGTCGAAGCTGCGCCGACGGCGCCACCGGCCGGCGTGGCGCCTCCATCACGCGGCCCTCGATCTGTGCTGTCCCGCGACGCAGCCGCGGCCGCGCTGGTGCGAGGTGAAGTCGGCGTCGAACACGCGAAGCGCGCTTCGCAGCAGGCCCACCGCGCCGTCGGGGTGACGGCAGGCGCCGCGGCCGGCCAGCGTCTCGGTCCAGCCGGCGAGCCGGCGCAGGTCGTCGCGGTGCGGGCGACCCACCGCGAGGCGGGACGTTGCGTCGGCGATCGCCCGCAGGCCGAACACGCAGGGGCCGCACTGCGCGGCGCTCTCGCCGGCCATGTAGTCGAGGATGCGGGCGGATGCCCGGACGCCGCACTCATCGTTGCCCAGGAACCACATCACGCCGCAGCCGAACGCGAAACCAGAGTGGCGCAGCTCGGGCGGGTCGAGCGGCATGTGCCATGCGTGGCTGCCGGCGACCCAGCCGCCGAAGTAGCCGCCCAGCAGCACCGGACCGCCCATGACCGGGGCACCGGCGCGCTCGGCGACCTCGGCCAGCGTGGTGCCGATCTCGATCTCGGTGACGCCGGGCCGCGGTGCACCGCCCACCGTGACCAGGGCGGTACCACGCGTGGCGCCGCGACCTGCCTCGCGGTACCACCGATCGCCGAACCGCGCGATCAGCGCGGCATGGGCGAGGCTCTCCACGTTCTGGACCAGCGTCGGCAGCCCGTCGATCCCGCGCTCGAACGGCCGCGGCGGCGTCGACGTGGGGCGGGCATCGCCCTCGTTGACGAAGTGGACGGCGGCCGATTCCTCGCCGGAGATGTAGGTCGGCGGCGCCGCGACGATCTCGATCGGCACCCGCGAGCGGATCCTCGATACGTCCGCCAAGCGTTCATCGAGCGCGTGGCGGAGGGCATTGCGCGCGGCTACGTGCTCGGATCCGACGTACAGGAGGACCTGGTCGGCGCCGACGACGCGCGCCGCGAGCTCGGCACCGTCGAGGACCAGATGCGGCCGCGTGCTCATCAGGACGCGATCCTTGGAGCTCAGCGGCTCGCCCTCCGCGCCGTTGGCGAGGACCACGGCACCGCTGGCCGCCCGGCCCGCGACGGATTCCCACTTGCGAGCGACGGGAAAGCCCGCGCCGCCCCGACCGAGCAGGCCGGCCGCGTCGAACAATGCGACTGCGTCGAGCCCGTCCTCGGGACCGGGCAGCCCGCCGAGGCGGACCGTGTGGTCCGCGAGCGACTCAGGACCGGCGGACAGCGCCGGTCCGGCGAGCAGTCGGGCGGTCATCGGCCGCTCCGGGGCGAGGTCGCCTGCCAGGAGGACGTCGCCACCACGTCCGCGAGCTGCGCGCGTGGCGGCTCCACGGCGACGCGCCAGGCCAGGCTTGCCGCGACGGCGGCCAGGCACACCAGGTCGATCGCGAGCATCCACGGCGCGGCGGCATCGCTGCCCGCGGTGAACCCGTGGAGCATGGCCAACGGCCACATCGCGTAGCTCGTCCAGTGGACCGCCCGCCACGTCCGCTGGCCGATGTGCTTGCGCAGCAGGCTGGTCACGATCAGGGCGACGAACAGGTACATCGCGATGACACCGAGGGCCACCGGGACCGGCCGGTACGTCGACGCGAGCGGGACCAGTGCCGCGCCGAGGCCGAGGCTGGTGAACGGGTCGAACACGGCGGTGAGGACGTGGACCGCGAGGAACACGATCGAGAGCAGCGACACCCGCCGGTGCATCTCGTAGTTGAAGAACCGCGGCCAGCCGGCGGCCTGGAACCGGACGACGGTCACCAGGCCGAGGCAGGTCGCCGCGGTGAACATGAGCAGCGACACGGCGCCGGCGCCTCGCGTCGCGAACCACAGGACCTGGTCGAACATCTGGACATCGCTCCGGGGAGGTCGGCGCGGGACCGGGGGGTCTGGTCCCGCGCCGGGGGAAGATCACTCGGGAAGTGTCGGGGCCGGCACCTTTCGGTCCGGTTACGACGCGGGCGAGACCTCACGATCGGCGACGGCCGGCGCGGCGTCGGTGTCGGGCCAGGTCGGCTCGCCGTCCGAATGCGCTGCCGGCTCCCCGTCGGCATCAGGTGCGGGCCAGCCGCCCAGGCGCAGCACGCGCCCGTCGTTCGCGACCAGTCGAGCGGGAAGCCCGGAGGCCTCCAGCCAGGCCGGAGCGTCCTCGCCCATCACGATTGCGGCCGTCGAGGCGCCGTTGGCAAGCTCGCAGGTCGCGGCCACGACGGTGGTCGTCCGCCACGGCGTGTCGGCAGCGAGGCCCGTCCGGGGGTCGACGATGTGGTGGACGGTCACACCCTCGCTCGACTTCCAGCGGCGGACGGTCGTGCTCGACGTGGCGATGGCGCCACCCTGGATCGCGATCAGCTCGCCGTCGCCGTCGGACGGGGTTCGGCTGTCCTCGGCGACGAGGATCCGCCAGCCACCATCGGGTGCCGTGCCGGCCGACGCCATGTCGCCGCCCAGGCTCACGAGGACGCCGGCGCCCATGCCGGCAGCCGCCAGCGCGGCGGCCGCCGCCATGTCGGCGGCGAGCCCCTTGCCCGTTGACCCGAGGTCGAGCTCCACGCCACGTGGGACGCGCAGCTGGCGGGATCGCGCATCGAGGGAGATCGCGGACCAGCCGGGGACCGGGGCGATGCGCAGCTCGAGGGGACGGGCCGACCCGACGATCCGATCGAAATCGAGGTCGTAGCCGATCACGCGCATCGCGCGGCCGACCGTGGGATCGACGGCCCCGTTCGAGCGACGGGCCCCGTCGATGGCCCCGGCGATCGCGCGCGCGAGCAGGGGGCTGACCTTCGTCGGTCGACCCGCCGATGCGCGGATGCTCATCAGCTCGCTGTCCGGGCGGAAGCGGCTATACGTGCGGTCGACGTCATCGAGGACACGTTCCACGGCAGCCCGAGCCGCAGCCAGGTCACCGTCCAGCACGAGCAGGCGGACGCCTGTACCCAGCGCCCGCCAGTCGGCCTGTTCGATCACGTCAGGAGCCACCCGTGGATACGTGGGCGCCGCCAGATGCGCTCGACACGAGGGGAGCCGTGGCGGCCGAGGACGTGGCGGCCGAGGACGTGGCGCCCGAGGACGTGGCGCCCGAGGACGTGGCGCCCGAGGACGTGGCGTCCGAGGACGTGGCGCCCGAGGTCGTCGAGGTCGCGTCGGTGGCCGTCGTATCGCCGACCGTCGTCGTGACCACGGCGGCCGTAAGGTCGGCCTGGGTCGAGGCGCCGTTGTACGTGATGGCCGCGGCCCAGCCCAGGCTCCCGGTCGCGGCAACCGCCAGGATGGCGGTCCCGATCGTCATGTTGCGAAGGCGACGATTGGCCCGGGACCGAGCCTCGGCACGCTGTTCAGTCGTGTTCATGGCCGGATCCTGCCGGTTGGTTGCTTTCAAGTTCGTGACGGGACGGCGTCGCAGTTCCGTCAGCCGGCGGTTCCGTGCGGGCGCAGCGCTATTCGGGCTTCCCGCCGTCCTCGGGCACCTCGTCGTCCAGCGACTTGACCGTCTCGATCGGCAATGTGGTGGTATCCGGACCCGCCGGCCGTTGGGGCGTCGACGGCTCGCCGGTGGCGGCAGCCCCACCGTCCTGCGTGCCGTTGCCGGGCATATCCGGCGACGCCACCGGTTCACCTGTCCCTGGCCCTGCGGGCGCTGGCTCCGGCGGGCGATCCGGAGGCGGAGAGGTGTCGCCGGGATCCTCATCCCGTGAGTGGTCCGGGACCGCCGGAACGAGCTCGGGGGCCGGTCGCTCGGGCGCCCGCGCGGCCAGGGCGATCTCCGCCGCGGACCCGAGGTTCTTGGACCCGAAGTAGAACCCGGCGACCGCCACGACGAGGGTGCTGACGGTCGTCAGCAGCTGGAGCGCGAAGTCGTGCCCCTCGGGCGTCATCGCCTGGCGGATCTGCGCCGTGTACAGCGGCTCGGACGAGGCTGCGGGCGCGCCGGGGGCCGGCGGCATGCGGTCCTGCTGGAGCACCGTCCCACCGCCGGCACGGATCGCGTCGATCTGGGCCTGCGTGACCCCCGTCGACGTGTAGACCCCCGCCTCGATCGACTGCTTGAGGACCACCACACCGATGATCGCGAAGATGAGGATCAGGACCATCGCGATCAGGGCGCGGATCGACCCCGGCGGCATCCCGAGAGCCTCGGTCTTCGTCCGCATCCCGAGCACCGTCATGATGATCGTGCCGGTGTAGAGGACGAGGGTGACGGTCACGAAACCTGCGATCAACAGCACGACGCTGTCGAGCTCGATCACCCATTTGGCGACCGACGACAGCGTGGCGAAGATCAGGCCCAGGACAGCGAACAACGCGACGACCATGAGCCCCGCACCCACGCCGCCGCGGGTGAACCACGGGCCACCCGCGTTGCCGGATTCCGCCCCCCGCGTCGACCGGGCATCCGTCATTTGCTCCACCCCTTGTAGCAGGTCACGGCACTCTACGACCGGGGACGCGCGATGCCTAGCCCCGAAATCAGCCGACGCTTGACCCCGCAGATCGCGGTGCTAGGCTCCGCGGAACCCACGTGCCCGGCTGCCGGACCGTGACGCTGGGCGCCCGGGGAGGGGCGAGTGATGCAGGGGCGGTATCAGGAGATCGGCGGGCGCAGAACCTACATCCCGCCATTCGTCAACGAGCGGTTCGATGGACCGCCGTACTGGGCTTGCACGTTCACCTCGCTGCTCAACGGGGCGAACGTCGGCTGGCTTGGAGAGAAGCCCGCGACACAAGGTGAGGTCCGCGCGCTCGCTCGGGCATCGGGCGACGTGGACCTCCGCGGGGGGAGCCGGTCCAGCCACATGGTCCGTGCGGTCAAGGTGCGCTACGGGAAGAACGTCCGGATCGAGCACCGGACGCCGGAGCAGGCGAAGGACCGGCTGAAGAGCGGCTGGGCGATGGTCGCCGCGGTGACCTACGGGGGCCTGCCGAAGCACTACCGCCGGTGGAGCCCCCGCTTCACGGGCGGCCACCGGGTGGTGGTCCTCGGGTGGCAGAACAACCACACCCGATTGCTCGATCCGATGGCGAACAAAGGCCCGGACTACGCGGGCGAATGGATCCGCTGGTCTGACTTCGAGCCGGCCTGGTGGGCCGGTGAGCAGCTGTGGTTCCACGAAGGCATGTACCAGCCCAGGCCGGTCGTGAAGCCGGCTGCGGAGCCCAAGCCGGCTGTGGAGCCCGAGCCGGCTGCGGAGCCCAAGCCGACTGTCGAGCCCGAGCCGGCTGCGGAGCCCAAGCCGACTGTCGAGCCCGAGCCGGCTGCGGAGCCCAAGCCGACTGTCGAGCCCGAGCCGGCTGCGGAGCCCAAGCCGACTGTCGAGCCCGAGCCGGCTGCGGAGCCCAAGCCGAGCGTGGAGCCGACGACACCGCTCAACGCACCGGGACCGTGGCACGTCGCCGCCGGGACGATCGTGGACTTCCTGTCGCCGGCAGGCCTCGTTCTGCGACGAGTCCGGATCGAAGACGCGAGCCAGGCGATGTTCGACAAGGTCGTCATGCTGGAGCCGCAACAAGGGTCCGGCGACCGGCCGCGAATCCTGATCCGGGTGGCGTCGGGACGCTTCAATGGCTATCTCGTCGATGCCGCCGGTCCGGGCATCTCGGTCGGTCCGCTGCAGGAGCTCTGACGCCGGATCGTTGAACCGGCTCGGCGTCGATTCGGATTGGGCAGGCGAGAACGAGCAGGCAGACGCCGGCCGCCCTGGACCTGACGGCCCGACGATCGCGTTCAGTCCTGCGAGAGGATTGCCTCGAGCTGC
>CAVYXU010000031.1:0-18394 GCA_963772565.1 uncultured Chloroflexia bacterium
ACGCCGCCGATCAGCCACTCCCAGAACGGGAACGGCTTGGTGTGGGGGTTGTCGACCCGGAAGATGCGCACGCCCTGCTCGATCCAGAAACGGACGACCTCGTCGAGCGCCCGCCACAGGCCGGTCCAGTCATCGCACTCGAAGTCGAACGGGTAGATGTCCTCGTAGCGCTTGGGCGGGTTCTCCGCGTAGCGGATCGTGCCGTCGGGCAGCCGGCGGAACCAGTCCGGGTGCTCCTTCGCCCAGGGGTGATCGGGTGACGCCTGGAACGCGATGTCGAGTGCGAGGCGGATGCCTCGCTCGCCCGCGGCCGCGACGAGCGCTCGCACATCGTCGACCGTACCCAGGTCCGGGTGCACCGCCGTGTGCCCGCCGCCGTCGGCGCCGATGGCCCACGGGACGCCCGGATCGCCGGCCCGCGCGGTGGTCACGTTGTTGGGTCCCTTGCGATGGGCCGTCCCGATCGGATGGATGGGCGGCAGGTAGAGCACGTCGAAGCCCAGGTCGGCGACGTACGGCAGGCGCGCCATCACGTCGCGCAGCGTTCCGTGGCGCCCCTCCCCGGCAGACGTCGAGCGCGGGAACAGCTCGTACCAGCTGGAGAAGCGGGCATGGACCGGATCGACCACGACCTCGAACGGGGGGTCCGTGACGGTCTCGTGGCTCCGGTCGGCGTAGCTTTCCATGAGTCGCGCCAGGGCATCGGACAGGGCGATCACGGATCGGTCGGGCAGCGGCGCGGGTCCGGTGAGAGCGGTGGCGATCTCCCGCAGCCGCTTCGCGTCGGCGCCACGGGCTCGCCCGGCCGCGTCGGCGACCATCGCCGCCCCGACCTCGAGCTCGACCGTGACGTCCTGGCCGGCGGCGAGTCGCTTGTCCAGGTCGCGCCGCCAGGTGGCGAACCGGTCGGCCCAGGCCGCGATCGCGTAGGCGTGCCGCCCGACCTGCTCCAGCGGCAGGTCCGCATACCAACGGTCGTTGTCCGGGTAGCCCATCGCGATCTCGCGCCACGCCGCCGGTCTGCCGTTCTTCACCGGCGGGCGATGGCGCACGACGACCCGCACCACGTCGTGTCCGTCGACGAACGCATCAGCCTCGACCTTGAGCACGCCGCCCAGCTCCCGCTTGACCGGGAAGCGACCACCATCGACCTGCGGCGCGACGTGCTCGATGATGGCGCGTCTGCGCCCATCGCCCGCGTTGATGGATGGGGATGCGGATCGACCTGGCAAGGTGCTCCTCGGCTCGCGGACGACCTGACGCACGGAAGCGACGACAGGTGGTCCGGGTGCCCCCACCCTATGGGGCTGCGTCCCCGACTGTCAACGTCGCGACCGGCCGATCAGACGCCCTGGCCGGCTCCGGTCGCGGCCACGACGGCCGCCCGGGCCACGACCACCCGCTCGATGGCGCGTCGCAGGAGCTCCAGGCCAGCGGGGTCGAACTCGTAGGTCCACTCGCGGACCCGATCCGGTCGCTCGAACCGCGTGTCGAGTCCCAGCGCCATCGCCTCCCGGGACAGCAGGACCAGGTCGGCCTCGCGGTCGACGAGCTCGAGCTCCTGCTCGGTGTGCGCGACGGCGGAGATGATCCGGACGTCGGAGGTGCCGGACAGCTGCAGGACTTCCGCGATGTTCTCGACGCCGCGCTGCGAGCCGCACACGAGCCCGACCTTGGAGCCCGGCGGCAGCGACGCGACCTCCTGGACCAGCGACATGTACCCGGGCCCGACGAGCATCGCAACGACCGGCACCTGGCCCGCGACATATGCCTGCGCTTCGTCCGCATGGAACGTCGTCGTGGCCACGAGGTCGTAGTGGTACCGATCGAGCCGGTCGGGCAGCTCATCGAGCAGCACGCCGACGGCCTCGATCCGGTCGGGGAAGGCCTCGATGATCCGCTCCGCGTCCACCGTGGCGTCGGCCGCCGTGCACTCGGCGAACAGCACCCGGACAAGAGGCCCGGGTCGCCTGTGTTCGGTGGCGGCGGTGAACGTCGCCTGGGCCACCTCGTCAGGGGTGAACCCCAGCTGGCCCGCGCGTCGCATGGTTTCGGCGACGATCCCCGCGAGCGCCTCGGAGCCGCGACGCACGGGTGGCCGATCGACGACCCGGGTCCCCGCCCCGTGCCGCCCGACCACGTAGCCGGCGTCGGCGAGGCGACGGTAGACGGCGCGGACCGTGTTGGGGTTGACGCGCAGGGCGCCGCCCAGCTCCCGGACCGGGGGCAGGCGCGTCCCCGGCTGGAGGCGGCCCGATTCGATCTGATAGGCGAGCTGCCAGTAGATCTGGGTCGAGATCGGGACGTCCGAATTGCGCTCGATGTCGAGCTGGTGACGGCCTGGGACGGTCCCGCCCGCGGCAGGCCGTTCGGCGGTCAGATAAGGGTCAGTTCGGCTACTTGACATAGTGGGATAGTCCAACTAGTGTCGTACTTGGCCTACTTGACTATATCAATCAATGACGTCCCGTCAGATAGAGAGCCTACCGTGGAACTGTTCCTCATCTCGCTGATCATGATCCTGCTCGGCATCCTGGCGATCAGCGCGATCGAGCTGGGCGTCGACTCGCGTGACGGATCCGACGATCCCCGCCGGCCGACCTATCCCGTCGGTCTTCGCTGACCCGCCGACCACACTCAGGGCGCCGACCCTCCCCCTCCCTCTCGGCGCCTCGTCGACAGCCCCCGGCCAGCCGGGGGCTGTTCCGTGTCACGCGAGCGCTCCCCCGCCGTGCGGCGGAGGCTGTCCGACCTCGCTGAGCGCGTGGCGATAGATCGTCGCACCGTCGATGCCCAGCGCCGGCGACCGCACCGCACCCAGATCGGCCACGAGGCGATGCTCCAACGTCGTGCCTGCGAGCCCGTCCGCCAGACGAACGGCCCTGGCCGCCGCGCGGAGCACGTTGCGGGTCTCCGGGCGCATCGGATCGTCCCAGTACCAGCCGTCGGACGCGAACATCGCCAGCCGCCAACGCTGGGCTTCGAGCAGGTCGATAAGTCGCTGCCGGTCGGCCGTGGCCGCTCGCCGGGCGAGGTTCGACGCCGCGAACGCCGCACCTTCCGTCGCGCCGGTCACCACGTCCACGTAGGCGTCGCGAGCCGCCCACACGTCGGCCAGTCCCGGCAGCACGCGCGCCATCTGCTCGGTCACGGTGTCGATGCCGCCGGCCAGCCGGTCGAGCGCGCCCCGCAACGGCGACTTCCAGCGCCCGTCGGGCACGTCCGGGCACTCGGCCGACCAGCGCAGGACGCCGTGATGGCAGCTCCACGAGGTGCGTTCGCGGATCCGGATCTCCGGGTGCGGATGACCCGGCTGCTCGGCGACCGCCGTCGCGAGATCGACCACGTCGAAGCCGCGGTCCAGCGCGCCCTGGCTGGGTGCGACGAGCCGCTGGAGGAACAGGTCGCGGAACGGCTGGTGGTGACCGTACAGCTCGCCATCGCTCGCGATCACCAGCATCGGGGCGCCGCCGCCCGGGAGCGGGACGGCGAGCCGGGGCGCGACCCGCTCGCGGGCGAACCGATCGGCGTCGGCCGTGGTGTCGGGCTCGAACGACACGGCGCCCGACACGTCGCCGTCGTAGAACGCCACCACGATGTGGCGACCCCCGCCCAGGTCCACGCGGTATGGATGCCGGGCGTCGACGTGGGAGGTCTCGGCCTGCCACGGCGCGAGGATGGTGGCTGTGATCCCGGCGTCGGCAAGGACTCGCAGCGTCGGCAGGTCGACCGCCGTCTCGGGCAGCCACATCGCGGTCGGGCGGCGCCCGAAGCGGTGCTCGAAGTCACGCACGCCCCAGACCACCTCGGTGTACCGGTCGCGCATCGCCGCGAGCGGCAGGATCGCGTGATGAAACGCCTGCGCGATCGCGGGACCGCCGGTCTCGGAGCGCCCCTGCCGGTCCGCCGCCACGAAGCCCGCCAGCACGTCGGGGGCACGTGCCGCCAGGTCGGCGGTCAGCGTCGGACCGACGTCCCAGGACACCCGCCGCAGGGCGCCCCGCTCCGCGTTCGGCCGGTAGCACTCGGCGGTGATGCGCTCGGTCCAGTCGTGCGCCGGCGCCGCCGACGGATCGCGCGGGATCTCACCGGTGAACGGGTCGGCCCTCGCCGGTTGGTAGAAGTGGGCATGGACGACGAGGCGGCCACGCGTCACGCGCCGGCCTCCCGGTGATCCGGCCGGCCGCTCACGCGGGTCCGTCGACCTCGTCGTCGGCACGATCCCGCGCGACGGTTGCGACCTGGCGGACGGCGAACCGGCGCGTCTCGCCCGGCTCGATGCGGAGCGGCCACGACACGATGAGCCCGCTGCCCTGGTACACGCGCTCGAAGCCCGCCTCCGAGTTCGAGATCGTCTCGATCGCGTTCCACCAGGCGTCGGCCGCCGGTTCCAGCGCTGCGCTGATCGCGACCCCGACCCAGTCGTTGCCGTACCCGATCGACTCGATCGAGGTGGCCTGGCCGGTGCCGTCGTGGGCGGACCGAACCCCGCCGACGGCATACCACGCCGACGGATTGGCGCCCCCGCCGAGCAGGTGCAGCGAGAACTCGAGGCCCAGGCGGGTCTCGAAGGCAGCCGTCCCCCGATGCTCGACGGCGAGCTCGACATCGAGCGCCGGCGCCAGCCGGTCGCCGCGCAGCGACAGCGTGCGGGTCACGGCCACGGCCTGGCCCAGGACGCTGCCGATCCGCGATGTGACGATCCGCCCGGGAGCGACCGAATCCACCTGGAACTGGCCATCGCGGAAGTCGCCCAGCTCGCGCTCATCGGCGGTTGCGACCGCCTCGGGCGTGACATCAGGGTCGAGGAATCGAACGAGACCCGACCGGCGCTCGTGGTCGTCGTAGTACAGCCGTCGCGAGAGTCCTGGCTCCTTGACGCGGACCAGCTCGTGGATCGAGGTCAGCCCGTCGCCACTGACCTCCTGGACGGCACCACGGCTGGCGTCGCCACGTGCCTCGAACGCGCGGAGCGTCTCGTGGTACGCCTCTGGCCGGCGTCGCAGGGCCGCTCCCATGGCGTGGCGCGCGGCGCGCAGGTCCCAGCTGCCGATCCCGCCGCCCTCGGATGGCTTGACGGTCACGACCTGGCCGGGATCGGCGACCAACGCGTCCGGCAGTCCGTCCATGTCCAGGTCCCGCAGCTCCGCCGCGTGGAGGGTGCCCAGCACCCGGTCCGCAATGTCCTCGGCCGCGATCAGGTGCTCGTACGTCGCGAGGCGCATGTGCGAGATGTAGATCCCGCCGAACAGCCCGTGCCAGTAGCAGTCGTTCGACTGCCCCCGGTGAAGGTGGTCCTCGGCGGTCAGCCGGGCGGCCCCCTCGGGCATGGCGGCCACCTTGTTCGAGGTGCGCAGCATCTGCTTGTGGAGGTCGTTGATCTCGCGGTACTTGACCTGGAAGTTGCGCCAGAAGCCGCCGCGCAGCCAGCGCGCCTCCGGCAGATGCGCGGCCACGGCCCGGTGGAGGAGGGGACCGAACACGGCGGTCTCGTCGGGCGGCAGCGCCCACTCGCCCATCTCGGCGTACGACGACGTCGGCACGTAGACGCGGCCGATGGGCGGCTCGCGGTCGAGCCACTGCGATGGCGTCACGGTGGTCAGCCAGTCCGCGTTGGCTTCGAGCGCCTCGAAGAAGGTCTCGACCCACCGGCCGCGACCCCAGCAATGCTCGTGCGTCGTCGGCCAGGCACCGAACTTCTCGCCGTCGTCGCCCATCATGCCGACCCGGTTGCCGGCCTCGGTCGCGTGGCGGCGGAGGTATCCGATGACGTCGTCGACGGTGCCGAACGGGATCCGGTAGCGCAGTCCCTGCTCGCTGCCGAACACGGTGAGCAGGTGGCCCTGGTCCTCGGTCGTGTAGGCGCCCCACAGGTTCTGCTCGGGGATCGCCGCGGCCCGGAAGTGGGCATCGTCGAGGATCGTCCACTGGTAGCCGGCCGCGACGAGCGACGTGGGCAGGTCCGGCTCCCAGACGCGCTCCGCGAGCCAGGCGCCCCTCGGGCGTCGCCCGGTGATGCCCTCGAGGGTGTCCGCCATCCGGGTCAGCTGGGCGACCCGGTCGAGCTCGGGGAGGGAGGCGAGCACGGGCTCATAGATGCCCCCGCCCAGCAGCTCGACCTGGTCCCGTGCAACCAGCCCGCCGATGCGCTCCAGGAGCCCCGGGCGCTCGGCGGCCAGCCATTCCAGCAGCGCCCCGGTGTAGTGGAGGGACAGGCGCACGCCGGGGTGGCGTTCGAGCGCCTCGATCATCGGCTGGTACGCGTTGTCGCAGACCTCGGCGAACACCCAGCCGAAGTTGCCGACCGGCTGGTGGTTGTGGATCGCCAGGGCCAGCGAGATCCGGGGGGCCACGGTGCGTCCTCAGTGTTGGGTTGCGATGAAACGGGGAACCAGGCCCGACGCTACGACCTGCTCGCCGCGACCTCCGGCTCCACGTCGACGCCGGCTGCGGGAAGATACAGGCGCTCGACGTACTCGTGGAGCATGCGGGTGGTCGAGAACCGCCAGATCGTGCTGGCGATCGAGTTTCGCATGAGCTGCGTCCAGCGGCTGGGCATGCCCTCCGCATCGCGCTCGTAGTACGCGGGGATGAGCTCCTGCTCCAGGATCCGGTACAGGTCCTGGGCGTCGGCCCAGTCCTGGGCCCCCTCGTCGGGGTCCGTCTCGCGGCCGCCGATCGCCCAGCCGTTGTCCCCGGTCCAGCCCTCGTCCCACCAGCCGTCGAGCACGCTCACGTTGACCACGCCGTTGGCGGCGGCCTTCATGCCCGACGTGCCGGAAGCCTCCAGGGGGCGGCGCGGGTTGTTGAGCCAGACATCGACGCCCTGGACCAGGAAGCGGGCGATCCGGATGTCGTAGTCCTCGATGATGAACACCCGGCCGCGCAGCTTGGGGCTTCGCGACCGTCCGAAGATGTCCTGGATGACGCCCTGGCCGGGGCGATCCGCGGGGTGGGCCTTGCCGGCGAAGATCAGCTGCACCGGCCGGTCCTCGTCCCACAGCATGGCGGCAAGCCGGTCGAGGTCCGAGAACACCAGCGACGCGCGCTTGTAGGTCGCGAACCGCCGCGCGAAGCCGATGGTGAGGATCGTCGGATCCAGGACGTTCTCGAGGTCCTCGAGGGTCGACGGCGCCTCGCCGTGGCGGGCGAACTGGTTGCGCAGCCGGCCGCGCGCGAAGATCGCGAGCTCCCGCTTCTGGCGCTGGTGTGCCTCCCACAGGTCGGCCGTCGGTACCTTCTCGATGCGCTCCCAGAAGCGGGCCTTCCTGGGCTGGTCGTCCATGCGGTCCACGGTGGCGCCCGTGTATCGGTTGAGGATGTCCCGGACGGGCTGCCCCAGCCAGGTCGGCGTGTGCACGCCGTTGGTCAGGCCCAGGATCTCGCCCGGCGAGATGCCCTGCCAGGTCGCGTTTGCCGTGTGTCCGTGGAGGAGCGAGACCGCATTGGCGCCGTGCGTGGTACGGAGCGAGAACGCGGTCATGTCGAACTGCGACCGATCCTGGTCGACACCAAGACCCAGCTCGAGCACGCGATCCAGCGGGACACCGCCGGTGCCGGGACGCCCGTCGCCATCCAGCAGGGGCCCGGCAACCCGCCGCACCAGGTCCGTTCCGAAGCGTTCGTTGCCAGCCGAGACGGGGGTGTGGATCGTGAACACCGAGTTGCGCGCGACCGTCGACAGCGCGTCGTCGAGCGTCGATCCCCCGGCAACCAGCTCGCGAGCGCGCTCGGCGAGCAGGAACGCCGAGTGCCCCTCGTTGAGGTGCCACACCCCCGGGTCGATGGACAGCTCGCGGAGCGCGCGAACGCCGCCGACCCCGAGCACGAGCTCCTGGTGAAGCCGCATCTCGCGACCGCGGACGTACAGGATGTGGGTGATCGGCCGGTCCGAGTCGTCGTTGTCGGGGACGTCGGTGTCGAGCAGGAGCACCGGCACGCGTCCGACCTGGACGACCCACACGGCGGCGAACAGGTCACGGCCCGGCAGCTGGACGCTGACCGTCAGCGGGTTGCCCAGCCGGTCCTGCGCGCGCAGGACCGGCAGCCGGCCCAGCTCGTAGTCGGGGTACGAGTGCTCCTGGTGCCCGTCCGCGTCGATGGCCTGGCGGAAGTATCCCTTGCGGTACATCAGGCCGACGCCGATCAGCGGCAGCGCCATGTCCGATGCGGTCTTCATGTGGTCGCCCGCGAGCACCCCCAGGCCGCCGGAGTAGATCCCCAGCGACTCATGCAAGCCGTACTCGGCACAGAAGTAGGCGATCGGTCCCGACAGCTTCGCCGCATGCTTTCGCTGGAACCATTGGTCCGTGCCGTTGGCCATGTACGCATCGAACTCGTCGATGATGTCCTGGCACTCGGCGAGGAAGCGCGGGTTTTCGAGCAGCTGGTCCCAGGCGACCGCGCCGGACAGTACCGGGATCGGGCTGCGATACCTCGCCCAGGCGCCGGCATCGATACGCGAGAACAGCTGGCGCGCCCGCGGATGCCAGCTCCACCACATGTTGTAGGCGAGGCGGCGCAGGCCGGACACCTTGGGTGGGAGGTGAAACGAGGCGTCGGCCGACACGGGAACGCGGACGATGGGCTCCATGAGCGGGAAATGATAGTCGGCATTGACACCGCGGGAGGGCCGGCCCGGCCGGGTACCCGGACGCTACGATCGCGCGATGCACCTTCGCGTCGCCTTCCTTGCCGCCGAGTGCGAGCCGTGGGCCAAGACCGGCGGCCTCGCGGACGTGGTCGACGCGCTCGCCCGTGCGCTCGGCCGGCTGCCCGGCGAAGAGGCGACGCTCAGCAGGCCGGTGGACGTGTTCCTGCCCCGCTACCGCGGCGTTCGAATGCCTCGGGAGTTCGAGGTCGAGCCGCCCCTGACCATCGACGATCCGGCCGGCACCGGACCACTCACGGTCTCGATCGTCGACGTCGCGGCCGACGGCTACCGGCTGCGGCTCGTCGACCACCCACCGGCCTTCGACCGCGACGGGTTCTACGACCATCCGGACGACGCCTGGCGGTTCGCGGTCTTCGGACGTGCCGCGCTGGCCGCCCTGCGCCGCGACGGCGAGCCCCTGGACGTGCTCCACGCCCATGACTGGCACGCCGGCCCCGCCCTGATCGACAGGGCCCGCGGCGCCGCGTCGGGCGACGCCTTCTTCCGGGACATGGCCGCGGTCTTGACGCTTCACAATCTTGCCTACCGCGGCCGGACGCCCGCGGCGAAGCTCGGGCTGCTGGGGCTGGCGCCCGGCGATCCGCTGGCGGGCAACGACCCGGAGGTCCTCGACCTGCTACGGGCCGCGGTCGAGCACGTGGATCTCGCCAACACGGTGTCGCCGGGGTTCGCCCGCGAGGCGCTGACACCGGAGCTCGGGCGCGGCCTCGACGGCCTGTTTCGCGCGATGGGCGACCGGTTCAGCGGGATCCTCAACGGGATCGACCCCGACGTGTGGGATCCGTCGACCGACACCGCGCTCGCCGCGCCGTACCGGGCGGGGGCGATGGACGGCAAGGCCGCCTGCCGCCGCGACCTGCTGGAGCGCGTCGGATTCGACCCGGACGATGACGGTGCCGTGCTGGCCATGATCGGGCGGCTCGATCCACAGAAGGGGTTCGACCTGCTCGCCGGGGGCGCCCCGCAGCTGCTCGAGTCAGGCGCCAGGCTGATCGTGCTGGGCACCGGCAAGGCGTCGCTCGCGGATCCGTTCCGGGCGCTGGCAGCTGCTGCGCAAGGACGCGTCGCGATGCTCGAGGGCTTCGACCGGGACCTCGCCCGCCGGATCTACGCCGGTGCCGACCTGTTCCTGATGCCGTCGAGATTCGAGCCCTGCGGCCAGGGGCAGATGATCGCGCTGCGCTACGGCACGCCGCCCGTTGTCCGCCGCACCGGCGGCCTCGCCGACTCGGTCGTCGACATCGATGAGCAGCCTGGCGCCGGCACCGGGTTCGTGTTCGACGACGCAACCCCCGCGGCGCTGGTGGGCGCCGTCACCCGCGCCATGGCGCTGCGCGCCGCCGATCGCGACCGCTGGCCCTCCCTGGTGGCGCGCGGGATGGCCGTCGACTTCGGCTGGGACACGGGTCCGGCGCCGCGCTACCTCGAGCTGTACCGGCGCGCCGTGCAGCTCCGGCGAGGCGCGTAGGCTCGCCCGACCGCGCCCCGGCACCGGTCGGGCTCGCCTGTGGACCGCCCGCATGCGAGAATCAGCCCTCGAACCGACACCCGAACCGCGGCGACCCGTCCGCCGCCGCCCCGGAGGCCCCGATGCCGAAGCAGTTCGTCGTCCAGGTGACCAACAAGCCCGGCCAGCTGGCCGATCTCGCGGAGCAGATGTCGGCGCGCGGCGTGGACCTTCGCGCGATCGGCGGCGGCGGCCTGGGCGAGGTCGGCCACTTCATCATGACCACCGCCGACGACGACGCGGCCCGCGCCGTGCTCGAGGCCGGTGGCTGGACGTTCCTCGAGGGCGAGTCGCTGCTGGCCGAGGTCGATGACCGCCCGGGCGGCATGGCTCGCGTCGCTCGCGAGCTGGCCGATGCCGGTGTCAACGTGATGGGCCACCTGTTCCTGGGACGCTGGAGCGACCGCGCCACGTTCGCGTTCGTCGTCGACGATCCCGACAAGGCCCGCCCGATCCTCGAACGCCGGTAGCCCGCCATGCGCGTCGGGATCATCGCGCCGCAGGGCTGGACCGGCGAGTACGACGGCTGGGATCCGGCCCGGGCGTGGTCGCGAACGGTGTCGGTCGCGCACCAGGCCGACGCACTCGGGTTCGACTCCGTCTGGCTGTTCGACCACCTTCAGACGGAGCCCGAGCCGACCGACGAGATTACCTTCGAGGCGTTCGTCGGGATCACGGCGCTCGCCGGCGAGACGGCACGCGTCCGCCTCGGCCATCTCGTGCTGTGTGCCGGTTACCGCAACCCGGCCCTGGTGGCCAAGATGATCTCGACCCTCGACGTCGTGTCCGGCGGGCGCGCAGAGCTGGGTCTCGGGGCTGGCTGGAAGGACGACGAGTACATCGCCTACGGCTGGGGGTTCCCGCCCTTGCGCACACGGATGGAGGCGCTCGAGGACGCGCTGGAGATCACCTCCCGGATGCTCGGCGCCGGTCGGGCGACCTACTCGGGCCCGACGGCGTCGATCCGTGACGCGATCAACGTCCCGCGAGGGGTCCAGAAGCCGCGGATCCCGATCCTGGTCGGCGGCAACGGCCCGAACCGGACATGGCGGCTCGCGGCCCGGTTCGCCGATGAGCTCAACATGGACTGGCTGACGCCGCAGGAGGTCGTCGAGGCGCGGCCCGTGATCGCATCGCGATGCGAGGAGATCGGCCGCGATCCGGGTACGCTGCGGCTGTCGGTCAACATCGGCCGCGACGACTCGAGCGTCGAGGGGGCGCCGCGCCGGGAGCTGCTCCGCCGGTATGCGGATGCGGGGGTTGACCGGATCATGACCCTGGTCAGGGCGACCGCCGACGACGACGGCGCGCTCGAGCGCTTCGCGGAGGACTGCCTGGCCGCGGGTGCCACGCTCGATGCCGGCTGATCCGGCTGGAGGCTCGGGAGGGCGCGGGCCCCGGCCCGCACATATTCGAAGTTGCAGGGGAGACACCGGCATGAAGATCGCGGCGCGGATGGAGACGATCGGCACCGAGACGGCGTTCGAGGCCGCGGCCCGGGCACGCGCGCTCGAGGCGACGGGGCGGAGTGTGATCCACCTCGAGATCGGTGAGCCGGACTTCGACACCCCCGCCAACATCCGCGAGGCCGCCAAGCAGGCCATCGACGCCGGCCGGACGCACTACCCGCCGTTCCCCGGCATCCCCGAGCTGCGGTCCGCGATCGCGGCCGATGCGACCGCCCGCAAGGGCTTCGCGGTGGATCCCGCCAACGTGTTCGTGACGGTCGGCGGCAAGGGCGTCATGTACTACACGATCCTGGCCCTGGTCGATCCCGGCGACGAGGTGATCGTGCCGGATCCCGGGTACCCGATCTACGAGTCCGTGACCCGGTTCGTCGGCGGCGTCCCGGTCGCGATCCCGATCCGCCAGGAGAACGAGTTCCGCCTCGATCCGGACGAGCTCGCCTCGCTCGTCACCGAGCGCACCAAGCTCATCGTCATCAACTCGCCCGCCAACCCGACCGGCGGCGTGCTCACCCCCTCGGATCTCGAGCGCATCGCGAAGATCGCGCTGGAGCACGACCTGACCGTCATGACCGACGAGATCTACAGCCGGATCCTGTACGACGGCGAGGAGCACAGCTCGATCGCCGCGCTGCCGGGCATGGCCGAGCGCACGATCGTGCTCGACGGCTTCTCAAAGACGTACGCGATGACCGGCTGGCGGCTGGGCTACGGGATCGTCCCCGAATGGCTGATCCGCGGGTTCGGGCGCCTGATCATCAACTCCGTGTCCGGTGCAACGACGTTCGCGCAGGTCGGGGCCGTCGAGGCGCTGACCGGTCCGCAGGACGAGATCGACGCGATGGTCGAGGAGTTCCGGGCGCGGCGCGACCTGATCGTCGATGGTCTCAATGAGATCCCGGGCTTCAGGTGCCTGCGGCCGAAGGGCGCGTTCTACGTGTTTCCGGAGATCTCCGGTACGGGGCTCACCGGCGCACAGCTCGCCGACCGCCTGCTCAACGAGTCCGGCGTGTCCGTGCTCGCGGGCACGGCGTTCGGGGGCGTCGGCGTGGACCACATCCGGCTCTCGTACGCCAACTCGCGCGAGAACATCACCGAGGCGCTGCGCCGGATCCGGGCGTTCGTGGAGCCGCTCGTCGCGGGCGGAGCCGGCACGCGATGAACGGCAGCGACGCCCCGGCCCCCACGCTCGATCCGTCCGCGCCCCCGGACGAGGCCCGGTACGAGGTCGTCAAGGACCTCGTCGACGAGTGCATCGACCTCGCGCTCAACTACCGCCAGAGCGGGCATCCGGGCGGTTCCCGGTCCAAGGCGCACATGGTCCTGTCGCTGATGCTCTCGGGCGCCATGCGCTGGGACATCCGCCGGCCGTGGCTCCCGTTCGGTGACCGGTTCGTGCTGTCCGCCGGGCATGCCGTGCCACTGGTGTACGCGAGCCTCGCCGTGCTCAACGAGGCGCTGCGGGCGCGCGAGGAGCTCGACGGCGACGGCCGGTTCGCGTTCCCGGACGATGGCCAATGGGCGCTGACCTGGGAGTGGCTGCTCCAGCTGCGCCGCCGCGGCGGGCTGCCGGGCCACGCGGAGATGGCCGGCCGGACGATGTTCCTCAAGTCCAACACGGGACCCTCGGGCCACGGGATGCCGCCCGCCGCGGGCCAGGCCCTGGCGCTCCGGATGGCCGGCGCCGGCGAGGTCAAGGTGTTCGTCATCGAGGGCGAGGGCGGGCTCACGCCGGGCGCCACGCACGAGGTCAAGAACACGGCCTGGGGCCTGGGCCTCGACAACCTCGTGTTCCTGGTCGACTGGAACGACTTCGGCATCGATGGGCGGGCTGCGTCCTCGGTCACGCCGGGCACGCCCGAGGACTGGTTCGCGCCGTACGGCTGGCGCGTCACGGGCACCGAGGACGGGATGTCCTGGGGTCCGGTGACCGAGACGATCCTCGACGCCGCCCGCGGGGAGAACGCGGATCACGTCCCGTCGATCGCCTGGTTCCGCACCCGCAAGGGTCGTGGATACGGCAAGACCGACGCCCCCAGCCACGGCACCGCCTGGCCGATGAATGCACCCGAGTTCTGGGCCGTCCGCAAGGCGTTCATCGAGCGGTATGGGGTCGAGTACGAGGGCGTGGATGCGCCCGCCCCGTCCGACCCGGATGCCGTCGCCGCCCAGGCCGAGGCGAACCTGCGGGTCGTGATGACCGTGCTCCGGCGCGACCCGGACCTCGTCCGATGGCTCTCGGACCGGCTGGTCGAGATCGCGGACAGTGTCCCGGAGGAGATCCGGGGGTTCCGCCTGGGTGCGGCCTCCGTCTCCGTGTTCGAGGACCAGCGGCTGTTCGACGTCGGGGAGTACCCCGCCGAGATCTGGCGTGGGCCGGGGGAGAAGGTGCCCAACCGGGCCGGGCTCGGCGCCTGGGCCTCGTACGTCAACGGGATCGCTCTGCGCGATCACGGCCGGCCCCTGTTCGTCGCCGCGTCGGCCGACCTCGCCGAGTCAACCAACCTCGCCGGCTTCGCCAAGCCGTTCGGCGACCTGCCGGGCACGGGCTGGTACGAGCGCGACAACAACCCGACCGGCGCGCTCCTGCCCACCGAGATCACCGAGTTCACCAACGCGGGCATGCTCACCGGGCTTGCGTCCGTGAACCTCGCCGCGGACCCGTTCCGCGAGTTCGACGGCTACTGGGGCGCGTGCTCGACCTATGGCTCGTTCAGCTACCTCAAATACGGTCCCCTGCGCCTGTTCAGCCAGCTCGCCCAGGACAGCGACCTCAAGCTGGGCCGGGTTCTCTACGTCGCCGGCCACTCCGGGCCCGAGACGGCGGAGGACTCCAGGACGCACTTCGGCGTGTTCTCGCCGGGCGTGATGCAGCTGTTCCCGACCGGCCACGCCATCGACATGCATCCGTGGGAGTACAACGAGGTGCCGGCGATGCTGGCGGCGGCGTTCTCCACCGACGTTCCGATCGTGGTGCTGCACCTCACCCGCCCGCCGATCCCCTTGCCGGATCGTGTGGCGCTGGGGATGCCCTCGCATCTCGAAGCCGCCCGCGGCGCGTACGTGCTGCGGCCATACCGCGACCACCAGCCGCGCGGCGGCACCGTGTTCGTGCGCGGCACCCTGCCGACCCACAACCTGGTGAGCGTGCTGGGTGAGCTCGACCGGCGCGGCCTCAACGTCAAGATCGTCGCGGCCCTGAGCGAGGAGCTGTTCCGGCGCCAGGACGCGGACTATCGCGAGGCCGTCGCATCTGCCGCGGATCGGCTCGACGCGATGGTGATCACCAACGGCGCGGTCCGCCTGATGCGCGACTGGGCCGCCGGCGATGAGGTCGAGGCGTATTCACTGAGCGCGGACTGGGACGATCGATGGCGGACCGGCGGCTCGCTCGACGAGGTGATCGAGGAGGCGCACCTGGACGCGGACCACATCCTGGCCGCGATCGAGCGGTTCGTGGGCGACCGCGACGCTCGGCTTGCGCGGCTTGGTGGGGCGGTCGCAGCAGCCAGGGCCTGACGCCCGGTCCGGCGGTGCGTTGCGCGCCGGTTCGGCTGGGTGACCCCGTCGCACGGGCGCCTTGACGAAGTTGGTAGCCTGCCCACGAGGCCATGAGCCACATGGGGCAGTGCCAGATGAGCGTCCCCAACCAGCCCACCGCCCGGACAGACGGGTCGGCCAGCCGTCGAGGCGAGGCAACGACGCGCCCCGATAACGGCGGCCAGGGCGGCGACTCCCCATCGGCCCGTGCGGCGCGGCGTCGCGAACCGGGGATCGTCCTCCGCTGCGATGCGGAGCCTGCCGCCAGGCACGTCGGCGTCGTGTTCGTCCATGGCATCGGATCGCAGGCAGCGGGGGAGACGCTGCTCGACTGGGGCAGTGCCATCATCCGTGTCCTGTTCGACACCCGGGTCAGGAATCACCTCTCGGCGGACCCGGTGATGGACGTGGAGCTCGATCCCGGTCCGTCGCAGCGCCGGTGGATTGAGCTGCAGTTGCCTGCCGCGAACGTGGACGGCCACGACATCCCGGAGCAGCACTGGGTGATGACCGAGGCCTGGTGGGCCGAGCGCGTCCGGCCACCGTCGTTCGGACAGATGGCGGAGTGGCTCGGACCGCGCGGGGCGATCCAGCGGATCCTGTCCGCGCTGCTGCCCAAGCGCGGAGGCGCCCACGACCCGCGACTGCGCGGCTGGACGGAGCACCACGCTTTGCGTCGCAACGAAGCCGGCGAGACGAGGGAGGCCGTCGATCCGGGTCCGCCCGACGGGATGCAGCGAGCGCCGGGAGCCGGGCCCGGTCGCGCCGTCGCCGGACTGGGCGCCGCGCTGTTCCTGCAGGCCGTGTCCGCGCTGCTCCTGGTGGTGTACGGCCTGCTGCGCTCGATCGAGAAGCTGGTCCCCATCGGGCCGCTCAAGGACGGAGCGCTCACCCGGCCGCTGGACCGCTTCGTCCTCGACTGGTTCGGGGATGTCTACGTCCTGCTGTCCGACACTGCGCAGTCCGCGAGCATCCGGGGGCAGCTGGTCGACGCGCTCGGTGACGTGAAGGCGGCCGGCTGCGACGAGGTCGCCATCGTCGCGCACTCGGGCGGTGCGATCGTCTCCTACATGACCCTCGTGGATCCCGCGTCGGCCGGGTTGGCCGTCGACCGGCTGATCACGCTCGGCGAGGGGCTCAACCTCGCCTGGCGGCTGACCGACGCCAGCGGCGCGCCTCCGAGCGACGAGCTGGACGTGCCGCCGGAGCGCCTGTACGGATCGCTGCTTGCCACGCACCCCGGCCTGCGGTGGGACGACTTCTGGGCCTCGCAGGACCCCGCACCCGTGGGAGTGCTCGAGCCCCCCGCCCGCGACGACCCGACCGCCGACGAGACGCTGCTGGCGCGGATCCAGAGCCACGCCGTCTGGAACCGCCTGTCGTTCCGGGAGGATCACGGCGGGTACTGGGACAATGACGAGGAGTTCCTGATCCCGCTCATGCGCCTGCTCGCCGGCGGCCCGGGCGCCGCCACCCTGTTCGGCGACGAGGCGGCCGACCAGGCCCGATCGAACCGGCGTCGTCGACGGCTTTCGCTGCTCTCCTACTGGCGCCAGCTGACCGCTGCCGGCTCGCTGGCGGCCATCGCCATGTCCGTTGCGCTCGCGTCAGCGTCGCTGTCCGCGGCTGCGGACCTTGCCGGGATGGTGTTCACCGCCATTCCGGGGAGCGACCTCGTGACCGGCGCGGTTACGTCCATCCGGGCCATGGACCTCGCGGCATCGCCCGGCGGGCGGCTGCTCGCGGAGACCGGCGTGTGGGTCGTTGCGGCGGCGATCGGGCTGGCCGCGGCGTACACGCTCGTCACGCCGCCGGAGCGCGCAGTTCCATGGGCGCGCGGGCGGTTTGGGCGCTGGGTTGGGCTGGCGCTGCGGCTGGCCCCCTGGGTCGGGGGTATCCCGACCTTGATCGCGATCGTCATCGCCGGCTTCAGGTTCCTGACCGGCTCGACGCCCGATGCCCGCGATGCGGCGGGCGCTGTCCTCGCCGCGGCCGCGGTCGGCGCCGTCCTGGCGTTCGGCGCCGGGGCGATGCTCGACGAACGGGCTGACCGGACGCCACTGAGGGATGTGGCCGAGACCGTCCTGATGATGCTGGCGATGGTCGTATCGGCGGTCCTGCTGGTCGCGCCCGTGTTCGCGATCCTGGTGTTCCCGGAGGTGGGAACCGCGGTCGTGGGCACGGTGGCCGTCGTCGCCGCATTCCAGGTCCTGGGACAGGTGGGTACCTGGCGCTGGTCGGTCTGGGACGCTCGCGAGCGAGCGCTCGTGCGCCTCGGTCGCGAGTACCGGGCATTCGGTCGCGTGGTGGCTCAGATGGCGCTCCTGGGCGTCGCCTTCTCGGCGCTGTTCATCGGCGCCGTGTTCAGCCTTGGGGCGGCCCTGGTCGCCGCGGTCGCGGCGATCGTGCTGCTGGCCCTCGTCGCCGTCGCCGTCGACGTGCTCGACGCGGCCCATCCGCAGTCATCGGCGACTGCGCCGCCCGGGCAGCCGATCGCTCCGCGGGGTCCGGCCTGATCGCCCGCTGGACCGCGGGGATTCCGGGTGTCGATCCGTCACGATCGACCAATGGAAGGGATAGGCAGGGCCGCGGCGCACGGTTATTCTCCTCGCCGTGGCGGAGAGCGGGTCGAACGCGCTGAAGGTCGCCGTCGTCAGCGGCGTGTTCGCCGTGCTTGCCTCGCCGATATGGGGACCCCCGATCTGCCGGGCGGTGGGCGTGTGCGACCCTCCGCAGCCGACGCCGTCGCCCACCCCGCAGCCAACGGCAAACCCCGTGCCGAACTCCTCTGACCCGCGGGTCGAGACCAGCGTCTTCCTGTCGCAGACCAGCGGACCAGCCGGTAGCCAGGTCAAGGTCAGCGGTCAAGGGTTCGCCCCGGGGGAGACGGTCGTCATCGAGATGCAGACCACCGAGATCGGAAGGACGACGGCTAACAACGCCGGCTCGTTCAGCGGCGTGGAGGTCACCATTCCCCAGCAGTTCTCGGTGTTCGCCCCTCGCCAGTTCGCTGTGAAGGCCATGGGAGCGTCGAGCCTTCTGTTCTCGAGCGCACCGTTCACGGTGAGCGGGTGAGCCTGGCAACGCCAGAACCCCGCTTGGCTCCGTTCCTCCCCGCCCGGTTCGTACCGTTGGCCGGAGCCACATCCCGTGGTAGGTTCTGTGGCGCTCGGGAGTAGCTCAGTTGGCAGAGCGGCAGCCTTCCAA
>CAVYXU010000032.1:0-91334 GCA_963772565.1 uncultured Chloroflexia bacterium
CATCGGTGTCGAGCACGCTGAGCACGTGGAGGTGGACCAGGCTCAGGGGTCCCGACGGCCACCGCCGCATGAGGCGCATCATCGAGGACGGGGTGTGCGACGAGAGCTCACCAACGACCTCGGCCACCAGCTCCGAGCGGGTGAGGGTCGACGTGTCGGTCATGCGCTCAACGTCAGGTAGATGGTCAACTCGGCGTGAAGCATATCCACACCGCGGACGGCTGTCCAGCGAGAGCGGCGGCGGGGGCGGCGAGCGCCCGTCCAAGCGGGGGTCGCTACCCGGTGATCGCCTTCCGGAAGCGCCAGCTCGCGAGGGCCATCAGGACGATCCCGTACCCCAGCAGCACCGCCACGTCGGGCGCGACGGATGCCAGCCCGCCACCGTCACGGACGAGCGACTGGAGCGCCCGGATCGCCCAGCTGTGGGGGATGACGTTCGCGAGCGTTCGCATGCTCTCGGGCATGAAGGTGAGCGGGACCATGGCCCCGCCCAGGGCTCCGAGCGCCAGGCCCGCGAACACGCCCAGCGACGAGGCCTGGTCCGCGTTGGTGGCGATCGCGCCGATCAGCAGCGCGACGGCTGCGCCCACCAGCCCGAACGACAGCACGATCGCAGCGGCCGCGACGGGATCGCCCCAGGAGACGTTGAACAGGAATGCCGTGAGCACGATGATGAACACGCCCTGGAGCAGCGCCACGCCGATGCGACCCAGCGCCTCACCGGCGACGATCGTGGGGATCGAGGTGGGCGTCGAGACCATCCGGCGCGACACCCCCAGCTTGCGCGTCAGGACCAGGCGGCCGGCGGCCGTCATCGAGGTCAGGAACATGAACAGGACGAGCTGGCTCTGGGCGCCGAACGTGAACTGGCCGAACCCCGCGAACGGCCCCGGCTCGCCGACCTGTGTTGCGGTCACGGTCACGCCCGCGACGTCGTTCCGGAGGCGATCGGCCACCGGTGCCGCCGCCGCGTACGTCCCGGCACCGACGCTCACCGCCGCCCGTGCCGCGGCCACCTGCATCGCCTGGTTCGCGACGGCGGCCTCCACCGGCGCCCTGAGCCCGGCGGTGACGTTCTCGGGCGTGCCCAGGTAGCGCACCTCGACCACGCCGGTGCCCGCGAGTGCCGCCCCGTACCCCTCGGGGATCACCACCCCCGCTTCCAGGCTGCCGGTCTCGACCGCCGCCCGCAGCGACGCTTCGTCGGCCATCTCGCGGATGTCGAACTCGACATCGGCCTCGCGAAGCGCGGTCACGAGCGCAGCGGCAGCGGCGTCGGCTGGTGGTGACACGACCCCCAGCCGCGCCGTGCTGGCGCCGCCGAACTGCAGGCCCAGGGCCACGATGATGATCACGGGCAGCACGAACACGAAGAACAGGTCGCCCCGATCCCGCACCTGGCGCAGCAGGTTGATGCGCCCGATCTCGATCGCCTTCGTCAACCCGCTCATCGTGCCGTCACCATCCGGCGCGCCCGCGCGAACCCGATCGCACCGGTGACCAGCCCCATCGCAAGCAGGACCGCGATCGACGGCAGCGCGTCGGCGACCGTCGCGCCTGCACCGTGCATCTCGCCCAGCCCGCGCAGGAACCAGGCATGCGGCGTGACCAGCGAAAGCTGGGCCATCAGCTCCGGCGCCTGCGAGGTCGGGAAGAACGTCCCGCCGAGGATGCCCAGGGTGATCGCGACCGCCGAGTTGGCGGCGCCGGCGCTGTCCTGCGTGTTCATGAACGAGGTCACCAGCGTGCTGATCCCGATCGCCGAGACGACGGCCGCGACCATGATCGCCGCCACGCCGGCCGGCGGACCCCAGTCGGCGCCGATCAGCGCCGTGGTCGCGACGGCGAGGATCGTGAGGGCCACGATGCCGATGGCGAAGCTGCCCAGCGTCTTGCCCGCGAGGATCGTGGTCGGCGCGATCGGGCCGGCGAGCATCCGGCCCAGCGTGCCCAGCCGCCGCTCCTCGAACATGCTCACCGCGCCGACCTGGGCCGCGAAGAACAGGAACAGGATGGCCATGCCGGCCGAGAAGTACGTGGTCTGGCTCAGCTGGCGGAAGCTCGTCTCGACGTCGACGAGCTGGAGCGACGGCACCTGGGCCGCCGCGACAATCGCCGCGACGCCGGCGGCATCCGGCGGCGCGCCCTGCAGGTCGCCGACGGTGGCGATCGCCAGCTGGGTCGAGGCGATCCCGTCGGCGAACCGGGTCGAGACGGACCGGGCGATCTCGGTCGCCAGCCCGGCGCCCTGTCCGCCGATGACCTCGATCGAGGTGGGCTGGCCGCTGAGGATCGCGGTGCTGAAGCCGACCGGGATGACGATCGCGGCATCGGCCTCGCCGTTCTCCACACTCGCTTTGGCGGCCTCCGGCGTCGCGACGTCATCGATCGTCGCCACGCCTGCACCGACGAGCGACCCCAGGACGTCGTCGCGGAACGACTGCGACAGCGCCCCGCCGTCCATGTTCGCAACGACGTACACGGCCTTGAACTCGGTCACGCCCGCGAGCAGCTGGCTGAAGATCACCGCCAGCCCGAGCGGCGCGACGACGGCGAACAGGATCACCGAGCGATCGCGGAACCGCTGGCGGAGGTCCTTCGCCGCGATGAGGATCGCGGTACGCATCGTCAGCTCCCGGTGTCCCGGAGCGCCTTGCCGGTGAGGTGGAGGAACACCGCCTCGAGGTCCGGCTCCACGACCTCGACCCCCTTGATCGTGGTGCCGGCGGCGCTCACCGCGGCCAGCAGCGCCGGCAGCAGCGCGCTGGCATCGGTCGCAAGGACCTCGATCACGCCGTCCTTGTGCGCCGTCCCGACCACCCCCTCGAGCGTCGCGGCCGCCTCGGACGCGCCGGCCAGATCCCCGGTCGCCGTCAGGCGAACCTGGTCCTCCTGCCCGATCAGGGCAACCAGCTCGCGCCGGGTGCCCTCGGCGCGGATCTCACCCAGGTCGATGATCCCGACCCGGTCGCACAGCCGCTCCGCCTCTTCCATGTAGTGGGTCGTGTACAGGATCGCCATCCCGGACCGGCCCAGCTCGGCGACGCTCTCGAGGATGGCGTTCCGGCTCTGCGGATCGACGCCCACGGTCGGCTCGTCGAGCAGCAGCAGCCGGGGCTGGTGGAGCAGTCCGATCCCGATGTTGAGCCGGCGCTGCATGCCGCCCGAGAACTTGTCGGCCCGGTCGTTGGCCCGCTCGGTGAGCGCGATGACCTCGAGCACCTCGGCGACCCGCGACTTCAGGCGCGCCCCACCCAGCCCGTAGAGCCGGCCGAAGAACTCCAGGTTTTCCTTCGCGGACAGGTCGGGATAGATCGCGAGCTCCTGGGGCACGTACCCGATGCCTGCCTTGGCTGCCACCTTCCCGATATCGATCGGCGCGCCGTCGATGGTGACCTCGCCACCGTCGTGCGCAAGGAGACCGCACACGATCGAGATCGTGGTCGTCTTGCCGGCGCCGTTGGGGCCAAGGAGACCGTACGTCTCGCCCTCGTGGATCTCGAAGGTGACGCCCCGGACCGCCTCCAGCGATCCGTAACGCTTGCGGAGGTCGGTCGCCCGAAGGACGACGGCGCGCTCGCCGGGCGGCACGTCGGCCGCAGGAGACCCGTCGGACTCGATCTCGATGGACATGCCCGGGTGGCCCTCCTCGCGCGGGATGAACAGGCGAGACGCCATCGTCGGCGATCGGTCAACCCCGGTGCAAGTCCGAATGGAGCGCCGTCGGACCGCCACCCGGCACGCACGTCGCCGGCATCGCGGCGATCAGGCGCGCTTGCGCACCTTCCAGATCTCCTCGCACGGCCACTTCCTCGCCCACGCGTACGGCATCCACGCGTAGCGCGTCGTCGCGCCTTCGGGGATCTGCGGCTCGACGAGGTCCTCGACCTCGAACCCGTTGGCGGTCAGCAGCCGGATCCAGTCACCGTGGCTCGGGTGGAACTCGACCGCGCCGTCCCCGTCGGGCCACTCGGTCCGGCCCATCCCGAACATCGGCCGCAGTAACCGCTCGCCGACCGGATCCTCCTCGAGGTCGGGGCTGCACAGGTACGCGAGCACATGGTTGGTGAGGAACGCCAGCCGGCCACCGGGCCGGAGCAGGCGCGCGGCCTCCGGGATCCACGCCTCCGGATCCGCCCACAGCGCCGCGCCGTACTCGCTGATCGCGAAGTCGAACGACGCGTCGGGGAAGGGGACACGCTCCGCGTTGCCCAGCAGGAGCGGGAAGTCGATGCCGTGCTGCTGCTGGAGTCGGACGGCGGTCTCCAGCTGGCGCGGCGAGTTGTCGATGCCCACGACGCGGGCGCCGCGCCGGGCCATCCACGCCGAGACGTACGCGGTCCCGCAGCCCAGCTCGATCGCGTCCTTGCCGGCCAGGTCATCGGGCAGCATCCGGGCCGAGGATTCGGGGACGTGGTAGATGCCCCACGATTCCTCGCCCGGCGCGAGGGCCCACGCTCGCTCCCCGGACGCGACGTAATCGGCCGCGTAGCCGTCCCACGCCGCCCGGTTGGCGGCCACGTGATCCGGGAGCGTGCCGGGATCGGTCGCCGCGGGATCGACTGTCGCGGGATCGACTGTCGCGGGATCGGCCGCCGCGGGATCGACTGTCGCGGGATCGGCCGCGACGGGGTCGTGCGCTCGGACCGTCGGGCACGTCAGCCCTCGCCGAGATGCTTGGCCCGGGCGGCCAGCAGGATCTCGATCGTTCGCTCGGCCGCGGGCCGAAGGTCCACCTGCACGTGTCCGACGCCCAGGTCGCGCCATGCGTCGAGCGCCCGGGCGACCTCGTCCACGTCCGGGGCGAGCGCGTCGGGCGAACCCGGCCGGCCCCCGGCGGCGCGCTCCGAGTCCAGGGTCAGGCCCACCGTCACCTCGAGCGTCGCCGGATCGCGACCCTCGGCCTCGCAGCCTGCGACGAGGTCCGCGCGGCGCTCATGGAAGCGATCGGTGGGGAAGCCGAACCAGGCCGCGTTCCACGCGTCCGCGTACCTTGCGGTGAGCCGCAGCACGCGCTCGCCCCTGGCGGCGATCAGGATCGGGATCCGGCCCGGCAGCCGCGCCGGCCGCGGCGGCGGCGGGATCAGGACCGCGTCCTCGACGTCGTGCCAGCGTCCGTGGAACGTCACCCGCTCGCTGCGGAGCAGGGGGACGATGATCTGGAGCGCCTCGTCGAACCGGCCCGCGCGGTGGTCGAACGGGTAGCCGAACGCGGCGTACTCGGGCTCGTGCCACCCCGTCCCGAGGCCGAGAATCAGCCGTCCCGCGGCGACCTCGTCGAGCGTGGCCGCCATCTTGGCAAGCAGCGCCGGCGGCCGGAACCCGGTGCCCAGCACGATCGTCCCGAGCTCGGCCCGCTCGGTCGACGCGGCCAGCGCGGCGAGCAGCGTCCACGCCTCGTGGATCCCGTCCTCGTCCTCGCCCGGCACCCGGAAGATGAAATGGTCGTACACCCACAGGCTGTCGATCCCACCGCTCTCCGCGAACCGCGCCAGATGGCGGATCCGCGGCCATCCGGAGGCGCCCGGGCCGTCAGAGTCGTTCATGGGGAGCACGATGCCGATCTTCATCGGGCCATGGTACGCGGCCAGATCGGCGGCATGGTGTGGTCTTCGCAGGTCCGGTGATCTTGACGAGGCGTCGATCCTTGGAGATGCCGACGCCCGCTCCGAACCGGACGGCGCGGCTTCGACGCCGCCGGGGCCGGGTCATCGATGAGGCCCAACGGCGCATCGAACGCAATCCGACGGCCGGCGGCAACGCCGGTCGTCGCGATTCCCGACAATGACCCGGGCCGGCGACGACCGACCTCGTCCGTCCGCGACCGGCCCGCCCGAAGGGGATCGATGACGCTCCAGCTCCCGCGCCCCAGCCCGCGGTTCGCGGCCGGCATCGTCGTCGCGGTCCTGTTCTGGGTCGTCGTCGTCGCAATGTCGGACCCGACGATCGACGTCAGTGACCCCTTCTCGGGCCAGCTTGTCACCGCCCAGGACGCACGTTCCTACTACGGGTTCAACCTCGGTGACCTGTACGCGGGCCGGACCGACTGGAACACGATCGGTGCGTACCCCTACTCGCCGGCATTCGCCCAGCTCGTCTACCCGCTCGACCTGCTCCCGTGGCCGGCGTTCGTGGGCGCGTGGACGGCGATCCTGATCGCGGCGGTGTACGTCCTCACAGGCCCGGAGCTGTTCCTGCTCGGGCTGGTCGTGGGCGCCATGGAGATCGCCGGCGGGAACGTGTCGCTGCTGCTGGCCGTGGCGATGGTCGCCGGGTTCCGCTGGCCGTGGACGTGGTCGCTGGTGCTGTTGACCAAGATCACGCCCGGCGTCGGGCTGTTGTGGTTCCTGCTCCGGCGCGAATGGCGGCAGCTTGCGATCGCGCTGGGAGGGAGCGCGGTGATCGCCGCCGCGTCGCTGGCGCTGATGCCCGATGCGTGGCGCGACTGGATTTCGCTGCTCGCCTCGAATACCGGCAAGGGCGGAACCTGGGCCGCGGTGCCGATCCCGTTACTGGTCCGGGGACCGATCGGCGTCCTGCTCATCGCCTGGGGCGCGCCGCGGAACCAGCGCTGGGTCGTGCCAGTGGGCGCGATGCTCGCGCTCCCCGCGCTGTGGTACGGATCGCTGTCGATCCTGCTGGCCGTGATCCCGCTCACGACGCCGGCGGAACGGGCGCGAGCCTGGGACCGGGTGCGCCGGCTCCGGCGTCCGGCCGCACCGGCCGCGTGACGTGGCGCCGGCGGACGGGGGCGCCCACCTTTGCCGCCTCCTCTGTGCGCCGCACGCATGCTTTCGAGGGCCAGGCGCAGTCGCGTGCGTCGCGCGCACTCGGAACGCTCCAAATCGCTCCCATGAGCCGTAGAGATCCCGCTGACGTGCCGCTGCCGTGCGTCGCGCGCAAGGTAGCGACAATCGAGGCCCAGATCGGTGCGCCCCACGCACAAGACCGGCCACGCACAAGACCGGCCACGCACAAGACCGGCCACGCACAAGACCGGCCACGCACAAGACCGGCCACGCACAGGCTGGCCAGGCAGGGACCCGCCCAACGTCGGAACAGATATGGCCCGCTCGGAGCCCCGACCGCTTCCACCTGGTGAGCCGCCGGTGAGCACGTCGTGTTTGACTGCGCCATGGCCCGCACGCATCTCCAGCTCGGCGCGGACCGCCATGTCGCCAGGCTGCGCCACACCCTGGCCGAGGATCTGCGCCGACTGCGCGAGGACGCCGGCGCAACCCAGACGGCGATCGCCACTCTCGCGGGCGTCCACCCGTCGGTGATCTCGCGGATCGAGGCGCGGGAGCTGGGCCCGACGCTCGAGACCTACGCCAGGGTCGCCGCGGCTCTCGGTGCGGACCTTGCGGCTCGTGTCTATCCGCAATCGGGCCCGGCCATCCATGACCGACACCAGGTCCGCATGGCGGAGCTCGTGCTCGCCTCGCTCCATCCCCGCTGGCGGGTCAGCCCGGAGGTCGCGGTCCGGCGGCCCGTCCGGGGCTGGATCGACCTCGTGCTCCGCGATCCGGCCGCGGACGTCGTGATTGCCACTGAGCTCGAGTCCAGTCTCCGCCGGATCGAGCAGCTGGTGCGCTGGAGCCGCGAAAAGGCTGACGCGCTCACCTCGTCCTCGAATTGGGAGTCGTGGCGTGGGGCGGCGGGCGATCCGCGGATCTCTAGCCTGCTCGTGGTGCGCTGGACGCGCGCCAACCGGGATGCGGCGTCCGCCGCCCGCCGCACGCTTCGGGAGGCATATCCGGCGGACCCCAGCGACGCCCTGGAGGCGCTTGCGGGCGCCGCGGCCTGGCCCGGTTCCGCCTTCCTGTGGGCGCAGATCGACCGTGGCAACAGCCGCCTGAGCGACGGACACGCGCGCGCGTGAGCGGACGGCACATGGGCGGCAGGCCGACCACCCGCGGCTGCCCGCGGACGGACTGCGCCCCTAGGAAGTGAGCACTGCCCCGAGCGCGTCCGCGAACGGCTCGAGGTTGGCGGGCGTGAACCCGGCGACGTTGATCCGGCCGCGGCCGACCACGTACACCGCGTGCTCCTCGCGGAGCCGCGCGACCTGGTCTGTCGTCAGCCCGAGCAGCGCGAACATGCCGCGCTGGGTGGCGATCCCGCCCCAATCACCCGGGATCGACCGGGCCTCGAGCTCCGCGACGAGCGTCTTCCGGTTGTCCTTGATCCGGTTGCGCATGCCGGCCAGCTCGATCTCCCAGCGTGCGCGCAGCTCCGGGTCGGCGAGCACGGCGCGCACGATGTCCGCGCCGTGGGCGGGCGGGTTCGAGTAGTTGACCCGGATCGCGACCTTGACGTGGCTCTGGACCGATGCGGCGTCCTCGGCCGATCGCGCGATGACGAGCATCGCGCCCACCCGTTCCGAGTACAGCGAAAAGGTCTTCGAGTAGGAGGTCGAGACGAGCAGCTCGGCGCCCGGCCGAACCAGCTCCCGGAGCCCGCTGGCGTCTTCGACCAGGCCGTCGCCGAAGCCCTGGTAGGCGAGGTCCACGAGCGGCAGCAGCCGGTTGGTTTCGACGATGTCGCCGATCCGGCGCCACAGCTCGGGAGTCGGGTCCACGCCCGTCGGGTTGTGGCATGCGCCGTGGAGCAGGACGATGTCGCCCGGCGCCGCCTGGGCGAGTGAATCGAGGAGCGCCGCCTCGTCGATCCGCCGCCCGGTCTGGTCCGTGTACGGGTAGGTCTGGATCTTGAACCCCGCGGCCGTGAACAGCTGCGGGTGGTTGGGCCACGTTGGCTCGCTCATCCACAGGGTGCCGCCCGAGCCGGTGCGGCGCAGCAGGTCGGCTGCCACGCGAAGCCCGCCCGTGCCGCCCGGCGTCTGGGTCACCAGGGCACGACCCGAGGTGACGGCCTCGTGGTCTGCGCCGAGGACGAGATCGCGAACGAGGTTGCGATACGCGACATCGCCGTCGATGGGCCGGTACAGCTTCGTGCCCGCAGACGCAGCCAGCCGTCGCTCCGCCTCGGTCACCGTGTCCAGCACCGGCGTCTGGCCGGTCGCATCGACGAACACGCCTGACGACAGGTTGATCTTGACCTCGCGCGGATCGGCGCGATACGCCTCGGCGAGGCCGAGGATCGAATCTGGCGGGGCGGGAATGCGGGCGAGCGACGGCAGCGACACGGTGGACCTCGATCGGCTCAGGCGGCTTCTGGGCGCCGGGACCGACGATACACGGCCCTCCCGGTTGCGGGCCGGTACCGACCGCGTCGCAGGTCGACCGTCAGCAGCATCCGTCCGTCACGACCGGCAGCGCACGGGCCGAGCGGAGCGACGCCGCGATGCCGTCGTGCACCGACGTGGCGGGCGCCTCACCGACCGCGGGCCGGTACGCCCGGATGATCGCCCCGTACATTCCGTCGCCGACGGCATGGGTGGCGACGATCTCGATCCCGGTGAGCCCGGCCTGCTCGAGCCCGGCCGCGTACTCGCCGAACGACAGGGCCCCCGCGATGCAGCCCGCGAACGATCCGCGCGCCTCGCGTTCGGCGGCGGTCAGGCGGTCATCGGCGACGACGTCGCTGACGCCCATGCGCCCGCCGGGGCGGAGCACGCGGGCGATCTCGGCGAACACGGCCGGCTTGTCCGCGGCGAGGTTGATCACGCAGTTGCTGATCACGACGTCGACGGTCGCGTCGGCCAGCGGCAGCGCCTCGATGGTCCCCTTCACGAACTCGACGTTGCTCGCCCCGGCAGTCGCCGCGTTGCGGCGAGCGAGCTCGAGCATCTCGTCGGTCATGTCCACGCCGATGGCGCGACCCGTGGGTCCGACCCGCTGTGCGGACAGGAGGACATCGATCCCGCCGCCCGAGCCGAGGTCGAGGACGGTCTCGCCGGCGCGCAGATCGGCGACGGCGGTCGGGTTGCCGCAGCCCAGCGACGCCAGGATCGCGGGGTCCGGCAGGGTGGCCAGCTCCAGGGGCGCATAGCGGCCGGCACCCCAGGGCCCGGGATCGGCGGTCAGCGTGACGGCCGAATCGCCGCACTCGCAGTCCGACGCGCCGCACGCACCGTCCGTGTCCGACGTCTCAAGCACCTCGCGTGCGGCGGCCGCGTAGTGGTCGCGAACGGTGGCGTGGATCTGCTCGGTCATGGTGTCCTCGTCAGGGTATCGAGCCGTGGTGGGCGGGCCGGCTCGCTCTTGGTCGGGCGGTGATATATTGATAGTTGTCAATATAGATGGCCATCAATAGGCTCGTCAACATGAAACGCACGCTCGACCCGGACATCCTGCTGCTCCATGCCGCAGCGGATCCGACCAGGCTCTCGATCCTCCGCCAGCTGCAGGGCGCCGACGCTGTCTGCGCCTGCGACTTCACGGCGTGCTGCGACGTCGCACAGCCGACGGTCTCGCACCATCTCAAGGTGCTGCGCGAGGCAGGGTGGGTGACCAGCGAGCGACGCGGCAGCTGGGTGTACTACTCGCTGAACCGTGGCGCCACCGCCCGGTTTGGGGCGCTTGCGCGCGACCTGTCGCCGATCGGGGACGACGGCCCGTTGCCCGCCATGACGGCAACGGCCGGGGTCGCGGGGCGATCGCGGTTGCTTCCGGTGATCGAGCCGCGGCGGGCCTGAAGCCGGCCCGGAGCGCATCACTGTGTCGCCTGGGCCGCGCAACCGTCGTCCGTCTGCCCGAGAATAGCGTCCATGCCCGACACGCAGCCGCTGCCCATCCCCGACATCGTCACCATCTACGGTGCCGACTGGTGTGCGGACTGCCGGCGCGCCAAGCGCTACCTCGAGGCGATCGGGATCCCGTACACCTGGATCGATGTCGACGCGGACCCGTCGGCGCAGGCGCTGGTCGACGCTGCGGGCTATCGCGCGATCCCGGTGGTCGTCATTCCCACCGGCCAGGTGCTGATCGAGCCGTCGAACGACGAGCTGGCCAATGTCGTGGGGTCCGCCGCCTAGCGATGTCGCCCGGATGACGATCGGCGGTGAATGTGCGACGCGACGGCGTTTGAGCCGGCTCGCTGGCTGTTTGCCGGTCGGATGACGCTGGCCGTGATCCGCCCTCGACGCGTACACTCGTCGTGCCGAAGGCCTTGCCGGCCCGGCAGAACGAGGTGTTCGTGACAAAGCGATCGAGACGCGAGCGCGAGCAGCGCGCCCGCGAGACGGGACGGGTCAAGGAGATCGAGGCGGCCTGGTCGGCGAGCGTGCCGGCGGACGTCGCCAAGGCATTCGCGGCATCCGTGGAGGCTGCCAGAGAGCGGGGACCGCTGCCGCCGCGGCCCGACATGGCGCCCGGAACCCTGCCCAACCCGCCGAAGCGCGAGCCCCGGCCGGTGAAGGTCGAAGAGCGTCCGAGGAGAGGCCGCTAGGTGGGGGCAAAGAAGCGGCGGGTGTTCATCCCGCCCAAGCGGACGCCGCCGAGGGTCCAACCCGGTGGCGAGATCCTCGGCCGACCGGCGGCACTCTCCATCAACCTCACGGCGCTCGAAGGCCGTTCCGGCCTGGCGGTCGGCGACCGCGTCCGGATCCTCGGGTCCGGGTTGTACGCGGGTGAGGTCGCCACGATCGAGCGGATCGCCGGCGGCGTCGTTCCTGCGGCCGCTGTCCGGACCGAAGCCGGCCGGACCCGGACGGTGCGCACGATCGACCTGGAGCCCATCGGCTCGAACGCCTGACGTCGCCCTGCACGGGAAGGGTCGCGCCGCAGCGGCGATCGCCGAATGCGTGACGCCGGCCCGATCACGGCGTGCACGGTGACCGTTCCAGACGCGCTGCTCGACCCCCAGACGAAGCTACTCGAGCGATTCCTCGTCCAGCCGGACCAGGAGCGCGTAGGCCTCGTCGCCCAGGAACCCGCGAGCTGCCGCCTCCGTCTCCGACGCCGCGGTCTCGCCCTCCGCGTCATCAGCCTCGACCTCGCCGCCGGCCAGGACGCTGAGCGCGCGCGATGGACCGGGCTCGACGGCCCATTCATCCCCGGTGTCGGGGTCCACGTCGAAGAACGTGACCGACTCGATCTCGTAGGTCGCGCCGTCCGGCCGGGTGAGCGTGCATGCCCACGCGCCATCCTCGTCGTCGGCCGCTCGGATCGTGAGTGACAGGCCGAGCGAGCGGAACAACTCGCCCAGCGAGGCGGGGGTCGCCGATGCCATGGGGATCACCTCGAGGAACGTGGTCGGTCCAACCGTACTCTCCGCGGGCGACGCGCGAGCGGTCCCCGCACGCCCGGCCGGCGCTCGAACTGCGAGAGGTCTCCGCACGCGAGCCCGACGCTCCACTATGCTGACCGCATGACCAAGGATGCTCGCGTGACCGTGATCGGGCTCGGATATGTCGGCCTGCCGCTTGCGATCGCGTTCGCGGAGGCCGGCCTCGACGTGGAGGGAGTCGACGCGTCGCCCGCCCGGGTGGCGGAGCTCGACGCACGCCATTCGCCGATCGACGACGTGTCCGATGGCCGCCTGAGCGCCGCGCTCGACGCCCGCCTCCGGGTCGTCGGGCTCGAGGACGCAAGGGTTGGCGACGCCGACGCCGTGTTCGTGTGCGTCCCGACGCCGATCACCGGGACCAAGGACCCGGACCTCGGGCCGGTGCTGGCCGCGGCCGCGATCATCCGGGACTCGCTGCGCGCCGGACAGTTGGTCGTGCTCCAGTCGACGACCTTCCCGGGTACCACCAACGGGCCCTTCCGCTCCCTGCTCGAGGAGACCGGGCTGGTCGCGGGCCGCGACTTCGATCTCGCCTTCGCGCCCGAGCGCGTCAACCCCGGCGACCCGGCAAGCGCATCACGGGACGTGCCGCGGCTGGTGGGCGGGCTGACACCCACCGCAACCACGCGCGCCGCGACCATCCTGCGCCACATCAACGACCGGGTCGTCGAGCTCTCCTCGCCCGATGCCGCCGAGATGGCCAAGCTGCTCGAGAACACGTTCCGCAACGTCAACATCGCGTTCGTCAACAACCTCGCCCTCCTGGCCGAACGCATGGGCCTCGACATCTGGGAGGTTATCGACGCGGCCGCGACCAAGCCGTTCGGGTTCATGCGGTTCACGCCCGGTCCGGGTGTCGGCGGTCACTGCATTCCCGTCGACCCCTACTACCTCTCCTGGCGCGCGCGCGAGTTCGACTTCACCGACCGGTTCATCGAGCTTGCCGGCGACATCAACCTCGCGATGCCGCGGCACGTCGTAGAGCTGACGGCGGAGGCGCTCAACGATCGAGGGCTGGCGCTCAAGGGCGCGAAGGTCGGCGTGCTCGGCGTCGCGTTCAAGCCCGACGTCCACGACGATCGCAACTCGCCGGCCGCAGCCGTCCTCGCCGGGCTCGCGAGCAGGGGCGCCGACATCCGGTTCCACGATCCGCACGTCACGCGGTTCAGCGACGAGGACGGTGCCGTCCGGGAAAGCACGGGCCTCGATCCACTGCTCGACTGGGCCGAGGTCATCGTCATCGTCACCGCCCACCGTGCCATCGACTGGGACCGCGTGTTCGACCGGGCGTCGCTCATCGTCGACACGGTCAACCGCTCGGCGGGCCGCGTGACGCGCGAACGCCAGGTGCTCCGGCTGGGCGCAGGCTGGTCGTCAACCTCGGCGGGGTCGTAGGGCCGCGACGACTGGCTCCCGGGCAGCGCTAAGGCGCGACCGCGCACTGCAACGAGGGTCGCGCGCATCCGGTGGCCGGATACGATGCGCCCGTGCGTGATCCAGCCTCCGTTTCGTTCTGGCTCGAGACCTCGGGTGACGACCTGGCGCCCCGCCCCCCGCTGGACGGCTCCATCGACGCCGATGTCGCGATCCTGGGTGCGGGCCTGACCGGTCTCTGGACGGCCTACTACCTCAAGCGTCGCGATCCATCGCTCAACGTCGTGATCGTCGAGCGCGAGGTGGCCGGCTTCGGGGCATCGGGGCGGAACGGCGCCTGGTGCGCGCCGGACTTCAACATCTCGATGACCCGCCTCGCGCGGCTCCACGGTGAGGATGCGGCCCGGCGGATGCAGCAGGCGACGTACGACGCGGTCGACGAGGTCGGCCGGGCGTGTGCTGCCGAGGAGATCGACGCCGGGTTCCACAAGGGCGGCCAGATCGAGGTCGCGCGCGGCCCCCACGGCGTCCCGGCCCTCGAGCAGGCGCTGAACGAGTACCGGCACTTCGGCTTCGGAGATCGCTACCGGCTGCTCGATGCCCCCGAGCTCGCGGACCGGATCCGGATCGCCGGCGCGGTCCGGGCGCTCGTCTCCGCGGACACCGCGGTGATCCATCCGGGTCGCCTCGTCCGCGGCCTCGCACGGGTCGTCGAGCGGCTGGGCGTCCGGATCGTCGAGGGCACGCCGGTGACCGGATTCCGGCCGAAGGGTGCGGACGGGAATGCGGTGCTCGTCACCCCGTACGGCGACGTCCGCGCGCCGGTCGTGGTGCTCGCCGGCGAGGCGTACCTCAGTGAGCTGGCGCCGCTGCACCGCCAGCTGATCCCGCTGTGGTCGCTCATCGTGCTGACGGAACCCCTGTCCGAGGCCCAGTGGGCGGAGATCGGCTGGGCGAACCGCGAGGTCGTGGCGTCCACGCGGCTGTCGATCGACTACCTGTCCCGCACCGAGGACGGGCGCATCCTGTTCGGCGGGCGTGGGGCGCCGTACCGGTACGGATCGCCGATCCGGCCGGAATACGACCGCCACCGTCCGACGCACGAGCGGCTCAAGGCCTTCGTCCGCGAGTGGTTCCCGGCGCTTGCGGGGATCCGGTTCACCCACGAGTGGGGCGGACCGCTGGGAATGCCCCGCGACTGGCACCCGACCATGGCGTTCGACCCAGGCTCGGGGATCGCGACCGCCCGCGGGTATGTGGGGCACGGGGTGTCCGCGACCAATCTCTCGGGCCGGACGCTGGCCGACCTGATCACCGGCACCCAGAGCTCGCTGACCGAGCTCCCGGTCGTCAACCACCGGTCGCCCGACTGGGAGATCGAGCCCTTCCGCTGGATCGGGGTCCGGTACGCGCAATGGGCGATCGGCCGGGTGGATGAGCAGGCGGCACGTACCGGACGGCCGCCGACGGGGCGCAGCCTCGCCGAGCGGATCGCCGCGCACTGAGGAGGTTCTGCCATGACGAGCAGCCACGCATCCGAAGCGGCGATCCCGCTGCCTGCCACGCTCGAGGTTCCGGCTTCGATCACCGCGTCCGAGGCCGACCTGTTCGGTCCGCTGGCGTCGACGGGGCCGCGCGCCGGCGCCGATTCAGGTGAGCCGATGACCGCGATCCGCGTGCTCCACGAGGCGGGTCCACTCCAGGTCGGCATCTGGGAGTGCACGCCCGGCGGCTGGGCGATTGACCACCGCACGAACGCGGAGACGGTCTACATCCTTTCGGGGGAAGGGCGGATCACCGACGCGGACGGGACCGCCCACGAGCTGCGGCCCGGCACTGCGATGGTGCTGCCGCTCGGCTGGTCGGGCCGCTGGGACATCACGGAGACCCTGCGCAAGCTGTACGTGACCCTCGAGGGGTAGAGCGAACCGCCCGCGGACCCGGGTGGCGCGCGGGGCCAAGCGCGAGCTAGTGCGCGAGCTCCGCGGTCAGCCGGCGCTCCGCCCGACGCACGAGCGAGTCCGGCGCCTCGCGCTTCTTGGCGCTCGCCCACCCAAAGCTGAAGCGGACGGTCCCGCGGACCTCGGGCACGCTGCGTGGGGCAGCTTCCCGGACGCGTTCCACGAAGTTGATCGCGGCGATCTCGTCCGTCTCGGTCAGGACGATGCCGAACCGGCAGACATCGATGCGGGCGCAGTGGTCGCTGGCCCTGGCCTCGCGCCGAACGACCTGACCTACCTGCCGGAGGACGCGTCGCGCGACGGCCTCGCCGTACGCCTCGAAGACGGCGTCGATGCCCTCCACCTGGATGACACACACGGTGAGATCGCGATCATACTTTGTCGCCCTGGCGATCTCGCCGATCAGCACGCGTTGCCAGAAGACCGGCCCTTCAAGACCGGTGAGGGGATCGTCCCAACCGGTGGGAATGGGGACGAGGACGTCATCCACGGTTGATGCATGCTCCTTGCGCGCTGATGCGGGAGCGCCCCGGCGGCGATCCACGATTGGCGCCCCCGTGATCACCCCACCTGTATGGTCCGGGCAGTGGTGCGGGGACGCCACGGGTCGAAAGGGTGCTGGCCGATCGCCGAAGGTCACCTTCGTCCGGGCGAGGGCGCGCACGACCGATCGGGCCTGCGGGCCCAGGGTGCCGGCTCGCGTGACCACGCGGACGGGGCCGATGGTACCGATGGCCGGCGGCCCGGAACGGGGCGATGGCCGGCCTGTCTACCCGAGCAGCTCCCGGCACAGCGAGGCGGCGAGCCAGTCGCGGAAGCGCTCGGGCGTCCATCCCCGGCGCGTGACCAGCAGGTGGTTCAGGCCGGGATCGATCAGCACCCACACGACATCGGCGGCGGTCTCGAGGTCCAGCCCGGGCCGGAGCGGACCCTTGGACGCGGCGTCGGCGACCACGTGATCCGCGCCGATCCGCCGCTCGTGGAGGATCTTCTCCCATACCGGCCGGACCTCCGGATCGGCGCTCGCGGCACCGCGGACCGCCTCGTACACCGGGGCGACGCGGCCGCCGATGCCCGCGACCAGGGCCGCGTACCGCTCGAGGTAACGGCGCGGGTCGGGCTCGGCGCGGACCGCTCGCGAGTCGGCGCGATCGGGGAGGGCCACCTGCTCGTCATCCCCGACGAGGGCCACGTCGTACGCGGTCTTGAGGATCGCGGGCTTGGATCCGACCGCGGTGAACACCGTGGCCCGGCTCACGCCGGCGGCCGCGGCAATGGCGTCGATCGAGGTTGCGCCATAGCCGTGCTCGACGAACAGCCGGGTGGCGGCCTCGATGACCGCCCGCCGGGTGGCGTCCGCCTGCGCGGCGCGCAACGGCGAGCGGTATTCGCGCTTGACAGGCACGGGTCCTGTTCATCAGACTATGAGTATAGTCATTCGCATCATGCGTCTGGCGAATAATCGACGGCGTTCCAAGGCTCGGAGGCATGTGCCCATCATGGCCGACTCGACAATGGCTGGTGATCCGATGGGGGTTGTCCAGCCGTCTCCAGGACGCGACCAACCGCCACGATCTCGACGCGCTCGTGGGGTGCTTCAGCGACGACTACCTGAGCGAGATCCCGGTGCATCCGTCGCGGTCGTTCCGGGGGAGCGAGCAGGTTCGTCGCAACTGGACCCAGATCCTCGGGGGAGTGCCCGACCTCCATTCCGAGCTTCTCCGCAGCGCGACAGCAGGCAACGTCGCGTGGGCCGAATGGGAGTGGACGGGCACGCGCCGGGACGGGGCTCAGCACCTCATGCGCGGGACGACGATCCTGGGCGTGGACGGTGATCGGATCGCGTGGGCCCGGTTCTACATGGAGGCCGTCGCGGATGACGGCGTCGGTGTCGAGACCGCGGTCCGTGAAACCGTCGCGCCGGCCGGGAAGGGCGTCCGATGATCGTCGTGGCGGGGGCAACCGGCACCCTGGGTCGCGTGCTCGTGCCGCTCCTCGCGGCTACCGGCGAGCCCGTGCGGGTCGCCTCCCGAAACCCGGCCGCGGCGGCCGCGGTGCTGCCCGGTGTCGAGATCGTGGGCGCCGACGTCACCCGAACCGACGGCGCGCGCCGCGCCGTCGAGGGCGCGCGCGTAGTCGTTTCGGCGATCACCGGCTTCGCGTCTCCGGCGGGCGTGCAGGCCGTCGACGCGGAGGGCAATCGCGTCCTGGCCCGGGTGGCCGCGGCCGCCGGCGTCGAGCAGTTCGTGCTGTTCTCGGTGCACCAGGCGGCGCCCGACCATCCGATGGAGCTGCTTCGAGCCAAGTTCGCTGCGGAGGTCGCCGTGCGGGAGACCGGGATCACGGCAACTGTCATCCGCCCGACGGCCTACCTCGAGACGTGGCTCGGGTTGGTCGGGCGTCCGCTGGTGGAGACCGGCAAGACCGTGGTCTTCGGGCGAGGGCGAAATCCCGTCAACTTCGTGTCGGCCGTCGACATCGCCCTCGCCACAGAGCTCGCGATCCGCGACCCTTCGATGCGTGGGCGGGCCATCGAGATGCCGGGGCCCGAGAACCTGACGCTGGACGACCTCGTCGGGATCGTCCGGGCCGCGACCGGGGTCACCGGCCGCGTGTCGCACACCCCGTTGCCGGCGATGCGCGTCCTGTCGCGGGTGCTGCGACCGATCAAGCCGGTCATCGCACGGCAGATCGCAACCGCCGTGGTGATGGACACCCGCGACATGACCGTTGACGGACCGGCCCTGCGTGCGGCCGTCCCCTCGATCCCGATGACCACGGCGGCGGAGGTCGCGGAGCGGATGTTCGCGCACAAGCCGCCTGTGGCCGCGGCAATGAACGTCGCCTGACGCGGCCGGGCGCGGCGCGGACGCGCGAAGGCCCGCGCCACCGACGAGGCCCGCGCCCAGGCTGCCGGCTCGCCGCCGGAGATGTTGCGGGCCGCCTCACCCGGTTTTCGGTCGGGACCCGGACGTCCGCGACGGGCGGGTCGGCCCATGCCATTCGGGACCCCCGGCCCGTGATTTGGGAGGCTGTGCGTAATAGGTTACGCATATGGCCGAATCAACCTCCGCTGACCCCCGCCCCGAGCTCTTCGGCTCGCTGCTGGTGCTCGTCCAGCACCTGACCCGGCGTCTCGACGAATCGCTGGTCCCGCTCGGCCTCACAGCGCACCAGTGGCTGCTGCTCGCAGTCCTCGAACGGTGGTTCGGGGGCGGCGCGACGTCGTCGGCAGGGGACGGGATCCACGCCGCGTCACTGACCGAGGCCGCAGCCCGCTACGGGTCGTCGCGCCAGAACGTCAAACAGGTTGCGCTCGGCCTCGAGCGCCGCGGCTTCCTTCGCCTGGTGACCGACCCGAGCGACCGCCGGACCACCCGGCTGGCGGTGACCGACAAGGTCGCCGAGGTCTTCTCCGCACCCGAGATCGCAACGGAGGGCGACGCGCTGCTGCGCGCCCTGTTCGTCGACCTCGACGACGACGAGCTCGAACGGCTGCACGGGCTGGTCGTCGTGTGGCTGGCCCGCATTGGCGATCGGGCGATCCGCGACCAGGTCGCCGATTCGCCGCCGACATCGGGAACGATCCGCATTGCGTCCGCCCACCCAAGCAAGGAGGCACGCCCATGACCTCGTCCCGTATCACCACCCGGCTGGCCGCCGCCGCCACTGCGCTCGCCGCGGTGGCCGCCGTCGCCGGCCTTGCCACCGACGTCTATCGCGACGTCCCCGCGATGGTCGACCAGGCGAGGGCCGCCGACCTCGCCACCCTGTTCCTCGCGGTCCCAACGCTGGCGATCGCGCTGTGGATGTCGGGCCGCGGATCCGGTCGCGCCCGACTCGTCGTCGCCGGCTCCCTCGGCTACCTCGTCTACACCTACGCGATCTACGCGTTCCAGGTTGTCGTGAGCCCGGTGACCCCGCTCCATATCGCGGTCCTCGGCCTCGCCGCATGGGCGCTGTTGCTCCAGGCCCCGGCGCTCGTCCGCGACACCGCCGGGACCGGTGCCGGCCTGCCGCGTCGCACCACCGCAGGCTTCCTGGCCCTGGTCGCGGTCCTGTTCGCGGCCCTGTGGCTGGGCCAGATCGCCTCCGCGATCACGAGCGGCGAGCTGCCGGTCGCAATCAGCGACCTGAACCTGCCGACCAGCGCCGTCTACACCCTCGACCTCGCGTTCGTGCTGCCGCTGCTCGCGCTCGGCGCGTGGCTGCTGGTGCGTAACCCGGATGCCGGCTATCCACTGGCGCTCGCCGGGCTGGTGTTCGCCGTCCAGATGGCGATCAGCGTGTTCGCCCTGTTCGTCATCCAGGCATCGCGCGGCGAGCTCACCGATCCGTCGGTGGCAGTCGTGTTCGCCGTCATCTCGGTGATCGCCGCCGTCCTCGCGGCGTCGGGCCTGGTCGACCGCCCCGCCCGCCGTCCGTTGACGCTCGAGGGAGCCGCCCGATGAACGAAGGGGTCCGGATGAACGAGCGGATTCGGATGAACGAGGGCCAGCGCTGGCTGTTCGTCGCCGTGCTGGCGGCCCTCGCCGGCGCCGCCTGGGCGTGGCTGATGCCGCGCGGCCCGATCACGGCGCCGCAGGCCGTGGGCTCGCTCGTGGGCGCCTTCGCTCTGGGGACCGTATCGGGTCTCGTCAGCGGCAGCCGGCGCAGCGGACTGCTCTCCGTCTTCGTGTTCGCCGCCGCGTTCGAGGTCGTGCGGCTCGAGGTGATCGGGATCACCGGCCCGACCGTCGACACCATCAGCCTCGGCTCGACCTACGGCCTCATCGCGTTCGCGCTCGGTCGCGGGGTCGATGCCCTGCTGGTGCTGGTCCCGATCCTTGCCGGCAGCCTGTGGGGCGTCGAGATCGCGGCCCGCCTCGGGCACCCGGGCGCCGTGCAGCTCGGCTGGCCGGGTCGCATCGCCGCCGGGCTGGGCACGATCGCGCTCATCGCACTCGGCGTGCAGATCGCGCTCCCGGGCTCGACCCCGCCCGTGTTCACGGCGGATGGGCAGCCGCTCGATGGCAGCGTCGCCGAGATCGTGAACGTCAGGATCGGCGGCCATGACCAGGCGGTCATGATCCGCGGCCGAAGCACCGACAACCCGGTGCTCCTGTATCTCGCCGGCGGACCCGGTGGCACCGACCTCGGCGCGATGCGTGCGGATGTCGGGCTGGAGCAGGACTTCGTCGTCGCCACCTGGGAGCAGCGCGGCGTCGGCAAGTCGTATGCCGCTCTCGACCCGGTCTCGACGCTCACCGTCGACTCGATGGTCGCCGACACCATCGAGCTCACCGACTACCTCCGTGACCGGTTCGGGCAGGACCGGATCTACCTGGCCGGGAACTCCTGGGGCTCGATCCTGGGCGTGCTCGCGGTGCAGCGACAGCCCGACCGCTACCACGCCTTCGTCGGTACCGGCCAGATGGTCAGCCCGCGCGAGACGGACCGGATGTTCTGGGAGGACACGCTCGCCTGGGCAGAGCAGACGGGGGACAACGCCCTGGCCGCCACGCTCCGCCGGAACGGTCCGCCGCCGTACGACGACCTGCTCGCCTACGAGCCCGCGGTCTCCCACGAGCACGACTGGAATGCGTATCCGGAGCTCGACCTCGACCGCGAGATGCCGGCGGTCCTGTTCGTGCCCGAGAACGGGCTGATGGACCGGATCAACGGCCTGCGCTCGTTCCTCGACACGTTCTCGGTCCTCTACCCGCAGATCCAGGACGTCGACTTCCGAACGGACGCCACCCGGCTCGACGTGCCCGTGTACATGGTCATCGGCGCCCACGAGGCCCGGGGCCGGGCGGTCCTCGCCGACGAGTGGTTCGCGATGCTCGACGCTCCGGCGAAGGAGCGGATCGTGTTCGAGCACTCCGGCCACCGGCCGCAGTTCGAGGAGCCGGCCGCATTCGCCGCGCTGATGCGGCGGGTGGCTGCCGAGACCGGCGGCGTGGTCGCCTCGGACTGACCGCGCTCACCCGGGCGCACTGGATCGTCCGGGATCAGCCCGTGGCCGCCTCCTGGGACCGGAGCTCCGTCGCGAGCCCCTTGATCACGACCGCCAGCCCGATCTCGAGCTGCTGCTGCAGCGGGCGCTGCCCGATGACCGGCGCGACCTCGCGGATCGACGGGAACCGCTCGACCGGCAGCGACAGCATGTAGGCACGGCCCTGGCGCTGGACATCGCGGAACTCGGGGCTACGGCTGGACGTCGCCATGAACCCCAGCGAGAACAGGTACAGCGACTGGTAGGCGTCGAAGGCGGCCGCGGGGGTGAATCCGGCGCCCAGCAGGATCGCGAGGATCCGCTCGAACAGGGCGATCCCGCGCGGCCCGAACCGCGCCCGGCCGATCAGGATGTCGACGGTGTTCGGGTGGCGCATGAAGCTCACGAACATCGCTCGATGGACGTCGGCGAGCTGCTCCCGCCAGTCTCCCCGTGACTCCGGGACCCTGACCTCGGCGAGCACCTGGTGGCCCACGAGCTCCATCAGCTCCGCCTTGTCTGCGACATGCCAGTAGAGCGACATCGGCGTGACGCCCAGCTCGTCAGCCAGGCGCCGGAACGTGAGACCTGCAATCCCGTCGGCATCGATGATGCCCAGGGCCGTGTCGACGATCCGCTGCCGATCGAGCGGGATCCGCTGGGTGCGGCGCGTGCGGCGCGCTGGTGACGTGCGCCACGGCGGAGCGGGGAGGCCGTCGAACCCGGGGACCGGGTCGGGCGACGTCTTTCTCGACATCGGAAGATTCCCTCTTGCGTTACCTGTACAACGTATGCTAAACATACACCGTACAAGCAAGCGGTGCAAGTCGCGCACCGGACGCCTGAACCTGGCCCGTGTCCCCGGCCGACAGCCACAAGGATGCTGCCATGACGACGACCATTGGAAACGCGCTTGCACGGAGCATCGACGTCCTCGTCCGGGGGCTGATCCTGCCCGTCACCTCGGTGATCCCGTTCCTCGTCCGGACGGGTCTCCTGCTCGCGGTATTCGCCGCTCTGTGGGCGGCCTTCCTGGCGGCGATGGTGGTCCAGCCGGCGGCGCTCGACGACGCGTGGCGGACGATCGGCGCCCTGCCGCTGCCCGCGCTCGGGCTGGCCTGGCTCCTGTTCCTGCCCCAGGTGGGCGGGCTCTGGATCTGGGCGACGGACTGGCCCGAGATCGTCCGGATCATCCTGGTCGTGAGCATCGCGGCCTGGAACCTGATCGTGTTCATCCCCCGGCGCGAAGCGGTTGCGCCCGCGTCCGCCGAGTAGTTTCGAGAAAGGCAACTCCCGTGGACGCCCTGATCACGACCCTCACCGACGGCATCCTCGTTCCCGCCGTCAACCTCGTCACCGCGCCCATCCCGTTCCTCGCCACGGGCGGAATCCTGCTCGTCGGCTTCGGGGCTTTGTGGCTCGCCTTCACGATCGCGCTCGTCCGTGCCCCGTCGCGGGTGGACGGCGCATGGTTGCGGCTCCGCTCGATGCCATTGGTGGTGCAGGCCCTGATGTGGCTGCTGCTCCTGCCGGTGGTTGCCGGCGTATGGGTGTGGCACACGAGCTGGCCGCGGGCGACCCGGCTCGCAATCGTTGCCTGCCTCGCCGGCTGGAACCTGGTGATCTTCCTGCCGGTCGCGTCCTAGCCGGGCATCACGAGCATGGCTCGTCGTGGAATCGTCGCGACGAACACGGCGATCGATCCGACAGCCTCGATATCGACATCCTCGAATGACGCCTCGAGGATCTCGCGGAGCCCCGTTTCGGTATCGGCCCGGTTGTCGAAGCCGCCCTGGCGGTTGAAGGCGCCGAGCATCCGGCGGGCCGGCCAGGTGTGGGGTGCGCCGTCGCCGAGCACCGACGCGCCGAACAGGACGCCATCGGGGGCGAGCACCGCGGCCACGTTCGCGATGGCCCGAGACTTGCGCGCGAGCGGGCCGGGCAGGCAGTGGATGACCAGGTGCAGCGCGGCCGAATGGAACGGCCCATCGACGGGCAGCGGCTTGAGCACGTCGGCCTCCACGGGCGTGACCTCCAGATCCCGCAGGCGGCGCGTGACATGGCGGAGGACGTTCGTATTCGGATCGACGATCGTGACCCGGGCGCCGGCACGAAGACCGGACCGCTCCAGGAAGTAGCCCGTGCCGGGACCGACGTCCAGGTGCGGATTGCCGACGTGCTTCCGGTACCGCTCGACGAGCCCCGGGGTGGGGCAGCGCCAGACGTACCTCGCGATCGGACCGAGAACGAGCGGGTCGTACAGGTTGAGCAGGAGCCGCGTGTAGTCGCGCTGGCCCTCGTATGCGGGATCCTCGCGGTCCATCGTCGCTCAGACCGCGTCGGTCGGGTTCGCAGGCGCGACGCCGACGGACGAGCCCCGGATCCAGCAGTCGAGGGTCGACGGGCGAACGGTCCTCGAAGCGGCGAGCCGCAGGTCGCCGACGATCGCATCGAGCTCGACCTCCGCGCGAACGAGGCCGGCGAAGGTCTCGATGGTCCTGACCGCCTCGTATCGTTCGCGGTCGAACCGACGGTCGACCGTGTCCTGGGCGCGGGCGCGCACCGGCCGGAACAGCGCCGCCACGAGGAGCGTCGAGCCCGCCGTCGCGAGCGTGCTGCCGGCGTCCGGCGCAAGGATCGCGAGCAGGGCGGTCAGCCCCAGGACGGCAGCCACATAGACAGCCACGAGGATCGCCGACACCAGGGCGTAGACGAGCGTCCGCTTGACGATCCGGTCGATGTCGTACAGGCGGTCCCGCACGATCGCGATCCCGATCGCTGTGGGAATCGCCGTGAATGCGGTCGCATTGACCAGGACGGTGAGCGTCGAGAGCCGGCCGCCGGTCATCAGCTCCGGGCTCGTCAGGGTCATGGTCGCGATCGCTACGCCCACGAGGACGGAGGCGAGGCCGAGGAGGCGAAACTGCCGCCGCTCGAGGTTTGAACCGCGCCGGAAGCGAACCACCAGCGAGGCGATGGCCAGCGACGCAAGCACTGCCGGCGGCACGAAGGCCAGTTCGCTCAGGCGCGGCGCCGTGCCGACGGCGAACGGATTCAGAGTCGTCGGGAATGTCAGGAGCGGCATCGGCTCGATCCCGAACATCAGCATCAGGACCCCCACATAGGCAACCGTGAGCGCCTCCACGGGGCGCCACCGCGGACCGAGCAGGCGTCCGGTGGGGAAGCGGTACAGGATCAGCAGCGGTGCGATGACGATGGCGATCGAGCCCTCGTGCGCCAGCCAGGCCGCGGGCAGCCCGAACGCGGCGGGTGGATTCCTGGCCAGGCCATAGGTCGCGATCCCAACGACGAGGGCGACAACAGACACCTGGAGTCCGCCAAGGATGCACAGCCAGCCGACCCGGTGGCCCGGCCGATGCCGCACGATCAGGGCGCCCACGATCGAGAACGCCATCCAGGGCACGGCGAGCGCAAGCGCCTCGCCCGGCCGGATGGAGCCGACAGCGGCCGCCCGCTCTCCTGACTGCACGATCAGGGCAAGCGCGACGGTCAGGTTCACCGCCGTGCCAACGGCCATGCCGATCGCAACCCTGGTCTGCCGTGTCACCCGGCCCGTGGTCATCGGCCCTCCCGCTGCGGTGGTGTCGGCAGCATCCTGCGGGCCCGCCGTTCGCGGATCGTTACGGCAGGGGGGACAACCCCGCGGCCTCCACCCGCTGATCGGCGGATGGCCGCGCCCACCGGGAGTCAGGCGCGGCGCCTCGCCTCCGCCGCGTCCCCATTCGTCGCGGCCGGGGCGGGCAGCGCCGGCAGCATCATCCGGAACGCGATCGGCGCCACCGTCGCCGTGGCTGCCGCCAGCAGGATGATCTCCGCCTCGAGCCGCGCATCCAGCAGCCCCAGCTGCACGCCCAGCGAGGCGACCACGATGATCAGCGACAGCCGGGCGGACAGCAGTGCGCCCGCGGCGACGGCCTCGCGCACGGTGTGCTGCCGCCCGACCAGCAGCAGCGCGGGCACGATCTTGACCGCGGCCGCGATCACGAACAGGCCGAGCGTGAACAGGATCGCCGACGGGTCCGAGATGGCATCCAGGCGGAACCGGATCCCGACGCTGATGAAGAAGATCGGGATCAGGAACCCGTAGGCGAACCCGGTCAGCTTGCGGTCGAGCCCACCCCGGTTGCGGAACACTGCCGCGAAGCTCGTACCCGCCAGGAATGCGCCCAGGATCGGCTCGATGCCCAGCACCAGGGCGATGCCGACGAACACAAGCATCAGCGCCAGCGTGAACCGGATCCCGATCTCGTCGGGGTCGTCGGCGTCGAACAGGCGGCCGAACCGCTCCGGGTACCACCAGGCCGCGCGCCGCAGCGCCAGCAGCGCGGCGCCCGCGATCAGCAGGAACGCCGGCAGCGCGAGCAGCCGGACGCCCACGCCGTGCTGCGTCACCAGCGCGACGACCGTCACGGCCAGCAGCGTGAGGAAGTCGGCCAGCAGCGCGCTGACGAGGATGTCCTGGCCGAGGGGAGTGGTGATTCGGCGCGTCGCCCTCAACGTGGGCACGACCAGGCCTACCGAGGTCGTGGACAGGACCAGCGTGATGAAGATGCTCAGCCCCAGCAGCTGCGCGGCGACCCAGGAGAACAGCACCGTGCCCCCGAACACGGCGAGCCCGACGGTGACCGGGCGAACCCCCTGCCGCTCGAACACCCGCAGGTCGATCTCGAACCCGGACAGGAACAGCAGCATCAGGAAGCCCAGCTCCGCAAGGGCCGTCGTCAGCTCGTCGGGGTGGACGATGCCCAGGACGGGTCCCGCGATGATCCCGAACACGATCTCGAGCACCACCGCCGGCACCCGCAGCGCGCCCGCCGCCAGCGGCAGCGCGAATGCGGCCGCCGCGATCAGGATCAGCGTCGCGGCGCTTTCGGGTGTCACCTGGGCTCGCGGTCGGGGATCACGACGACCGAGGTCTCGATCCGGGCGACGATGTGGCCCGTGAGGCCGGGCATGAGGATGCTGAGCGCCCCATCGCCCAGCCCGAGGACGACCAGCTGATCCGGATCGAGGGCGGCGAACACGCGGACCGGGTTGCCGGTCTCGACCCGACCCGTGACGCTGACCCCCTGGACCGACGCCTCGGCCCGGATCCGCGCGACGGCACGCCGGACCAGGGCCGCGTCCGATTCGCCGGCCACGAATGCCGGCGGCACCACGCCCAGTGCCTCGAGCGGCAGCTCGGCGCGGGCGGCGAGATCGATCGCGGTCCACGCGGCGCGCCAGCCGCCGATGCTGTCGCGCGCGGGCGTCACGATCCCGCGGTAGGTCGGGCGCCCCGCCGCCAGCAGGGCCGGCATCCCCGCCCGGCGGAGCGCGTCGAGCGTGCGGACCGTCCGGATCCGGCCATCGGGCTTGGACAGCACGACGACCCCCACGCTCTCGCGGGTCGCCAGCTCGAGCAGGGCCGGCAGGCCGGACGTCCCGCGGGCCGCCGCTCTCGGCTCGATCTCGGCGCCGAGGCCCACCAGTCGATCCAGCTCCTCACCCTGGATGCGGGCGCGCTCGGGATCGAGGCTCGCCGGATCGTCGTGGACAACGTACAGCGCGGCGGCGGCCGTCGCCCGGACAAACGCGAGGGCTTCGGTCACCAATGCTTCGGGCACGGGGCCCGCGCCGATCGCGAGGGCCGCATTCCGGCCGTAGTTGAGCGGAAAGTGCGCCTGGCCCCCGGTGAACGTCTCGACCATTGCGCCGTGATCCGCCGCCGCGCCCACGACCGTCACCAGGTCGCCCTCCTGGAGCTCGGTCCCGCCGTGGGGGACGATCAGCTGGTCGTCGCGGAGCACGGCGGCCACGAGCCAGGGCATCCGGCCCAGCGCCTGCAGGGGGCGGCCACGGAGCGGCGAATCGGGCGAGATCCGGAACTCGACGGCCTCGGCCCGCCCGTTCGCAAACGCCGCCGACGAGACCCGCCGCGGCTCGAGGTTGATCTCGACCAGGCGGGCCGCCAGCCGCGTCGGCGACACGGCCACGACGCCCTGTCGCCGCAGGTCGCCCAGTGCATCCGGGTCGTCGACGATCGCGACGATCCGGTCGACGTCGGCCTCCACGGCCAGCCGGCACACTTCGTTGTTGACGGCATCATCGCCAGTGGCCGCGATGACCGCGTCGGCTTCGGCCAGGCCCGCCCGCTCGAGCACGACCCGGCTCGACCCATCGCCGACCACGGGAGCGACGGCCCGGACCGACGTGATCCGGTCGAGGCGGTCGGCGTCCGGATCGATGACCACGACGTCCCAGCGCTCGCCCAGTCGAGCGAGCGCCGCCCGCGCCGCGCTGCCCGCGCCGACCACGATCACCCGCATCCGCTTCTCCGTGCTCCCGCCGCCGGTTGACCATCCGGGGGTCCCGGGGCGCCATCCCGGGGTTCTTGCCCGCGGGCGACGCGCTCACCGTTGGGCGTCCGGGGAGTCTACGGGTGCCGCCGGGCCGCCGTCGAGTCGATCGGGGACCTGCCAGGGGCTTGACAGCAATTCTTGTCAACCCCCAGGACCGGGGGTACCCTCGGCCTCGCGTGGCCTGTCAAGACTTGACAGGCCCTCAGTCGTTCCCGCCGGGCCTGTCCCGGGTGGGTCGGGACAGGAGCTGCATTGGCCGTCGGCGTCGTTGCCGAGATCAAGGGCAGGCTCCCCGTCGCCGATGTGGTGGGGGAGACCGTCCAGCTGAAGAAGGCGGGCACCACCCTCAAGGGGCTGTGCCCGTTCCACGGCGAGAAGACCGCGAGCTTCGTCGTGACGCCCGCCCGCGACACGTGGCATTGCTTCGGCTGCGGCAAGCACGGTGACATCTTCACGTTCCTGATGGAGCGGGACGGCCTGTCCTTTCCCGAGGCCCTCCAGTCGCTGGCCGGTCGTGCCGGCGTGGAGATCGACGAGCGGACCAAGCGCGAGGACGCGCACAACGCGCGCCTGCGCGAGGTGCTGGAGGCGGCAGTCGCCTTCTACCACGCGGTGCTGATGAAGTCCGATGCCGGCGCGCCCGCGCTCGCATACCTCCGGGGCCGCGGCTTCACCGACGAGACGATCGAGAAGCATCAGCTCGGCTGGGCACCGCGCGGCTGGGACCAGATGACCCGCCAGCTGGCCAGCAAGCGCCAGATCACGCCAGGCGAGCTGCTCGAGGTGGGTCTCGCCAGCAAGCGCCAGCGTGGTGGCGGCGTCTACGACCGCTTCCGGGAACGCGTGATCTTCCCGATCCGCGACCAGAACGGCCACGCCGTCGGGCTTGGGGGTCGGGTCCTGGGCAAGGAGGGCGTCGGCGAGGACGGCGTTGACCACGGGCCCAAGTACCTCAACTCCCCGGCGACGCCGCTGTTCGACAAGAGCCGCACGCTGTACCTGATCGATCGCGCCAAGAGCGCGATCCGCAAGACCGGCCAGGCCGTGATCGTCGAGGGCTACACCGATGCCCTGATGGCCCACCAGGCGGGCTTCGACAACGTGGTCGCCTCGCTGGGCACGGCGCTCACCCCGTTCCAGGTCGCGCTGCTCACCCGCTACGCCAAGCGGATCGCGCTCGCGTACGACGTGGACGCCGCGGGACAGAAGGCCGGCACGTTCGGCGCAACCGCGCTGGAGGAGCTGATCCGCCAGATGGCGCCGGACGAATCGGGCGTGGAGCTGGACGACGTTCGCGTGGTCGGGCTGCCCGAGGGCCGCGATCCGGACGAGGTCGTGCGAGACGAGCCCGATCGCTGGCGCGAGGAGGTCAGCAGCGCCCGCCCGATCGTGGATCACCTGATCGACGTCCACGCGCGGGCGCAGGACCTGCGGACGCCCGGCGGGCAGGCCCGGTTCGTGGATGCGGTGCTGCCGATCATCCGCAACCTGCCCAACCCGGTCCTGCGCGATGCGTACCTGGGCAAGGTCCACCGCGTCTCGGGGGTCGAGGAGCGGACGCTGCTCGAGGCGCTCCACCGGCGTTCGGGACGCGAGCCGGACGGCCGGAACGGACGCGACCGGTTCACGGCCGAGGCGGTGACCGGTGCCCCCGATGCGCTCCCCGTGACCGAGATCCTGCGCGGCGTGTCCCGGACCGAGCAGGAGCTGCTGCGCCTGGTGCTACTCGTCCCCGAGGTGCACGACACGGTGCTCGACGGCGTCGGCCCGGACCGGCTGCCGTCGCAGGTTGCGCGCGAGCTGTACCGCGCGATCGTGCTCGCCCGCGCCCGCGACGAGCACGGGGTCCGGCCCGCCTGGGCGCTGCCGGCCATCCTCGACGGGCTCGACGACGAGAGCCGCGCCCTCGGACAGGCGCTGGTCTCGCGGCCCGGGCCAAACCCGCGCCAGCTCGGGGATCACGCCCTCGCCTACGAGATCGAGCGCCTGACCCTCGAGCTCGATGACGCCGAGTGGCAGGAGCGAAGCGCCTGGAACCACGAAGCCACAGCCGAGGCCGAACGCGAGGGCGACAACGAGACGGCGGAGCGCCTGACCCTCGAACGCCGCCTCCTCAACGAGCAGCGCCGGTCGCTCGACCGTCGTCGCGATCAATCCCGACTCCTCGCCCGGACGGCCGTCGCCGCCGGCTGACCCGACACCCAACCACCAGCCGAAGCCCAACGGAGGAACCCGCGGACATGGCAGACCCCCTGGACAAGCAGCTCGTCGAAGCGGTCCTCTCGTCACGCCCCCGCCGCACTCGCCGGGAGCTGGAAGAGGCGAAGCTGGCCTCGATGCGCCCGCGCAAGGCCGGTGTGGCCGCGGTCGCCGACAATCCCGACGCGGATCCGGATCTCGATGTCGATGACGAGGACGATGACGACGACCTGGACCTGGAGCTCGTCGTCGACGACAACGCGGCGCCCGGTGTCGGCGTCCTGAGCATCGAGGTCATCGAGGAGACGGCGGTCGAGGGCGTGCCCGTGCCCACGACCGACGCGCCGGCCAAGCTCAGCGCCAAGGAAGTGGATGAGCCCACCGCGGAGGAGCTCGAGGCGCTGTCCGCGGACATGATCGGGATCGACGACCCGGTCCGCATGTACCTCAAGGAGATCGGCAAGGTCGCGCTCCTCACCGCGGAGGAGGAGGTCGTCCTGGCCAAGGCGATCGAGCTCGGCGAGCAGATCATCATCGAGCCGTGGAAGGCCGTGATCTCGCTCCACGAGTGGACGCTCCACGACACGGAGCACAAGACCCGGACCACCAAGCCCCAGCACGGCCTGCCGTTCGGGCCCGAGACGCACCGGATGGTGTCCGAGGCGCTGGCCTGGGAAGGCGTCGGGGACCTGCTGGTGGCGTCGGCGGACTTCCACCTGATCAAGGCGGCTCGCGAGGCCCAGTCCGACGGCACGCACGCGCTGATCAAGGAAGGCCGCGCGCTCGTCGCGACGTACAACGAGCAGCTCGACCACCAGTCGTTCCAGATCCTGCTCGACTGGGCGTACCTGGCCGTTCACAACGGCGATCTCGACTCGCGCGACAACCCGGGCCTGCGCGCGATCTACGACTGGACGCGCGACGAGGTCGCGTTCCCGGCGGTCCAGCGCTGGGTCGAGGCCGGCTACGACACCGACCTGCTGCGCCGGATGGGCTTCGATCCCGAGGTCCCCCCGCAGACCAAGATGCGCGATCGCAAGGGCGAGGTCGTCCGCATCGGGCGCGACGCGCGCGAGCAGCTGACGTCGGCCAACCTGCGGCTGGTGGTGTCTATCGCGAAGAAGTACATCGGCCGGGGGATGTCCTTCCTGGACCTCATCCAGGAGGGCAACATCGGCCTGATCCGGGCGGTCGAGAAGTTCGACTTCGAGAAGGGCTTCAAGTTCTCGACCTATGCCACCTGGTGGATCCGGCAGGCGATCACCCGTGCGATCGCCGACCAGGCCCGCACGATCCGGATCCCGGTCCACATGGTGGAGACGATCAACCGGCTGATCCGCGTTTCCCGGCAGCTGCTCCAGGAGCTGGGCCGCGAGCCGACGGTCGAGGAGATCGCCGAGGCGATGTCCAAGGGCCAGGAGGTCGTGGTCACGCCCGAGAAGGTGCGCGAGATCATCAAGGTCAGCCAGGAGCCCGTGTCGCTCGAGACGCCGATCGGCGAGGAGGAGGACTCCCACCTCGGCGACTTCATCGAGGACCGGGGCGCCCTCGCCCCGGCGGAGGCGGCATCGCACCAGCTGCTCAAGGAGCAGGTCGAGGCGGTGCTCGACTCGCTGACCGGTCGCGAGCGACGCGTGCTCCAGCTCCGGTTCGGCCTCGAGGACGGGCGTGCCCGGACGCTCGAAGAGGTCGGCAAGGAGTTCAACGTGACCCGTGAGCGCATCCGCCAGATCGAGGCCAAGGCGCTGCGCAAGCTCCGCCACCCGTCCCGCAGCCGGAAGCTCAAGGACTACCTCGAGTAGACGACGCGGATCGGAGGGCCTGCGGGATGGCCATCCAGGGATCGGTCGATCCCGGGTTCGAGCCTGTCTCCGAAGCGTTCGCCGACGTCATCGCGGGCCAGACGGGGCCCGGCGCGGCGCTGGCCGTGTGGCACGGCGGGAGCTGGGTCGTCGACCTGTGGGGCGGCAATGCCGATGCCGCTGGCTCGCACCCCTGGCAGGCCGACACCATCGCGATGGTGTACTCGGTCACAAAGCCGTTCGCGGCAATGGGTGCGCTGGTCCTCGCGGACCGTGGGCAGCTCGATCTCGATGCGCCGCTGTCAGCCTTCTGGCCGGAGATGGCCGCCGCGACGACGATGCGCCAGGTGCTCGCCCACCGATCGGGCCATGTCGTGCTCGATCGGCCGGCCCCCGAGGCGGCCTGGTACGACTGGGACTGGATGTGCCGCCTCATCGCGGAGCAGTCCCCCGCCTGGCAGCCCGGCACGGCACAGGGTGAGGCGGCGCTGTTCTACGGACACCTCGTGGGCGAGGTCGTCCGGCGGGTCGATGGCCGGACGCTCGGACGGTTCCTGCGCGACGAGGTCTGCGAGCCGCTGGCCCTGGACTTCCACGTCGGGCTGACGGATGCGGAGCTGGCGAGGGTGGCGGATCTCGGTGGGTTCGGGGAGCCGTTCCGCCGCGCAAACACCGGCGGGACGGACCTGTACCAGCGGGCGCTCGCCAACCCGCCCGGAGCGCGCGACCCGGCGGTCGTGAACAGCGAGTTGTGGCGGCGTGCCGAGATCCCGGCGATCAACGGCCACGGCACGGCGCGGGGCGTGGCGGGGCTGTACGTCGCGCTCAAGGCCGGCGCGATCCTGTCACCCGCGATGCTCGCGGAGGCAACGGCGGTCGCGGGCTCCGGCGTCGACATGGTGATGGGCGACGAACGCGAGTGGGGCCTCGGGTTCGCGCTCGATCCGGACGGCTTCGGCATGGGCGGGCTGGGTGGCAGCGTGGGCTGGTGGAGCGAGGTCGGGCAGTACGCGCTCGGGTTCGTGACCGCGGAGATCGCCGGCTACGACCGCTCCGAGCGGCTCGAGAACGCCGTCCGGGGGTGCCTGGGCCTGCCCCCGCTGTGAGCCACTCAGCGGTCGGCGGCCCCGAGACCCGCCGCCCGGCGGCGATGTGCTACGGACCGGGCCACATGGTCGTGTACGGCAATCCGGCGTTCGTGGCCGCGTTCGGCGCGGGGGCGGTCGGATTGCCCGCGCGCGAGGGGCTGGTCGGCCTGCCGCGCGAGGCGATGGAGACGCTCGATGCCGTGCTCGAGCTCGGCCGCCCGCTCGCGCGGTGGATCACGTGGTCGGGAGATCGCTGGCGCCTGACCGCTGCCCCGCGGTTCGATATCGAGACCGGCGAGCCGTATGGCGTCTCACTGCACCTCAGTGACGGGAAGGACGTTCCCTTTCGGCCGCCGGGCGGCTGACGTCGGGCATCGTCTGCGAACGCTCGCACCGGCGATCGGGGATACATTCGGGGCATGCCCCCGCAGGCCTACGCCCTCGTCACCCTGTTCGCGCTGTGCTCGGTCGCCCTCGGCTGGGTCGCGGTTCGGCTGGCGGCCCGTGTGGGCGGCCCGGCAACGCGCCCGGCGTATCTCGTCCCGATCGCTGCCGGCTTCCTCGCGTTCTACCTGATCGGCCACAAGCTGGGGATCTCGATGGGACCCGAGGTCTCGCTGTTCGGCTTCCAGGTCGCGCTGTTCGGAGACCTTGCGATCGGGTTCGCGGCCGCGCTCGTGGCGGCGCTGACGCAGGCTGGCTGGCTCCGGGTGCGGGCGTCGCAGCGGCCGGATCCCGCACGCTGAGGCCGGATCCCGCACGCCGACCGAATTCGGGACCGCAGCCCCAGACGACGGCCGGATCCCGCATGCCGACCGGTTTCTGGCGGCGTCAGCGCCGCAGAGACGACGGGACCTCGCCAGGATCGTCGCCCGTCGCGACAGGCAGCCCGGAACGCGACCAGTCGCTGTACGAACCCGGATAGAGCAGGGGATCGGGCAGCCCTGCGACCCGCATCGCCAGCGCGTTGTGGCAGGCGTTGACGCCGCTGCCACAAGCGACGACGACCTCCTCGCCGAGTGACTCGTACCGGGCGCGAAGCTCCGCTGCCGAGAGGAGGCGCCCGCCCGGATCGAGGTTGCCGCCCGTTGGCAGGCTGAGCGCGGTCGGGATGTGGCCGGCGACCGGGTCGATCGGCTCGATGTCGCCTCGATAGCGCTCCCGGGCGCGGGCGTCGACGATCGCGATGCTCCCCAGACGCGCGATGAGCGCTGCCTGTTCGATCGTCCGGGACCAGCGCTCCCGCAGGCTGAGCCGTCCGGGGGCCGGCGCCGGCACGGTCGTCGTCAGCGCGCCGCCGGCCCCGACCCAGGCCTGGGTCCCTCCATCGAGCACCTGCACACGGCGATGCCCCAGGTCGTCCAGCATCCACCACAGCCGCGCGGCAACCGTCCCCCCGGCGTCGTCGTAGACGACGATGTGGCTCGCCGCATCGAACCCGAGCGCCTCCATCCGGCGGAGGAACGCGGCGGACTCGGGCAGCGGATGGCGACCGGGGCCATCGCTCGCCACCAGGTCCGTGTCGAGGTCCACGAACACCGCGCCCGGCAGGTGGCCATCGGCATAGTCGCGGCGGCCCTTGGCCGGGTCGGAGAGCCACCAGCGAACGTCGGCGAGGCGGAGATCGGGGTCATCGATCCGGGCAAGCAGCGCATCCGCCGAGATCAGGCTCATGGCCTGACAGTCTAGGGGAGTGCAATGCCGGGTCTGCGTTGGAACGAGCGACCCGGCTCCTGCTATCCTCTGCCGCGGCGCCGCGACGGCGCCCCCGGCGGATCGGGCCCGGTGCCCGCCCGCCCTTCGCTCCGGCGTAGCTCAGTGGTAGAGCGGGTGACTGTTAATCACTTGGTCGTAGGTTCGAATCCTACCGCCGGAGCCAGATTCCCTCGTGGATCCGGGGTACACCACCGCCACTGCCGTCAGCCACCCTCTCGCTCGGGAACGTGGTTCCGTTCGAGCAGGCCGACGAGAGGATCGAGCCGAACAGCCAATGAAGTCGGCCGGTGGGGTTGACAAAGGGCCGCCCCGGCGGGGCGGCCCTTTGATCCTTGTCCTTTACGCGGGTCACGGAACCTTGGTGTATCGGTCCTGTGGCCCGGGGTTGATCGGCGAATTGGCCTGGAAGTACGACACCAGGGTGTCAAGGTCGACCGGGCCGACGATGAAGGCCGGTTGCTCCTTGAGGACGGTGAAGTTGTCCCCACCGCCCATGAGGAACGCGTTACCGGCCACGGTGTAGGTGGCGTTCGCGTCGATCGGTACGCCATTGAGCATCAGGTCGCCGATCTTCGATCCGACCGGCGCTGAGTCGCTCCACGTGTAGCTGAATCCGTGGCTGACCTGGAGGAACCGGGTCTGGCCCGCACTCGGGTTGTCGAACTGCTGCTCGAGGATTCGGCGGATCTGATCGCCAGTCAGGTCCTTGATCCACATGTCGTTGCCGAACGGCTCCACGGCGAACGCGTCCCCGAACGTGACGTCACACGGCGGCCCGGACGGACAGGCGATGTCGGCCCGGATCCCACCCGGGTTCATCAGCGCGATCTGCGCGCCGAACGGACCCGAGGTCGCGTCGAGCTGCGAGTCGGCGACGATGTCGCCCAGCGACTCCTCGCCGGAGGCGTTGGCCGTGCGAGTCAGGTCCCCCCCGGTAATGGAGCCGACGACCTGGTTCTGCACGTCCGAGATCAGGCTGCTGTAGGCTCCGACGATCGTGTCCTCGGCCGGGTTCGTCGGTACGTCCCGGGTGACGATCACGTTGTTGGCGCTCGCCTGAGTGACGTCACCGGTGGCCCGGTCGATCTTGAGCTCGACGTCGGTGATGACGCGCCCGAACGAGCTCGCCTGGGTCACGATCATGTTGTGGCCCTGGCTGTTGGCCAGGACGCAGTTGTACGGCTGGTGGGTGTGTGCCGAGAGGACCACGTCGACCCGCGAGCTCAGGTCGTGGATGATCGGCAGGACGTCCCCGGCCAGGCCCTCGCAGTCGTTGACGTAGTTGGCACCGGACTGGAAGCCGCCCTGGTGGAGCAGGACGACGAACGTCTCGACGTGCTGCTTGTGCGCCAGCATGTCGACATATTTGTTGACGGTGGCCGCTTCCGGCAGGAAGTCGAGGCCGGCGGTCCCGGCGGGGGTCACGATGCCAGGCGTCCCCTCCAGGGTCAGGCCGATGAAGGCAACCTTGGCCCCATCGACGTTCCGGATGGCGTACGGCGGGAAGAGCGTCCGGCCGGTGTCATGAACGACCACATTTGCGGACAGGTACTCGAAGTCGGCGCCGGCAAAGGTGTGGAGGGGGCAGCTTTCCGCTGGCGTGAGCGTCGACGTTCGGCAGCCGCCGTTCTGCATGCGGAGCAGCTCGGCCGATCCCTCGTCGAACTCGTGGTTGCCGACCGAGGCGATCTGCAGCCCCAGCGCGTTGAGCGCCTCGATGGTCGGCTCGTCGTGGAAGTAGCCGCTGATCAGCGGGCTGGCGCCGATGTTGTCGCCCGCCGACACGGTGATTGAGTTCGGATGCCCGGCGCGCAGCATGTTCAGGTGGGTGGCGAGATAGGTGACGCCTCCGGCATTGACCGTGGTGGTGCCGCCCGAGCCGTCCGGGACATTGATCCGTCCACCGGAACCGCCGGGGCTCTCGAGATTGCCGTGGAAGTCGTTGATGCTCAGGATCTGCAGGTCCACGGACCGATGTGCGACGCCGTTGGCGCTCCCGTTGGCGAACGCCGAGGCGGGACCTGCCATGGCAATGGCCATGAGGCTGAGGAAGGCGAGGAGCCTGACCGGCGTACGACGCCGCCAAGGGACGCTGGGCATCTGGGCCTCCTTTCGTTTCCGCGCTTGGGACGTAGCGCGATCGTCGCGGCAGGCAGCACCGCTGCGGACCAGCGCTCGACCCTGGAGCGGTCCAGTCTAGTGCGGTGGGCTTCGGGGCGGGCCGAATGGCTCCCGCGATGGTGCCCCCGCGCACCGCTTAATGGGAGAGTCGCTGGGGCCAGTTAGCTCTCGACGCAACCGGGCACCCGGTGGGGCCTTGTGCGCAGGTCTACGCTGTGGCCGTGAACTCTTCGTCGACAGGGGATCGCGGCTCGCCGCCCGGCGACCTGTGCGCTGGCCCGACATTCTACTGGTGGGCGACCCGCATCGAGTTCGCGCTCGGGGTCGCGTCCCTCCTGTTCGCGATCTGGGTGGTCCTCGCGTTCCCGGAGGACCCCTTCGGCGATCGACCGTCGCTGGACATCTTCGGTCTCGTGATTTGGCCTTCGGTCGTTCCGTACGTTGCGTTGCTCGCCATGTCGATCGGCCTCGGCTGGATGATCCGGATCTATCGAGATCTGCGCCGCGATCCGCCCGCCTCGTGGCGGTATCGCGACCACCGCTGAGCCACGCTGTCATCGGGCAGGGTGGAGCCGTGGTCAGGCTCCCGGGCGGGCGAGTGTGCCGGTTGAGTCGCCGTTGGAGTAGTTCCAGCTCGAGCTACCGGTCAGGCGGTAGCCCGCAGGTGAGGACGAGGGGCGTGCCGGAGTTGTCCCCGAGCGCGTCGGCATCGTCGGAAGCCCCGAAGCCCACCAGGACTCGTTGCCCCCGTGCGCAGGACTAGCACGCCGCCTGCGAAAGCCGGTCATTGCGTGGCGAGGAAGGCATCCTCCGCGGCGTAGTCGAACGCGCCCTCGAACAGATGGCTCTCGTAGGCCGCAGGCAGCCACACACCGCCCACGCGCGACGCTCCGCCTCCGCCTGCACCGGCGCCACGCGATGCGTCGCCGCTCGCGGAGATCCTGACGAGCCAGTCGATCGCCTCGACCACGGTCGCCGCATAGTCGCCGACCGGCTCGTAGCCGAGGGCGATCGCGGCGGTCGTGTCCAGCGTGAACGGACACGGGCGATCCCAGGGGTGCCAGCCGAGCTCCCGCGGGGCGTCGTCGTCGAGAAGGACCTCGCGCCAAGCGTGGCCAAGATGGCGCGCGACCGTCCGGGCGATCTCGAGCCCGGACGGCGCGTCCGGGTCGGCTGCGTTCAGGATGCGGGTCGCGGGCTTCGCGGATACGAGCTCCACCAGCGCCGCGACGTTCACAGCGGCCGTCGTGTGTTCGACGCCACGACCCCCGTGCGCGAGCAGAATCGCCGGGCGCCGATCGAGAACGCGCTTGACGAAGATCCACTCGCGCGGAGGTCGGGCGCCCTCGCCGTGGATCTTCGACGGACGGAGCACCGACACCGGCAGGCCGCTCTCGAGCAGCACCCGCTCGGCGGCGACCTTGTTGGGGCCGTACCCTGCGCGGCTATTGAAGTCCATGTCGCCCGGCTCGAGGGTCGGTTGCGTCTCCGCGACCGGTTTGACAAAGCATGGGGGCTCGTCCGAGTTCGAATGCCGGCCCGCGGCGTCGACGTATACGGCCTTGCTCGAGATCATCGCTGTCGAGGTCGCCGCACGTGCGAGCGGGAGGAGCGTCTCGGCATCGCGGGCTGTGAAGCACACGCAGTCGACGAGAAGGTCGGCGCCACCGCCGAATGCCGCCGATAGGGCCGCGGAATCAGCGCGGTCGCCGGCGAGGAAGCGAACGCCGGCGGCGGAGAGATCGTCGGGGAGCTGAGCCGGATCGCGGCCGAAGACGTCGACCGCCCAGCCGCTCCCGACTAGACGGCGGCTGACGGCGCGGCCGACAAGGCCCGAGCCGCCGATGACGAATGCGCGCATCGCCGGATTGTATTGTGGCCCGCGGGCGATTAGTCACGACGAGGTGCGGCGGTTCTCCGGGGCCAACCTCGTCGCTGACACGCTGGCGGCAGGCGGCGCGCGGGTCCGCCAGGTGCTCTACCTGAGGTCAGGCTCCCGGGCTGGCATGCCGAGCCCGCAGCATCGCGAGCAACGTCGTCGTCGTGTTCCAGTTGCGGATCGTCATGGACCTGTACGCCGGCGTCCCCATCATCTTGCTGAGCCGGCTCCTGGTTCGCTCCGCGCTGAGCCGCTGCGAGTAGATCACCCCTTCGCCCGGCCAGACGGCGTCGACGCCCTCGCGCGGATCGAAGACGGCCATCGCTTCTGCGGCCTCGATGCCCATCAGGAAGATGGCGTCGCTGTGATATCGCTCAGGCTGCGAGCCGAATCCCACGGGCCGGTTGTCGACGATGGCCTGCAGCTGTCCCTGCGACAGCACCAGGACCCGGACCCGCTCGTCGTGCAGCGCGAACTTCAGGGGCAGCGCATCCTCGATCCGTGCTGCCGTCTCGGAGGCGCTCAGCTCGGAGTCAAGGATGACGTTGCCGCTCGCGATGTAGGTCGCGACGTCCCTGAACCCCAGCTCCTCCAGGACGGCCCGGAGACGTGCCATCGGGACGCTGTTCTTGCCGCCGACATTGATCCCGCGCAGGAGCGCCACGTACCGGCTCATGACACCGTAGGTTACTGGGCCAGTGGCGGCAAAACGGGTGCGGCTCGACGGCTACGCGATGTGCGTCCCGCCCCTGATCGGATACGTCGTCATGTCGAACGCGAGGTCCTCCTCGCGAACGACCGCCACCTCATCGACCCGGGTGCGGTTGAAGATGATCGTCCCAGCCCACTGCGCGCGCCGCTGACCGGCGACCCAATGCTCGAGCCAACCCATCGACAGGGGGACCATGGGCGGTCGAAGCCCGAGTCCGTCGAGGGCGGTGATGCCTGGGTCGGCGTGGAGGAAGCCTCCGATCAGGTACGGACCGGACTGGACCACGAGCGGGTGGATACGGAGGTGCCGGCGAAGGGCCGGATCGCCCCTCGGGCCGCCTGCCCGAACCGCCAGCAGGCGGCTGCGATCCAGGACCAGGCGCTCGTGCCACTCGGTGCGCCCATCGGAGAATCGCTCGAGCTGGACATTGACGAGCGTGAGCTCCGCCTGCTCGTTGAGCAGATCGGTCAGTCGGTCGGCAGCCAGCCGGGCCCAGCCGTAGATTCGGTGGTCGGTCAGGAATGCGTCGAATGCGACGAGCGGCGCATCGGCGATGAAGTCGGGCTCGCTCGGCGCTTCGGGCAGCGTCTCCAGGATGAGGGTCGCCCCACTGCCCGGTCCGTCCACGGCGCTCATGCATCCGACGCTAGCTGCCGGCCCGCGACACGCAATCACCAGTTGGTACTTATTCCCACCAAGACCCGGGTCCGGACCGAGGTCGACGCTCCCATAGCACGGCTCCAGGCTCCATGTTGTGTCCGTACCCACCCGAAACTCGCGCACAAGAGCAAGAGCGATCAAGCGCGCAGGGGTCATGGCGGCGCACGCTAGCGACATGAACGTGCCACGAGACACCTTCGTCGCCTTCGTCGACGCCCTGGCCGAGCGCCTGGACGACGAACTGGCGACGGGCGCCGACCTGGCCTCGCTCGTGCACCTGTCAAGGTTCCACTTCGACCGGCTGGTGAGCAGCGAGGCGGGCGAGAGCCCGTCGCGCTTCCGTCGCCGGATCCTGCTGGAGCGTTCGGCCTACCGGCTGATCACGACTGGCACGGGCGTGCTCGACATCGCGCTCGAGGCGGGATTCTCCTCGCACGAAGCGTTCACCCGGGCGTTCCGTCGCGCGTACCACGTCACGCCGTCGGGCTTTCGGGCCACGCCCGGTCAGGTGCTGATCGGCAGCACCAACGGCGTGCATTTTCATCCGCCAGGCAGCCTGCGGCTGCCCGCACGAACGGAGGCAACATCGATGGACCTGTTGCAGAAGATGGTCGACCACCATGTCTGGCTGGTCGGCGAACTGGTCGACAAGGCTGCGACCTTGTCCGACGAACAGTTGGACGAGCTCGTGCGCGTCTCGGTCGACAACGAGGACGGCACGATGACCACGCGGTCGATCCTGTCGCGCCTCATCGGCCAGATGGACATGTGGATGAGCGCGATCGCCATGCGCACCTACGACTTTGCCGTCGAGAGCGGGGAGTCCGTCGATCAGATGCGGCAGCGCCACGCCAGGGTTGGTCCCGCGTTCGTCGATCAGGTACGCACCGTCATCGCCGAGGGTCGTCTCGACGACACGTTCATCGACGCGTTGTGCGAGCCGGCCGAAGTCTTCACATACGGCGGGATGATCGCCCACGTGCTGACGTTCGCGGCATACAACCGCACCCTCGTCGTGCAGGCACTTGGCGAGGCCGGCGTCGAGGGCCTGGGTTGGGGAGACCCGATGACGTGGGTGACGAGCGCTGCCTCGTAGGCGCGTCGCCAACGGCAACGTGCGCGTGAATCGCCGTCCGATCCCGCTTGTTCGTGGTCTACTTCGCGTCTTGCAGCCTCGATCTGCCGGCTGTCGAAGGCGCCCGCGCGCCGAGGTCGCGGACGGCGGGGACGCGTAGATCGACCGCCGGCTTCGACGCCGTACCGTCCCGAAGCCCTCGTCTGCCGACGCGGCAACAAAACCCTTGACAGATCGGTGCCAGCGCACTAATAAGACCTGACTCACCTCTCATGTTGCGAGTAGGTTCTGGTTTTGGGGTGGGTCCACGGACGGTCAGGATCAGAGGAGGAGAGCACCGGTGAAGCGTTTGGGAATCGGCTTGCTGGTCGTGCTGGCGATGGTCGCGGCGGCCTGCGGCAGCAGCGCGAACGAGAGTCCGTCGGCCGCTCCGTCGGCGGCCGCTCCGTCGGCGGCGGCGTCAGCCGAGGCAACGGCCGCCCCCACGTTGGGCGAGCCGATCAAGGTCGGCATCATCACGTCGACGTCGGGGGCGCTGCAGAGCTACGGCGAGCAATATCTGGCCGGGCTGCAGGCCGGGCTGGACTACGCGACCGACGGCACCCGTGTGGTCAACGGGCATCCCATCGAGTTCGTCATCTCGGACGACGGCGGGGTCCCGGAGAACGCCATCAGCCAGGCAACCGACCTGGTCGGACAAGGCGTCAAGATCATCGCCGGAACCGTCGTCTCGGGCGTCGCGGTCCAGGTGGCCGGCTTCGCCGCTGAGAACAACATCCTGTACATCTCGGGGCCGGCTGCGTCCGATGCGATCACCGGCGTCAACAAGAACACCTTCCGCTCCGGACGCCAGAGCTGGCAGGATGTCGCGACCGCGGCCTCGCTGATCAAGCAGGCCGGGGGAACGATCCTGGTCTTCGCCCAGGACACGGCGTTCGGCCAGGCCAACGTCGCGGCGGTCAAGGGTGTCCTCGGCAGCCGCGGGTTCACCGTCGACTCGCTGCTGGTTCCCGAGTCCGAGACCGAGTTCACCGGGTACGCCGACCAGATCAACCAGGCGGCCCCGAGCCTCGTGTTCGTCGCCTGGGCAGGCGCGACGTCGGGCGCCATGTGGCAGGCGCTCAACCAGCAGGACGTGTTCAAGACCGCGCCGGTGGCCACGGGTCTCGGCGACAAGGTCACCTGGCCGTTCTACGGTGACGCGGGCACGGGGATCAGCTTCCTGAACCACTACTTCGCCGGCGCCCCCAAGAACCCCGTCAACGACTACATGGTCGCCCACGCCACCAACGTGGACCTGTTCACGCCGGACGGGTTCGTCGCGTCGCAGATGATCGTCCATGCGCTCGGCACGGCCGACGCGTCGGACGTGAGCGGCATGATCACGGCCCTGGAAGGCTGGACGTTCGACGCGCCCAAGGGGACGCAGACGATCCGTGCATCCGACCACGCCATGCTGCAGCCGATGTTCACGGTGCGTCTGGTCGACAACAGCGGCACCCTCGAGGCGCAGCTGATCAATACCCTTACGCCCGAGGACACAGCCCCGCAGGAGCCGTGACGATCAACCGCTCTCGAGCATGATGCAGGCAACCACTTCCGGCGCCGGGACCGTGGCCAGCGCGCTGTCGGTTTCGGCGCTGGAATGGGGCGTCGGCGGTCAGGTGATCGTCGACAACGTCGACCTGCAGGTCGATGACGGGGAGTTCCTCTCCGTCATCGGGCCCAACGGAGCGGGCAAGACTAGCCTCATCAACCTCATTTCGGGCGTCCATCGACCGCGCACGGGGATCGTCCGGCTGTTCGGGGATGACGTCACGCGCGAACGACCATCCGAGCGGACGCGACGCGGCCTCGGCCGCACGTTCCAGACGTCGAGCCTGTTCCGGGCCCTCAGCGTCGGCGAGAACGTGCGGCTCGCGGCCCAGGCGATGCTGGGTGGCAGCCTCAACCTGATCACGGTACCGGCGGCCGGCGATCGGGCCAGCGCCGGTGCCATCGAGGTGCTGGAGCAGGTCGGTCTCCAGGATCGCCGGCACGACACCGTCGCCGAGCTGTCGCACGGTGACAAGCGCAAGCTCGATCTCGCGGTCGCGCTTGCGGGTCGGCCGAAGGTGCTGCTCCTGGACGAGCCGACCGCCGGGATCGCCGTGGAGGAGACCGAACCCCTGATCAACCTGATCCAGGCGATCCACCGTGCCGGGACGACCATCGTCATGATCGAACACCGGATCGAGTTCGTGGTCAGCGTCTCGGACCGCATCGCGGTGATGCACGAGGGCGCGCTGCTGACGGTCGGAACGCCAGCTGAGGTCATGGCCGACCAGCGCGTCAGGAGTGCTTACCTCGGACACCGCCAATGAGCGCCGTCCAGCTCACGGACCTCAACGTGTGGCGCGGCGAGGCGCATGTGCTCCACGGCGTCTCGTTCGGCATCCAGGACCACGGGGTGACCGCGCTCCTGGGTCGGAACGGGGTCGGCAAGACGACCACGCTCCTGGCCATGATGGGCCTGTTGCCGGCAACCGGCTCGATCACGCTCGAGGACAGCGAGCTGCTCGGCATGCCGACCCATCTCGTGGCGCGCCAGGGCATCGGCTACGTCCCGGAGGACCGCGAGGTGTTCAGCCTGCTGACCGTCGCCGAAAACCTTCGACTGGCCGAACGACCGCGCGAAGAGCACCGCTACGACCTGGTGTTCGACCTGTTCCCGGTCCTCAAGGCCAGGCTCACCCAGTCGGCGGGCACACTGTCCGGCGGCGAGCAGCAGATGCTGGCCCTCGGTCGGGCGATCCTCAATCCCAACCGACTGCTGCTGATCGACGAGCCGACGAAGGGTCTGGCGCCGATCGTCATCGAGCACGTCGTCGAAGCCCTCGTCCGCGCCACGTCCGACGCGACGGTCCTGCTCGTCGAGCAGAACCTGTGGGTGGCGTCCAACCTCGCCGATCACGCCGTCGTCCTGGACCACGGCCGGGTCGCATATGAGGGCGCGATGGCCGCGCTGGCCGGCGACCCGGCCCTGGCCGGCCGCCACCTCGGGGTGGAGGTCGCATGAGCAGCTTCGTGCTCAACACCCTCAGTGGATTGGGACTTGCCGGCCTGTATTTCCTTCTGGCCGCCGGGCTGTCGCTGATCTTTGGCCTGATGAGCGTCCTCAATCTCGCCCACGGCGCGTTCTTCGCGCTCGGCGGCTACGCCGCGTGGTGGGCGATGGACACGTTGGGCGGGGTTCCGCTGGAGCTCCGCTTCGTGCTCGCGGTCATCGTCGCCGCGATCTCCGGGGCCGCGGCCGGGGCGGTGGTCGAGCGCGGCCTGGTCAGCCGTTTGTACGGCAGTCACGTGCGCCAGATCCTGCTGACCATCGGGCTCGGAATGGCCGCCGTCGCCCTCATGGGTGGCTGGTTCGGCTACAACCCGCGGCTGATCGAACAGCCCGCGTGGTTCGTCGATACGACGACGATCGCGGGTGCGAACGTACCCAACAGCCGCCTGCTGGTCCTGTCCGTTGCGCTCGTGCTGTACGTCGCCTTGATGCTGTTCCTGCGCCGAACCCGGCACGGCCTGATCATTCGTGCCGGCGTGGAGAACGCCGCCATGACCCGTGCGCTGGGTATCGACGTGGCCCGCAGCTTCACGATCGTGTTCGCGCTCGGCGGGATGCTGGCCGGGATCGGCGGGGCGCTCGGCGCCGTCTACTTCAACGGGATCAGCCCCAGCCTGGGCACGACCCAGCTGATCTTCGCGTTCATCGTGGTGGTGATCGGAGGCCTGGGCTCCGTGCCGGGCACCGCGGTCGCCGCGGTGCTCGTTGCGCTCACCCAGGTCTACGTGAACATCTACGTTGGCACCGGATGGGGATCGATCTCGGTGGTGGCCCTGCTCGCGGTCGTGCTGCTGATCCGTCCCCAGGGCCTGCTCGGACGGGTGCGGCCGTGATCCGCCGCGCGAGGGAACCGGCGCTCCTCCTGCTCCTTATCCTGCTGCCAATCGTGCCGTTCGGGATCCCGGGCGTCTTCCCGGGCTCCTTCGACTCGCCGGGCACCCTGCAGGTCCTGGCGAGCGCGCTGACGCTCGCGGCGGTCGCGATGTCCTACGACATCATCTTCGGGTACACGGGCCTGCTCAGCTTCGGGCATGCGCTGCCGTTCGCGCTCGGCGCGTACGGCACCAACCTGCTGATGCTGCACGCCGGGCTGCCATACCCGGTCGCCATCGTCGTCATGCTGCTGGGCCACGCACTGGTCGCGAGCATCATCGGCGCGCTCGCCCTGCGCACGTCCGGCGTCGCGTTCGCGATGGTCACGCTCGCGTTTGCCGAGGCCTTCTCGCTGCTGGTGGTGACCGATCCGCTGCGCCTGATGGGGGGCGAGGAGGGTCTGCCGCTCGCGGTCGCGTTCGTTCCGGACGCATTTCGTGGGGTGGTGAACACGCGCAACGTCTACTGGCTGGCGCTTGCCCTTGTGGTGCTGACGTTCCTGGTCTCGCGGAGGGTCGTCACATCCCGAGCCGGCCACGTGCTGGAAGCGATCCGTGAGAACGAGCCCAGGGTCGAGATGATGGGCCTGCGCCCGTTCCCGTTCAAGCTGTCCGCGATGGTCATCTCGTCCACCCTGGCCGCGCTGGCCGGCTCGGTCTATCTCCTGGTGGTCCGCGGCGCGAACCAGGGGATCACCACGCCGGACTTCACGCTGGCGATCCTGGTCATGGTCGTGCTCGGCGGGTCCGGCCGCCTGTGGGGCGCCGCGCTCGGCGGCTTCGTATATGGGATCCTCACCCTGCGGCTGTCCGCGGTGGCGACCGCCGATGTGATCGCAGGGCTGCCCGGATGGCTGTCGGGGCCGCTGTCCGAGCCGCTGTTCGTCCTGGGCGTGCTGTTCATGCTCCTGGTCCTGTTCGCCCCGCGGGGCCTGAGCTCAATCGCGATGGGAGTGAGACGACCATGATCGCGAGCAACGAGCACGTCGCGCTCGGTTGGGAGGCGACCGGATCCGGTGACCCGATCCTCCTGATCCATGGTCTCGGCTACGCCCGGTGGGGTTGGGGCCCCCTGCTGTCGGCGCTGGCGGCGCGGCATCGCGTGATCAGCTTCGACAACCGGGGGATCGGCGAGTCGTCGGTTCCCGACGGTCCGTACACCGCGGCGGAGATGGCAGGGGATGCGCTGGCCGTCATGGACGCGGCCGGCGTGGCCCGGGCGCACGTCATCGGAACGTCCCTGGGCGGGATGATCGCGCAGGAGCTGGCGATCGCGCACCCGGATCGGATCGACCGGCTCGCGCTCCTGTGCACGACCCCCGGAGCGACGCTGGGCTATCCGATGCCCCAGCAGACCATGCGTCTCATCGCCGAGGCTCCGAGCCTGCCACCGGCAGAGGCGCTGCGGCGGTTCGTCGAGAACGCCCTCGGTCCCAGCCCGGATGCCGAGATCGTCGCGACGATCCTCCGCCACCGGCTGGCGGCGCCACAGGACCCGGCGGGCTGGGCCGCGCAGGCCGCCGCCGGCACGACCTATGACGGCGCGGAACGGGTCAGGACGATCAACGCATCGACGCTGGTCATGGCCGGGACCGATGACATGGTCGTCGACCCGCGCAACTCGACCGTCCTCGCGGAGCATATCCCGAACGCCACGCTGACGATGATCCCGGACACCGGCCACCTGTTCTTCTGGGAGCAGCCCGATCTGGTCGCCGACGTGATCCTCGGGCATCTCGCATGACCCACGACCTGACGCTCGGGATATGGATCCGCGATCGCGCCCGGATCACGCCCGACCGGACCGCGATCGTGTTCCTCGATCGGGCGGTGACGTATCGGGAGCTGGACCGGGCCTCGTCGGACATCGCTGCCGAGCTGATCGGCCGCGGCCTGCAGCCGGGTGACCGGGTCGCCGTGCTGGCGGACAACTGCCCCGAATACGTGTCGCTGTTCTTCGCCTGCGCCAAGGCCGGCCTGATCGTGACGCTGCTCAACACGCGACTGGCGCCACCGGAGCTCGCGTTCCAGGTCGATCACTCCGGTGCGGCGTTGCTGGTCGTCTCCGAGCGCCGCAGCGACCTGGCACGGACGGCGCTGGCGGCGGCGACCAGCCGGCCGCCCGTCCGGGTCCTCGAGGCGCCGGCCGCACCCGGCAGCGACCCGAACCTCGAGGTCCGCGACGACGACCCGCTGATGCTCGTGTACACATCGGGGACGAGCGGCCGGCCCAAGGGAGCCTTGCTGACCCACGCCAACTGCTTCTGGACCAACCTGTCGATCGATCACGTGATGGACGTCACGACCTTCGACGTCGTGCTCCAGGTCCTGCCGCAGTTCCACATCGGGGGCTGGAACGTGCAGCCGCTGCTGGCGTGGTGGAAGGGTGCCACCGTGGTCCTGGAGCCGAGCTTCGACGCCGGACGCGCGCTGTCGCTGATCGAATCGCAGCGAGTGACAACGATGATGGGCGTCCCGGCGACCTACCAGTTCATGGCGGAGCATCCGGCGTTCGCGGCGAGCGACCTGCGCTCACTGCGGATGGCGGTCGTCGGAGGCGCGCCGATGCCGGAGGCCCTGATCCGGACCTGGACGGCGCGGGGCGTCTCGCTCGTCCAGGGATACGGGCTGTCGGAGGCCGCGCCAAACGTACTCGGGCTGCCGCCCGAGTACCTGACCTCGAAGATCGGCTACGCCGGCAAGGCATATCCGCATGTCGAGGTCGCCCTGGCGGACGAGCATGGCACATTGCTCGATGGGCCGGCGACCGGCGAGCTGCTCGTGCGTGGCCCGAACGTGTTCGCCGGCTATTGGCAGGATCCAGGTGCGACGGCCGAGGCGATGCGCGGGGGATGGCTCCACACCGGCGATGTCGCCGAACGCGACGCTGACGGCTTCTACCGCATCCGCGACCGGTTGAAGGACATGTACGTCTCCGGCGGCGAGAACGTCTACCCGGCCGAGGTCGAGTCGGTCCTGGTCGCACACCCCGCCGTCGTGGAGGCCGCCGTGCTCGGAGTTCCGGACCCCCGCTGGGGCGAGACGGGCGTTGCATTCGTGGTCACCCGCACGCCGGTCGAGCCCGACGAGCTGCTGGTGTGGTGCCGGGAACGACTCGCGCGGTTCAAGATGCCGGGCACGATCCGGTTCATCGAGCGCCTGCCGCGATCCGGGATGGGCAAGGTCGTGAAGCGTGAGCTCGCGGCCCTGATCCCGGGGGAGGGCGCGCATGTCCGCTGAGCCGGTTCCCGGCGAGGGCCCCCCGCTGCTCGCGACCGATGGAGCGCCGCTGTCCTCGCGCGGCCTGCGCACGCGCCGGCGACTCCTCGATGCCGCCGAGGAGGCCTTCGCCACCTACGGCTGGGAGGTGGCCTCCATCGTCAAGATCACCGAGGGGGCCGGGGTCAGCCAGGGAACGTTCTACCGCTACTTCGTGTCCAAGCAGGCGATCTTCGACGAGCTCGTGGACGACCTCAACCGACGCGTTCGTCACGCCATGGCGGAAGGCGCGGGGCGCGGTGGCACGAGGGCGGAGGCAGAGCAATACGGGTTCGAGGCGTACTTCCGGTTCACCGCGGAGCACCCTGGGCTGTACCGGGTCATCCGTCAGGCCGAGTTTGCTTCGCCGCGCGCGCTCCAGCGCCACTACGACCGGATCGCCGCGGGATATGGGCAGGCACTCGCCCGGAGCATGGAAGCGGGCGAGATCGCCCGCGCCGATCCCGAGGTCCTCGCCTATGCGTTGATGGGCATCGGCGAGCTGATCGGCATGCGCTGGATCCTGTGGAACGAGGCCGCCGCCGTGCCGCCGGCGGTGATCGACGACATGATGCGGTTCATCCGACGCGGCCTGGGGGCCGAGACGTGAGGCGGGTTGGGATCGCGGGGACGGCCGGCTACCTTCCCGAGCGATGGATGACGGCTGCCGAGATTTCGGCCCGATCGGGGATCCCGGAAGCGGTGCTCGTCGATCGGTTCGGTCTGCGCGGCAAGCACATCGCCGCGCCCGACGAGCACGTGACCGACATGTCCGTGGCTGCGGCGGAGCGGCTGTTCGTCGAGCAGGCCGTGGACCCCCTGTCGCTCGACGCCGTCGTGTACTTCGGGTCGAGCTTCAAGGACTACCAGGTGTGGCAGGCCGCGCCGCACATCGCGCACCGACTGGGCGCGAGCCGCGCCTTTGCGCTCGAGCTGGACTACGTGTCGTGCGGGGCCCCGGTCGCGGTCCGCGTCGTCCGCGATCTGCTGCGCGCGGAGCCGGAGCTCAACCGCATCCTCGCGGTGGCCGCCAGCCGGGAGTCGTACCTGCTCGACTACGACAACCCCAGCAGCCGGTTCATGTTCAACTTCGGTGATGGAGCCGTCGCCGCGCTGTTCGTGGCCGGCAGCGGAGGACACGAGGTGCTCGGCGCGCACATGATCGTCGACGGATCGTTCTCGCTCGACGTCAAGGTCCCCGCCGGCGGCTCGGTCGAGCCGGCGACGCTCGAGAGTGTCACTGGTCGCCGACACTTCCTCGACGTGCCCGACGCCGCCGCGATGAAGGCGCGGCTCGATCCGGTCAGCGTGCCCAACTTCGTCGCGGTGGCCAGCCGTGCGGTCAAGCAGTCGGGCGCCTCGCTGTCGGAGGTCGCGCTGTTGTGCGGGATCCACATGAAGCGATCGATCCACGAGGAGATCTGCGGTGCCCTGGGGCTGTCGCCGGACCGCGCGATGTACCTCGACGACACGGGCCACATGAGCGGCGTGGACCCGATCCTGGCGCTCGACCGCGCCGCGCGGGCCGGCCGGATCGAGCCGGGCGACCTCGTGCTGCTGCTCGCCGCCGGGACCGGCTACACCTGGGCCGCCGCGTGCGTCCGATGGTAGGTGGGCCGGAAGCACCCGACGCCCGCCCGCCTCGCGACGGATCGGCCTCAGGGGTGGCTGGCCCCCACGCTGTAGCCACCACAGACGAACAGCACCTGGCCGGTCATGTACGACGCGTCGTCCGAGGCGAGGAACGCCGCAGCCGCGGCGACGTCCTCGGGCTGGCCCGCGCGACCCAGCGGGACGGCACCGATGACCTTGTCGAACACCTCGGGGGGCATGGCCCGGGTCATCGCCGTATCGATGAACCCGGGTGCGATCGCGTTGACGGTGACGCCCGCGCGCGCCATCTCGAGCGCGAGCGTCCGGGTCAGCCCGATCACGCCCGCCTTTGACGCGGCGTAGTTCACCTGGCCGAAGTTGCCGAGGTAGGACGTGCTGGAGAGGTTGATGATGCGACCCGTCGGCCCCGCTTCGAGCAGGTATCCCTGGGCGGCCTTGCACGTGTTCCAGACACCCGTCAGGTTGACCCGGATCACCTCGTCCCACTCGGTGACATCCATCTTGCGCAGCGTGCGGTCGCGGGTGATCCCGGCGTTGTTGACGACGATGTCGAGGCGCCCCAGATCCTCGCGCACCTGGCGCACGGTTCCGCTCATCCGGTCGAGGTCGGCGACGTCGGTCGCGTATCCCCGTGCAAGCGGCATTGCGCCGGCCGCCGCGTCCGCCGCGTCCTGCGTCACATCGGCGATCGCCACCAGCGCCCCTTCGTCGGCAAGGCGTCGCGCGATGGCTGCGCCGATCCCTCTTCCACCGCCGGTCACCAGCGCAACCCGTCCGTCCAAGCGCCGCTCCATGCTTCCTCCTCAGTGCCGCCAGTCAATCGAGATGTCACTGCAATTGTTCGCGATCCGGGAAGTGAACGGAGGTCGACCTTGCGAGCCCTCATAACCGGCGGCAGCGGATTCCTCGGTGCCCACCTTGCGCGGGCGCTGCACGCGCGTGGCGACGCCGTGACGTGCCTCGACGCGGCGCCGCGATCGCCGCTCCTCGATGACCTGCCCGCGATCGGAACCATCCGCGCGGACGTCGGGTCGTGGGCCGAGGTGCTGCATGCGGTCCGGGAAACACGCCCCGAGACCGTGTTCCACGCGGCCGGCATCCTGTCGGCATCCGCGGAGGCGCGTCCACAGGCGGCCTACCACGCCAACGCGACCGGGACCTATAACATCCTCGAGGCCGCGGCGCTGCTGGGGATCGCCCGGGTCGTGTTCACGTCGACGATCGCCACCTACGGCCCCGGTGTCGGCAAGACGGTGAACGAGGAGACGGCCCAGCGGCCGACCACGATGTACGGCGTCACCAAGGCGTTCGGCGAGAACCTGGGCGACTACTACTGGCGCCGGTTCGGCGTCGACTTCCGCGGGGTCCGCCTGCCATCGGTCATCGGCGCCGGCCGCGGCCCGGGCGGGGCGTCCGCGTACTCGAGCCTGGTGGTCTCCGAGGCCGCGGCCGGCCGGGCGTACACCGTGCCCGTCGAGGAGGGCACCCGGATCCCCCTGCTGTACGTCGACGATGCCGTGGCCGCCCTGATCGGGATCAGCGAGGCGGACAATTCGCGACTGCGCCGGCGGAACTATGGCGTCGCGGGGATCTCCCCGTCGGCAGGGGAGCTGGTGGAGGCGATCAGGCGGGAGGTTCCCGACGCCGACCTTCAATTTCAGCCCGATCGTGAGCTGCTTGCGATCGTCGAGACCTGGCCGGAAGTCCTCGATGCGAGCGAGGCTCGGGATGATTGGGGCTGGACCTCGCGATATGACCTCGCGGCGACGGTGCGGGCCTTCGTTGTGGAGACTCGCACCCATCCGAACTGGATCGGCCCCACCGCCCGGGGCTGATTCGCGCCCGTCGGGTCCCGCGGCCGTCGCACGTTCATGCACGACGCGCCGCCGGTCAGCGGGGCGTGACGGCAACCTCGCTCGCGCCGCCCAGGACCTCGATCTCGTACCGGTCCGGGCGGTCGGGGAAGCCATCGCCGACGAACCGCTGGTCGCCGCCGACCGTCGACCGCCGCTGGGCATCGAGTCGGAGGCGCGAGACGCCGCCGGCGACCCGAAGCGCGACCGGAACATCCCCGGGGCGCCGGAAGCGGGCGCTGCTGACCACGCCGCCGATGCGTATGGCCGCCGTCCCGGACGGCGTCGGCAGGTCGAGCCGGATGTGGTTCGCGCCGCCCGCGACGTCCAGTCGCTCCAGGGCGATCCCGTCGAAGGTGCCGGTGAGGTCGGTGATGCCGCCCTCGAGCTCGATGGTCCAGGGGATCGATCCGTTGAGCGTCAGCCGAGCCTTCCGGCTCGAGAACGCATCGATCGCCTGCCGCCGATAGCGGACCGTGACCGTCCCCCCCGAGGCGCGAACGTCCGGGCGCGGTCCGTCGAACGACGCCGTCACCAGCTCGCCCCCCGTGGTCGCGCCGGCAAACTCGAGCCGTGACGCGCTCGTCTCCATGATCATCCGGGCGGTCGCCCGGGGACCCAGCGGCGCGACGTTGAGTGCGAGGCGCGGCGCCCCAGAGATGAACACGAGGCGGCCGCGTGCCATCCCGCCGAGCGGCGCCCGGAACTCGCCGCCCACGAAGCCGCCGCGGGTGTCGGCGCTCAGCCGCGCCGTCGCATCGGCAACGATCCGGCCCGCCGCCGCGATGAAGTCAGTCACCGCCGCTCTGTCCCCGGCCGGATGCTTTTCCAGTGCGCCGGCGAGCGCGGCGTCGAGGGGGGACAGGAGGTCCGCCACCCGGGCTGTCCGCGCCTCGACCGGGTGGACCCCGACGCTCCGCCGGTCGGCCGGATCGGGCCGGCGCTGCACGAAGCCGCCCTTCTCGAGACGGTCGACGACGCCGGTGACGGCGCCCGTGGTGAGCCCCGACAGGGAAGCCAGCCGACCCGGCGTCATGCCCGGCTCGGCGATCACGAGCTCGAGGCATCGCAGGTCCGTGGGGTTCAGCCCGAGCTGGGCCGCGAGCGCCTCATCGAATCCGGCGCTGCGAACTGCTTGACGGATGGTGCTGATGTCGCTCATGATGCAAATATCTTAGCACACAAGATACTTAGGAGAACCGATGATCGGTCGCGATCATACACCCCCGCACGGGGCGATCGAGGCGCGTGACCTCGTGAAGACGTACCCGGGCGATATTCGGGCCGTCGACGGGATCAGCCTCGACATCCCGTCAGGGTCCGTGTTCGGCATCCTCGGTCCGAATGGGGCAGGGAAGTCCACGGTGGTCAGGATCCTCTCGACGCTGTCACGTCCGACGTCCGGCGCCGCCTGGGTCGCCGGGCACGACGTGCTGCGCCATCCGGATCGCGTCCGCCGGTCGATCGGCGTCGTCGGGCAGCAGTCGGCGGTGGATGCCGATGCGACCGGTCGCGAGAACCTCCTGCTCCAGGGCCGGCTGTACGGCATCGACGGCCGGGAGCTGCGTGGCCGGATCGACGGGCTGCTCGAGCGTTTCGACCTCGCGGATGCGGCGAACCGGCTTGTCAGCACCTGGTCGGGCGGCATGCGCCGCAAGCTCGATGTCGCCATGGGGCTCATCAACCGGCCGAGCGTCCTGTTCCTCGACGAGCCCACCACCGGGCTCGATCCCGACGCCCGCGCCCGCCTGTGGTCGGAGATCGAGACGCTGTCGCGCGACGGCGGGCTCGCCATCCTGCTGACCACGCACTACCTCGAGGAGGCCGACCGGCTGGCCCGGCGCCTGGCCATCGTCGACCACGGCCGGATCGTTGCCGAGGGGGCGCCCGACGACCTCAAGGCCGAGCTCCGGGGCGACGCGATCCACATCGACCTGGGCGGGCTCGAGGACGGGCCCGGTGCAGCCTCGGTGCTCAGCCGCATCGACGGCATCACCGGTCCCCTCCTGCAGGGCACCCGCGTGTCGGCGCGCGCCGATCGCGCCGCCGCTCGCGTGCCCGCCGTCCTGTCGGCGCTCGATGGCGCAGGGATCATCGTCACCGCCGTGACCGTCGCGCGCCCATCGCTCGACGACGTCTACCTGCGCCACACTGGCCGGTCGTACCGGCCCGATGCCCTGGAGGCCGCCCGATGACTGCCATCGCACAGACCGCCTACGTCTCCGGCCGCCACCTGCGGTGGTTCGTTCGCCAGCCATGGTTCGTCCTGATGGCGATCATCCAGCCCGTGATCTGGCTGCTCCTGTTCGGGGCGCTGTTCCAGAACGTGACCCAGATCCCGGGCTTCGCGGCGGGTGGCAGCTATCTCGACTATCTCATCCCGGGCGTGCTGGTGATGACCGCGCTGTTCTCGTGCGGCTGGAGCGGCATGTCGATCATCGAGGACCTCGATCGATCGATCATCGACCGGATGCTGGTCACGCCGATCCACCGGAGCGCGATCATCAGCGGCCTCACCATCTACCAGCTGGTGTCGCTGCTGATCCAGGCCACGATCATCGGCGGCTTGGCGCTTCTGCTGGGCGCCCACTTCGACGGCGGCCTGCTCGGCTTTCTCGCGCTGACCGCGTGCGCGATGCTGGTGGGTGCGGCCGTCGCATCGTTCTCGGATGCCATGGCGCTCACCCTGCGCCAGCGCGAGTCCGTCATCGGGATCAATACCCTGATGACGCTGCCGCTCACGTTCCTGTCGGCCGCGTTCCTGCCACTCGGGCTCGCACCCGACTGGATCCGGACAGTGGCGCTGTTCAACCCGGTCAACTGGGCGGTCGAGGCCGGTCGAGAGGCGATGACCTCGACGCCCGACTGGTCCATCGTGCTGCCGCGAATGGCCGCCCTGCTCGTCCTCGCGCTGCTCGCAACGGCGTGGGCAACGCGCACGTTCAGGTCCTACCAGCGCTCGATCTGAGGGAGGGGTCAAACCGTGGCGTCAGCGCGTGGCGTCAGCGGGCCACGTCCCGCCGCCCCATGCCCCACGCGCCGATCACGAGACCGGCGCCTGCGATCACCACGCACCCGATCATGCCCGGCCAGTCCCAGATCCCGACCATCGGCTGGCCGAGGTGGCTGGTGAGCGCGAGCTGGCGGATCCAGTCCGGCAGCTCCAGGGCCGGCACCAGCAGGTCGAGCAGGAACGTCACGATCACGACGGCCGCCACGGCTTCGCCCGCGAAACCGGTCCCCAGCAGTCCGCCGACCGCGAGGCCGATCCCGGCCAGGGCAAGCGCGTAGAGGCCGATCACGATGGTTCCGGCCACCGGCGTGAGGACGTCGCCCCCGGCGACCAACGAGCCGAGCAGGATCCCGACCATCACCATGGCCGTCATCAGCACGATCGAGGCGAACACGCCCAGCCCGCCGGCGAGGCCCCAGCGGAGCCGCGACATGGGTCCGGCGAGCAGCATCTCCAGCCGTCCGCTGTTCTCGTCCGAGGCCCAGCCGCCCACCAGCGTCGCCGCGGCGAACCCGGCCAGGATGAGCCCGAAGGTGACGAACGCGAGCTGGAGGAAGGCCCCGGACCCGTCTTGCAGGTCGATGGTCGGGAAGATCTGCTTGAACATCGAAAACGTCTCGGGCGACAGCTTGTCGAGCGCATCCGAGAATGACAGTGCCGCCGCGCCGAACAGGAAGCCCAGGATCCCGATGCCGATGCCCCACCACATGGCACCGGGCAGCCGCTCGCCGAACGAGCGACCGACGGGGCCACCGAGCCCGAGCGCTCCCGCGGGCATGCTGGGCCACGGGACGTGCACGGTCACGCCCATGTCACGTCGCGAGAACGCGACCACGCCGACCACGAACAGCACGATGGCGAGGAGCGCCCCGGGCACGAGCGATGGCCAGTCATACTGGCCCGCAAGCGGCTGATGGTGTGTCGTCCAGCCGAACCAGGTCACGTTCGCGAGCGGCGCGAACGCCGGGACCGCGGCCTGGTATCCGTTGGCGAAATAGCCAACGAGCATCACGGCCCCCGCGATCGCCGCCGACGCGCCGCGCCCCACGAGAGGGGACAGGGCAAACGCGATGGAGCCGGCGGCAAGGGCGACGACGCCGATCCACGCCGCAAACCCGATCCCCGCAAGGGGCGAGATCTCGTCACCGGGCAACGCCCCGAAGGAGCCTGCGACCACGGCGGAGATCGCCACGACAACGAGCACGATCGCCATCCCGGTCAAATGGGCGGCAAGCTTCTCGAGCGCGATCCGGCGCATGCCCATCGGCGCGACGGCGACGAACTCGAGGCTGCCCCGGCGGGCTTCGCCGGCAAGCGTGCCGGACAGGGCGAGGATCGACCACAGGGAGGCCATCAGCCCCAACGACGGTCCCGTCTTCCAGCCGATCGAGCCGCCGAGGGTCTCGATGGCCGCGGGGAATGGGTTGCCGTACACGCCGGCCATTGCCGGCGGCAGGCTCGCGACCAGGTTCTTGAGGTCCTCCCGCGAGGCGGCCGTGGCGTAGCCCTGGCCAAATGCGACGCCGGCGGAGATCAGCAGGATCCCCATCAGCCCACCCATGATGAGCACTGCGAGCCGCGAGTCCCGGAGCGTCTTGGCGTATACCGTGCCCAGCCCGTAGACGCGGCTGAACGGGGAGATGACCGTCCGCCCTCCGGCGGCTGGAGCGTGGCCGAGTCCGGCGCTCATGATGCGGCCACCTCCGCGGGCTGGTCCCCGTACTGGGCCAGGAACGTCTCCTCGAGCGTGGGCTCGCGGCTCACGAAGTCCAGCAGCTCGTACTTCGCGGCCGCCTGGACCACGGGGGTGATCGGGCCCGAAACGCGCATTCGCATCGTGTTGTCCTCGACCCGGACCTCGGAGACCCCGGGCAGTCCGTCGAACGCGCCGGCGGGCACGCCGTCCACGAAGCGGAGCTCGACCTCGTGGTGCGCCATGTCGCGCAGGGCCTCAACGCGGTCCACCTTGGCCAGCCTGCCGTCCCGGATGATCGCGACGCGGTCGCAGGTCCGCTCGACCTCGGACAGGATGTGGCTCGACAGGAACACCGTCCGTCCTTCGGCCTTGGCCTCGCGCACCAGCGAGTAGAACGACTGCTGGACGAGCGGATCCAGGCCTGAGGTCGGCTCATCGAGGATCAGCAGCTCCGGTCGATGCTGGAGGGCGATCACGAGGCCGATCTTCTGCTTGTTTCCCTTGGACAGCTCCTTGAACTTGCGCGTCGGATCGACGTCGAAGCGCTCGATGAGCTCGGTCTGGTAGCTGCGATCCACGCCGCCCCGGAGGTTGGCGAAGTACTGGATCGTCTGGCCTCCGGTGAGGCGGTCGTAGAGCGTGAACTCGCCCGGGATGTATCCGACGCGACGGTGGATCGACACCGGGTCGACGGTCGATTCGATCCCGAACACGAACGCCTTGCCGCTGGTCGGGCGGATGAGATCGAGCACCGTCCGGATCGTGGTCGTCTTGCCCGCGCCGTTTGGACCGAGGAACCCGAACACCTCGCCCTCGTGGATCTCGAGGTTGATGTCGATGATCCCCCGGTGCGGGCCGTAGGACTTGGTGAGCTGCTCGGTCCTGATGATGTCGCTCATCGATTTCCTTTCACGGTTGCGGGCCTCAGCCGTACCACTGGACGAGGACGTCACGGTCGATGATCGGGAACGACCCGGGCGCAAGCCCCAGCACCCGCTCGAACGCGTCACTGAATGCGGCGACGGATTGCTCGACCTCCGCGAGCGTGATCACGCCCGCCTGTCGCGCGAAGAACAGATCGGCTGCAGCGTCGTTGACGCCCTGGATCAGCGATACGACCACGCGTGCGACGGCATCCGGATCGTCTGATCGGGCGTTCTCGTGCGCTCGAAACGTGCCCTCGGCCCGCCCCTGGCGGATGATCGACGCCAGCAGCGGGGTGTGGCTCGGCACGAGGCCTCGCCGGAACTTCTCCCGGACGATCGCGTTGTCGTCCGCCATCCAGGTCCGCAGCAGTGCGAGCAACAGCTCCGTCCGCTCGCCCTTCCAGTTCGCGATCCCCGCGAAATACCGCCGGAGCTTGTCGACGGCCGGGGTGTCGGGGTCGGCGAGGATCGGGGCGAGCATGTCGAGGACGGCGTTGGACATCCGCTCGACGACCGCCTCGAGCAGCGAGCCCTTGGAGTCGAAGTAATGGTAGAAGGCGCCTCGAGACGCATCGACGGCATCCAGCACGTCCTGGATGCTCATCTGCTCGTAGCCCTTGACCTGGATCAGGTGCTGCGCTGCATCCACGAAAGCGTCTCTGCGGTCGGCATGCAACGCGGGATCAAGCGTGCGCGGCATGGTCCTCCAGTGAACAAACCGACTGTCGGTCTAAGAATAGGATCAGTGTCAAGGCGCAGCGGCAGGAGCCGATCATGGAACGTGCCGGACTGCGGGACAGGGTCCTCGCGAGGGAGGTCAACGCGCCATGGGGTTGGCGACCCTTCGCGAGACGCGAACCGTCGAGCCTAGTCTGCCGACGCGGCGGCGCCAGTGTTCCCGGGTGTCATGCGGGCGTACGCGACCAGCGCGAGGAGGGCCGCCAGGCAACCTAGAAATGCGTTCACCGTGACCATCGACACGAACAGGACATTCGATTGCGTCGATGTCCCGACGATCGTCGCCAGGAGGGTCAGCAGGCGCGAGATGACGCCGACCGGCAGCGCGATCGCGAGCAGCGCCCAGAAGGCTCGTGGTGCGTCCGACTCCAGCCACGCGGCAACCGGCACCCACACGGCGACGGCCGCGGCCGCGGGCACGATGACCATCAGGGCAGCGTCGTAGGCGTCGAGCGTTCCGGTCCCTGCCCCGATCAGATAGGACGCCAGGCTGATCCCCAGGTACGTCACGACGATCGCGGCGAGAACCGGCAGCCGGTCCAGCCTGGCGCGGAGCCGCAGCAGCCCGAGCCCGATCAGCACGCCGCCCGCAGGCAGGAGCAGCGGCCACGCGAGACCGACGGCGCTCCTGGTCCCGTCGTCGTTCTGGAACAGCGGCGATAGCTGATTCGTGGCGAGCATCAGCCTGTCGGCGGCGACGAGCGCAAGTCCCGCGAGCAGCAGGCTGTGGGTGCGGACCGCGTCATGGGCTCGCCACAGCAGGGCGGCAGGCAACAGGACGACGACGCTCGCCTCGATCGCCGACAGCAGGATGGCAGGGACGATGTCGAGTGGCGCTCCGCCGATCGTACGCAGGCGCGCGACGACGACGAACAGTGCCGTCGCGACGAATACCCAGCCGAGCGGCGGCAAGCCAAGCCGGCCGAGGTCGATCGTCGGCCATGACCCGACCGCCTCGGTCGGGGTGTCGGGATCTTCAGCGCCCGGTGCGGCAACGTCGGTGGTCATGCCGCGGATCATGGCCCCGGCGGCCCGGCTGTCAAGGGTCATCGGTTCCGCACTGGTCCTGCGTCCGCGCCCTATCGTGGCCAACCGGCAAGCGACCCCAAGTGGCGGTGCGTGCCGTATCCGTAGACCAGGCCCGTCAGTCGCCGATGATGGCGTCGGCTTCGAGCTCCAGCTTCCATCGGGGGTCGATGAACCCGGCGACGACGATCATCGTGCTCGCGGGCCGGATGTCTCGAAACACCTCGCCATGGACTCGGCCGATGGCCTCCCAGTCATCGCGCGCAACGAGGTAGATGCGCGTGCGCACGACGTCGTTCATGGTCGCGCCGGCCTCGATGAGCGCGCGCTCGATGATGGTCAGGCATTGCCGCGCCTGCGCGGCCGGATCCGGATCGCAGGAGCCGTCCGGCCAGATCGGGGCGGTACCCCCGACCGAGACCTGGTTGCCGGTGCGCACCGCGCGGCTGAAGCCGATGACGGACTCGTACGGCGATGCCGATGAGACTCGAAGCCGCTCCACCGGTTCCTCCTTGTGTGCCTCGACGCCATCGTGTCCTGCCCTTGTCCGGCGCCTCCCTCGCGGCGCCTCCCTCGCGGTCCCACCTCGGGCGTCGCCAAGTGACCCGCGCAGCCGTCAGCCCACCGCCTTCTTCACGAGCGCTGCGATCCTTGCCTCGTCGGCCGGAGTCAGATCCACGAGGGCGAAGGAGCTCGGCCACATCGAGCCGTCGTCGAGATGCGCCTCGTCGCTGAAGCCGAGCGTCGCGTACCTCGCCTTGAACTTGTCGGCGCTCTGGAAGAAGCAGACGACCTTGCCGCCCCTGGCATAGGCGGGCATCCCGTACCAGGTCCTGGGCGACAGCGTCGGTGCGGCGTCGGTGATGATCGCGTGGATGCGTTCGGCCATCGTGCGATCTCGTTCCGGCATCTCGGCGATCTTTGCCAGCAGGTCCTGCAGCCCGTCCGCCCTGTCCTTCGTCGAACGGGAGTTGCGGCGTGCCTCCGCCTTGAGCTCCCGGGCGCGCTCCTGCATCGCGGCACGTTCGTCGGCCGTGAAGCCCGTGGATTTCGTGGCGGCATCGGTGCGCTTGGCGGACGTCGAGGTCTCGTTCATTTGCGGGCTTCCTTCCCTGGGACGCGGGGCGGGCATGACGTCCATGCTAGGGGCGCGACTGCCGCAGCGGCTTCTTCAAACCTGCTCGGATTCGGCGCCCGACGATGCGCCCTTGAAGCCGTCCTTGCCGCTATTGACGGAGGGCAGCCTCGATCCACTCGCGCGGCGGCACCCCACGCAGGCCATTGGGAGTGCGATACAGGCGGCACCGGGGCGCGTAGTCGCCGGTGTCCCGAAAGTCGGGGTCGATGTCGCGGCCGTCAACGCGGATCGTCGGCGAGCCAGGAAAGGCGCGGGCTTGGGCGACCGCGGGATCCGACGCGTTGATCGACTCGACCGGTGTGCCCGGCGCGAGCCTGCCGATGACATCGTCCAGCAGTGCACGGGCGGTCTCGTGCCCCGGGCAGCCGTCGAACCAGAGGAACTCAACGCAGGTCATGCCGGAATCATCCCACCCCTCATCGGACTGTGCCGACCGACCTACCGGACAGGCGCCGCCACAAGGGGCGATTGGCCTACGCCTTCACGCCCACCCCGATCGGGCACGCAATGCCCGTGGCCGTGTGGCAGTCGTAGCCGTCGGGGTTCTTCGCGAGGTATTGCTGGTGATACTCCTCGGCGAAGTAGAGCTCCGGCGCCTCGAGGATCTCGGTCGTGATCGTGCCGTGGCCGGCCTTCGCGAGCTCGCCGGCGTACAGGTCGCGTGACGCCATCGCCGTGGCCAGCTGCGCAGGCCCGTGCGCGAAGATCGCCGAGCGGTACTGCGTGCCGACGTCGTTGCCCTGCCGGTAGCCCTGGGTCGGGTCGTGGGACTCCCAGAACACCTTCAGCAGGCGCTCATAGGCCACGACCGATGGGTCAAACACGACGCGGACCGCTTCCGCATGGCCTGTGTGGCCGGTGCAGGCCTCGCGATAGGTTGGATTGGGCGTGCCGCCGCCCTGGTAGCCGACGGCGGTGACCCACACGCCCGGGATCGACCAGAACTTCTTCTCGGCGCCCCAGAAGCAGCCCATCGCGAAGTCCGCGACCTCGAACCCGTCGGGGTAGGGGGGCGCAAGCCGATGGCCGTTCACGAAATGGGTGCCGGGCTTGACGATGGGATCGGCGCGGCCGGGAAGGATCTCGTCGGCGCGCGGCATGGATGGCTTGTGGAACAGGAACTGCATGGGACCTCCGTGTGTCCAGAGTCTACGACCGGTCGGTGACGCGTCGGTGACGAGCTCTGCGGTGTCGGCTCGATCGGAGGTCAGGTGGGTCCGAGCTCCGCGGACGGCCGCTCGCGCTCATCCTCGCCGGCCGCGAAGAAGTCGTCGGGCTGCCAGCCGAAGGTTCCTGCGAACAACCTCGCTGGCACCTGGGCGATCCGCGTGTTGTAGCGGAACACCTGGTCGTTGTAGAGCTCGCGCCGGTCCGCGATCACGCCCTCGAGCCGGGCGATCTCGGCCTGGAGCGCCTGGACGTTGGCGGCGGATTTCACGTCCGGATAGCGCTCGACGACGGCGAACAGGTGACGGACGGCCGCGCTCGTTGCCGCGCTGGTCGCGGCCTGGCGCGGGATCGGGTCCCGGTCCGAGTAGGCGGCCCGCCGCTCGGCGACCTCGCGCAGGACATCCTGCTCGAAGGCCATGACGTCGCGCACGGCCTCGACCAGGTTCGGCAGCTCGTCGTAGCGCTGCTTGAGCGCGACGTCGATGTTCGCCCATGCCTTCTCGATCCGCAGCCTGAGCGCGACGATCGCGTTGTACGTGGTCACGCCGAGGAAGCCGACGATGACGATGAGCAGGGCGACGGCGAACAGGGCAACGGCGGCGAACGGACTCATGGCCGAGCCATCATCGGCCATGTGCCGGCGCATGGCATGGTCAGGCGCCCGACAGCAGGGTCGCGGCCGCGACCGCTGAGCCGATCGCCAGGAGCGCGCCCAGGAGCCCGACCAGGAACTGCCCCTCCTGTCGCTGTGCGGCAGCTCCCGGTGACCCGAAGGCGACGAGCAACGGCCGGTCGGGCATCGTCGCGATCACCAGCAGGTCGGGTTCGAGATCGAACGTGCGGCCGATCGACGCCGCCTCGTCCGCGGTCGCGAGCGCTGGCGGATGGGCACCGGGATCGAGCTCGGGCTCGCGAACCGGCCGTCCGACGCCGAACCCCGGGATGGCCGCGTTGCCCCAGGCCTCCTCCGGGGTGAGCAGCTGACCGGAAGCTCGTGCCGCCGCGATCTCGGCGGCGACCGTCGGGTCCTCGAGGCCGACGCTCGGGTCGTCCCAGTGGTCGAGCAGGTCCGCCCCGTTCGGGTCCTCGAGGTGACCGAACGGCAGCGCGGTGCCGACCACGGTCACGACGTCGCCCGGCTCGAGCCGCGCCTCGCGGTAGCGGCGCGGGTTCGATCCGCCAACGAGCGTGGAGGTCACCACCCCGCGGAGGGCCAATTCCGGATCGGGGCGGTGCACCGTCAGCAGCTCCGCGATCGCCGCTTCCCGGTCGCCCGCCATGGCGCCGCCGAACGCTGGCCCCGTCCGCATCTCGAGGCCTGGCGGGGTCTCACCGAACGTCCCGGTGGTGTCGTTGAACCGGTCGGGTGCGTCGACGCGGGCGCCGTGCGGGAACACGCGGATCGTTCCGGTTTCGTCCCGCACCCGGAACCCGACGCCACGCTCCTCGTTGAACCCGTCGTCCTGGCCTCGACCGCCGGAGGAGACGCTGGCCCGGTACCACACGCACTCATGGCTCTGGAGCGGCGAGCGGAGGGTCACCTCGGCTGGCTCGACCGTGCCCGTGACGAGGACCTCGCCCGCGGCGAGGCTGGCGATCCGCGACGTCGATGTGTCGCCGATGCGCACGGCGGAGCGGAACCCACCGAACCCGCGCCACAGCAACGCCAGGCCGCCGGCGGCGCCGGCGGCGGTCAGCGCGAGGAGCGATGGGTCAGGCGAGGCCACGGGACGCGATCATGCACCAGCCGGCGCATCAGTCGCCAGGCGTCCGGTTCCTTCGCATGGCCCCGACCATCAGGACGACGCCCAGCCCGATCACGATGACGGGCCACAGGAGGTTCCAGTCGACGTCGATGTACCGGTCGACGAGGAACCAGGCGCCGAGCAGGACGAGGACGGCCCCGAACACGAGCCCGGCGTTGCCGGAGTCTGCCTTCTGTGGCGTCCAGGCGGGGGCAGGGGAGGCACCGGGCGTCTGGCCCCACCCGGATTCCGGCGGCCCGCCCCACGACGTGCCTTCGCCCGCCTGCCAGCCGGGAACGGCGCCCGGGCTGGCGCCGGGAGGCGGCGAGCCGGGCGGGGGGCTGCCGGCCTGCCAGCCGGAGCCGCCCGACGGCCACGCTGGCCCGGAGCCGGCGCGCGGGCGCGGCACCCAGCCGACCGGCGGCAGCGGTACCACGATCATCATCACGAGGTACACGAGGATGAAGATCCCGCCCGACAGGATGGCGAGCAGGACCCAGGCTACCCGCACCATCGACGGGTCCAGGTTCAGGTAGACGGCGAGCCCGCCGGCCACCCCCGCGATCACGCGGTCGGTGGGGGAGCGATAGAGCCGATCAGCCACAGCCTGCCTCCGGGTTGAGGGTGATGCTGCCAGCGTTGGCGCTGGTCGCGAGATCGATCCGGACGGTCGCGGTGTCGTAGCCGGGACTCGTCCAGGTCCGTCCATTCTTCACCAGGCCATGCTGGTCGAAGTTGTTCGATGACAATGGGCTGTCGGAGCCCCGCAGACGCAGGCCGACACCGTCCGGGACGCACACGTCGATCGATCCGGCGTTGGCAGAGACGCTGCCGGTGAGCGAGGCGGACGGGAGGTTGAGCTTCAATGACCCGGCGTTGGCCGAGGCATCCAGCTGGCCGACCTGTGCGGCTTTCGACAGGTCGAGACGGATGTCCCCGGCATTGACGCTCACGCTGACGTCGGGGACGTGCGCGCCGGCGAGATCCAGGCGAGCCGATGCGGCGTTGACGGCGACCTTGAGCTCGGTGACGGGGTCGGTCGGGAGGGTCATTCGCCACTGGTCGCCCCCGCGGGTGAACCCGATCCCGGAGCTGTTGCGTGATCGCACCTGCAGGCGCCCGGCGGACGACTGGATGACAGGACCCTGCCCGTCGTTGTCGCTGCCGGCGAGGACCCAACCGGAACCGGCGGCGGTGACGATGTCCAGCTCACCGCAGTTGAGCTCGACATCGACGGTCGGGCTGGTCCCGAGCGACCCGGTCTGGGTCGAGAACGCGGTGCCCTCGGTGCCGGCTCCAAGGCTGCAGCTGGTAAAGCCGCCCTCGACGCCGACGCTGAGCAGGCTGCCGCCGATCAGCCCGAAGGTGATCGACACGATCAGCCCGCCGACGACAGCCGCCTGCGTTCGCTGGAGGAGCAGCCCGAGCCCGATCCCGATGAGGATCAGCGGCCACAGCTCCCAGGCCCGGCGAACGGTGTCCGTGTCGACATAGCCCGCGCGGACGGCAAGCGGGACTGCGCCAAGGACGATGAGGAACACCCCCCAGCGCAACAGGCCTCGATCAATTCGCATAGCGGCACACCCTCCCAACCCCTCGACGCGCCCCAATCATCGCCAATCCCGGCGTCGAGCGACAGTCCCCTGGTCACGTCGATGTCACGTTCGATGTCCCGACCCGCTCGGCCATCTGTCCTCCGGGCCCGGGTTTCGGTAGCCTTGTCGCGCGCCGTCATGCGCGGGACGATCGAGGAGCCGGATGACCCACAGCCGCCGCGCGGACGCTGTCCTGTTTGATCTCGATGGTGTGCTCGTGGATACGGAGCCGTGGTGGGACGAGGTTCGTCATGCGTTCGCCGCCGCGCACGGACGGGCGTGGACCGGCGACGACCAGCGGGCGGTGATGGGCGCCAACTCCCGTCAATGGGCGGCGATCATGCGCGAGCGGCTGGCGCTCAGCAACCTGGATCCCGACTCGATCGAGACGGCGATCGTGGGCGGCGTTCTCGCGCGGTATCGGGCAGGTGCGCCGCCGGTGCTGCCCGATGCCGCCGAGTCGGTGCGGCGGATCGCCGCGGATCACCGGGTCGCGATCGCCTCCTCCTCGCATGTCGTCCTCATCCAGGCGGCCGTCGACGCGCTGGGTCTGGGCGGCGTATTCGGCGCCGTCGTGTCGTCGGATGAGGTCAGCCACGGGAAGCCCGCCCCCGATGTGTACCTGCTTGCCGCCTCGCGTCTGGGTATCGAACCCGCGCGCTGCCTGGTGGTCGAAGACTCGCTCAACGGCGTCCGGGCCGGCAAGGCGGCCGGCATGACCGTGGTCCTGATCCCCAATCCGAGCGTCCCGCCGGCGGCCGGCGCGCATGCCCTCGCCGACCTCGTGCTGGATCGGCTGGCCGATCTCGATCCGCGCACGATCGAGATCTGACGGCGGCGACGGCCGGCGCATACTGTCGAGCGTGGTCAGCCCTGCGGCGACCGGCCCCGTCCACCGGCCCTGCCGCTTCCGATTTGTCCGGGTGGTCCTGACCGCCATCGTGCGGCTCACCCTCAGGGTGCGCGTCGAGGGCCGGGCGAACCGCGCCACCGGGCCTGCGATCTACTGCTTCAACCACCTGAACTGGTCCGACCCGATCATCCTGCTCACGGTCCTCCCGGGACGACCGAAGCTTGCGATGTTCGGCCCCATGGAAGCCGACATGCGCCGTGGCGCGCGGAACCGCCTGATCATGTGGGCGGGGTTCGGGATCCCGTACCGCCCCGACAAGCACGACCTGATCGAGATCACCCGCCGGGTACTGCGGATCCTCGAGGATGGATGGGTGATCGTGATCGCCGGGGAGGGCCGGATCCATCGTGGGGAGCGCGAGCTGCTGCCCCTGGCCGACGGCACCGCCTACTTCGCCCTGCGCGCCGGCGTCCCGATCATCCCGGTGGCCATCAACGGCACCAGCTGGCTCGGGTTCCGCAGGACGGTCCGGATCCGGATCGGTGAGCCGATCAGGCCCGAGGGCCGGCCGAACCGCGCGAGCGTCCATGCGCTCACGAGCCGAACGGCCGATGGGCTCCGTGGCCTGACCTCGGACTTCGCCGATCCGGGCACGCCTGGGCCGTTCGGCCGATGGCTCACCGAGGTGTTCAACGAGTGGCCCGAGGGCGCACGGCCGGCCCTCGGGAGCGGCGATGCCGCCGGAACGGAGCAGGGGAGCGCAGGATGACCCCCGGGTGTGTCATCCTGCTGCCGATCACCCGACGCCAGGAGGACCTGTGGGAGCAACCGGCCTGTCAGCCGACGCCAAGGAGTACCGTGCCCGCCTCGCGGACCAGCCAGATGCCCAGATCGACTCCTGGGCTGCCGAGCTGATGCGCGATATCGCCATCCGCCGGGGCGTCGTGCGAGTCGTCGAGGACTTCCGCACGGCGGCCGGACTCGATGCGCGCGCATTCGAACGCGTGTTCGCTTCCGGGGGTGGGCCGCCCGACGTGGTGGGGAGCACCACCGCGGGCCAGCTCATGGTCCCGGCGACGACGCTGTGGGCCCTGGTCCCGGGGATCCGGGCGCAGGTCGCCGACGGCCGCGAGCGCTTGATCGCGTACCTCGTCGCCAACTTCGACGAGCTCGTCTACGTCTGACGAACCGGTCGGCGCGCTCGACGTCGTCGAGAGTGCGACCGGCCAGCCGCCCGTCCCGGCAGCGGTCCGCCTCGCGGGCGCGTTCAGGCTCGTCCACCCGTTCCCGTCGCTGCTCAATGGCGTGGTCGTGGCGCTGGTCGCGACCGTTGCCGGTGCGGCCCCGGATCTCGCCCTTGAGCTCGGGCTCTCGATGACATTCCTGCAGTTCTCGATCGGGGCCCTCAACGACGTCACGGACATCGACCGCGACGCCGGCCATCGGCTCGACAAACCCGTCCCGGCGGGGCTCGTCCCCGCACCGGTCGCCCGAACCGTCGTGATCACATGCGCCGCGGTGGGACTCGCGCTCGCCCTCGTCGGGGGCCCGCTGCTGGTGCTCCTCGCGCTGGTCGGGCTCGCCGTGGGGTTCGTCTATGACCTGCGCGCCCGTGGCACGACGCTGTCGTGGTTGCCGATCGCGATCGGAATCCCCTTGCTGCCGGTCTTCGGCTGGTTCGGCACGACCGGCACCCTGCCGGGGGTCTTCCTCGTCCTCGTTCCGGCAGCGGCGAACGCGGGCACCGCTCTGGCGATCGCGAACGCGATCGTCGACGTGGAGCTCGACGAGGCCGCCGGGAGCAGCTCCATCGCCGTCGCGCTCGGCACCGGCCGCGCCTCGGTGCTTGTCCTGGCCCTCCACGCCGTGGTCGCGGCCCTTGCCCTCGGGACGGCCGTCGTGCTCGGGGCACCGACGGGCTGGCTGGCGGCAATGCTTCTCGCGGCTGGTACGCCGGTCTCGGGCGCGGTTCTCGGGCTGGTGGGTTCGGTCCGGGGCAGCCCGACACTTCGGGAGCTTGCCTGGGAGATCCAGGCTGTTGGCACCGGGCTGCTGGCCGTCGCATGGCTGGGTGCGCTGAGCGCGTCCGGCGCTGCCGTCGCGGGTGGCTGACACGCCCCTGAACCGCCTCGGACCGGCACGGACCGGCCGCCTCCGGCCATGGCGTTGCGCGCACGCGCATCCCGTCGTCCGGGGTACGCATGACGGATGTACCCCTAACGACGCCCAGGCATGGCTCGTTACTATGAGCACAGCCACTTGAACCGAGGTTTTCCTGTTGATGACTGACCTGACCCGCCGCTTCCGCAGCCTGGGGGTCGCCTTCGTGGTCCTCGCGCTGTCGGCCGGCGCCGTATTCGCCACTTCGCCCAATCTGCCGTTCGCGGCGAGCGATACCGCGAAGACGGCCGTTGACAAGGCTGGCGCGGACGACGGCAGCGAGGCCCCCGAGTCCGAAGCCCCGGAGAGCGACGCCCCGGAGAGCGACGCCCCCGAGAGCGACGCCCCCAAGGTGGACGCTCCGGCCTCCGACGCGGCCCCGAGCGACAACCACGGGGCCCTCGTCTCGACGGCGGCCCAGATGGACACCCCCGCCGGATTCCCCAATCACGGTGCGTTCGTGTCGTGCGTCGCGCACATGAAGGGCGTGTCGGCCACCGGGTTCGACTGGACAACCGTGACACCCGAGCTCTGCGGCATCACCACCGCCGACGGCCAGACGCAGGCTGACGGCCAGGCCAAGGCGAACGCGGGCAAGGCGAAGGGTGCAAACGGCAAGGCCAAGGGTCAAGCCAAGCACGCCGCCGCTGCGGCCCTGGCCGCCTCGCGCCACTGATCGACGGCCTTCGGGCCTGAACACCACCAGAGATAGACGAAGCCGGCGCCACAGGCGCCGGCCTCGTTGATTCCCGGGGTAGGGGAGGAGGCTACCGGTCGTTGTCCCCGCTGCGCACGACGGCGATGGCATTCTCCAGCCGAAGCTTCGCAATCGTCAGGTACTTGGCCAGGTTGCTGCGGTCGATCGGCCCGATGGCGTCGAGAACCTCAGGGTTGCGCAGCATGTCGAGGAAGTCTTCGACTGCCTCGTTGAGCTGCTGCTTGGCGGCGATCAGCGAGTCGTCACGGACGGGAGCGGCGGCCCGGGATCCATGGCCGGCCCAATCCCCGTCGTCTTCGGCCGGGGTCTCCGGCTCGGTGCCGGCTACATCCGCCATCTCCGCGGGGACCCGGGGTCGCCGGCCCTCGATCCGTTCGCGGAGCTTGACCAGCGACAGCTCGTTTCGGGCAACCTGGTCGGCCAGCCGGCGACGCTTCTTCGGGTCCTGGACCTTCATCAGCTCGTAGGCGTGAGACAACGTGTCCTTGCGCAAAGACACGAGCTCGCGGACTTCGGGCGGTGCATCTGCCAGCCGCAGGCGGTTCTCCAGGTAGCCCTTGTCCTTGCCCAGCTTCTCGGCGAGCTTGCGGATGCTGTACCCGTGGTCGCGGATCATGCGGTCGTACATCGCCGCCTCGTCGAGCGGTGAGATGTCCTCCCGCTGGAGATTCTCGATGATCGAGATCTCGAGCGCCGTCTCGTCGTCGATGTCCTCGACGAGCGCGGGAATGGTCATGCGGCCTGCGATCTTCGAGGCTCGCCATCGCCGCTCACCGGCGATGAGCTGGTAGCGCCCATCATCGAGCGGGCGGACGAGGATCGGCTGCAGGACACCGTGCTCGCGGATGGACGCGGCAAGCTCCTCGAGCGTCGCCTCATCGAACGCAAGGCGCGGCTGCTCGGGGTTGGAATCGATGTGATCGGTCTCGATCACCTTCACGCCGGTCGACCGTCGGTTCATGTCCGGCGACAGGAGGCTGACGATCGCGGGCGGAAGCTCCCGATCCTCGGACAGTCGGCGGGCGGCGGCGGCGCGGAAGTCAGGCCTGGCCAAGTTCGATCACCTCCCGGGCGAGTTCGCGGTAGCTGCGAGCGGCTTCGGATGCTCCGGCGTACGACGTGATCGGTCGCCCGGCAAGCGGCGCCTCCCCCAGCTTGACGGTGCTGCGGATGATCGTCGTGAACACGTGATGATCACCGACCACCCGGAGCTCATCGAGCATGTCCCGCGCCAGGTTGGTCCGGCCGTCATAGAAGGTCGGCAACAGGCCCAGGATCCGAAGGTCGCGGTTGAGCTTCATCCGGATGGCATTGATGACCTTGACCAGGTTGTTGAGTCCCTTCATCGCGTAGAACTGCGTCTGGACCGGGATGATCACGCTGTCCGCGGCCACGAGGCCATTCACGGTCAGCAGGCCCAGATTCGGCGGGCAGTCGATCAACACGTAGTCGTACGGATCGATCGCCTCGCGCAGCGCCTCGCGCAGGATCTGCTCGCGGCCCAGCGCGGTGAACAGCTCGCCCTCGGTGCTCGCCAGGTCGATGTGGGCCGGCGCGACATCGATGCCGGCGGTCTCGGTGGCGAGGATCACCTCGGGCAGCGTCGATCGTCCATCGGCCAGGACGTCGGCCATCGATCGCTCAACCGTGTTCAGGTTGATGCCGATCCCGGCGGTGAGGTTCGCCTGTGGATCCATGTCGACGAGGAGCACCCGGCAGCCCTCCTCGGCCAGCGCTCCCGCAAGGTTGATCGCGGTCGTTGTCTTGCCAACGCCACCCTTCTGGTTGGCGATCGCGATCACGTGCGACAAGGACTTCACCTCGGAATGGAGGATGCAGCGCGGGGGGCCGGCTGACACGGAGGGTGCTTGGAATGCTACCGCGGGGGGTCCGCTTGCGGGTGCGGGGTTGTCCACACATTCACCCAGTTGTGCACCGTTCTGTGGATATCCGCGGTCCTGCCATGCGCGGTGTCGCTCGCCGAAATGCGTCTGTAACGCGCCGTTCATCCCCCGGAAACATGTGCCGCCGCGTACGCCCCGTCCGCTCCCCGACATTGGCGGTGCCCAAGAGCCTCGAGCTGCGAGCAGCACGAGGCCTATGATTGGGTCGTCCCGCCGTCTTTGCGCAAGGACGCGCGGTCGTTCCATCGGAGGAGTCCAGAGACGTGCCCAACAACGCGGAACGGATCGCCCGGCTCGAGCGCATGCGCGCCGAGGCGCTCCAGGGTGGCGGCCCGGTGCGGATCGAGCGGCAGCACGCGTGGGGCAAGCTCACGGCTCGCGAGCGGCTCGACCTGTTGCTCGATTCCGGTTCGTTCGTCGAGCTCGACGCGTTCGTGATGCCCCGCCCGACGGCGATGGGCCTCGACCGCCAGCAGTTCCTCGGCGACGGCGTCGTCACCGGGCACGGCACGATCGACGGCCGCCTGGTGTTCGCGTTCAGCCAGGACTTCACGGTGTTCGGCGGATCGCTGTCGGAGGCGTATGCCGAGAAGATCTGCAAGATCATGGATCTCGCGATGAAGGTGGGAGCACCGGTCATCGGGCTCAACGACTCCGGGGGAGCGCGCATCCAGGAAGGCGTCGCGTCGCTCGGCGGCTACGCCGAGATCTTCCTGCGCAACGTCATGGCGTCCGGGGTCGTGCCCCAGATCTCCGTCATCCTCGGGCCGTGCGCCGGCGGCGCGGTCTATTCGCCGGCGATGACCGACTTCACCGTGATGGTCGAGGGGACGAGCTACATGTTCGTGACCGGCCCCAACGTCGTGAAGGCCGTGACCCACGAGGAAGTCGATTCCGAGGCACTAGGCGGCGCCGGGGTCCACACGGGTCGCAGCGGGGTCGCGCATCTTGCGGCACGCGACGAAGCGGAGGCCATGGACTTCGCCCGGCGTCTCCTTGCCTACCTGCCGCAGAACAACCTGTCGGATCCACCACGCACCGACGGCCGGGACCCACGGGACCGCATGGACCCGCAGCTCGACGGGGTCGTCCCCGACGAGCCGTCGAGGCCGTACGACATGCACGACGTCCTGCGTCGCGTCATCGACGATGGTGACTTCCTCGAGATCCAGCCGGCCTGGGCGGGCAACATCATCGTCGGGTTTGCGCGGCTCGGCGGCCGCGCCGTCGGGATCGTGGCACAGCAGCCCGCCGTCCTCGCGGGAGCGCTGGACATCGACGCGTCGGTCAAGGCCGCGCGGTTCGTCAGGACGTGCGATGCGTTCAATGTCCCGCTGGTCACGTTTGTCGATGTGCCCGGATTCCTGCCGGGTGTCGGCCAGGAGCACAGCGGGATCATCAAGCACGGCGCGAAGCTGCTGTACGCGTACTGCGAGGCGACGGTCCCCAAGCTGACCGTCATCACGCGCAAGGCGTACGGCGGCGCGTACGACGTCATGAGCAGCAAACACATCCGCGGCGACATGAACTTCGCGTGGCCATCCGCCGAGATCGCGGTGATGGGCGCGGAAGGCGCGGTGAACATCATCTTCAAGGAGTCGATCGCCGGAGCGGACGACCCAGCGGCCGAGCGCAAGCGCCTGGTGGCGGAGTACGAAGAGGAGTTCTCGAATCCCTACATTGCTGCGGGTCGCGGCTACATTGATGAAGTGATCCTTCCGCACGAGACGCGACCGCGCCTGATCCGCGCGCTCGAGGTCCTGGCTGACAAGCGCGACACGAACCCGAAGAAGAAGCATGGCAACATCCCGCTCTGATACCCGCGTGGTGTCCTTGCGCAAAGACGCCCGCGGCGAGCCCCGTCGATGACCGGACGTGAGCGCCCGTTTCGCCGCGTCCTGATTGCCAATCGCGGCGAGATCGCCGTTCGCATCATCCGGGCGTGCCACGAGATGGGCATCGAAGCGGTCGCGGTGTATAGCGACGCCGACGCGACTGCCGCTCACGTCCACCTCGCCGATGCCGCGGTCCGGCTCGGCCCGCCGCCGCCCACCGAGAGCTACCTCCGGATTGACGCGGTCGTCCAGGCCGCCATCGACACGGGTGCCGAGGCGATCCACCCGGGCTATGGGTTCCTCGCCGAACGCGCGGCGTTCGCGCGCGCGGTCGAGGATGCGGGCCTGACGTTCGTGGGCCCGGCATCGACCACGATCGAGGCGCTCGGCGACAAGCTCCACGCCCGACGGCTGGCGGCGAGGATCGATGTCCCGTCGGTCCCGGGCACGCTCGAGCCCGCGCCGGTGGACCGGCCCGACCAGGTGGCCGAGATCGTCGCCACCGCGCGCGCCATCGGCTTTCCGCTGCTGGTCAAGGCAGCTGCCGGCGGGGGAGGGCGGGGGATGCGTCGGGTCCTGAAGGCCGAGGACCTTCCCGCTGCGCTCGTCTCTGGCTCACGCGAGGCGGCGTCGGCCTTCGGCGACGGATCCGTGTACATCGAGCGCGAGATCCTCCCGGCACGTCATGTCGAGGTCCAGCTGCTGGGCGACGCGCACGGCAATGTCGTCGCGTTGGGGGAGCGCGACTGCTCGCTGCAACGCCGCCACCAGAAGCTTGTGGAGGAGGCCCCGGCACCGGGTCTGACCACGGATCAGCGCCGGGAGCTGCACGAGCGCGCGGTGCGCCTGGCAGGCGCTGCCGAGCTGCGCAATGCGGCGACCTGCGAGTTCCTGTATGACACCGATGGGCGGTTCTGGTTCCTCGAGGTCAACACCCGGCTCCAGGTGGAGCACGGCGTCACCGAGCTCGTGACGGGCGTCGACATCGTTCGCGAGCAGCTCTGGATCGCCGCCGGCCGGCAGCTGTCACCCGAGGTGCTGGCAGCCGGCGAGCGCGCAGCGACGCCCGCGGGGCACGCGATCGAGGTCCGGATCGCGGCCGAAGATCCTGCTCGAGCGTTCGCGCCGACGCCCGGCCGGATCGGGCGATGGGTGATGCCCGCCGGGCCGGGGGTCCGCGTCGACACCGGGATCGAGTCCGGCGACTCCGTGCCGCCGGACTACGACAACCTGATCGCCAAGCTGATGGTCCACGCGCACGACCGTGACGCGGCGATCGATCGGCTTGGACGCGCCCTCGACGAGACCGAGATCGGCGGTGTCCAGACGACCCTGCCGTTCCATCGGTTCGTTTCCGACAGCGACGCCTTCCGTGACGGTGCGTTGTCGACGGGATGGGTGGACGCGCACTGGGACGGGGAGGGCACCCGCGCGCGAGCGGCTCGGGCGGCGCTGCTGGCGGCAGGCCTGGCCGCGATCGGCGGGGGCGGCGTCGCATCCGCAGCAGTGGCCGATACGAGCGTCGGGTCGACGGGTGCGCCCGCGCCGGCATCCGGTGATGGTCCGCCGGGATGGCGTCGTTCGGGTCGAGCCCAGGGGGTGGATCGATGGCCGAGCTGACTCGCGCCGATGCCGAAGCCAGTGGCAATGGGCGGGACGCGGTCGAGGCGCAGCCGGCGCCGGTTGCCGATGATCCCCGGGCCGTCCGGGTTCGCCTTGCCCAGGCATCGAGGCTGGCCGACGAGCTGTCGCTCCGCGTCGCGCCGGCCGCGGAGGCCCTCCATCCGGCGAACCCGACCGTGGGCACCGGCCCGCTTGGTGGGGCCGCGGTTGCGCCGGCGCCGGCGCCGGTCGCCGGCGGGGCTGTCCGTGCGCAAAGACACCCGCTGGTCGACGGCGAACCTGTCAATGTCTCGATTCGGGCTGCGGGGCGGGGTCGTCAGGTCCTGGATGAGGCTGGGCGCCGGACGCGCGTCGTGCTCGAGCCGTACCAGCAGGGTCCGGGCCGCGTCCTCCTTCAGGAGGTCCTGGTGGATGGCTATCGGTTCGAGGTCGAGCTCGAACCGGAGCGGATCGCCGCCCTGCGGGAACGGGCGACCAAGGGCCGCGCGTCGAGCGCCCACAGCGGGCCCCTCGAGGTTCGGGCAATCATCCCGGGCAAGGTGGTGGCCGTGTCGGTCGGTCCCGGCGACGAGGTAACCGCCGGCCAGCAGCTGCTCGTGGTCGAAGCCATGAAGATGCAGAACGAGCTGCGTGCCCCGAAGGATGGCACCATCGACCGCGTCGGAGTTGCGCCCGGTGTCAACATCGAGGTCGGCGACCTGCTCATGGTCATCAGCTGACGGAGGTCCGGGTGAGCGACGAGGCAACGGAGGATCCGGTGGTCGAGCGCTGGAGAGCCACGACCCGCGCCCGCGCCCTGGCTTCGTCGCCGGAGCGCGGCCGGTTCCTCACGACCTCCGAGATCCCGATTGCCGACGTCTACACGGCAGCCGACACCGACGGGCTGGATCCCGCCCGGGACCTGGGGCTGCCCGGCGAGTACCCGTTCACCCGCGGAGTCCAGCCGACCATGTACCGGTCGCGGCTCTGGACCATGCGCCAGTACGCCGGGTTCGCGACCGCGGCCGAGACGAACGTCCGGTTCCGGTACCTGCTGTCCCAGGGACAGACCGGGCTGTCCGTCGCCTTCGACCTGCCCACCCAGATGGGCTACGACGCCGATGCCCCGGAGGCGGAGGGGGAGGTCGGCCGCGTCGGCGTCCCGGTCTCGTCGCTGGCCGACATGGAGGTGCTGTTCGCCGGGATCCCGCTGGGCGAGGTCAGCACCTCGATGACCATCAACGCCACGGCGCCGATCCTGCTCGCCCTGTACGTGGCGGCCGCGGAGAAGCAGGGGGTCGCGCGCGCGGACGTGTCCGGCACCACCCAGAACGACATCCTCAAGGAGTACATCGCCCGGGGCACCTGGATCTACCCGCCGCGGGCGTCGATGCGGCTGGTGACCGACGTGTTCGAGTTCGCGTCCCGCGAGCTGCCCCGCTGGAACACGATCAGCATCTCCGGCTACCACATGCGCGAGGCGGGGGCCACCGCTGCCCAGGAGCTGGCCTTCACGCTCGCCGACGGGATCGCGTACGTCGAGGCGGCGCTGTCCCGCGGGCTGGCGGTGGACGATGTTGCCCCCCGGCTCTCGTTCTTCTTCGCCGCCTGGTCCGAGCTGTTCGAGGAGGTCGCGAAGTTCCGGGCCGCCCGCCGGATGTGGTCGCGGATCATGAAGGAGCGGTTCGGCGCATCGAACGCCCGTTCGATGATGTGCCGGTTCCACACGCAGACGGCCGGGTCGTCCCTGACCGCCCAGTCGATCGACAACAACGTCGTGCGAACCACGCTCCAGGCCCTGGCCGCCGTCCTGGGCGGGACCCAGAGCCTGCACACGAACTCGCGGGACGAGGCACTCGCGCTGCCGACGGCCGAGTCCGCACGGCTCGCTCTGCGGACGCAGCAGATCATTGCGTACGAAGCGGGCGTCACCGAGACCCCGGACCCGCTGGCGGGGTCGTACTTCGTGGAATCGCTGACCACCGAGCTTGAGGCGGCCGCAGCCGCCTACCTCGACGAGATCGACGCGATGGGCGGCACGCTGGCGGCGATCGAGGGTGGCTTCCAGCAGCGCCAGATCCAGGAGTCGGCGTACCGGGTCCAGCGGGAGATCGAGCGCGGCGACCGGATCGTGGTCGGCGTCAACAAGTTCCGGGACGAGGAGTCGCCCACGCACCCGACGCTCCAGCGGATCGATCCGGAAGGGGAGCAACGCCAGGTCGCCGACATTCGCCGGGTTCGGCGGGAGCGCGACCCGTCGGCGTGGGACCGGGCCATGCGCCGGCTCGAGGACGAGGCCCGGGGCGAGGCGAACCTGATGCCGGCGATCATCGAGGCCGTCGCGGCATACGCCACCGTGGGTGAGATCGCCGACCGCCTGCGGACGACCTGGGGCGTTCATCGCGAGCTGATCACGGTCTGAGGAGGACCCTCGCATGCCCGATCTGACGGCGTCGACACGCGTTCCCCCCGGGATCCGCCGGCTCGGTCGTGTCCATCACGTGGCGGTGATCGTCGCGGACCTGGACCAGGCGCTCGGCTTCTGGCGTGATGACCTGGGCCTGCCCGTCGAGCTCGTGCTGCCGATCGAGACGGACGGGGTCACGATCGCGTTCCTGCCGGTGGGGGAGTCGAAGGTCGAGCTGGTGATGCCCACCGACGACTCGACGGGGGTGGCGCGCTTCCTGACCAGCAAGGGCGAGGGCTTCCACCACGTGTGCTTCGAGGTCGCGAACCTCGCGGAGACGCTGCTGCGGCTCGAGGTGGACGGCATCGAGCTGATCGACAGCGCTCCGAGGAAGGGCGCCGAAGGACCGGTCGCCTTCCTCCACCCGAGATCCTGTCACGGCGTGCTGGTCGAGCTGATCGAGGCGCCCGGCGGACCCTCCTGGTCTGCGCTCGGCTACGCGGCCGGCTGACCCGAACCGTCAGGCGACGCCGATGACCGGGATCGCCGGCAGCGTCACCGTGACGCGCGCCCCGGACGGTGCCAGGTTCTCGGCCACCGCCGTGCCTCCGTGCGCCCGGGCCAGTGCCCGGACGATCGACAGGCCGAGCCCCGTGCCGGGCCCCGTCCTGGCCGGATCCGCGCGGTAGAAGCGGTCGAACACGCGCTCCTGCGATCCCGGCGGGAAGCCCGGTCCGTCGTCGCTGACCCGGAACGCCACGCCATCGCCGGCCGTCAGCCGCGCCTCGACCAGGACGTGGCCCCCCGACGGAACCACCGCGAGGGCGTTCTCGACGAGGTTGCCCAGGATCCGCTCCACGGCGGCGCGGTCCGCAGTCAGCCCGAGGGCTGTGTCCGTGTCGGCGCGCAGCTCGGTGGCCGCAGCAGCCGCCCGGGGCGCGAAGCGGGTTACGGCATCGTGGACGAGCGCCGACGGGTCGAGGGGCTCGGGGCGCAGCGGCGCGCCGCCTGTTCCGGCTTCGTCGATGGAGCGCAGGTCGTCGATCAGACCCCCCATTCGGCCCGCCTCCTGCGCGATCGCGCCGGCGGCTCGCGCGACGCCGTCGCCGGTCGCCGTCCCGTCCCGAAGCGCCTCGGCGAATCCGGACACCACCGTCAGGGGCGTCCGCAGGTCGTGGCGGATGTTGGCCAGCAGCTCCCGTTCTTCGCTCCGCACGCGGTCGAGCTCCGCGGTCATCGCGTTGAACCGCCGGGTGAGCTCACGGACCTCTCGCGGGCCCTCGGGCACCAGCGTCTCGACCGGCGTCCCCGCGACCGGGACGGCCGCCGTCGCGGCGGCCAGCGTCCGGAGGGGGTGCGTGATCGAGCGCGTCAGCAGCCAGGCGATCGGGACGACCACCAGCAGGATCACCAGCGCGACGCCCGGCAGGACGCGGATCAGGTCACGGAGCGCCGTCGCCGCCGACCGGTCGGGCGTGGTCAGGACGATCGCAACCGATCCCAGTGCAGGACCGGCCGGGCGGACGACCGTCGCGGAGTAGAGGACACGGGTTCCGTCGGACGTCTGGAGCTCACCGCCTGTCGTCTGCCCGACGGCCAGCCCGCCGAGGTCGATCGATCGGACCGCCGCGTCCAGGCCGTCCGTCTCGGCCGTGACCACCCGGTTGCCGGCGACGGCGTACAACCCGATATCCGCCGGCAGGTTCGCCTTGAGCACACCCGTGGCTGCTCGAAGCTCGGCCAGCGCACCCACCGTTCGAACGCGTGCCAGCACCGGCTGGGCGATGTCGCCGAGGCTGCTGATCGTCGCTTCCTGGTGCAACGTTCGCAGGCTGACCAACAGGCCGGCGCCGACCGCGAGGACGGCGACCAGCCCGACCACCGCGAACGCGGTGGCGATCCGGGTGGAGACGCGGTCAGGCATCGGCGATCAGGCGGTAGCCGACCCCGCGCACGGACTCGATTGCCGGCCCGTCCGGGCCGAGCTTCTTGCGCAGCTCGGACACGTGGACGTCCACCGTCCGCGTCTCGCCCGGGAAGTCGGTGCCCCACACGTCCTCGAGGAGCAGCTCGCGGCTGAGGACGACGCCGGGGTCGCGAGCCAGCGCCGCGAGCAGGTCGAACTGGCGTGCCCGCAGCTCGATCGTCCGGCCGGCCACCGCGGCCTCGCGGCGCCGTGGGTCGAGGCGGAGCGAGCCCACCTCGACGGTCCGGCCCATACGGACCGTGCCATCGGTTCGACGCAGGATGGCCTTGACCCGGGCAACCAGCGCCCGGGGGTTGAACGGCTTGGTGACGTAATCGTCGGCACCCAGCTCGAGCCCGACGATCGCGTCGACGTCGTCGGATCGCGCGGTGAGCATCAGCACGGGAGTGTCGGCGTCGCGCCGGATCGCCCGGCACACCTCGAAGCCGTCCATCCCGGGCAGCATCAGGTCGAGGATCACCAGATCCGGACGGTGCGCCCGGTGGAGCTCGACGGCAGCTGGCCCATCGGTGGCGGTCAGCGTCGCAAACCCGGCGCCCTCGAGGTAGAGCTGGACGAGCTCGACGATGTTGGGCGCATCGTCAACGACCAGGATCGTCTTCATCGGTCGTGAGTCTACGCGCGGGAGGGGCCCCGCCGGCTGCCCGGCGGGGCCCGATCGTCGCGGACCGCGTCAGTGCAGCGCCGCGATGGTCGCGTGAGCCTCCCGGAGGGCAGTTCGCAGGTCCGATCGTGCCGCAGAGATCGAGGCACGTCCGGCGTCGAGCACTGGCTTGGCGGTCCCCGCGTTCCACGTGGCCGGCGTCTGGACGAGGATGGCGCCGGCGTCGCCGTTCACCTCGCCCTGAGCGGCAGTGATCGCGGCGGCCATGGCATCGCGGCGTGCCTGCGCGTCGGACACGTCCTTGCCGTTGGCCTTGGCCCGCTCGATCGCCGCATCCAGCCGCTCGCCGGCCTGCGTCAGGCGATCGACCGCGGCGTCCACGCGGTCGTCGGCCACGACGAGCACGACCTGGCGCGAGACGAGGACGTACACGCGGTAGTCGGTGAACACGCGGCGCACGTCCGCGGTCACCTCGGCGAGCGTGGTATCGCCGTCGATCTCGGCGCGCAGCGCCTTGAGCCCGCTGGCCGAGCCGTCGAGGATGGCGTTGAGGGAGGCGGCATGCGGATCGGTGAGCGGCGCGGCATTGTCGACGACGCTCCCGAGCCGGTCGAGGGCGTCCAGCCGCCGGTCGACCTCGCAGTCGCCGACGGCCTTCATCGTGTCCACGGTCCGGTTGGTCCTGGCGGCCGCCCAGGCCGCCGCGCAGCGCGCGATCCCGGTATCGGTCGTCGCCGGATCGGCGCCGGTGGTGACGGGGGTGGCGGTCGAGGCCGCGAGGACGGGCATCGCGACCATGGCGGCGATCGCGACGCCCGTGAGCGCCGCCGCAGCGCGTGTGAGGTGACGGTTCACTGGGGACTCCCTTCGCTGGTGCTTGCGCTGGCGTCGGCATCCAGGTCGCGACCGAGCTGGTCGAGCAGGTCCTGGATCCCGGCGAGGTCGGGCATGGGTACCGTCGTGGCCGCCGATGGCGGCATGGCCGTGGCTGCCGCCGATGTCGGCGTGGCCGTGGCGGCCGCCGATGTGGTCGCCGCCGTGGCTGCTGCCGATGCCGGCGTGGTCAGGGCGGTGGGAGCAGGTTCGGACGGCGTCGAGCCGGCCGGCGACGCCTGGACGGCCGTCGGAATGGATGGAGCTGCCATCGCCGGGGCTCCGGTCCCGTCGACGACACGGCCCGGGCGACCGCAGCCTGCGGTCGCGAGCGCAATCAGCAGGACCGCGCCAACGGCCGTGACCGCGGCTCCTCGTCTCGTCTGGTTCATCGACATCGCGTCCTCACCTGGGCACCCGTCCGGGTGGCTCGATGTCACGATGTCGGAGGTGGCCATCCCGGTGCCACCGCTGTCGACGCAGGATTCGTCAGGGGCGTGTAAGGCGGCCGCACCTCAACGATCCCGAACGCCCGTGGCGCATCGCTCCCGGCGCCCGGCGCCGCTCCGTCAGAACGCCCAGGCGAACACGATGTCACGGGCTCCAACGGACGCACGCGCGAACAGGACGATCCCGCTCGTCAGGTCGCGGATCCACGGCTTCTCCTCGCGGGGCAGCAGCCCGAGCTCCTCCTCGAGCAGATCGATCCAGCGACCCGCAAGCGCGCCGATCTGCTCGTCCGGGATCCGTGCGACGGTCTCGACCCAGTCGCGATCGATACGCTCCACGATCTGCTCCGTCGTGTCGCCCGCGCCCTCGAGATCGGACCGCGCGTCGAGGAAGTCCATCGGCGCATCAGATTCGGTGACGGCTCGGAGCGCCTCGGAGAACAGGTCGAGCCAGGTCGGATCAAGCCCGCCGCCGAGGGGGAGGTGGGCGTCGAACCGGTCCGGGTCGTCGAACGCGGCGACGTCGTCGATCGAGAGCGCCAGGACGATATCGCGGGCGTCGCCCGCGACCAGGTCCATCAGACTGCCCATGGGCGCCGGAGCGCCGGTCCTCCTTCTGGTACGGCGCCCCGCGACCCGGTGGCGCCAATCGGCCAAGTCTACGCGCGGGCTCAGCCCCGGTAGCCGGCCTCACGGAGCAGTGCCGGCAGCTCGGTCGGCGAGCCGGCGACCCGGAACCCCGCGGCCTCGAGGGCCGTGACCTTGGATGCCGCGGTGCCGCGACCGCCCGAGATGATCGCGCCGGCATGGCCCATCCGCTTGCCCTCCGGGGCGGTTCGCCCGGCGATGAACGCGACCCTGGGGACGTCGGCCATGTGCTCGGCGGCCCACGCCGCTGCCTCCTCCTCCGCGGAGCCGCCGATCTCGCCGATCAGGACGAGTGCCTCGGTTTCCGGATCGGCGGCGAACAGCCGCAGGACATCGAGGAACTGCGTCCCGATCACGGGATCGCCGCCGATGCCCACGCATGTCGATTGCCCGAGCCCGGCATCGGTCATGGCCTGGACGGCCTCGTAGGTGAGCGTCCCCGACCGGGACACGACGCCCACCCGGCCCTCGAGGTGGATCGAGCCGGGGATGATGCCGACCTTGGCCCGGCCGGGCGACGTGGCGCCCGGGCAGTTGGGCCCGATCAGCAGCGCGCCGGCACGCTGGACGACCTCGACCACCGGGACCATGTCCAGGGCGGGGATGCCCTCGGTGATGCAGAAGATCGTCTTGATCCCGGCGTCGACGGCCTCCAGCACGGAGTCCGGCGCGCCGGCCGCGGGGACGAAGATGCACGAGGTGTTGGCGCCGGTCTCGTTGACCGCGTCGTGCACGGTATTGAATACCGGCACGCGCCCGTCGAGTGCCGTCTGCCCGCCCTTGCCCGGCGTCATGCCCGCGACGATATTGGTCCCGTACTCGAGCATCGCCGCGCTGTGGAAGGTGCCTTCGCGTCCGGTGATGCCGTGGACGACCAGGCGGGTGTCGTTGCCGATCAGGATGCTCATGCCGCCGCTCCCTTCGCCGCCGCGACGGCCTTCGCGGCCGCTTCGTCGAGGCTGACGGCCGTCTCGAACCGGGCGGCCCGCAGCAGCTCCGCCGCTTCGTCCGCGTTGGTCCCCACGATCCGGACGATCATCGGGACGTCGCGCACCTGCTGGGCACGGGCGTCGATCAGCCCGCGCGCGACCTCGTCCCCGCGGGTGATGCCGCCGAAGATGTTCACCAGGATCGCCTTGACGCTCGCATCGGCGAGGATCAGCCGCATCGCGGCCGCGACCCGGTCCGCCTTGGCGCCACCGCCGATATCCAGGAAGTTCGCGGGCTCGCCGCCCGCGCGATGGACGAGGTCCATGGTCGTCATCGCCAGCCCGGCGCCGTTGACCATGCAGCCGATGTCGCCCTCGAGCTTGATGAACGTGAGGTCGTACCTGCGTGCCTCAACGTCGGTGGGATCCTCCGCGTCGAGGTCCCGCAGCTGCTCGAGCTGGGGATGGCGGGGGAGCGCCGAGTCATCGAGCGTGATCTTCGCGTCGAGGCACACCAGCCGGTCCACCTGCGTGCCGTCGGCGTTGTGCTCGCGGATGACCGCCAGCGGGTTGATCTCCACCAGGTCCGCGTCGTACGCGAGCATGGTCTTGAGCAGGCCCTTGGCGATGGCCGCCCCGGCCTTCCACTGGGTGCCGAACCCGATCGCGAACGACAGCCGGCGCGCCGCGTGGTCGGGCAGGCCGAGCAGCGGGTCGACGTGCTGGTAGACGATCGCGTCCGGGTTGTCGACGGCGACCTGCTCGATCTCGACCCCGCCCTCGGCGGAGCCGATGAACATCAGCCGCCGCGTGGCCCGATCGAGGACGACCGAGAGGTAGTACTCCTTGACGATCTCGGCCGCGGGCGCGACCATCACGCGCCGGACCGGGAGCCCCTTGATCTCGAGCGCGAAGATCTGCGCCGCGACGTCCTCGGCCTCGTCCGCGGTGGCGGCCAGGCGTACGCCCCCGGCCTTGCCGCGCCCGCCGACCAGCACCTGGGCCTTGATGACGACCTTGCCGGTTGCGTTGGCCGGGTCGTCGAGGAACCGGACGGCGGCCGCCCGGGCCTGCGACGGCGTGCGTGCGACCTCCCACGCGGGAACGGGGAGGCCCTGGGCGACGAGCAGCGACTTCGCGTCGGCTTCTTGGATCTTCACGCGACGGGCAAGACCTCCTGGCGATCGTGTTGGGCGGACCCCGATCATAGCCGCCGGGCTCCAGGATCCGCTGAGACGAAGGGACCCGTCGACCGGCGCCATCCGGCCCGTTGTGACGGGCGCGGCCGCAGGAGACGGGGTGGCGCCCGCCGGAATATGTGCGCAATGGCTCACGGAGCGGGGGTCCGAAGTCAGCGCCCGACCCGTTCGGGCCCGCTAGAATGCCTGCATGCCCCACCTAGTCACCCTCATCCCCGGCGACGGCATCGGGCCGGAGCTGGCGGAAGCAACACGTCGTGTCCTGGATGCCTCGGGCGTCGCCTTCGAATGGGAGGTCCAGCACGCCGGCGAGGCGGTCATGGCCCAGTACGGGACTCCGCTCCCGGAGCACGTCCTGGAGTCGATCCGCCGCAACAGGGTGGCGCTCAAGGGCCCGATCACGACCCCGGTCGGCGCCGGCTTCCGAAGCGTGAATGTCGCGCTCCGCCAGAAGCTCGGGCTGTACGCGAACCTGCGCCCCGCTCGGTCGATCAAGGGCCTTGACACGCGGTACGAGGACGTGGACCTGGTCATCGTCCGCGAGAACACCGAGGACCTCTACGCCGGCATCGAGCACATGGTCGGCCGGGACGCCGCGGAGAGCATCAAGATCATCACGCGCGAGGCGTCGGAGCGGATCGCGCGGTTCGCGTTCGAGTACGCGGTCGCCAACAACCGCCACAAGGTCACGGCGGTCCACAAGGCGAACATCATGAAGCTCTCGGACGGGCTGTTCCTCGAGAGCTGCCGGACGGTCGCCGCCGACTACGCGGGAAAGATCGACTTCGAGGACCGGATCGTCGACAACATGTGCATGCAGCTGGTCCAGAAGCCCGAACTGTACGACGTGATGGTGCTGCCCAACCTGTACGGCGACATCGTCAGCGACCTGTGCGCCGGCCTGGTGGGCGGATTGGGGGTTGCCCCGGGCGCGAACATCGGCACGGAGGCGTCCGTGTTCGAGGCGGTGCACGGCTCGGCGCCCAAATATGCGGGCCAGGACAAGGCCAATCCGACGGCGCTCATGCTGTCGGGCGTGCTCATGCTCCGGCACCTCGGCGAGCAGGCAGCCGCGGAGCGCGTCGAGACGGCGCTTCGCGAGGTCATCGCCGAGGGCAAGCACACCACGTACGACCTCGGCGGCGACGCTGGAACCAGCGGCTTCGCCGACGCGATCATCGAGCGGCTCGGCACGTCCGTGGCCGCCTCCTGACCGGGCTCCGGCCCGGTCACAGCGACGGAGGCTTCATGCTCCTGCGGTATCGGGGCAGCGAGGGGATGCTCGCCTGGGCGTTCCACCGCATCTCGGGAATCGCCATCTGGCTGTTCATCCTGCTCCACGTCCTCGACATCTGGCTCGTGGGGGCGAACCCCGGGCTGTACGACGAGGTGCTGCAGATCTACGCGAGCCCGTTCGGCCGGGTGATGGAGTCGCTGCTCGGCGCGGCGCTCCTGTACCACGCCCTCAACGGCCTGCGGATCATCATCATGGACTTCTGGCCGGTGATGACCAACTACCACAAGCAGCTGTGGTACGCGAACTGGGTGCTGTTCGCGGTGATCGGCCTGCCGATCCTCATCCAGATCATGGCCCCGGCCTTCGGGTTCGCAGCTCCATTCAGGTTCCAGTGATGGCATCCAACGTCACGCGCTCGGGTCGCGCTCGGCCGCAGGGAGGCGGCTGGGAGCTCGTCATCTGGTACCTGATGCGGCTCACGGGGCTGGGCCTGTTCGTGACCGCGCTCGGTCACTACATCATCGTCCACTTCCTGTTCGACCCGTCCGAGCAGACGGCCAAGTGGATTACCGACGAGCGGTGGGGGAACATCGCCTGGCGGACCGTCGACTGGCTGATGCTGACGTTCGTCGTGTTTCACGCGTTCATGGGCCTGCGCACGGTCGTCCAGGACTACACCACCGGCGGCGTGCGCACCCTGCTCACGATGGGCTTGTACCTGGGTGCGATCGTGCTGTTCGCGATGGGCACCATCGTCGTCGCCACGCTCCAGTTCCCGACACCATGATCCACGACCACGAGGCCCTGATCGTCGGCGCCGGCGGCGCCGGCCTGTGGGCCGCGCTCGAGCTGGCCAGGGCCGGTGTCGACTCCGCGGTCCTGACCAAGCTGTACCCGACCCGCTCCCACACCGGCGCCGCCCAGGGCGGCGTGTGTGCCGCCCTGGGCAACCAGGAGGAGGACCACTGGGAGTGGCACATGTTCGACACCATCAAGGGTGGCGACTACCTCGTCGACCAGGACGCCGCCGAGGTGCTCGCGCGCGAGGCGATCGAGACCGTGATCGAGCTCGAGCACATGGGCCTGCCGTTCAACCGCACCTCGGACGGAAAGATCGACCAGCGGCGCTTCGGCGGCCACACCCGAAACTACGGCGAGGCCGCGGTCAAGCGCGCCTGCTTCGCGGCCGACAGGACCGGCCACATGATCCTGCAGACCCTCTACCAGCAGTGCATCAAGCACGGGGTCAAGTTCTACGACGAGTACCACGTCGTCGACCTCGTGACCGAGGGCGGTGAGCTCGGCGAGGGTGGGCGAGCAGCCGGGGTGGTCGCGTACAAGATCGCCGATGGCGAGCTCGTCACGCTGCGGTCCAAGGCGGTGCTGCTCGCGACCGGCGGGTTCGGGCGCATGTTCCGGGTCACCTCGAACGCATGGAGCCTCACCGGCGACGGCGTCTCGCTCGCGTACCGGCACGGCGTCCCGATGCAGGACATGGAGTTCTACCAGTTCCATCCCACCGGGATCGTCGGGATCGGGATCCTGCTATCGGAGGCGGCTCGCGGCGAAGGCGCCTACCTCCTCGACAACGACGGCTTCCGGTTCATGGAGCGATACGCCCCCAAGCTGATGGAGCTCGCGCCCCGCGACATGGTGAGCCGGGCGATCCACCAGGAGATCCGCGCCGGGCGCGGCATCGATGGCAAGGACTACGTGTACCTCGACGTTCGCCACCTGGGCCGCAAGCTGATCGACGAGAAGTTGCCGGACATCACCGACTTCGTCCGTGTCTACCAGGGCATCGAGCCCTACACGGAGCCGATCCCGATCCAGCCCACGGCGCACTACGCGATGGGCGGCATCCCCACGAACCTGCTCACCCAGGTGACCCGCGACGCGGCCAACACGGTCGTCCCGGGGCTGTACGCGGCAGGCGAGGCCGCGTGTGTGTCCGTGCACGGCGCGAACCGCCTGGGCACCAACTCGCTGGTGGACCTGCTGGTGTTCGGGCGACGGGCCGGACGGCAGATGGCCATCGACGTCAAGGGCGTCGGGATCCCGGAGATCGACCCCGACGTGATGGAGCCGGTGCGCGCAGAGATCGAGGCGATCCGGGATCGTGCCAAGGGGGAGCGCAAGGAGGCGATCCGCACGGAGCTCGCCGACGTGATGATGGACGACGCCGGTGTCTACCGGGACGCCGAAGGCCTCGAGCGCGCCCGGGCCAAGGTCGCCGAGCTCCGCGGGCGCTACGCGGCCGTTTCGATCGACGACAAGGGGACGACGTTCAACACCGATCTCCTCGAGGCGCGCGAGGTCGGATACCTGCTCGACTGTGCCGAGACGATGGTGGCGGCGTGCATCAATCGCAAGGAAAGCCGTGGCGCGCACAGCCGGGAGGACTATCCGGAGCGAGACGACGTGAACTTCCTCACCCATTCCCTCGCGACGAAGGGCACCGACGGGGTCGAGCTGGACTACAAGCCGGTCACGATCACCAAGTTCCAGCCCAAGCCGCGTGTCTACTAGGGCGGGGGAGCGACCGAATGACTGTTGAGCTGCGGATCCTCCGCTACGACCCGGAGCGGGACCAGAGGCCCCACGAGGAGCGGTACACGGTCGAGGCCGGTCCCATGGACCGGGTCCTCGATCTGCTCCACAAGGTCAAGTACGAGCAGGACGGAACGCTGACGTTCCGCCGGTCGTGCGGCCATGGCGTGTGCGGATCCGATGCCATGCTGATCAACGGCCGGAACCGGCTCGCATGCAAGATCCGGGTCGACCAGCTCGGCGGCAGGAAGATCACGGTCGCGCCGCTGCCGGGCCTGCCGGTGATGAAGGACCTCGTCGTCGACATGGATGCCTTCTTCGCCAAGTTCCGGAGCGTCCAGCCGTTCCTCCTTGCCGAGGGGCCCGCCCCGGAGCGTGAGCGGCGCCAGTCGGCGGCGGACCGGGCGCGCTACGACGACACGACCAAGTGCATCCTGTGCGCCGCGTGCACCTCGTCGTGCCCGTCGTTCTGGGCGCAGCCGGGGTACGTCGGGCCGGCGGCGATCGTCAACGCCCACCGGTTCATCTTCGATACCCGCGACGATGGGGCCGACGAGCGGCTCGAGATCCTCGCGGACAACGACGGGGTCTGGCGCTGCCGCACGATCTTCAACTGCACCGATGCGTGTCCGCGTGGGATCCACATCACGCAGGCGATCCTCGAGGTGTCCTCGGCGATCGTGGGGAGACACGCCTGAGCGAGGCGCAGCTGCCGGTCTATCCCCACCTCGTGATCCGGACGGACGGCGCGGCGCGGGGAAACCCCGGTCCGGCGTCGCTCGGCGCGGCGCTGTTCGACGGCTCTCGCCCGGACGCGCAGGACCCGGCCGCGCCGCCGGATGCGACGATCTCCGAGGCCCTCGGCCACCAGACGAACAACGTGGCGGAGTGGACCGGGGTCGTTCGTGCCCTCGAGCTGGCGCGCCGGCTGGGTGCGGAGCGCGTCGACCTGTTCCTGGATTCCAAGCTGATCGTGGAGCAGCTCCACGGCCGCTGGCGCGTCAAGGATGCCAAGCTCCAGCCGCTGTGGGCCGACGCGACGGCGATCCTGGGCGGCTTCCGGCGATGGTCTGCGACGCACGTGCCACGGGCGCAGAACTCGACGGCGGACCGCCTTGCGAACGAGGCGCTGGACCGGGTGGCGGCGGGTGGCCCGGCGCGCGTCGCGCGGGCGCGTCTCGTGACCCCCGACGCCTGACGACCTGGCCCGCCGCGGGGGACCAAGCGCATTCGGGGCCGCGCCAGACCCGGGATACAATCCGCGGGCCAGCGAGACGGCCGGATGGTCGCGCGTCTGCCGGGCAACCGGGAGGCGTGAGGAAAGTCCGAGCTCCTCAGCGCAGGGTAGCGGGTAACGCCCGTCCGCCGTGAGGCGAGGACCAGTGCCACAGTGACGATGCCGGCCCTCCGGGGCCGGAGTGAAACGCGGCAAACTCTACCCGGAGCAAGGCCAAATAGGAGGGCGCAACCCCGGTTCGCCGGGGGGAGAGGTGCGCTGCCCAGCCCTCGGGTCGGCTGCAAGAGCCGTCGGGCAACCGGCGGCCTCAGATGGATGACCGTCGCCGTGGCGTGAGCCGCGGTACAGAACTCGGCTTACAGGCCGCCTCGCTGGCGCCCTGCCGCACCGCCGGGGATCGAACAACATCCGTCGCAGTCGTCCGGAGCCACGGCCGCGCCCCGAGGCGGACCGTGCGGATACGATCCGACGGTGCAGGAGCCCACCGCGATCCACGAGCCCGCGCCCTTCCGGCTGCGGCCGCTGATCCTGACGGTCTACCTGCCGACCTTCCTGCTCGCCTTCGGCCAGGGCGCCGTGCTCCCGATCATCCCCCTGTTCGCGAGGGACCTCGGCGCCAGCGTGGCCGTCGCAGGGCTGGTGTTCGCGCTGCGTGGCCTGGGCACGATGGTGTTCGACGTCCCCGCGGGCATCGCCGCCTCGCGGTTCGGGGACAGGCGCACGCTCATCGCGGGAGCCCTCGCGATCGTGGTGGTCGGCATCGGCTCCGGAACGAGCCACACGGTCGTCCAGCTTGCGCTGTTCACGTTCCTGTTCGGCGCCGGGAATGCCGTGTTCCAGATCGGCCGGCTCGCCTACATCTCGGAGATCACCCCGATCGAGAACCGTGGTCGCGTGATCGCGCTGTTGGCCGGCGTCGACCGGGTGGCGATCTTCATCTCACCGATCGTGGGCGGGTTCCTGGCCCAGGCCTTCGGCCTGCAGGCTCCGTTCCTGCTCCAGGCCGCCGTGGGCGCGTGCGCGCTGGTGCTGATCTGGTTCGTGGTGCGCGACAACGTCGTCGTGCCGCTGCAGTCCGGTCACCGTGTCTACCGCCGCATCGGCGGCACGATCTCCCGCAATCGCCACAGCTTCCTCACCTGGGGGATCGCCGTCATTGCCCTGCAGGTGATCCGCGGCGGGCGCCAGGTCCTGATCCCGTTGTGGGGCGACGAGATCGGGCTCGACGTCGCCGCGATCGGGCTTGTCGTCGGGCTCTCCGGGGGCATCGACATGCTGCTGTTCTACCCGGTGGGCTACGTGATGGACCACTTCGGGCGGAAGTGGACGGCCGTGCCCAGCCTGATCGTGCTCTCGGTCGGGGTCGCGATGCTCCCCCTGGCGCACAGCTTCGAGGTGTTGCTGCTGGTCGGGATGCTGACCGGCTTTGGAAATGGGCTGGGGACCGGGATCGTGATGACCCTGGGCGCGGACCTCTCCCCATCGATCGGCCGCGCCGAGTTCCTCGGGGTGTGGCGCCTGGTCGGCGACGTAGGGACTGCTGGCGGGCCGTTCGTGATCGCCGCGATCGCGCAGGCGCTCACGCTTGGCGCCGCATCGCTGGCCGTAGCCGGCGTGGGACTCGCCGGGGCTGCGTTCCTCGCTGTCGCCGCGCGCGAAACGCTCACACGCCAGGAGCCGGCGGCAGTGCGCTCAGGGCTCGGTGGCGGTTCGCCCGGGCCGTGATCACGGGGTGCAACAGGGTCCGGGAGTGCCGAAGCTGACGGCACGCACGTGCGACAGACGGCGCCGCGGCAACGGTCAGGGTGCCTCCGGGCGCCGATGTCCGTGCGGGCCGCCTCGCTGGCAGGGCGTGAGCGCGCGCGCTCAGTCCTCGTCGGGCCGGAAGATGTGCGCCGCCGTGCACGCGTTGCAGATCGGCAGCGACGAGTCGAGGTCACCGAGCGGGATCGGCAGCCGGCGGTCCGGGTACAGGCACTCCACCTCGTAGACCCGCTCGCGCGCGCGATCGAGCGAGATCAGCCGCCGATACGTGCAGCGCTTGATCCGGTGCGGCGCGAGCCGCGACGGATCGTTCTCCTGGGACGCGGCGTTGGCGATGGGAGCGGTGGTCGGCGCCATGAGCGGCAGGTCTGGATCTCCGCGGTGTGAGGTTGCCGAGCTCGCCGACGGATGTCGAACGGGATCGGAGATGCAGCCTAGCACCCCGGATTCCGTGCCGACAATGCACAGGAGGTACTAGACTCGCCGGGATCGGGGGTTCCGTTCTCGCACCACCTGGAGGGGCAGGACCTGAAGGACGACTGGGAGCCGGGCGCGGAGGGCAGTGACGGCGCCGCCGAGCGCCCGACCGATCCCGACGAGCGTGCTGACACGCGGCCGGCCCTGCCGCTGTTCGATGACGCCGCCCGGTCTTCGGATCCGGGGGTCTGCCCGTTCTTCCGGCGCGAGGTGGACGGCAAGCTGTTCGCGCCGCTCGGTGAGCCCGATGACGACAACCGATGCGTCGCGATCGGCGGGCCCCGGCCCCAGTCCACGCGCCAGCAGGAGCTTGTCTGCCTGCATCCGGCACATGCCGACTGTCCCCGCTATCTGCGCGGTGCGATGCTCCTCGCCGAGCCTCCGCCCAGGACGACCCGGACGGTGCCCCGTGCGACGCTGGCCGCGCTGCTGGTGCTGGTCCTGAGCGCCGGAATATCGTTCGGGTTCGTCGTCCAGCGCGGTGGGATCGACCTGCCGGCGGCGGCCGCGAACGCATCGCCGTCCGACCTGGCAATCGCGGCGTCGCCGACGCCGGTCGTGGCAACGTCGAACCCGGCGCTCGCTCCCACGCCCGCTGCGAGCGCCGTGCCCACGCCGGCCGTCTCGGCCAGTCCCGCCCCGGAGCCCACGCCGACCCCGACGGTCGCACCCACGCCCAGCCCGACGACGGCATCCACGGCAACACCGACGACGGCACCGACGGCGACCCCGCGGCCCACCAGCGACCGATACGCCCTGCTGACACCCTGCACGGACCGGGCGGACTGCTACATCTACACGGTCCAGCGCGGCGACAACCTGTTCAGCATCGCCAACTACTTCGGCGTGCCGCTGGACACGATCTACGCCTGGAACCCGGCGTACGCGAACGGCGCCGGCCTGCGGGCCGGTGACGGGATCCGGATGCCACCGCCGACCCGGTAGGGCGTCGCCCGCACCATCCGCGGGCCGCAACCGGCACGCCGCTGCCCAGCCCGCCGCTGGCCGGCCCGCCGCTGTTCGGCACGCCCGG
>CAVYXU010000033.1:0-83920 GCA_963772565.1 uncultured Chloroflexia bacterium
CGATCGCGGTCGGCGCGATCGGACCCAACTTCGCCACGGTGTCCGCCTGTGCGACCGGGGGACATGCGCTGGGCGAGGCCTGGGAGACCATCCGGCGCGGTGACGCGGACCTCATGATCGCGGGTGGCGTGGAGGCCGGCATCCACGAGGCGACGATGGGCGGGTTCGCGTCCATGAAGGCGCTGTCGACGCGCAACGACGATCCGCCTGCGGCGTCTCGGCCGTTCGACCGGGATCGCGATGGCTTCGTCATCGGGGAGGGCGGCGGCGTCGTCATCCTGGAGGCGCTCGAGAGTGCCGAGGCTCGCGGCGCGACGCCGCTGGCCGAGCTGGTCGGCTACGGGGCGACCGCCGATGCGTCGCATATCACGCTCCCCGCACCCGGCGGCATCGGCGCGGTCCGGGCGGCGCTTCGGGCGCTCGACAAGGCGGGCATGGAGCCGGCCGAGGTCGACCACGTGAACGCCCACGCGACGTCGACCCCGGAGGGGGACAAGGCGGAGCTCCAGGCGATCCGCACCATCTTCGGCGACCATGCCTCGAAGGTGGCCGTGACCGCGAACAAGTCGATGATCGGGCACACCCTCGGGGCCGCCGGCGCGATCGAGGCGATCGCCACGATCATGGCCCTGCGCGAGGGGTGCGTGCCGCCGACCATCAACCTGGACACGCCGGACGAATACGCGGCTGGCCTGGACCTGACGCCCAAGGTTGCAACCCGCCGCCCGCTGCGAACCGCGATCTCGAACTCGTTCGGGTTTGGCGGCCAGAACACGGCGCTCGTGTTCCGGCGGTGGGACGGATGACCGGCGACCAGGATCCCGTGCGGGAGGAGACCATGCCCGAGACGAGCCTCGGCGACGCACAGGCGCTCGTGGACCCGGTCGCCGTCGGCCCCGGCGACCCGGAGCCGGCCCCCGATGGCGGGGGTGACGGCGCATCCGCGGTGCCGGTCCCCGTCCTCGTCCTGTCCGGCGCGGATGCCTCGCTGCTGGGGCTGATCGACCGGCTCACCAGTGTGCTCGAGCGGACCGAGCTGGGTGAGCTCGAGGTCGCGGCCGGTGGCACCACGATCGTGCTCCGCGCACCCTCGGCCGTCGAGCGCCCGCCCGCCGCAATTGCTTCCGCGGTGGCCGAGGTCGCCCCGTCGTCCGCAGGTTCGGCGCCCGAGCGCACGTCCGAGGCGGGGCGCCCGCCCGCCCAGCCCGCCCAGCCATCCGTCAAGGCGCCGCTCACCGGGATCTACTACGGGGCTCCGTCGCCGGGTGCCACCCCGTACGTTGCCGTGGGCGATCACGTGGCGGTGGGCCAGATCATCGGGCTCATCGAGGCGATGAAGCTGTTCAATGAGATCAAGAGCGACCTGGCGGGCCGCGTCGTCCGCGTGTGCGCAGACAGCGGGGCGCTGGTCAAGGCAAAGCAGCCCCTGATCGAGGTCGAGCCTGCATGAGCGAATCCACCACCTCCGTCCGGCTGACCGGGTGGGGCCGATATGCGCCGGCACAGGTCCTGAGCAACGCGGACCTCGAGCGCATGGTTGACACGTCCGACGACTGGATCGTGAGTCGGACGGGCATCCGCGAGCGACGCGTCGCGGCGGCGCACGAGACCACGGCGTCCATGGGCGCCGTCGCGGGCCTGCGTGCGATCAGGACCGCCGGCCTGGAGCCGGATGACATCGACATCATCCTGCTCGCGACGCTCACCCCGGACTACTGGATGCCGTCCACCGCGGCGCTCGTGAAGGAGGCGATCGGCAACACCCGTGCGGCTGCCTTCGACATCATGGCCGCGTGCTCGGGGTTCGTGTACGCGTATTCCACGGCCACCGCCTACATCGCCGCGGGCATCGCAAAGCACGTGCTGGTGATCGGCGCGGAGCTCCTGACCCGCTTCCTGGACTACTCGGACCGGAGCACCTGCATCCTGTTCGGCGACGGCGCCGGCGCCGTCGTGCTGTCGGCCTCGGAGGAGCCCACCGCGCCGGTGGGCATCGAGCTGACCACGGAGCCCCAGGGCGCGTACATGATCTGGCTGCCCGCCGGCGGGTCCAAGAGCCCGCCCTCGGCCGAGACCATCGCGCGCGGCGAGCACAAGATCCGCATGGAGGGTCGAGAGACCTACCGGTTTGCGACGCGGACCCTCGCATCGACGGCCCTCGCCGCCGTGAGCAAGGCCGGCCTGCAGCCCGGTGACATCGACCTGTTCATCCCGCACCAGGCGAACATCCGGATCATCGAGGCCGTGGCCAAGGGTCTGAACCTGCCGATGGACAGGATGTTCGTCAACCTCGACCGCTACGGGAACACCTCGGCGGCGTCCGTGCCGATCGCCCTCGCCGAGGCCGTCAACGAGGGGCGGGTGGCCGTCGGCGATCACCTGGTGCTGGTCGCGTTCGGCGCCGGCTTCACGTCCGGGGCGGTCGCCATGGAGTGGACCGCAGACCCGGCCCGGGGACCCATCGGGGAGGCCGCGGTCCGCGCCGAGGATGTCTCGGTGCGGCTGCCCGTCGACTGGGATTCGGTCGATCCGATCCCGCCCGCGCTGGCCGAGGTCATGCGCCGCCCGTTGCCCGTTGAGCTCGACCTGTCCGACGTTGCCCCCGGCGAGCCCGAGCCCGCAAACGCCCCAACCCGCTGAGCCCAGCGCGCGGCCCGGCCGCCGCTTGCACCAGGAGGACCGCCCGCATGATCGACCTCACCGGGAAGACCGCGCTCGTGACCGGGGGCTCGCGCGGCATCGGCCGGGCGATCGTGCTGCGGCTTGCCACGCAGGGAGCGGACGTGGCGTTCAGCTACCGGGGCAACCGGACCGCCGCTGAGGCCACCGCGGTCGAGGTCGAGGCGATCGGCCGGCGAGCGCTCGCGGTCCAGGCGGACGCCAAGGAGATCGATGGCGCGGAGGCGCTCGTCAAGGCGGTCCTCGACGCGTTCGGCAAGGTGGACATCCTGGTCAACAACGCCGGCATCACCCGCGACGACCTGATCATGCGGATGAGCGTCGATGCCTGGACGGACGTCCTCGAGACCAACCTGTTCGGCGCCTTCTACGCGCTCAAGGCCGTCACCCGGCCGATGCTCAAGGCGCGCGGGGGCCGGATCATCAACATCACCAGCGTGTCCGGACAGGCCGGCCAGATGGGCCAGGCGAACTACAGCTCCGCCAAGGCCGGCCTCATCGGCCTGACCAAGGCGGCCGCCCGTGAGCTGGCCTCGCGCGGGATCACCGTCAACGCCGTCGCCCCCGGGTTCGTCCTGACCGAGCTCACGCAGGACCTGCCGGACGCGCTCAAGACCCAGCTCACCGAGCGCACGCCGCTGGGCCGGTTCGGAACCCCGGAGGAGATCGCCAATGCCGTCGCCTTCCTTGCCTCCGACGAGGCCGCCTTCATCACGGGCCAGGTGCTCGCGGTGGACGGCGGCCTGGTGATGATGTAGCCGTGCCGTTCACCGTCGAGACAACCGCGCTGCCCGAGGTCCGGCTTGTCCGGCCTCGCCTGTTCGGTGACGACCGCGGCTGGTTCGCCGAGGTGCTGCGGACCGACCTGTTCGCCGACCTGGGCCTGCCCACCTCCTTCGTCCAGGTGAACCAGTCACGCTCCGTCCGGGGCGTGGTCCGCGGGCTGCATTTCCAGTGGGACCCGCCGCAGGGCAAGCTGATGCGGGTCGTCTCGGGGCGTGCATTCATGGTCGCGGCGGACATCCGGCCCGGGCTCGCCCACGCTGGGCCAGGTGGTCACGGTGGAGGCCTCCGCGGACGAGCCCGTCCTGTTCTGGGCGCCGGCGACCTTCGCACGCGGGTTCGCGGCGCTCAGCGACGTCGCGGAGATCGAGTATTTCTGCACCGCACCGTACAATCCCGTGAGCGAAACGGCCATCCGGTGGGACGACCCGGCACTCGGGATCGCGTGGCCGGTATCGACGCCGGTGCTCTCGTCCAAGGACGCGGGTGCCGGAACGCTGGAAGACTGGCTTGCTCGTCCGGAATCAGCCGAATTCGCCTGGAGCCGCGACAGCGTTTGATCTCAATGTCCGGGGGCGCCTGCCACTTGGTGGGTGATTAGGGACTATTGGGTAGTGTTGAGTATGGTTAGCCGCACATACGGTTCGTCGTCGTCAGGCTGGCGCCTCGAACCATTGACGTGCTGCTTCGTCGCCTGCGTGCCTGGGGGGCTATGAACAACAAATCCGCCTCGCTCGCCGCCGGGCTCTCGTTCCTGTTCCCGGGGCTCGGGCATGCGTACCTCGGACGTCGACGAGCCGCCCTGGGGTTCGCGCTGCCGGCGGTCGTGGCCGGGGTCGCGATCGGGCTGGAGGTGCTCGGGGGGCTCGACGGGACCCTCGCCTACGTGATCACGCCATCAGGCTCGATGAACGTCCTGGTGCTGCTGTTGCTGACCGGCGTCTGGCGCCTGATCGCGATGGGGGACGTGGCGCTCGTTGCGCGCCGGCAGTCCAGCCTCGGGGTCCCGGCGATGGCGTTGACCGGCGTGCTGCTGGCGGTGATCGTCGCGACCCATGGCGTGGGCGCCTGGTACGCGTACAACGTCTATGACGCCGGCACCCGCATCTTCGTCGGGGATGTCCCGGACAGCACGCCGTCCCCCGCGCCCGGGGCATCAACGGACGCCTCGCCCGCGCCATCGGATGACTTCGTCGCGACCCCCATGGCGACCCCTGAGACCGCCCAGTCGCGGATCAACATCCTGTTGACCGGAATCGATTCCGCGGCAGGTCGTAACCATGCGCTGACGGACACGCTGCTGGTCGTCAGCGTGAACCCCATCGACGACTCCGTGGTGATGCTGAGCATGCCGAGGGACATCTCCAACTTTCCCATGTACAACGGCCGCACGTACAGCGGCAAGATCAACTCGCTGATGACGTGGGCGCGCAATCATCCGCAGGACTACCCGGATGGCCCGTTCCCGACGCTGATCCACGAGCTCGGGTACCTCATCGGCGTCCCGATCCACTACTACGCAGCGATCGACCTGGCGGGCTTCACCCGCATGATCGACGAGGTCGGGGGCGTCACGGTGACCAACGAGCGGGCGATCAACGACCCGCGATACGACTGGCTCGACGGGACGCACGGCTTCTACCTCAAGGCCGGCAAGGTGACGCTCAACGGCCGGACGGCACTGGCCTTTGTGCGCTCACGCCAGGGCGCCGGCGACAGCGACTTCACCCGGGCGGCCCGCCAGCAGCAGCTCCTGGTCGCGTTGCGCGCGAAGCTGGTCTCCCCGGACATGATCCCGAGATACCCGGCCATCATCCAGGTCGCCGGCGACACGGTCCGCACCAACCTCCCGACCGACCGGCTGGAGGAGTTCATCGCGCTCGCGCGCAGCGTCGACAGCAGCACCATCAAGCGCTACGTGCTCGGGCCGCCATACGCCATCCACCCGCCAACAGCGTCCACCGGCGGCATCTACACGCTCAACCTTCTGACGGACCGCATGGCCAAGCTGTCGGTGGAGCTGTTCGGCAGCGACAGCCGGTACGCGGGCTCCTGATGGTCCGCCAGAACATCCGGCTCCTCCGACTGGCGCTCCTGCTCGGGGATGGGGCCGCGGCCGCGGGCCTGTTCGTCGCGCGTGTCGATGATCCGCTTCGGGACCGACTGGGAGCAGACGTGGATGGCCGCGGGGGCGCAGTGGTGGGTCTGGGCGGCCGGCTACGGCCTCCTGTGGGCCGGGGCCGAGTGGCTCCAGGAGCTTGACCAGCTTCGTTCGCGGTGGACATTCCGGGGCGAGGTGACGGACATTCTCCGCGCCGGGGTCGTCGTGGCCGTCGGCGTGTTCAGCGTCCTGTTCCTCGTGCACGCGCCCGATGTCAGCCGCCTGTTCCTCATCATCCTGTTCGCCTGCCAGGTCGGGCTGTCCATCGTCCAGCGACGAGCGCTGCGGGTGCTGCTGGCGGTCGCCCGTCATCGCGGCCTCGGCGTTCGCCACCTGCTCGTCCTGGGAACCGGGCCGGAGGCGGTGGCGGTTGCCGAGCGGCTGGAGAATCACCCGGCGCTTGCGCATCGCGTCCTCGGCTACCTGGGCCGGCCGTCGGAATCCGTGCCGGAGGTGCTCGGGCCGCTCGATTCGTTCGAGACGATCCTCAGCGAATTCGTGGCCGATGAGCTGATCGCCGCGTTCGCCGCCGACGAGGTCGCCTACCTGGAGCCGGTTGTCTCACTCTGCCAGCAGACCGGCCGGCGAGTGCGGGTGGTGCTCCGACCGGAGCTCGCGCCGATCAGCGGTGGACGCGTCGAGACCCTGGCGGGCCTCGAGATCCTCACGGTGTCCAATGGTCCCGATCGCGTGCTCGGGCTGGCCGCCAAGCGGATCCTCGATATCGCGCTGGCTGCGCTTGCGCTGCTCGTGCTGGCACCGGTCCTGCTCCTGGTCTCGCTCGCGATCTGGCTGGACGACCGCGGACCCGATCCTGTTCCGCCAGACGCGGGTCGGGCTCCACGGCCGGCCGTTCCGGATGGTCAAGTTCCGGACGATGGTCCCGGACGCCGAGCTCAGACGCGCCGAGCTGACGCTGCTCAACGAGATCAGCGGCCCGGCGTTCAAGCTCAAGGCGGACCCCCGGACCACGCGCGTGGGCCGCGTGCTTCGCCGAGCCAGCCTCGACGAGCTGCCGCAGTTCTGGAACGTCCTGCGCGGCCAGATGAGCATCGTCGGTCCCCGCCCGCCGCTGCCGGACGAGGTCGCCGGCTACGACCTGTGGCACCGTCGCCGCCTGTCGATGAAGCCCGGGATCACGGGGCTGTGGCAGGTCTCGGCGCGGCTTGAGGAGGAGTTCGACCGCTGGGTGGAGCTGGACCTCCGGTACATCGATCGCTGGTCGCTCTGGCTGGACCTCAAGATCATGGTCCGAACGGTGCCGGCGATGCTGTCGGGCCGGTAGGGATGCCCGACGCGACCAGGCCCAGCCGCCCCCGCTCGATCGTGGTTGTTGGCGCTGGCTACGTAGGGCTGGTGACTGCCGCGGGACTCGCCTTGGCCGGTCATCGAATCAAACTCGTCGAGACCGCGCAGTGGCGTTTGGTCGCACTTCGCGCCGGCCGAATCCCGCTGCACGAGGACGGCCTCCAGGCCGCATTCGACGAGGCCGCCGCGGAGGGGAGGCTCGAGATCCTCGCCAAGCCGCCGGCGGAGGCGCCTGACCTCGTCCTCGTATGCGTCGGGACGCCGATCGATGACGCAGGCAGAAGCGACCTGAGCCAGTTGACGTCAGCCCTGATGGACGTCGGGCTGCTGGTGGCAGCGGGGGCGACGCTCGTGATTCGAAGCACGCTGCCGGTGGGGACAACCCGAAAGGTCGTCGATCAAGCCGGAGTCCCCGTTTCGAGAACGTTCACGAACCCGGAGTTTCTCCGGCAGGGCACGGCTCTGGCCGACTTCCGGGCGCCCTATCGGGCAGTGATCGGTCGGTACCCGGATGCCGATCTGGACGCACTCGCCGCCGTGATCGACGCACTCGTGCCTACGGGCGTCCCGACCCTCATCGTCGACGTCGCCGAGGCCGAGATCATCAAGAACGGCGCCAACGCCTTCCTCGCATTGAAGCTGTCGTTTGCGAACGAGCTGGCTGGGCTGGCTGAGCGGTACGGCGCTGACGTGGACGCGGTGCTCGATGGCATCGGTCGCGACCCGCGCATCGGCCGCACCTACCTTCGTCCCTCCTTCGGTTTCGGAGGTAGCTGCCTCCCGAAGGAGCTCCGAACGGTGGCCGAGGCTGGTCAGATGGTCGGCCTTCCGATGCAGGTGACGGCTGCGGCCTCCGAGGCCAATGGCAGTCATCAGAGATTGTTCGTCGAGCGGATCGCCGGGGCCGCGGGGGGCCTGCGAGGTCGGCGCGTCGCGGTACTCGGACTTGCATTCAAGGCGGGTACGGACGATGTCCGCGCGTCGCCCGCCGTCAACGTGGTTCGAATGCTCGGCGAGGCCGGTGCCGACGTGGTGGCCCATGACCCGGAAGCCTCGGCAAATGCGACTCGCGAACTACCGGGGCTCGCAGTGGCTGCGACGCCGCTCGAGGCGCTCCGGGGAGCCGACGTCGCCGTGATCGCCACGGAGTGGCCCATCTATCGGAGCCTCGACTGGGGGGAAGCCAGAGCCGCCATGGCTCATCCTGTCGTTGTCGACGGCCGACGGCTCCTTGATCCGGCCCAGATGTTAGGTCTAGGTTTCGACTATCGGGCAGTCGGGAGTCCCGATCCGCAGCCCGCCTCCGGCGACTGGGTCGCTGGCGAGCGGGCAGGATAGGCCGCCAGATCGCGCCCCAGGCCGCTCGGGAGCAATCTTGATCGACATTCCGGCTGACCGGGTTAGTCATATCGTGACAGCGACCCTCGATGGTCTGGTCGCGGCGTATCGCGACGCCTTCGCCGAACGGCGGCTCGCATGGGCTTCGCCGCCCGTGCTGACGGTCGGCGCATACGTGGGTTTCTACGGTATCGGGCTCTTCCTCTCCGGCCCCTCATCCAACCTCCCCGCTATGGTCGTGGCGGTCGCCGTTGGATTTGTCGGCCTCTTGGCGGGCATCGGGCTGGGGTGGAAGGCCATCTCGGGGCCGACGCGTCGGAAGCCGGTGGCGCGGCCACTCCTCGTCCGCTACGGGTTCCTGCTGCTCGGTGTGGGCCTGGTTGCACTCGTTGCGTACTTCGCGAATATCGGCTATGTCCCGCTGTTTCAGTCGGGCCTCGAACAGGGCCGGGTGGACGCCGCGACTGAGGGCGGGGCGCCCCTGCGGGTCATCTCTCTCCTTGCGCTCCCCGGCGCATGGATTCTCGTCGCCCAGGCGACGGCCGTCCGCAGTCGTCGAGGGATCATCTTGGCAGTGCTTGCGGTTGCAGTCGTCGCCCTGGGCTTCGCGCTGACCGGGAACCGATCCCCCTCGTTCACGGCGATTGAGGTCGGGCTCGTTACCGGTCTCCTGGCAGCAGGCATAGTCCGTCTGGGTGGACGCGGCATGGCGCTCCTGGCCGTCGGCGGTCTTGTGCTGGTGCTCGGGGCGGGACTATTCGGGGCATTTCGGTTGGCCTCGTCCGGCGGCCCAGGTGGTCCGCAGAGCCCAACCGCCCAAATGCCCGACTACCCAGCCCTGACCGTCATCACAATCGAGGGATACCTCGTTGTGCCAATCAGGAACCTCGACTACACGCTGCAGGCAGTCCCCGATCGGATTGGATGGCGGCTCGGACTAACCTACCTCCAGCCCCTATTGACCGTGCTGCCAGGCAAGCAGACGACTTTCGACGCCGATCTCAAGGCAGCACTCGACCAGCACTACGCTGGCGGTGGGACGGTGCCTGGGCTGCTCGGCGAGGCCTACGCGAACTTCGGGGTGTTGGGCTGGCTTATCGTTCCGTTCCTCGCGGGGATCTTCATCACGATGCTTTACGGGGTGACGCGCGGCGGCCCGCCGGAGTTGGCCGTGCTTTACGCCTTTGCAGTCACCAACGTGTCGATCGGCGGGATGTTGAGCGGGCTCGCCGTCGCCAGCGTGTTTCCGTTCGAGGCTTACGCGGTCCTCGGTTTTGCGATCATAGGATTGCCAATCGCAGGACGATTCCGACTACGTCGGGACGGTGGAGCAGGAAGGTGAGCGTGCCCGGTTTGTGTTGGAGTCGAGTCGCGTCGAGGTGGGTCGCGGGTATCCGCTCTTTACTTGGCGGTGGATATCCGTCCAGGATTACCGACCTGAACTACGACGACTACTGGCGCGGCTACGTCCATCAGGTCGTGGACCGGTTCCCGATCAGTGTGAGGCACCTCAGGCGAGGCGAGACGCGACTCGATATCGGCTGCGGGAAAGGGACGGGGGTCACCTACCTGGTGGCGAGCACCGGCGTGCTCGGTGTCGGGTTCGACATTTCTCCAGTGGCGGTCGAGACGGCCCGCTCCAAGGGCGTGGACGCGAGAGTCGCCGCGGCGGTGGCCTCTGGCCCTGCGCTGGATTACCCGTTCAACACAGTCCTGACAGAGGAGGTCCTTGAGCACGTCGCGGAACTCGAGAGCGTCCTGGGTGGAATTCGCGACGACGTGGGCAAGCGGCTGATCCTCGCGTTTCCGAACATTGGCTACCTGCCGCATCGGCTGCGACTTCTGTTTGGGAGCTTTCCGGTTCCACGGGGTTGGCACCCCGGCGAGCACTCTCTTCTCTGGTATCTGTCCGATTTCGAGTGGTGGCTGAACCAACTTGGGTACCGGGTGGGTTCAGTTCAGGCCTCGAATGGCCTCCGAGGCCTCACTAGGGCTTGGCCAAGCCTGTTCGGAGATCAGCTCGTCTTGGCTCGACCCCGGCGGTGACCCCGCCCCGGATCGCGATCATTGGGCACGATGCGTGCTGCAACGCGCTGGGCCGCGCTCTCGTGCTCGCGGACCTGCTCGACCCACTGGGCAACGTTCATGTCGTCGCCTTCGGGGACTGCCTTTGGGCACCGGCCAAGGGGGGCCGGCCCGTCGAGCTCCTCGAACCGCCTGGGACCACCTCCGGCCTGCTCGGGGCCGCGGGCCGCCTCCGGTCGGCGATCCGGGGCGCCGACCTCATCGTTGCGGTCAAGCCGCGGATCCTTTCGTATGGGCTCGCGGCCATTGTCCGCGAGGGCCGTCCCCTCGTTCTTGACGTGGACGATCTCGAGCACCTCTTCACGCGCCGAAGACTTGGCTGGATGCGTCAGGTAATCGAGCCCGACCGCGAGCCGATCACGCGCCTGCTCGAACGCTGGCGTCGTCCCGTGTCTGCAGTGACGGTGGCGAGCCGAGCGCTCCAGCGGCGTAACGGCGGCACGTGGCTGCCGCATGTTCGCGACCGTTCCCTCCTCGCATCCCAGGCGCGCGAGGCTGGTCCCGCAACGCGTGCCCGACTCGGCCTCGACGCGATGTTCGTCGTAGGCTTCGTCGGCACCGTCAGGCCGCACAAGGGTCTGATCGCGCTGGCTGAGGCGGTGAGGCTACTCGGAAGTGATGCACGGCTCCTGATCGCGGGCAACGCGGGCGACGGACACGGCGTCGCAGATCTCGTGGCCCGATCCGGTGGCCGTGCCGTCATCATCGACGGCCCCATGATGAGTGAGCTTGGATCGATCCTCGGGGCGTGCGACGTGGTGGCGGTCCCCCAATCTCGAGCGCCGGAGGCGATCTACCAGTCGCCCGCGAAGTTGCTCGATGCGCTCGCAGCGGGCAGAGCGGTCGTTGCCGGTGACGTTGGCGATGCCGCCGAGCTGCTCGGGGGTGCCGGTCGCCTGGTCCCCTTCGGCGATCCGGCCGCACTCGCCGATACGCTAGTCGAATTGCGCGACGCGCCGATCGCCAGGGCGCAACTCGAGGCGGCGGCGCTGGCAAGAGCTAGCGCCGCATTCTCGCTGGATCAATGGCAGGCGACGATCGCGGGCGTCGTCGAACCATTCCTCGGTGCGTTGACCTGACGTGACGAGCTGGTTCGCGACCGAAAGGCCGGCCTCAAAGCTCCTAGCCCAGCTGATCTCTCATGTCGCGACTCGGGCGGTCCTGCTCGCCTCGACCGTGCTCGTTGCGCGGGAGGTGGGCGTCGCGAGCTATGGGCTCTTTGCGCTGGGGCTGGTCTTCTATCAGGCTGGTCTCCTTCTCCGCGACGCCGGCCTGGGCCAGGCATTGATCATCCTCGGCGGGGAGGACGCCAGGATGACCTGGCGGACCTTCATCGCGGCAAGCGCGCTTGGAATCTGCCTGGCGCTCCTGATCGCAGTGCTGAGCGAACCAGTAACGGCCCTGCTTGGCCTGCCCGAAGCGGCCCCCTTCGTAAGGATCCTGGCGCTTGCCTTCGGGATCGGATCGCTCGGGATCGCATCCAATGCGGCACTCGAACGGGACCTCCGCTTCACAGCCCGCGCGACGATCGAGGTGAGCTCGTATGTCGCCCTTGGCGTTGTGGCCATGTCCGGCCTGTACCTCGGCTGGGGCGCCCTCGCGCTCGCCTGGGGATACGCCGCCCAGGGCTTGGTGCAGGCCGCGTTGGCGATGGCGGTCAAACCGCCCTGGCGGTACCGAACTGGTCGGACGCTGCGGTTCCGATCGTTCGCACGGTACGGGGGGCTCCTCTGGGCGTCCTCGATCCTGACCTACCTGGCCACGAACATCGACAATGTCGTGGTCGCGGGGCTCGGGGGTGCGGCCGCGATCGGGGTCTATGCCCTGTCATACACGATCGGGACGATGATCGCCATAAGCCTTGCCCAGGTGCTCAATCGGGTCGCCCTGCCCTACTACGCCAGGGCGGTGGGCGACGCGGGGCGACTTGCCACATTCACCTCCGTCGTGCCGCTTTCAACCGCCTTGGCCATCCTGGCCGCGGCCCCTGTCATCGTGCTTGCCCCAGAGATATGTGACTTCCTCCTTGGCCCAGACGCCCCGTACTCACCCCTGGCGATCCTGGCCGCCTATGGTGTGGTCCGGGCCGTCGGGGTTGCGATCGGGACGGCCCTCAATGGGAGTGGCGCTGCGCGCCCTGTCACGATATCCACGGCCGTGAACGTCGGCCTGATTGCCGCCCTGGTGGTTCCCGGATATCAGATCGCCGGGCCGACCGGAGTCTCCATCGTCGTCCTCGCAGCACTGGCCGGCTCCATGGCACTGCTGCGGACCCCGGTCCATCGACACGGCGCATCGCTCGCGTTTCTCGCGGCCCCGGCGGTCGGCGTGTTCCTGCTCGTGCTCCTCGTCATTGGTCCGCTGGCTCCTGTCCCGATGTTAGTGCGGGTCGCTTCGGGCGCCGCCGCGATGCTGCTCGCGGGTGCATGGGCATGGCGGATCACGCGAGCCGGTCGATCGGACGTCCCAGCAGCCACGATCACGACATGAGTCGCCCCACGCTGGTTTTCATCTCGCCCCATCCGGCAGGATCCACGGGCCTTCCCAACCGTCCGGCGCGCCTCCTGGCGGCGTTCATTGATGCCGGAGCTTTTGAAGAGGTGATCGTCATCAACCGGCTTCGGCCAACGGCCGCTCTCGGCCGGGCTGGCGGACGACGGTCGACATCCGGTGGGGGGCTCGCAGGCGCGATTCGCCCGCTGCCGAGCGGTGCGATCCTCATCGAGCATCCTTGGCCGTTCGGCGGACTCGAGCGGCGATTTGTCCAAGGCGTCCTCACTGCACGGGCCCGTCGGTCCGGCGCCGGAGTTGTCGCCTGGGTCGCAGATCCGAAGTCGGTTCCGGCGGTCGTACGGACTCGCGAGGACGGACTCTCTTGGCGGGTCGTGGTGGACGCCTATGACGCGTGGGACCGCTCGCCCCTCGTGCGTGGCGGGCGCCGCCTGCGAGCCGTGTCGGATGGATACGCCGCCGCAGCCTCGAGTGCCGACCTCATCTTCACCAATACGCTGGCGATGCGGGACCGACTCGTCGAACTTGGCGCCCGTGACGCCCGCCACCTGCCAAACGCCTGTCCGCCGCTCGATCACCGATCGGCCCCGACCGACCGTCGGCGAGTCGGCCTTGTCTATGTGGGTCGCATCCACGAACGGTTCGACGCCGAGCTCACCGTCGCCGTGGCAGATGCCCTCCCGGACACAATTCTGACGATCGCGGGCCCAGTCGAACGCGAGCCCGTGGGCTGGTCCGCTCTGGCAGGCCGGGCAAACGTCCGGTTGCCGGGTCTCGGTGGAGCCCGAGGCGGCCCGCGATCTGATCGCCGCCGCCGCTGGCCTGATCGTGCCGCACCGAGTTGACGACTACACGCGCTCCCAGGATGCCATGAAGGCGTGGGATGCGATCGCATCCGGCACCCCGGTCATCTCGACGCCGATCCCACCCGCCGACGGCTGGCCGGCCGGATACGCCGAGGTGTGTTTCGAGACGGACGCCTTCATCGCGGCGGCGCGCCGTGCCGTGGACGGCGAGCTGGACATGGGCCGCCCTGCTCGACTCGCGTTCGCGGCCGAGAACCAGTGGTCGGCGCGAGCAGCCGTGGCGATCGCCGCAATCGACTCGCTGATCCTGCCCGGCGCAGGCCGACCGTGAGTCTCCGAGTCACCGTCGGGATCGTCCTGCACGAGAGCGCGGAGGACATCCGCGGGTGCCTGTCCGCGCTGGACGGCCAGACGCGTCCCGCGGATGCGGTCGTCGTCCTCGACAACGCCTCATCGGATGACGGCCTCGACAGGGCGCGGAGGGCGATGCCGCATGCCCGGACCGAGCGCTCTGCGGTAAATGTCGGCTTCGCCGCGGGGCACAACCGGGCAATGGCTCTCGAGCCTGCCGATGTCCACATCCTGCTCAACCCCGACTGCCGGCTTGCACCGGCGTTCATCGAGCGCTCCATCCAGGCGCTGGAGATGGACGCGACGATCGGCGCCGTCTCGGGCCGGCTGCTGAGGTTCCGGGACGAGACGCCCGACGGCGGTCCCCTGGAAGAGCTGTCGGACGACGTCCTGGACTCCACCGGGATGGTTGCATATCGGAATCGCAGGGTCCTCGATCGGTCAAGCGATCTGCCGGTCGCAGGTCGCGATCTCATCGCGGCGGACGTCTTCGGCACATCGGGGGCCGCCGCCGTCTACCGGCGGTCGATGCTCGAAGACGTGGCGTTCGGTGGCGAGTTCCTCGACGAGGGCTTCTTCGCCTATCGCGAGGACGTAGACCTGGCGTGGCGAGCCCAGCTGCTCGGATGGCGCTGTCGCTATCAGCCAGCGGCGCTCGCGCGCCATCGCCGTCGCGTCGCCCCCGGGCGCCGCCGGCATGCTGCCGGCCCGGATCAATCGACTATCGGTCGCCAACCGCTGGCGGATGATCGCAAAGAACGAGTTGGCGGAAGGATGGCGACGCGATTGGCAGGCGATCATCGCGCGCGATCTCCAGATCGTCGGGTTCTGCGCGATGCGCGAGCAACGAACGCTCCTGGCGATCGCGGACGTTGCGCGAGACGCGACGCGGCTGCGGGCTCGCCGTCACGATGTGATGCGACGCCGACGCGCTGACGACGACGACGTACTGGGCTGGTTTGGCGACCGCACTGAACGCCGAGTTGGGTGACCTCGCCTTCCGGGGCGTGACCGACGAGGTCAGGACGGATCCGTGAGTCGTGTCGGACCGACTCGAGTCACCGGCGTCGGTGATCTCCCCACCGTGAGCGATCCGAGGGTGTCATCCCTAAGATAGGGGCGTGAGTCTCCTCATCACGTCTGTTCCCCCGGGGTCGTGGCGATGGCAGAACTGACCTCGCTCTCCGCCCGCGGCCGATTCATCCGGGGGTTGGCCCGCCCGCTGTTGCGCCAGGTCGTTGCCGCGTCGGCGAGGTTGGAGCGGCTGGATAATGACGACCTTATCCGGGCGGGGGTCCTGAGCGTCGGGCGACACGTCTACGGGCGTCCTCGTGTCCTGGTGTGGTCTGCTCGCGACACGAAGGCCCTCGCCGGATCACGGGTACAGCATTGGCAACTACGTGTCGATCGCAAACGACGTGGAGATCTTCACTGGCGGAGAGCACAACACCAACTGGGTGACGACCTACCCAATTCGCATCAAGTTCGGTTTGGCCGGAGCGGGTCAGGACGGGCACCCTGGGACACGTGGGGAGGTAACGATTGGAAACGATGTCTGGATTGGGCATGGGGCGCGCATCCTGTCCGGATCCAGCATCGGCGATGGCGCGGTCATTGGCGCTGGTGCCGTGGTCGTCGGGGCAGTTCGCCCGTATGGCATCGTGGTGGGCGTCCCGGCGCGAGAGATCAGGCGCCGCTTCACACGGACGACGAGATCGGTGAGCTGCTCTCCATTCGCTGGTGGGATTGGCCTGACGAGAAGGTCATTGAAGAGGTGGGGGACTTGTGCGGCCCCGGAATCTCCGCCTTTGTCGAAAAGCACGGACGGAGTCGCGATGGCCTCCACAAAGAAGCCTGACACCTACTACGAACACCCCAGGGTCGACTTCCTGACGTGGGTGGCCCCAAGTGGGACGAGCGTTCTGGATCTCGGGTGTGGGGCGGGCGCATTCGGGCAGCCTCTTCGGGATCTGGGGTTCGCGCACCTGACCGGGGTTGAGATCGTGTCGGAAGCGGCCTCACGAGCACGTGACACATACGACCTGATCCTGGAGATGCCGATCTCCGAGGCTCTGCCCCGCATCACTGGGACGTTCGACCTGATCATCTGCGCCGACATTCTTGAGCACCTGATCGACCCATGGTCGGTGACCTCGGATCTCCGCCGGCTGGCGCATCCGAGCACGATTCTTGCTGTCTCGATCCCGAACGTTCGGTACTGGCGGGCGCTCGCTCGTCTGGCGGTCGGAAAGGGCTTCGCCTACGAGGAGAGCGGCATCTTTGATTCCACCCACCTGCGGTTCTTCACTCCCGCGGACGCTCTGAGGATGCTTCGTGACGCCGGATGGACGCCACGCAGAGTCGGTGCGCCACCGCCCGGTCACTTTCATGGGATGCGACAGGTCGTCCGGAATGCGACTCGACAATGGACCAGCCAGTGGACGGCTCGACAGACCTGGGTCGGTATGCACGCTATCGTCCGAGCCGGCAGGCGCACATCGCTAGGGCGCGCCCCGGGGACCACCACGTGAGACCGTCAGTTATCAGCAGCACGTGCGGAAGCAAGCTCGTTCGGCCCGCGGTCCGGACAGCGAATTGGGCGAGATCAGACCGATGAAGATCGCGATCATGGGCACGCGCGGCGTGCCGGCGGCCTACGGCGGGTTTTGAGACATTCGCCGAAGAGCTCGGGGCGAGGCTCGTTGCCCGGGGCCACGACGTTACGGTCTACGGGCGATCGCATGTGGTTCCCGATGGACCTTCGCGAGCATCGCGGCATGCGCCTGCGCGTCCTCCCGACGATCCGCCACAAGTACCTCGACACAGTCGCACACACAGGCCTGTCGGTCATCGACGGACTCTTCCGCCGGTTCGATATCGTCCTGATCTGCAACAACGCGAATGCGCCGTTTGCGCTCGTCCCGCGGCTCGCGGGTGCGAAGGTCGCGCTCAACATCGATGGCCTGGAGTGGCAGCGGGGTAAGTGGAACCAGCTCGGGCGGCTCTACTACCAGGCATGTGCATGGCTCTCGCCGCGTCTGCCGATCGTCTTGGTCTCGGACGCCCACGTCATTGCGCGCTGGTACCGCGAACGCCATGGAAAGCAGACGGTCTACATCCCGTACGGCTCGGACGCCCGGCGATTCGAACCCGGTGAAACCCTCACACGGTTCGGCCTCGAGGCGAACCGCTACCTGCTCTACGTCAGCCGGCTCGAGCCGGAGAACAACGCGCACGTCGTCATCGAGGCCTATCGGCGGGCGGGCGGGCAGGACGGCCTCGACGGTGTTCCCCTTGTTGTCGTCGGCGACGCACCCTATGCGACTAGACTACAAGGCGACGCTGGAGACGGCTGCCGCCTCGAAGCCCGGTGTCCTGTTGCCCGGCTACGTCTTCGGCGACGGCTACGCCGAACTCCAGTCAAATGCCCTCGTCTATATCCAGGCGACCGAGGTGGGTGGGACCCATCCTGCCCTCGTCGAGGCGATGGGCCGCGGCGTCTGCATCGTCGCCAATGACGTTCCAGAGCATCGCGAGGTACTCGGCGACGCAGGGCGCTATTACGCCCGTAACGACGCTGACTCGCTGGCCGCTGCCCTCCGTGCCCTGGTTGCGGATCCTGCTGAGCGCCGACGGCTCGGCGAGTCCGCCCGAGCCCGTGCCCTGGCCGATTACTCGTGGGACCACGTGACCGACGAGTACGAGGCGCTCTTCCGCCGGATGCGCGACGGGCAAGACGTGGCTGCTTCCGGAACAGCCTCGGCGATCCCGCCCGCTGACGTACCGTGAGGCGAGTACGAATTGCGGTCATCGCGCACGACAGCACCAACAACTTCCATTGGCGCGTTCCCGCGCGCCCGCCCAACGCCGTGATGTCCGCGGTCGCCGCCCGTCCCAGATGGAACACGCGTTGGCCAGACGTCGCCTTCGCCGTGCTGGTCGTGATGACCTTCGTCGGCCTCCTCTACCTAGGTCGCTCACTAACCTTCTGGCAGGACGAATGGTCCTTCATCGACTTTGACAGCCACGGGTCGCTGCTCGCGTATCTCGTTCCCCACAATGAACACTGGTCGACCGTTCCGAGAATCTTCTACGCAGCCCTACTCGCGCTGTTCGGCATGCGGTCATACCTACCCTACCTTTCCCTTCTGCTCGTCCTCCATCTCTTCGCCGTGGTGGCGGTCTACGTTCTCCTGGCTCGGCGCCACACTCGACTCATCGCCCTCGCAATGGCGGTGCCTCTGCTCGTGCTCGGCAGTGGCTACGGGAATTTGTTCTGGGCGTTTCAGATCGGCTTCGTTGGATCCACGGCAGCAGGCGTCTGGGCGTTGGTCGCGCTCGAATTGCCCGGCAGGCGTAATGGCGCGCTGGGCAGCGTCCTGCTTCTTGTCTCACTCGCATCCTCGGGCATGGGCCTCTTCTTCCTTGCGGCGGCTGCCGTGCGACTCGTGGCGGAGGCCCGCCTGCGGGAGCGCATCCCGTCGCTCGCCTTGCCGACGGGCAGCTACATCCTGTGGTATCTGGCGTTCGGGAGAGCGGGCCTCGCCGAGCGCGGCCAGCTCGCGAGCCTATCCGAAGCGCTGGACTTTGCGGCACGAGGTCTACTGCACTCGATCGCTAGGTTCTCCGGGTTGGATGCCCAGTCGGGGTGGCTGGGGTCCACGATGGCAACCGTGGTCCTGCCGGCGATGCTGTTGTTCGCCGGGCTCATGACACTCGTGTGGATGGTTGTGCGGCGGCGCACGGTCCCGCCGCTGGCGCTGGCCGCGCTCACGGCGTTCATCGTCATGTACGCGGTCATAGGCTTGGTGCGCGCGCAGCTAGCGAGTGACTTTGCGGAGAGGAGCCGCTATGTATACGTCGCTGCGTTCTTCATGGTCTTGCTGGTTGGGGACCTGCTTGCGGGAATTTCCTGGCAGGTCTACGCGAGCCGCGCTGCGACATTCGTGGTGGCACCGCTCTTGGTGCTCTCCATAACAACCAACGCTATGGAACTGAAGACGGGGCGAGATGAATTTCAGATCTACGCGGATCTCACCCGGTCCTACGTGACGATCATCGAGCAGAGCCATGATCGGACCTGGATGGACCCCGCCGGGCTGCTGCTGGAGTGGCCAACCGTGGACGAGGTGCGCGCGCTCGTCGACCGGTATGGGAACCCTGCCGCTGACGAATTCCTGCCGCAAGTAGCGACGCGGCCAAGTGATGGCGCATTCGAGCAAGCACTCCTGCGGCTTGTTGGCCGAGGGTTCCGCGTGGGCTCGGGGCCTTCATCGTCGCCGACGAAGCTTGCGCTGCGGGTTGTCGCCTTCGACGGGACCCGGCCCGCGTCAGATGGTGTCTGCTTGGCGGTCGTGCCGACCGGCTCGAGTCCAAGTGTGACCGTTCAGGTTCCAAGCGGCACATGGATCGAGGTACTTGGCAGCGGCGGCATCGGCAGTGCACTGCTCGGCCATCAACTGCGCCCATCGCCCCGCACGCGGATCTCATTTGTGCTTAGCGAGGTCCCGGCAACGTATGTGCGTATCCCTGACATCGGGGACGGGACAACATGGCAGGTGAAAGTTGAACTGCCGAGCACCGGCATGCGCATGAGCCTGTGCTCCATCGGGCAAGCACCCGCAGCCGAATTGGTCGCGCGACCAGCCGAGACGTCGGCGAGAAGGTCCTTCGAATGGCCGAGTCCACCCGGCTAATTCGAACCACCGCAAGCCCTGATGGCCGAGCCGCGTGGCGACTCGATGCGGACCGCCCATGCCCAACCTGGGACGCTGGGAAGGTGGAGTGACGAGGCGCTCTCCCCAACCGTCTGCGGAATTGATGCAGCGGCTTGGAACGGGGCGAAGTGCGCGACGTACACGTGGAGGGCGAGCGTGCCGTCCAAGGCGGCGAGCGAGAGACTGTCGCCGGCCCGAGCGTCAAGGTCGATCAGCCCTGAGGCGGACCTTATGATGGAGCAGGCGGCGCCGTCTGCATGCACGGTTACGCCGGCGGCCGCGCGCACGCGAGCCTGTCCAGTGAGCACGCCCACCGGGCCAGCGAGAAGCTCGTGTGCGAAGAGCCGCACGAGCGTCTGGTCCGCGGCCTCCCGCACGTCGAGGGCGGCGTCGTCGAGGGCAGCTTCTTCCAAGACGCCCGCCGGTCTCCCCAGTTGGTCGACCGCCTGCGTCCATCGTCGGAGATCCACGTACGGGAGCTGTCCAGGATCGATGGGCGCAGTGCCGTCGACGCCTGGCAGGTGCCGCACGAGGTACGCCGCGGAGAGCTGGCCCGTCTGGCCCTCCAGCCGCAGGTGCCACCACGTGGTAGTAGGCATCGTGAAGTACGAGAGATTGCCCACGATGGAGACCGCGACGATGCCGGCAGCGACCAAGCGCACCACGACGCTCCGGTGGGCACGCAACGGCGCGAGCAGCTTCGGCGATGATCACGAGCGCGAACACCGCGCCTACGTAGATGTAGCGGCTTTCGTTGGCCTGTTCGATTCCCAGCTGGGATCGGGTGGCAGCGATCGAGCCATAAAACAGGAGGAGTCCCGCCAGCGCCCCCCACGCGCGGGCGCTCAAAGGTCGACGAGAGGCAGCCCACGCCACTGCCCCAATCGCAAGGGCCAGCACGGTGGCGCCTGCGCCCGAGCCCAGCCCGGACACGCCTGCCGCCAGATGGAGCAGGCCTGCCATAACGAATGCCGGACCGGAAGTGATGGCGTCAATGAGCGCCTGTCGGCCCTGGCGCGGGCCAAAGAGGATATCCCAGAGCACATACCCTACCAATGGCAAGGCTAGGGCGGGAAGCACCCGCCAACGATCACTCGCAGCATCCCCTCCACGAAGATGGCGGCGCACCAAATCAGCCCTACACCCGAGGACGCCACGGACAGCAGGAGAAGTATGCCGGCTGCGACCTGCCGGCGGCGGGCTGGCCGATCGACATCAAGAAGCACCAGGGCGCCAAGCCCGAGAGAGATGGACGCGAGTTGCCCAACCTGGAATGCCCACAGGAGATCCTGGTAGGCGCTTCCCAGGAAGAGCAACAGCGCGGTCGCACCGAGTGCGATCTCCGAACCTACGCGCCTCCGTAGGACAGCAAACAGGAGCAGTCCGTTGATTGCGTGGAACGCCGCCAGCGTCGCCATGTACGGGACATACGACCCGATGCTGACGGTGCGGAAAAGAAACTGGTAGATCGCGATGGGAACCGTCGACCAGTGCTCGCTGTTGTGCGGTCTGAGGTACGTCTCAAGCGTGTTCCCACGGCGTTCCAGGATCCACGTCCACTCGTCCCACCAGAAACTGAGATGCCGACTCAGATATAGGACGAGTGCCGCCGCGAGCAACGCCAGGCCTACCGCGACTGCGACGGCGAGCTTCCCCGACAGTCGCACGTGGGCGTGGTTAAGTGGCCGCGGAAGTGCCGGCGCGGGCCCCGCCCTGCGATGCCGCGACATTGAGTGCTTGGTGGACGCCATCGTCACGGTCCTTCAGTCACAATGCGGTGCCTCCGATGGTTGGGACATTACTACCGATGCCTAGGCGCCTCGCCGGCTCGTGACGGCAAGCCTGGGTGGGCGCTGCGATCCAAAGGAGGCGGTGAGCCGGCCCTACGCGAATCGCTTGGGGAACCGATGCCGCGGTACTATCCCAATCGACGGCCGGAACGGGCGGCACGACCGTCGAAGGACCTTCTACTCCCGGGCCCTTGAGAATCGAGGTAGTCGGGCACTACGGTCGGTCAGCCGGGAGACATCGCACCCACGGTGCTGTGGGGGAGAGATCAAGCACGCCGGTGCGTGTCCATCGCCCGAGACAGGAGCGCTGGACATCGTGGTCGTGGGAGGAGCCGGGCACGTTGGGCTCCCACTCAGTCTCACCTTCGCGCACGCCCGCGTGCGGGCCGGCATCTACGACATCGCCCAGGACACGCTCGATCGCATCCAATCTGGGAAGGTGCTCTACCGGGAAGCCGGCGCCGAAGCGGAGATCATCGTTCTCGGCGCACCGCACAACTCCTACCGCGGCCTGAGCATTGGCGGCCGCGACGACGGCGGATGTCTGGGTTGTGCTCGGCGGCGGTATCAGGCCGTGAAGGTTCTCGTGACCGTTGCTGCGGTCGCCATCGAGGAGGGATCGATGCCTGCGACATCCGCCAGCTTCCGCATCCCGATCTTTGCGCTTCAAGCGGTTGCGGTCTTTGTCGCGGCTGCTCTGCTCGCGGGTTGCGGGTCCAACCCGCCGACGGTGTCGCCGCGAGGATCGTCGGTCGCCCCTTCGGCTGATGCCATGGCCTCACAGGCGCCGATCGCCAGCACGGCTCCCACGGCGGAACTCTCCGCCTCGCCCGCCCCGACCGCCGCACCCGGCTTCGCGTGGCTGGACGGCCTGCCGGCGAACCCCGGGACCGCGAGCCGTTTGCCCGTCGCCGTCATGATCGACGACAGCGTGGCAGCCCGCCCGCAGTACGGCTTCAATGCCGCGTCGATCGTGTACCAGGCGCCGGCGGACGGCGGCGAGGACCGGTACATGGCGCTGTTCCAGGAGCTCGACGCGAAGCGCGTCGAGGCGATCCGGAGCGGGCGCCCGTACTTCGTCAACTGGGCGTCCGAGTACCGGGCGGCGTTCGCGCACTACGGCGGGGACGCGAAGACACTCAAGTTCCTCCCCGGGCTGGACGGAAAGGTCCTGTACAACGTCGATGCGCTGTTCGGCAGCGGGTCCGCGTTCCATCGGGACTCGAAGCGGAGCGCCCCGCACAACGCCTACTCCTCGAGTGATGCGGTCCGCGCGATCGCCGTGAAGCACGGGGCGCCCGCGACGATGCCAACGGACGTTGGCGTCCGCCCCTTTGCCGACGACCTGCCCGCAGACCAGCGCCCGTCGAAGGGTTCGATCACGATCCCGTACAACCGGGGCACCACCGACCTACACCTACGACGCGAAGTCCAACGCCTACCTTCGCTCGGTCGCCGGCAAGGCGCAGATCGATGCTGCCGACGGCAAGCGCGTCACGGCTCGCAACGTGGTCGTGCTGTTCATGCGCCTGTCCATCGATCCGGAATCGGAGCCGGGCCACGCTCGGCCCGTGCTCGACCAGATCGGCACCGGGAAGGCGCTGGTGTTCCGCGACGGCAAGGTCATCGCCGGCACGTGGCGCAAGGACACGGCCGCCGGCCTGACCCGCTTCTTCGACGCCGCAGGGACCGAGGTCACGCTCGTGCGCGGGCGGATCTTCATCCAGGTCGTCGCGACCGGGACGAAGGTTACGTACGACGCCGCCGGCTGAGGATGACCGGGCCGCCGGCCGGCGACGACCCGTACGACGCCGCCGCTGGGATGACCGGGCCGCCGCCGGCGACGACCTGGCCGGCGACGACCTGGCCGGCGAGCCGGCAGCCGAGCGACGACCGGGCCGCCGGCAAGGGACGACTGACCGCCGCGCGGGTCGGTACCTTCGGGTGGTGCCCGCGGTCACCCCGCACTGCCAGCATCCGATTCGTGCAGCGCCTTCGTGCGGCCGTCGGCCGCCTCCGGGTCGGGCGTCGCGGATCAGCCGCGACATCGCGCCTCCATGCCGTCGCCTTCGTCGGCGGCTTCGTTGCCCTGGTGCTCGGGATCGCGGGCTGGGCGATCGCCGGCGGACCGTCCTCGATCGAGGACCTGATCATCGTCCTCGACTTCACCGTCGGGGGCACCGTCCTGCTCACGGGAGCCCTCGTCGGCAGGGCACGGGCGGCAGAGGCTCGTCGCGCCGGTCAGCTGCAGGTGCTGCAGGGCGCGGCCAAACGGATGAGCGCGAGCCTCAGCTTCGCCGAGGTTGGCCGGGCCGTGGTGGAGGAGACCCAGCGCGTCATCGACTACCACAACGCACGTGTCTACCTGCTCGAGCCACCCGATGACCTGGTGCCCGTCGCGTTCGAGGGCCGCATCGGTGCCTACGACATGGTCGATCTCGACATCCTGCGCACGAAGATCGGTGAGGGGCTGACCGGTTGGGTCGCCCGCAACGGGCATCCGCTGAGGATCGGCGATGTCGGGCGAGACCCGCGCGCCGCCACCATCCCCGGCACGGACGACGTCGAGGAGTCGATGCTGGTGGTGCCGATGCGACAGGACGATGCTCTCGTCGGGGTGATCACGCTGTCGAAGCTCGGCCTGTACCAGTTCGATGGCGACGACCTGCAGCTGCTGATGATCCTCGCGGACCAGGCCGCGACTGCGTTCTCCGGGGCATCGCTGCTGGCGGAGACCCGTCGTCTTGCGGCCGAGCTGCGCCAGCTGCTCGACATGAGCAGCGCCCTGACGCGGTCGCTCGACCCGCACGACGTGGCGAACCTGATGGCAGAGCACCTCGCCCGGGCTGTTGGGGCGGATGAGGCGCAGATCAGCGACTGGGACCATGTCAACGACCGGGTCCGAAGCCTCGGAGCCTACCCGACGGACACCGGGGTCGAGGCCGCCGCGTTCTATCCGCTTGCCCCGTACCCGTTGACCCGCCGGGTGCTCAACGAGGGGATGATCGCGTTCGTCGACGTCGACGACCCGGAAGCCGACAGCGCCGAGGTGGAGCTCCTGCGCGACGAGGGCATGGGCGGCCTGGTGATGCTGCCGCTGATCGCGAAGGGCGAGGCGATCGGGCTGGTCGAGCTGACCTTCCGCGGCCACCCGGTCGGCGACGCCGGCCCGATCACGCTCGCCCAGACGATGACCCACGAAGCGGCGATGGCGCTCGAGAACGCGCGGCTGTACGAGACCGCCCGGAACCTCGCCGACCGCGACCCCCTGACGGGGTTCTTCAACCACCGGTACCTCCACGAGCGCCTCGCCGAGGAGGTCGTGCGTGCCGTCCGCACCCGCGAGCCGCTCAGCGTCGTGATGCTCGACCTGGATGACTTCAAGCTCGTCAACGACACCCTCGGCCACGTGTACGGTGACCGGGTCCTGGTGCATGTCGCGGACCTGATTCGCTCGACGCTGCGCAGGCCGGATGTCGCTGCGCGCTATGGCGGCGACGAGTTCGCGCTGGTCCTGCCGGAGACCGACCGTGAAGCGGCGGCGCACGCCGCCGGGCGCATCCTCGATGCCCTCCGGGACTCGCCGTTCTCCGCCGATGGCCGTCGTTCGTTCCCGATCGGCGCATCGATCGGCGTCTCAACCTACCCGGACGCCGGGCGAAGTGCGACGGACCTCATCGCGATCGCGGACGCGGCGCTCTACGCATCGAAGGCACGCGGCGGCAACCAGGTAACGGCCGGGGTGGAAGGCGAGGACGGCGAGACGGCAACCGGCGCCGATGCGGACGGCGACGGCCGGCTGGAGCCGCCGGTACGAATGGCTGATCGCCGGCATGAGCAGCTTCCCGATCCGCCGGCGGTCGAGGTGGGTATGGTGGAGTCCGGTTCAGGCTGACGCGTACGGAAGTACCGGGTCGAACGTCGCCGACAGTACTGTCCCTTCCCCTTGCCCCGCGACCCGCGCGGCCCCATCCTTCAGTTCCAGGTGAGAGTGGGCGAACGAGATCCTGGCAGCCGCAGGCGACGCGTCGAATGGCGCGCGCTGACTCGGCGCCCGTTCGTCCTCCTGTTCGTCGCCCTCGGCACGATCGAGGTCGTGCGCCTGGTCATCGATCCGCGTCCTCTGGACCTGGTCGTCCTTGCGCTGCTTGCCCTCGTCGGGTTTGCAGCCGTCCGCGAGCGCGAGGAGGTCGTGGGGCTCGAAGGCACGAGGCGCACCGAGGCAGAATCGTTCGCGCGCATCCTCCGCGGCCTCGCTCGATCCGTGTCACCCGACGCAATCGTCGCCGCGATCGTCGAGGAGCTCGGCTCGGGGACCGGCGCCGATCACGTCGCGGTCGTCCGCCGCCGGCCCGACGCCCGCTACCTCGAGGTCATCCTGTCGCCGTCGCGACCGGGAGCCCCGGCATCGCGTACGACGATGCCGCTCGCAGAGCTCGAGGATCCGGCCGAACAGGACGCACAGATGCGGGTTGCCGTCGCGGCCGCGCGGGGACGTCGGCTCACCGCGGTGCCCATCGAGCCGGACCCCGCCGGTGATCCCCAGCTCGCACCGCTCGGGATCACCGTCGATCGCCTCGGGACCGGTGGCGCCCTCGCCCAGGCCGGACGCGCCCGGCCGGACCGGGAGTCCGGCGGTGCGGCCGTCGCGGTCGCCCCGGTCGCCCCGGTCGCGCCGGCACGGACTCGGAGCGGCGTTCAGGCATCGCCTGCGAGCAAGGGCGCTGATCAGCGCATCGCGGATCGGATCGCCGCGCGGCTGCGAGATGCCTACGGGCTGAGCAACCTCGTCGCGGCGCCGCTGCGCATCGACGGCAGCGTCGAGGGCGCGATCGTTCTCTCGCGCCGCACGAGCGAACCCTGGCCCTCGAGCGCTCACCGGTTCCTGGCGGCGGCTGCGGCCGAGGTGTCCGCGGCCCTGGCGCGCGTGTACTCGCTGCGCGATGCGGAGACGCGCGCATCCACGGACGCGCTGACCGGCCTTCCGAACCGCCGGTACTTCGACGAGTACGTCGGCCTGCTGTCGCGACGACGCCGCGCCGAGGACCGGGTTGGCGTGCTGATGATCGACATCGATCGCTTCAAGAGGCTCAACGACACCTTTGGTCACGGCGTGGGCGACCACGTCCTGCGCGAGGTGGCCCATGCGATCGCGGGCGCGGTTCGCGATGGGGACGTCCCGTCCAGGTTCGGAGGCGAGGAGTTCGCGGTCCTGCTCCGGAACCCGGGCCCCGAGATCGCGCTCGAGGTCGGGGAGCGCGTCCGCCGGTCCGTCGGCGATCTCGACCTGCGCAGGCTGGGCGTGCCCGGCGTGAGCGTGTCGGTCGGCGTGGCGGTCGCCAAGTCTCCGGACGTCGGCCTCGACCTCGTGATCGACGAAGCCGACAAGGCGCTCTACCGCGCCAAGCGAGCGGGTCGCAATCGGGTCGTCTCGGCGTAACCACGGTGGTCGAGGCGCAACGCGCTCACCGAGTGACGCCGGCCCCGAGGGACGCCGTCACCGCGTGACGCCGTCACCGCGTGACGGTACCCAGTCGCGCCGGCCCCGCGTGACGGTACCCAGTCGCGCCGGTTCACGCGGCTCGCACGACCTCACCGGCCCCGTACCATGCGGGTATGCCCCGCACGCCCCGCGAGTCCGATGCCGTCCCCGACGCCCAAGCAGCCCTCGACGAACCGGACGGCGCCGAAGAACCCGCCGGCGCACCCGACGGAAGTGTCCATCCCTTCACCAACGCGCGACCTCGCCCGTGTGTTCCACGAGATCGGGGACATCCTCGAGGTCAAGGGCGAGCTGGTGTTCAAGACCGTCGCCTACCATCGCGCGGCCGACGCCATCGCGCGCGCCCCGTTCGACGTCGCGTCAGCGTACGCGGCAGGGGACCGCCGGCCGATCGCCGGCGTCGGCAAGGCGATCGCGGACAAGATCACCGAGCTGGCGACGACCGGCCGGATGGCCGTCCACGACCGGCTGCGCGCGGAGATCCCGGCCAGCCTGGTGGGCCTGCTCCGGATCCCGGGCGTCGGCCCGAAGACGGTGCGCCTGGTCTACGAGGGGCTCGGTATCGAGAGCCTCGACGACCTTCGCCGCGCCGCGGAGGCGGGGCACCTTCGCGGGCTCCGGGGATTGTCGGTCGGCACCGAGGCCCGGATCCTGGAGGGGATCGCCCAGCTGGAATCGCGCCCGCAGCGGCTCCTGCTGGACCGGGCGCAGCAGCTCTCGGATGAGCTCGTGGCACGACTCTCCGGCGCGCCCGGCGTACACCGGGTCGTCCAGGCGGGGTCGCTGCGCCGGCGGCGTGAGACGATCGGGGACCTCGACCTGCTGGTCGAGACGGACGACCCCGCCGCTGTCGTCGAGCGATTCACCGGCCTGGGCGGCGTCGATCACGTGCTGGGCGCCGGCAGCGCGAAGGCGAGCATTCGCCTGGTGGACGGCCCGCAGGTGGACCTGATGATCATGCCGCCGGGCACGGCCGGCAGCTACCTCGTCCACTTCACCGGATCGGCCGAGCACAACGTCCACCTTCGTGGCCTGGCGCGCGATCGTGGCTGGAGCCTGTCCGAGAAGGGCTTCGTCCGGCTGGACGAGGACGGACAACCCGTGCCGGGAGCCGAGGCGAGCCCCACGACGTTCCCGGACGAGCAGGGCGTCTACCGGTTCCTCGACCTCGACCTCATCGAGCCCGAGCTGCGCGAGGATCGCGGCGAGATCGAGGCGGCCCGCGACGGCCGGCTGCCGCAGCTGATCGCACGCGCCGACCTGCGCGGCGACCTGCATACGCACTCGAACTGGAGCGACGGCGTCGACACGATCGAGCGGATGGCAGACACCGCCCGCCGGCTGGGCTACGCGTACCAGGTGCTGACCGACCATTCCCAGAGCCTCGGGATCGCGCACGGGCTCGATCCGGATCGGGTGGAGGCGCAGCGCGGGATCATCGCGGCGCTCAACGCGCGCTTCGCCGCGGAAGAGGCGGCCGGACAGCGTCCCGAGGGAGCTGATCCCGCGGGCTTCCGGCTGCTCCATGGCTGCGAGCTCGAGGTTCGAGCCGACGGCCGCCTGGACTACGAGGACGATCTGCTCGCCCGCTTCGATGTCGTCGTCGCCTCGGTCCACGTGGCCCGCCGGCAGTCGCGGGCGGAGCTGACCGGTCGGACGCTCAATGCGATCCGGAGCCCGCACGTCGACGTGATCGCCCATCCGGCCGGCCGGATGATCCAGTCGCGCGACGACCTCGACCTGGATTGGGACGCCGTGTTCGAGGCAGCGGCGGCTACCGGGACCGCGCTCGAGATCAACGGCTCGCCGCACCGGCTCGACCTCTCGGCGGAACGGGCTCGCCGCGCGGTCGAGGCGGGCTGCCTGCTCTCGATCGACTCCGACGCCCACCGCACCGAGGAGCTGGAATACGTTCGCTGGGGTGTCGACCAGGCGCGGCGCGGGTGGGTGGAGCCGCGCCACGTCCTCAACACGCGCACCCGCGACGACGTGCTGGCCTGGGTCGCCGGCAAGCCCTCGAGGGTCTGAGGGCGATAGGATCGGCTGGTGACGGTCAACCTCCCGGACGAGCCGATCCTGGCGCGACGCGAGCTGGTGCTCGTGGCCGTCGTGCTGGTCGCGATGGCGCGCCTGGTCGACCGGGCCGACGCGTTCCTGATGGCGGGGCTGCTGCCGCTGGCCGTGCTCCTTGCCGGGGCGAGCGTGCTGCGCCGGGACGACACCAAGGCGCGGGCGCTCGAAGGGCTGGTGATCCCGGCGGTGCTGACCGGCGGCGCCGCGGCCGCCATCCAGCTGGTGCCTGCCGGGCTGGGGCTGGTGCCCGCGCTGGCAGCCCTCGCCGTGCTCCTCGATCGCGTGGTCGCTCTCGAGGTGCGCCTCGCCGGCCAGGCGACCGGTCCGACGGACGCCGATCGGTCGCGAGTGCTGCTGGCCGCGGTGGTCACCGCGTTCATCGCCTTCACCGGGATCGCCGCGCTCGTCCCGGGCGGGCTGGTCGAGGCGGCAGGCAGCAACGGGTCCGCGGTCGGGGCCGGCCACGGCCTGTCCGAGGGCTGGCTCGCGGTCCTGGCGCTCGACGACGCGCTGCTGGCCCTGCTGCTGGGATACCGCCTGGCCACGTTCCGCTACGGGACGGTCCGTGATGCCGCGAGATCGGCGCTGACCTACGGGATCGTGATCGCAGTCGCGGCCGGCGCCGCGCGGGCCGTCGACCTTGCCGGACTGGTGGGTCCGGCCGTGCTGACGCTGGTGTTCTACCTGTGGGATGCGCTCCATGACACCGCCCCGGCGAGGCGCCGGGATCCGCGGTTCCTGTGGGAGACCATCCTGCTGTTCGCGCTTGCGATCGTCGTGATCGCCTGGAACCTCCGGCTGCGCGTTTGACGCGATCCACGGAGGGTGCTAGAAACACGTGCCCGTGCCTGACGCTGATTCGGCGCGTCTGTTGATGCGTCGCATGCCTCCCGCGTCCCGATGGACCGAAAGGACGACCACTCCGTGACCTTCCCCGAGATCGACGCCGCAGCCCAGACGCCCGCGGGTCAGATGCGTCTCAAGCGCCAGCTGGCCGAGCAGGCGATTGCGCATGCGTCGGCCGCCCGCTGGAGCGATGCTGCCGAGACGAACCGCCGGCTGATCGAGCTCGGCGCCGATTCCGAGGCCGAGAACCGGCTGGCCAAGGCGCTGTGGGAGCTGGGCGAGCTGGGCTCGGCCCGCGAGCACTACCAGAAGGCGCTGGCGCTCGATCCGACAAACCGCATCGCCGAGCGCAACATCGACCGGCTCAAGGTGCTGCTGGTGGAGGCGGGAGAAAAGACGGTGCCCGCCCTCCAGGGATCGAAGGCGCCGGTGAGCATCTTCGTCGAGGAGACCGGCAAGACCGGGTTCGCGCACCTGACCAACCTCGCGCGCCCCGCGGAGCTGGCCCAGGTCAACCCGGGTGACGCGGTCGAGCTGATCCCGGAGTCGAACCGCCTGATCGCCATCAGCAACGGGGTCCGCATCGGGATCGTCGAGCCGCGGGTGGCCGCCCGGCTGCTCAAGCTCATCGCCGACGGCAACAAGTACCTCGCCGGCGTGACCTCGCTCGGTGATCGCGACGTGCGGCTGATCATCCGCGAGGTGTTCCAGGACCCCCGCAACTACGGCAAGGTGAGCTTCCCGACCGCGGCGAAGTCCACCGACCTCCGCCCGTACACCAAGGGCACGCTCGTCCGCGAGGAAGAAGAGCTCGAGGAGGATCTCGAGGACGACATCGAGGACGAGGAGATCGAGAACCTCGAGCGTGTCCTGCCGCCGGAAGAGACGACGGACGAGGCCTTCGAGGAAGAGACGGACGACCTCGACGAGTCCTAGCCGGCGAGCGATCGCACGCGGCCTGGATCTGACCCCTTTCTCATTCAACCCCGTTCTCGCTCAGCCCCGTTCGTGTCATCCAGGATCCACGCGCCTGTACGTCATCGATGGCGCCCGCGCAGGGCCCGATTTCTGGACACCTGGGCCTGAGGCGGCTGGCTGACCCGACCTGACGACCGGGAAGGGGGCATCGAGCGGTCGAACAGCCGCCTGGATACTCGTTGACACGGATCTGGCTCGCCCGAGCGGCGGCGTGATCCGGGCGGCGGCGGTTGCCCGATGGCCGCCGCGCGATGAGCCTCCGGGCACGGAAATCGTTCGCTCGCGGCCTTCCGCGAGGTGACCTTCGGACCGGGGCCCCCTGATCCGCGCGCTGTAGCGTCGCGCCGATAAGGAGGCCTCCCCCGACATGCCCAACCTCGACACCGGGAACACCGCGTTCATGCTGCTGTGCAGCAGCCTGGTCATGCTCATGACGCCCGGTCTGGCGTTCTTCTACGGGGGTCTGGTCGGCCGCCGGAACGTCCTCGCGATCATGATGCAGTCGTTCGTCTCGATGGGCTGGACCACCGTGATCTGGTTTGCGGTCGGGTACTCACTGTGCTTCTCGGGTGATGTGGGCGGCGTCATCGGCAACCTCGACAAGGCGTTCCTCAACGGCGTCTCGCTCACGAGCGTGTCGCCCAACGATTCGATCCCCGAGCTGGTGTTCGTCGCCTACCAGATGATGTTCGCGGTCATCACCCCTGCCCTGATCACCGGTGCCTTTGCGAACCGGGTCACGTTCAAGGCGTACATGGCCTTCCTGACCCTGTGGCTCCTGTTCGTCTACTTCCCGTTCGTCCACATGATCTGGGGCGGCGGCGTGTTGCAGCAGTGGGGCGTCCTGGACTTCGCCGGCGGGATCGTCGTGCACAACGTCGCCGGAATGGCCGCGCTCGCGTCTGTCCTGTATGTCGGCCGGCGCAAGGTGCTCGAGGGTGGACCGCACAGCATTCCGCTGGTCGCCCTGGGCACCGGGCTCCTGTGGTTCGGCTGGTACGGCTTCAACGCCGGCAGCGAGTTCCGCGTGGACTCGGTCACGGCCGTCGCATTCATCAACACCGACATCGCGGCGTCGTTCGCGGCCGTCATCTGGCTCCTCATCGGCTGGTGGCGTGACCGGCGGCCGACCTTCGTCGGGCTGCTCACCGGCGCGGTGGCCGGGCTCGCGACGATCACGCCGGCGGCGGGCTACGTGTCGCCGACGACTGCCGCGATCATCGGTCTCGCTGCCGGGGCGGTGTGCTACAGCGCCGTGGCGCTCAAGAACCGGCTCCATTGGGACGACGCGCTGGATGTGTGGGGCGTCCACGGCGTGGGCGGGTTCCTGGGCATCATCCTGCTGGGCGTGTTCGCTACCACCACGTTCAACCCGGCCGGGACCGACGGGCTGCTCGCCGGCAACGCATCGTTCTTCTTCAAGCAGCTCGTCGCGGTTGTCGGCTCATCGGTGTGGGCCTTCGCGTTCACCTACGGAATGCTGTGGCTCATCGGCCGGGTCACGCCGGTCAAGGTCGATGCGCTGGCGGAGGAGCAGGGGCTCGACGCCGCGCTCCATGGCGAGACCGCGTATCTCGAAGCCGGCTAAGGCTCGTTCCCGCTCGGCCAGCGGCACGACATCGGCAGCGCCGCGCTCCCGCCATCGCGACGCCTCTGCGACAATCCGGCGGATGGTCGGTCGAGCGTTGCTCCTGCGTGCCGAGCCGGGTTTCAGCCTCCCGGCCTTCGAGCGGTTCGCGCCACCGCCGCCTCCCGCGATGGTCGCGGCGCGCCTCGACGCTGGCTCGGGCCCCGGCGACATCGTGCTGGACATGTTCGGGCGCGGCGGCTGGATCGCGCGCGCCGCCATCGACCGCCAGCGCAAGGCGGTGAGCCTCGAGACGACCCCGCTCGACCGCCTGCTGGCGGAGATCGTCCTTCGACCGCCCGACCTGCGCCATTTCGATGCCGCGGTCCAGGCCCTGGCGGCATCCGCGCGCCGGGATTCGAGCCTCAAGGCGTCGATCAACGATCGCTTCGCGAGCCACTGCGCGACCTGCGACCGGCCGGTGATCCTGGACGAGGTCACCTGGACAGTCGAGAGCGTCGACGAGGACGGGCGTCCCGCGGGTCCGCAGCCGGTGCGCAAGCAATACCGCTGCCGGATCTGCCGCGACCAGCTCGGCGGCGCGGAGCAGCGCCAGGCGCCGGTCGATGCGCAGGATGTCACGCTCGCCGTCGCGGACCCCGACGAGACGGCTGCGCGAGCGCGCCTGCGCGAGCGCTTCCCGGTCCTCGACGGCGGCGAGGCACTGCCGGACGAGCTCCTGGATCTCCACACGCCCCGGCAGCTGGCAGCCCTGGACGCGATCCTCGAGCGCGTGGAGGGTGACCTCCGGGCCGCACCGATCGCGGCCGCGTTGCGCCTCGCGTTTCTTCACGCACTGGCTCCCGCGAGCCGGCTGGCGACCTCGCCCGGCCGCGTCGCCCCGCTGCGCATTGCCGCCGGTCACGTGAAGCTGCCAGGCAGCGCGCACTGGCGGGAGCGCAACCCATGGCTCGCCTTCGAGGATGGTGTCCGGCTCGTGCGGGGCTTCGTCCAGCGGCTGGAGAGCGGCGCGTGGGGACCCGTGCCGGCCCGGCTGGGTGACGACCTTCGAGGCCTGGTCGAGGGGTCGGCCACGGCCGTCGTCAAGCTGGCCACGCCGGCATCGTTCAGCGCCCTCCAGCTCGAGGCGGAGCACCTCGCCGGGTCGGCGATCGTGCCCCGCGTGCGGATGGTCCTGGGCACGCCTCCGCCCCGTCCGTCGCCGGAGCGCCTCGCATGGGCGTACCAGGCAACGGCGTGGGTCCTCGGTCGTGAGGCTGCGGCGATGCTTGCCCTCGAGCCGCTGTTCGGACCGGCGGTCCGGCCCACCTGGGGCTGGCAGGCGGCCGCGCTGACGAGATCGCTGCGCGGGATCGAGCCGATCCTGGACCGTGACGCGCGGATCGTGTTCCTGCTCGAGGGTGACGATGCGCAGGGGCTGGTGGCCACGGTGCTCGGCGGGGTCACGGCCGGCTACCGGCTGGCGAGTGCCCGGCTGCCCGAGGTCGGGCGTCAGGAAGGTGGCGTGGTGGAGCTGGTGCCGCCCGGCTCCGGTGCCGTCCCAGGCGGCCCGCGAACACGGGCAAACGTGACGCTGCCGCCCGTTCCCGGCCGCGCCGGTGATCCGGATCTGGTGCCCGCCGAGCGGTTGTTCGCGCCTCCGCAGCGTGCGGTCAACGCGCCGTTCTCGGCGCCGGATGCGGCGAGCGCGGTGGTATCGGCCGCCGTCGACGTGCTCAAGCTGCGCGGCGAGCCGGTGGGCCTCGACGGCCTGCTCGGCGAGATCCTGGTTGGCCTGGATCGGGCTGGACACCTGCGGCGCCTGGTTCGCCCGCCGTCACCACCGGATCCGACGGCCACAGCCGATGCTGCGGCAGGCGGTGAGCCCATCGAGAAGGAGGCGAACGGCGCGGCAGCGGGCGATCCAGCGGGCGGAAGCGACGGTCCGGCGGTGGTCGGGGCGGATCCGGCGGTCGATCACGTGGACAGGCTCCTGACGCTGGTGCGGGACGCGCTCGAAGGCGACGGGGAACGCCGGCTGGTCCGGCTTGACGGCGACCGCTGGTGGCTGGCGGACCGGGTGGATCGCGATGGCGCCGCGGTTTCGCTCGCGGATCGCGTGGAGTGGGCGGTATACAGCCTGCTGTCGACGTCGGGACCGATGTCGGAAGCCGCCTTCCTCGAGCGGATCGCCGGCATGTTCACCGGGCCGGATCTGCCCGACGAGGCGCTCGTGCGCGCCTGCCTCGGCAGCTACCGGAGCCGCGCCAGCACGACCGACCACCTGTTCACCACCGACGACCTCGTCCGCAGGAGCCAGGAGCACGGGCAGGAGATCGCCCGCCTCGTCGATCTCGGCCACCGGATGGGCTTCGCCTGCTGGATCGGTGCCCGCCAGCAGACGCGCCGCATCGAAGGGGTGCCGCTGTCCGATCTCCTCGATGATCGCGAGCTGGCCGGCCCCCCATACCTCGGCCGGATCCGCGCCGAGGACCTCGAGGAGGTGGACGTGATCTGGTACGTCCGTGGCCGGGCGGCCTTCCTGTGGGAGGTCGAGTGGACGGCGATGCTCAGCGAGACCGTCCTTCGCCGTCACGGCCGCATCCCCGCCGACGACCGCCTGGTGCGGTTCCTGGTCGTGCTGCCCGAGCGCGCCGAGCTCGTGCGCCACAAGCTCGAACGGTCGCCGCTGCTCCGGGCCGAGCTCGAGGAGGGCGCCTGGCACGTGCTCAAGGCGAACCACCTGCGGGAGTGGGCCGGTCGCGAGGACGCCTCGCTCGCGGACCTTGAGCCCCTGCTCGGGCTCGATCCCGCGGTTGAGCGAACGGGTGATCAGCTGGCCATGTTCGGCGGCTGACCGGGCTCGGGCGGCTGGCCCTGTTCGGCGGCTGACCGGGCTCGGGCGGCTGGCCCTGTTCGGCGGCTGACCGGGCTCGGGCGCCTGGCCCTGTTCGGCGGTTGGCCGGCCGGGCGGCCTCAGCTGTCGAAGCCGATGCCCAGGGCGTCGAGCGTGCGCAGGATCAGGCTGCGGCGGCCGCTCTCGGCGTCCGCCCGGATCACCTCGCGTCGCATCAGCTCCACGACCGGCGTCCGGGCCGGCTCCGGCGGGATGGGGAACGGCGGCGAGTTGACGAACCGCAGCCGCAGCAGCGGCGAGTCGGGCCGCAGCAGCCGGTCCCTGACGATCCCGGCCGCCCAGCGGGAGGCGCCGACACCGAGCCCCGTATAGCCGAGCGCGTAGTGGACGCGACCGCCGAGCAGCTCGCCGAAGGTCACCGTGAACCGCGTGGTCGTATCGATCGCGCCGCCCCAGCGGTGCTCGAACCGGATCCCGTCCAGCTGCGGAAACGCGTCGACGAAGTGGCGGGCGAGCGCCTCGAACGTGTCGGGTCGCTGGTCGTGCGCGGGATCGACCCGGTTGCCCGGATGGTAGATCGCGTCATAGCCGCCCCACAGGATCCGGTTGTCGGCCGTCTGCCGGAAGTAGTGGAACTGGTTGCCTGCGTCGGACATCCCCTCGCGGCCACGCCAGCCGATCGATGCCTGCTGGCTGGACGACAGGGGCTCGGTGACCAGCACATAGTCGTACACGGGCACGAACAGCGGCACCAGGCGCCGGATCCACCCGCTGTACGCGGACGTCGCGACGACGACGTGGGCTGCATCCACGACGCCGCCCCCATCGATCTCTGCCCGGACACCGCGAGCGTGCCGGTGCAGCGCGACGACGCGGCTGTGCTCGGCGACGACCGCCCCGCGCCGTTCCGCGGACCCGGCGAGCCCCCATGCGAGCCGGGCCGGGTTCACCATCACGTTCCGTTCCGGTCCTGCACGCACGCCCGCCAGCCAGCGCGGCGAGTGTACGGTCGCCTGGATCGCCTCGCGGTCGAGCAGCTCGAGCCGGACGCCATGGCGGGCCGCCAGCTCGACGTGATCGCGGAGGTCCTCGGCCTCGTGCGGCGCCACGGCGACGTCGAGCGATCCGGTCGCCTCGAGCTCGCAGTCGATCCCCTCGGACCGCACGAACGCAACCAGCGCGGCCAGGTTTGCGACGCCCTCGCGCTCGAGGATGTCGAGCTCGTCCGGGTAGTGCAGCAGGGCATTGGCGAGGCCGTGGGTCAGCGAGGAGGCACAGAACCCGCCGTTCCGCCCGCTCGCGCCCCAGCCGACCCGGTCGGCCTCGAGCACGACGACCCGCAGCGAGGGCTCGGTGTCGAGCAGCTGGATCGCCGTCCACAGGCCCGTGAACCCGGCGCCGATGATCGCGACGTCCGCGCGGATGGTGCCCCGGACGGGCGGGCGAACCGGGCCTGGATCACCGGTGGTGTACCAGTAGCTGCCGCCCGCAGGCGGGGCGTCCGCCTGGCCGGACGCCGTTCCGAAGGGAATCATCATGGCCCCAATGTACGCGGATCACCAACCGGATGACCGCCAGGACCTGCGGTATTCGTGTCCAGATGGCCATTGTGTTGCGAGATTCGTGTTGACGGCGCCGACGGCCGTGTGGCAGGATCGGACCCATCGTTCCACTGTCCGCAACGCGTGTCCCGGGATGTGCACCCACCGGCACTCGGCGCGGACACCTGCCGTCGCGCCGCCAGCGGCGCGCTCGTTCCCGCGGCGGGACTGCACCTGGAGGGATCATGACCACCGAACGTGTCGCCCAACCCGCCCCGACGCTCAGCCGCGAGAAGCAGCGGGCGTTGTACCGCCGGGCCAGCAAGGCGATGCCGGGCGGTGCCAACTCGAACTTCCGAGCGTGGGGCGACGACACGGTCTACGTCGACCGCGGCAAGGGCGGCAACGTCTGGGACCTCGATGGCAACGAGTACATCGACCTGCGGATGGGCTACGGGCCCGTGGTCCTCGGGCACGGCGACGACCGGGTCGATGACTACGTCAACGAGCGGATGCGGCTGGGTGTCAGCTTCTCGCTGACCAGCGAGGACGAGATCCGGGCGGTGGAGCTGGTCAAGGAGCTCACCGGCTGGGTCGACAAGGCGCGGATGACGGTATCCGGCACCGAGGCGACGATGCATGCGATGCGGGTTGCCCGCGCATACACGGGCCGCAACAAGATCGTGAAGTTCGAGGGCCAGTATCACGGCGTCCATGACTACGCCCTGATCAGCGTCGCGCCCAATGACATGGCCGAGCTCGGCGACGCGGACAATCCGGTCGGTCTCGCCTGGGGCCGCGGCATCCCCGAGGCGGTCGCAGCCACGATCATTCCGGCCCGCTACAACGACATCGATGCCCTGCGCCGATTGTTCGAGCGCGACGACGACATCGCGGCGATCATCGTCGAGCCGGTCCTTGGCAACGCCCAGGGGATCATGCCCAAGCCGGGCTTCCACAAGGCCATGCGCGCGCTGACCGAGGAGTTCGGGATCCTGCTGATCTTCGACGAGGTCAAGACCGGCTTCCGCTTCGCCCGGGGCGGCGCGGCCGAGTATTTCGGGATCAGGCCGGACCTGGCCACGTACGCGAAGGCGATGGGCAACGGCTATCCCGCGGCCGCGTTCGGCGGTCGCGAGGAGATCATGGCGATGCTGCCGTCCAAGGTCAGTCACGGGGGGACCTATGCGGGCAACCGCGTGGCCGCGGCGGCCGCCGTGAAGACCCTGGAGATCATTCGCGACACCGATGCCCTGGCCACGATCGAGGCCACCGGTCTCGAGATGCAGCGCGGGATCCGCGCACTGCTCGATGCGCGCGGCCTCGCGTACCAGATCACCGGCCATCCCTCCATGTTCGGGATCATGTTCACGGACATCGTGCCCAGCGAGTACCGCGACTGGGCCGATACCGACCACGAGCTGTACGACGCGATCGCGATCGGGATGCACGCCCGGGGCGCCATGCCGGAGCCCGACAGTCGCGAGCCCTGGTTCGTATGCGAGGCGCATTCGCAGGGCGACACGGTGGACCGCGTGGTCACGATCTTCGGAGCCTCGCTGGACGCCGCGCTCGATGCGCGCGCGCACGGCGAGCTCGACGTCCCGGCGCTCTGAGCTCCGTCACCAAAGGGGACCTGGATGACGCTCGACGGGAACGCCGTCCGATCGGTCGATCGGGCTGCCGCCCTCATGCTTGCTCTCGGGGACAGCCACGGCGAGGCCGGCGTGACCGAGCTCGCGCGGCGTCTCGGGCTGCACAAGTCCACCGCGTCCCGCCTGCTGGCCACGCTGGAGAAGCGCGGGCTCGTGGAGCAGGACGAGGAGACCGGCAAGTACCGCCTGGGCCTGGTGGTGATCCGGCTCGCGGAGCGGGCCGAGCGAACGCTCGACCTGCGATCGATCGCGATGCCCGAGCTCGACCGTCTCGCGCGAGCCACACGCGAGACCAGCGGCCTCGGCGTCCTCGACGGCGACCAGATGCTGACGGTGGCACAGGCGGACGGACCCAACCTGGTCGCGATGGGGGACTGGACCGGCCGATGCGTGCCGGTCCACTCGGTTGCGGCGGGCAAGGTGCTGCTGGCGTCCCTGCCGGAGCGCGAGGTGCTTCGGCTCGTCCGGCGCGGCCTGGACCGGTTCACCGATCGGACGCTCACCCAGCTGGAGCCGTTGCTCGAGGAGCTGGCACGCGTCCGCCGCCGCGGCTACGCGGCGGCGTTCGGCGAGTACGACACCGGACTGAACGCGGTGGCCGCCCCGGTGCACGATGCGCGGGGGCAGGTGATCGCCGCCGTCGATGTCTGGGGCCCGGCGTTCCGCGTCACGCCGCGCCGCATCCCGGAGCTGGTGCAGCAGGTGCGCGAGACGGCCGCAGCCGTGTCCGTCCGACTCGGCGGTACGCCGGCCTGACCACCCGCCGGCCTTGGCGCTAGGCTTGGCGACCATGAACATACCCGCCGACCTCCAGGACAGCCTCCTTTCGGTGCTCCTGCACCCGGTCCTCCCGATCGTCCTGATCATGGTCCTTGCCGGGATCGTGATCCGGCTGTCACACCGCCTCGTGCGCGGGATCGTCAAGACGCTGCTGGACCGCGAGGTGGCCGAGGGGACCGCGCAGGAGCTGTCCGCGGTCGAGATCCAGAAGCGGATGGACACGCTCGACGCCCTGGGCGCCGCGGTGATCCGGGGGTTCATCCTGGTGATCGCCCTGGTCATGATCCTGGACCAGCTCAGCCTCAACATCGGTCCTGCGATCGCCGGGCTCGGCATCCTCGGCATCGCCGTCGGGTTCGGGGCGCAGAGCCTCGTCAAGGACTACTTCAACGGGGCGTTGATCCTGATCGAGAACCAGTTCAGCGTGGGCGACGTGGTGTCGATCGCCGGCGTGTCGGGCAGCGTCGAGGACTTCAGCCTCCGCCGGACGACGCTGCGGGACCTCAGCGGCACGGTCCACACGGTGCCCAACGGAGAGATCCAGGTGGCGTCCAATCGAACCCGCGTCTGGGCCCGTATCAACGAGGACGTCGAGGTCGCCTACGGCAGCGACATGGATCACGTCATCGCGACGGTGAATGCCGTCGGCCAGGGCATGTACGACGATCCCGACTGGCGGCGCCAGCTGCTCGAGCCGCCGGCCGTCCTGCGGGTCCAGGCGCTGGGCGATTCAGGGGTGATGATCAAGGTGCTGGGCAGCGTCCGGGCGGCGGAGCAATGGGCCGTCGCCGGCGAGCTGCGTCGTCGGCTGCTGGACGCGTTCGAGGCGAATGGGATCGAGATCCCGTTCCCGCATCGGGTCGTCATCGCCCGGCCCGCGACGCCGGACCCGATGCCCGACACGCGGGCCGGGAACGCCACTGCGGAGAAGGCCGCGAAGGACGCCGCGGAGGACGCCGAGGCGGGGGCCGGCTGATCGCCTCCGTGCCGCCGGGGGTGCGCCGTTTAGAATGGCGCCCTGAACACAGTCAGAGGGTGCCGTGAGCGTCGAGCCACAGGGACAGGGCGGACCGGAGATCGAGAACCTCCTGGCAGAGAAGCGCACGTTCCCGCCCGCCCCGGCGTTCGCCGCGCAGGCGAATGCGACGGCCGCGCTCTACGACGAGGCCAACGCCGACTACGTCGGCTTCTGGGAGCGCCAGGCGCGCGAGCGGATCAGCTGGTTCACGCCGTTCGACAAGACCCTCGAATGGGACCTGCCGTTTGCCAAGTGGTTCACGGGCGGCGAGCTCAACATCACCTACAACTGCCTCGACCGGCACGTGGAACGCGGTCTGGGCGACAAGGTCGCGTACCACTGGATCGGCGAGCCGGGCGACACTCGCACGCTGACCTACTCGGACCTCCTGCGCGAGACCAGCCGGGCGGCCAACGCGCTGCTCGAGCTCGGGGTGCGCAAGGGCGACCGGGTCGCGATCTACCTCCCGATGATCCCGGAGCTCGCGATCGCGATGCTCGCGTGTGCCCGGATCGGGGCGCCGCACACGGTGGTGTTCGGCGGGTTCTCGGCCGAGGCGCTGTCGGGCCGGATCAACGACTGTGGTGCGAAGGTGCTGATCACCGCCGACGGTGGCTGGCGCCGGGGCAAGAAGGTCGGGCTCAAGCACCACGCTGACGAGGCCGTCGCCGACGCACCCTCGATCGAGCACGTGATCGTGGTCGATCGGTTCGGCGATGGCGCCCACATGGTCCCGCGCCGCGACCACTGGTGGCACGAGATCGTCGAGCGGCAGAGCGACGTGTGCCCGCCGGTCCCCGTCGACTCCGAGCACATGCTGTACCTGCTGTACACGTCCGGAACCACGGCCAAGCCCAAGGGGATCCTGCACACGACCGCGGGCTACCTGCTGGGCACCGCCTTCACCCACTGGGCGGTGTTCGACATCAAGCCCGACGACGTGTACTGGTGCGCTGCCGACATCGGCTGGGTGACCGGCCACTCGTACATCGTCTACGGGCCACTGGCGAACGCGACGACCGGGATCATGTACGAGGGTGCCCCCGACTCCCCGAGCTGGGATCGCTGGTGGCAGATCGTCGAGGACTACAAGGTCAGCATCCTGTACTGCGCCCCGACCGCGATCCGCGCGTTCATGAAGCAGGGCGAGGAGATCCCGCGCAGCCACGACCTGACCAGCCTGCGGTTGCTGGGCTCGGTCGGCGAGCCGATCAACCCCGAGGCTTGGCGCTGGTACCGCGACGTCATCGGTGGTGATCAGGCTCCGGTGGTCGACACCTGGTGGCAGACCGAGACCGGCCAGATCATGATCAGCCCGCTGCCCGGGGTCACGACCACCAAGCCCGGCTCGGCGACGTTCGGCCTGCCCGGGATCGACGTGGACGTCGTGGACGCCGACGGCCGGTCCGTGCCGCTGGGTGGTGGCGGGTACCTCGTGCTCAAGCGGCCCTGGCCTGGGATGCTGCGCGGGATCTACGGCGATCCGGAGCGCTACCGGAAGACGTACTGGAGCCGGTTCCCCGGGATGTACTTCGCGGGCGATGGCGCCAAGCGTGACGAGGAGGGCTACCTGTGGCTGCTGGGCCGGGTCGACGACGTGATGAACGTGGCCGGCCACCGGATCAGCACCGCCGAGGTGGAGTCCGCCCTGGTCGACCACCGGTCGGTCGCGGAGGCGGGCGTGGTCGGCAAGACCGACGCGGTCAGTGGCCAGGCGATCTTCGCGTTCGTGATCCTCAAGTCGGGCCAGGAGCCGTCCGATGCCCTCGGCGTCCAGCTCCGTGAGCATGTGGCGTACGTGATCGGCCCGATCGCGCGCCCGAAGTTCCTGATGTTCGTGCCCGACCTGCCCAAGACGCGGTCGGGCAAGATCATGCGCCGGCTGCTGCGCGACATCGCGGAGGGCCGGGTCCTGGGCGACGTGACCACGCTCGCCGATGCCACCGTCGTGGATACCATCCGGTCGAACACCGGCAAGGCGGAAGAGGAGTGACCGGGTGCCGTTCGGCTTCCTGAAGCGCAACAAGGCGGCGGACGACGTTGCCGCCGCCCCGGCCCATGCCGGGGGATCTCGCGCCGGCTCCCGGCGTGGTGTGCCGTTCATCGCGCTGACCGAGGACTGGCGGCTGTCGGGCCGGATGGAGATCTCGGGCCGGCTGTCGGACGCGCTCAACCGTCGCGAGGCGATCGCGATCACGGATGTGACCTGGGGCCCGCCGGACGGGTCGGCGCCGCTCGAGCCGGCACCGGGTCTCCAGAGCGTGGATCCGTACGACCTGATCCTGGTGACCGCGGGCGAGGCGAGCCTGCCGCCCCTCACCGACGGCGAGCGCGCCGCGCTCAAGGTGCACAAGGTCGCCTACGACGTGGCCATCGAGGCGCCCCCGTTCCATGTCATCGGGACGGTGTACCTGCGTCCCGGATCTGAGCCCGAGAGCCTGCTCGACCGGTCGACCGAGATGTTCGTCCCCGTTGTCGCCGCGATCGCGCGGCTGGGCGACGTCGAGGTGACTGACCCCGAGGTCGAGGCGATCCTCGTCAATCGGTTCTACCTGCGCGGGGTCGAGCAGGTCGACAGGCGCACGGGGGAGCGACACCAGAAGCTGCCGGGGCAGCCCCTGGGTGGCGTCAGCTGGCAGGACCGGTCGCGCTGATATCGCTCGAGCCGCGCACGGTGACCCGAGACCGGTCGGCCGGGCGGGCCGACGTGCGGGTGGACGTCAGGCGCGCGCGCCGACGGTGCGACCGAACAGGCGCATCTGCGGCCTGGCCGGCTCCGGCGCGGTCACGCCCAGCATGCGGTCGGCGATGGCGTGGAAGTCCTGGGTGATCTTCTCCCGGGGCGCCATCTCGACGACCGTCTTGCCTTCGTTGGCGGCCTTGACCAGGAGCAGCCCGTCGGACCGGATCTGCGCGTAGGCCGGGATCCCGATCGCCTTCTCGAGGTCCTCGACGGACACGCCGCTGTTGGCCCGGTTGACGATCAGCTCCAGCCGCTCGCGCATGCCGAGCTCCTCGGCAACGTCGCGCAGCTGGACGACCGCACGGATCGCGGGCAGGTCGGGCGTCACGGGCACGAGGATCCGGTCCGCGTGATCGAACAGCGCGCGGTTGAGCGGGCTGTAGGACGGATGAAGATCGATCACGACGAAGTCGACGCCGCGCCGGGCAACCGTCACGGCGGCGGCGACACGCTGCGGCTCGAGCACCTCGGTGTGGATCGGGCTGGATGTGAGCGGGAGCACCTTGAGCCCCGAGGAATGGACCGCCGCGAGCTCGTCGAACGAGAGCACGGGCCCACCGTCGAGCTCGTCGCGCCACGCGTCGACGACGGACTGGACGCCCTCCATGCCCAGCGACGTGGTCACGTGGCCGGTCACCGTGTCGGCGTCGACCAGCAGCACGCGCTTTCCCTTGGAGGTCAGCGAGGCGGCCAGGTTGGTGGCCAGGGTCGTCTTGCCGACGCCGCCCTTGGGATTGAAGATCGCGATCAGCTGGCCACGGTGGTTCCAGTCGCTCGACGCGATCGAGCTCTGCAGGACCGGTCCGCTGCCGTCGTCGACGGCCACCGACCGGATGCACATCGCCTCGACGCGCCAGCGGATGGACTCCGCGGAGTACGGACGCGTGATGTACTCGTCGTCCTCGCGACCCAGTGAGGACGTGTCGAGTCGCTCCAGGGTTGCCGCCTTGACGATCAGCAGCGCCGGGATGGGGTGCGTCGACTCCTCGAGGATGCTTCGGGCGGCGGCACCGTCCTCGGGATCGGTCTCGAGGTCGAGCACGGCAACCACCACGTCGCGGCGAGCCGCCAGCACGGCGGCGAGCTCACCGGCGTCGGCGACCGCGAGTGGCTCGAAGTTGCTGGAACGGAGCTCGGCTGCGATCGGCTCGCGCTCGCCGGCCGGGAGCATCACCGCGATGGCGGGGCGACCCGCAGATGTCGTCATGGGGTCAGCCCTCCGACTCGGGGTCGCGTGCGGTGACGTTGATGACACCGTTGTCCATGTCAGTGACGCGGGCCGCGAACCCGGGCATCGTCGGGATCGTGTCGCGCAGCGACACGTCATCGCGGTGGGTGATGGCGAACACGAACTCGCCGTTCGGTCCCGAGGAGACGGTGACGCGCTGGACGCCCGGCGTCCGGCTCAGGTGCCGCTTGAAGCTGGCGATGCTGGCCACGGAGACCAGTCCCGTCACGGCGACCTGCGTATGGTGGAGCGTCGACTCGTCGATCTCCTCGCCGCCACCCGGGATCAGGCTCGCGAGCCGGTCGACGAGCGACTGGTCGAGCTCATCCGTCTCGGGCTCCGTCGCATCGGTCTCGGCGCCGCCAACCTCGAGGTCGGGCGCGATCGCGGCGAACGTGTCCTCGGCGCCCATGAGCCCGGCCTCGGCCTCGGCCTCGGCCATCGACGCGAGGTGATCGGCATCCGGCTCGACGACCGTCTCGCCCGCGACCATTGCCTCGGCCGCTGCCTCGAGCGCCGCGATCATCGCCGCGCGATCCGTGTCGTCGGCATCGGGCGTCGTGTCGGTGGCGCGGCCCGAGGGGTCGACCTCGTTCGCGCCCGCCTCGGTCGGCGTCTCGACGACGGCGACGGTCCCGCCGGGCTGCACCCAGCTCTCGTCCGCGCCCCACGGGTCGAACGCGGGGCTCGGGCTTCCGGTCTCGGCCTCGGTCGGGGTTCCGACGGCGTCGGTGTCGACGGCTTCGGCGCCATCGGCGACGGCTTCGGCCGTCGCGTCGGCATCGGCCGTGGCTTCGGCCGTCGCGTCGGCGGCCGGTGCGGGAGCATCCGCGACCTTGGCGATCGCCTCGGTCCCGGGCGTCGGATCAGCCGGCTCGTACGCCTCGACATCGAGGTCGTCGAGGTCCGCCCACGCCTCGAGGCCGGGCGGTTCGGGCATCGTCTCGGCGATGCTTGCCAGCCGCGCCGGATCCTGCTCCTTGAGCAGCCGCTCGAAGAAGGCGGCCATCTCGGCCTGGTATTCCGCGACCGTGCTCTCCACCGCCCCGACCCGTCGATCGATCGCCGCGGCATGCCCGGCGACCTCGGACTCGAGCGCCGTCTTGCGGTCAGTGATCTTGTGGTCCGTCTCCTCGCGGATGCGCGCGATCTCGGCCTTGGACCAGTCGCGGACCGACGCGATGTCGTCGTCGGCGCGCTGGCGCAGCGCGGCCGCGCCTTCGATGGATCCCGAGCGGATCTGCTCGACCACCTGGCGCGCATCGGCCTCCAGCTGGGACACGGCCTGCTCGCGGGCGGACTCCGCCGTCGTTCGCATCGCGGCGGCCAGGTCGGCGATCAGCTTGGACGGCTTCTTCGGCGGTGCCGAAATCTGGGGCTCCGCGACGCTGACGGTGTCGACCATGGCCTGGGGCTCCTCGGGGATACGGGAGGTTGATGCGTCGGGGTCGGTTGGGGCTGCATCGGAGTCGGTCGTGTTGGGCTGCACGTCGGCATCGACCACGGGCCAGGCTCCATCATCGGATCGCGTCCCCTGGGTGTCAGGCGTGCCTTCCGGCTCGACCGTCGCATCGGGGGACTCGGGCTGGTCGTCGTCGCGAGATCGGTCCGAGCTCCACGGGAGCCGGAAGCCGGAGCGGGTGTCGGTTGATGCCATGACCGGAAGTTCCTCTGCACTCGGGCACCGAGAACCGGGCGTTGACCTGACAATAGGCGGGCCGGTGGGCTCCGGTGGAGTCGCTAGAGGTACCAGTGGGGCATCCCGGTGGTACCGGTGGGTAGGTCTGTGGCGTGGGCGCACCGCCCGGAACCGGTGATCGCGAGGGTGTGGGCTCGATCGGGCGGTCGCCGCGGCATGTGCGACAGGGCGACTACCATGACGGCATGGAGCCCGTTCACGATCCCCTCGACCCAACGGCCGGCACCCCGCTCGCGCCGGCCACCGCGCCCCTGGCGTTCGACGGACGCCCAGGCATCCCGGACCGTCGAGGTCGCGCGCTGCGCGACCTCCGGATCTCGGTGACCGATCGCTGCAACTTCCGGTGCCCGTACTGCATGCCGGCCGAGGTGTTCGGCCGCGACTTCGCGTTCCTGCCGCGGGCGGAGGTGCTGTCGTTCGAGGAGATCGCGCGTCTGGCCGCCATCTTCGTCGGGCTCGGCGTCGGCAAGCTCCGGATCACCGGCGGAGAGCCCCTGGTCCGGCGCGACCTGCCGGTGCTGATCGGGCACCTGTCCGGGTTGCGGGCGGAAGGCGGCATTCCGGTCGACCTCACGTTGACCACGAACGGCTCCGCATTGCGGGCCCTGGCCGATCCGCTCGCCGAGGCCGGACTTCGGCGCGTCACCGTGAGCCTCGACTCGCTCGACGACAGGGTGTTCGGCGCGATGAACGGCGTCGACTTTCCCGTGTCGCGGGTGCTCGAGGGCATCGCCGCGGCCCGGACCGCCGGCCTCGCGCCGATCAAGGTCAACACGGTCGTCCGGCGCGGCATGAACGAAGCCTCGATCATGCCCCTCGTCCGGTGGGCGCGCGAGGAAGGGCTGGTCCTGCGGTTCATCGAGTACATGGATGTGGGGCACTCCAACGGCTGGCGGCTGGACGACGTCGTGCCGGCGGACGAGATCCTGGCCACGATCGACGCGGAGCTGCCGCTCGAGCCGGTCCCCGCGAGCTACCGCGGCGAGGTGGCCGGGCGTTATCGGTTCCGCGACGGGTCGGGCGAGGTCGGCGTGATCGCGTCCGTGAGCGCGCCGTTCTGCGGCGACTGCACGCGAGCCCGCCTGTCCGCCGAAGGGCACCTGTACACGTGCCTGTTCGCGGTTCATGGAACGGATCTCAAGACGCCGTTGCGAGACGGCGAGTCCGACGCCGACGTCGAGGCGCGGATCCGGGCCGTCTGGGGCGCCCGAACCGATCGGTACTCGGAGCTTCGAAGCGCTGCCACGGAATCGCTCCCGAAGGTGGAGATGTTCGCCCTGGGCGGCTAGCCGGCGTTCGGCCGGGATCGCATCGCGCCGCCGCGGTGCCCGCGGCGGCGCCGCGACGCGCGAGGGTGCGCGCTCGTCCACAGGTCGTCCACAGGCCGGGGAAACTGGTGGATGATCGGCCACCGGCCGGCCCGTGGTTCGTGGACAACCCGCTTGGACGCCGTCCGCCGCGCCCGTAATGTGGGTCCTGCCCGAAGGGGCCGATGGAGGCCCGGAACGGAGGCGATCGCCTCAAGCCCGTTCCACCCGGCCGGCTGAGATCACCTCAAGGCCACGCCGGCGTCTGGTCCGCGATCACATCAAGGATCGACGCTCTCCGGTCGCTTCGGGCGCTTCGTTGCCAGCGTCGGCAGCCCGCAAGGGCAGTCGCGGTGGGCGCCCGGAAGGACGTGACCGGCATCCCGGTGTCGGTACTCCCTCCGGGCGTCGAAGTTTCCGGCACTCGAATCGGTCATCGCGTCGTGTGCGACCGTGCGGGGTGGGCGCCCGGCGGCGGGTGCCCGGGTCAGGCCCGCCCGGCGCTGCGCAGGCTATCCTGCCCCCCATGAGTGACGCCATCCCCCGGGGATCAATCGACCGGTCCCGCCCGATCACGCCCGTGGAGCAGCCCGCCCGTCTGGCCGCGCTGGTCGAGGCCGTTCGGGGGCGCACGGACCTCATCCCACGCGCCGGCATCGTGCTCGGGTCCGGGCTCGGCGATCTCGCGGATGGCCTCGACAACCCCGTTGCGATCCCGTTCGCGGAGCTGCCGGGCTGGCCCGTCGCGACGGCGCCCGGGCACGCCGGCCGGCTGCTGCTGGGAGGGCTCGGCGGAGTCCCCGTCGCGATGCTCCAGGGTCGTCTCCATATCTACGAGGGCAATGACCCCGGACTTGTCGTCCAGCCGGTGCTGCTGTTCCGTCAGCTTGGCGCCCAGCTCGTGGTGCTGACCAATGCCGCGGGCGGCGTGGACCCGACGTTCCGGCCCGGGACGCTGATGGTGATCTCGGACCACCTCAACCTGACCGGGCGCACGCCGTTGCTGGGACCCAATGCGGATGAGCTCGGGCCGCGGTTCACGGACCTGACCGACGTCTGGTCGCCGCGCCTTCGCCAGCGGCTCCGCGACGCGGGCGTTGCCGAGGGCGTGGAGCTCGCCGAGGGCGTCTATGCGGGCCTGCTCGGTCCCTCGTACGAGACACCGGCCGAGGTGCGGATGCTCCGCACCATGGGCGCCGACGCCGTCGGCATGTCCACGGTGCTCGAGGCGATCGCTGCACGCTGGGTCGGGCTCGAGGTCTGCGGGGTGTCCCTGGTGACGAACGCCGGCGCGGGGTACAGCGGCCAGCCGCTGAGCCACGCCGAGGTGCTCGAGGCTGCCGAGCGTGCCGGCCCGGACCTGGCGCGAGTGATCCGACGGTTCCTCGGGAGCCTGCCGCCCCCGCCTGGCTGACGGGCGGTCTTCGCCGGGCGTGGCGATGCCCCGCCCGAGGGCGGGGCATCGACCGGGAGGAGGGAGCGCGACCGGGCTAGCGGCGAACCGGGCCCAGCGCGTAGAAGAGCGAGCCGACGAACGCGGCGCCGAACACCGCGAGGAGCAGCAGGGCGATGCCAGCGCCGGACGAAGCCGGAGCCGAGTCACCCACGGTGTCGGTGGCGGGCGCCAGGATGGCGTCGACCCCGACCGCGGCCGTCAGGCTCTCGCCCTGGAGCGACCCGATCGCGAACACGCTGTACGCGTGACCAGCGGCAAGGTCGAGGGCGGGCGGATCGAGCGGACACACCGTGTTGTCGGAACTGGCGCAGACCTTGAGGTCGTACGAGCCTGGATCAAGCGTGAGGTAGCCGGTGGCGTCCGGGTAGGCGAGGTTCTCGACGACCTTCGCGCCGCCGTCCTGGGTCAGGACGTCAACCGCCGGGGTGTCGGCCGAGAAGTGAACGACGCGGACGAGCGTCTTGTCAGCGACCGGAGTCGCGTCGTCGGTGATGATCTGGGCCTCGATCGAGGCGAGCACGTTGGTCGCCGCGATGGTGTAGTGGGTTCCGGCTGAGAGGACAACCCCGCTTGCGTCGATCGGGCAGATCGAGGCGTCGGCGGCCGCGCAGACCTTGATGTCGTAGGTCCCCGCCGGCAGCGCGACATACGCCGACAGGTCGCCGAACTCGAGCCCGGCGAGCGGGGCGCCGACCTTGGTGCCGTCGACGTATACGTCGACCGCGGGTGCATCGGGCGAGGCGTGGAGCACGCGAACCATCGCGTCGTCCGCCGCTGCGACGGGAGCCGCGAACGCGCCGAGCATCAGGACCGAGGCAACGATCGCCGCGGGTCGTGAAAGGTTCCTGGACATTGAGTCTTCCTCCTGGTGGTTGAACGGTCGCGGTGATCCGGGTCTGGGGCCCGGCCGGAACCGTCGTACAACCTATGTATAAGGTACGTCGAGACATTACCCAGGAACCGGAGCGATGTCAAGACTCTGTATAAGGTAGCGGACAGGAACACGCGAAGGGCAGAGCCTTCGTATACGGCGTGGGAAGGCCGCGGGCTGGGCTCTGCGGCGCGGGCTGCCGGCGCGGGCTGCCGGGGCGGGCTGCCTGGGCAGGCCCGCGGGCGTCAGCGGACCGGCAGGTCCCGCCCCGCGGCCTTGGCTGCGTCGCGCGTCTGGGCCCAGGCCGCGAGCACGTTGTCCTTGTGCGGCCGGATCGGGCAGTGCTCGTCGCGATTGTTGAACTCGTCGCAGTAGCCCAGCGGCACGCATTTCGGGGCCAGGAACGAGCCCAGGAACGGCGACACGCCGAAGACCTCGTGCCGGATCAGCTGGAACAGTCGCCGGATCTCCCACTGGGCCATGGTGCACAGCCGGAGACCCGACATATGGATCAGCGCCCGCAGGTTGGTCGTCATCACGAGGTTGGTGCGGGTCGCGTTGGGGAACACGAACCGCGCGTCCTCGCCGGGCACGCCCGCGCCGACCAGCTCCTCGTACAGGCCGAGCGCGCCATCGACCTGCTCCTCGTACCGCGCCCGGAGCTGCGAGTCGCCCTCCGCGATCGTCGCCGGCAGCATCGTGGCCGCGCCCTTGTATTTGACGTAGCGCTGGCTCTGCTGGTCGAACGCGACCCCCGCGCGGTGGCGCACGAGCTGGTGCGACAGCGTGCGCGACACGCCGCTGAGGGCGAACGTGAACACGATGTGCTCGATCGTGGAGCCGTGCCCGGACTCGATCACGTTGCCGATCAGGCGCTGCATGCTGGCCGGGGCGACCTCGCCCTCGACGGCCCGCCGGAAGATCTCCTGCGGCTCCAGCTCCGAGTAGCAGGTTCGACAGGCCGTGTACACCAGCGGCACGTAGTAGCGCTCGACGATCGCCTTGTCCGGGAACAGGAGCGATGCCTTCATGCCCAGCTCGTGGCGGCCGGGATTGCGCGGGATCGTGGACTTCGTGCGCTGGGGAGCGGGCGCCTCTGCCATCTGCGCAGTCTAGCGTCAGGGGCCGCTCAGGCGGCGACGCGCACCACGCGCGGCGGGCGGTCAACGTGGCGGAACCACAGCCAGTACAGCGCGGTGGCCACCGAGTACAGGGCGATGATCGTCACGAAGTTGACGGCGTAGCCGCCGTCGAAGCCCAGGGTCGCCTGGAGGACCGCGTACCACGTCCCCCCGATGACCCAGCCCACCTGCCACAGCACGCTCATCGCGGCCGACAGCGTGGCTCGCTCGACCGGCGACACCTGCTCCATGGCAAACGCTGTGAAGATCGGGTTGCCCGCGTTCATCAGCGAGTTGCGAACCGCCATGGCCAGGATCACCGACCACAGGATGGGCGAGAACCCGAGCACCGCGAGGAAGGGGATGCTGGCGCCCTGGACGAGGACGACCGAGGTGATCTGGCCGAATCGCCGAGCCAGCCGGGGCTGGAACAGGATCGCTGCCACGGTGCCCATCGAGGTCACGGCGAACACCGCGTTGAGTGAGGCAAGGTCCAGGCCGAACTTGCGCTGCACGTACAGGTTGAGGAACGGGATCACCTGACCGGCACCGATCGAGATCAGGAAGCCGGGCACGACCAGGCGTGCGAACACGCCGCGATTCCGGATCGTGATCCCCAGCAGCGTGCGCGAGCGGCGCGGGTCGGGCGGGAACGCGGCCGGCTCGCCGAAGCGTCGCAACCGTGGACCGGCGATGGACCGGGGGCGATCGTCGGTCAGCCTGGTGACGATGGCCAGGCCGGCCAGCACCAAGCACACCATGATGACCAGGATCACCCGGTACGTCCCCGGCCCCGCCGGGTCAAGCCCCACCGCGGCAGCGACGACGCCGGCGACGAGGCCGCCCAGGATCGCGGCGACGATGTTGGTGACGTTCTGGATCGCGAACTGGAGGGCGAACAGCTCGTTGCGGTGCGACCGGTCGCTGTGCTCGGTGAGGTACGGCGAGAGCACCACCAGGAAAGCCTGCTGGCCGGCCGCCCAGACGGCCGCGAACGCGATCAGGGCGGGCAGCGCATCGGAGACCAGCAGGCCCACCAGGGCGAACAGCGACGCGAGCAGCCCGCCCGCGAAGATCCGCCTCCGGCCGAGCCGGTCAGACGCGGCGCTGGCCGGGAACGCAACCAGCGCGCCCGCGACCGATGCGATCGTGGACACGAGCCCGATCGTCGCGGTGCTCAGCCCCAGCGATGCGAGGTACAGGTTGAAGTCGATCCAGTAGAGGCTGAGTGCGGCGCCGGCGACCAGGCTGATGACCAGGAGCAGGCGCGCGTCGCGATGGAAGCGGCCGAGCGCGGCGAAGGAGACGCCGCGCGATCGGCGAACGGGCGTCATGCGTAAGAGGCGATCGTCGCGCGCGACGTGCCGGAGGGCCGCCGACCGCCGGAGGGCCGCCGACGCCGGAGGGCCGCCGACCGCCGGAGGGCCGCCGGCCACCGGAGTGCCGCAGGCTGCCCCGCGTTGGTGTCGCGAACCGGCGATGTGGCGTGCCCGTCATCGGGCGCCCGGGGTCAGTAGTAGTCGGAGCACGAGAGGAAGTAGCCGCACCGGCAAATGAGCTTGCACTTCCGCTCGTCCATCTGCGCCCCGCAGTTGGCGCACACGAGCACGAGCTCACCCGGATCGTCGGGCTCGACGTCCTCCCGACCGGACCCGCCGCGGGCCGAGGCCGCCGGGGTCGCGTCGCCGATCAGCCGGATCGGGCTCGCGGGGTGATGGTCGAGATGGGTCCCGGACGCGTCCACGCCCGCCATCGTACGCTGTCAAGACCCGGCGGATGGACCCGACGCGAGGCTGTCGGCGAGCCCGAGCGCCCGGGCCATCGCATCGGGGCGCGGCCAGGCGGCGCCCTCGTCCAGCGCCGCCCGAAGGGCGGCATCGGGCGTGTCCAGATCCGCGGTCACGATCGGGCCCGTCGGCCACAGGCCAGCGAGGTGCACGCCCGTCTCGGCGCTCGCCTGGCGCGATGCGCCGGCGATCCGGTAGGCCTCGACCTCGCGTCCGGCGAGCAGGAGCGCGCTGGGCAGCGCGGACAGGCACAGCACCAGCCCGGAGACGTCCCCCGCCCGCTGGAACTCGCGGAGGGCGGCGCCGAGGTCGGAGCCCGCACCGGCGGTGTTGCCGGCGAGCGTCCTCGCGAACGCGCGGGTGAAGTGAGCCCAGGCAATCCAGAAGGTGTCGCCCATCCGCTCGAACAGTGCCAGCGCCTCGGTCGCCGCCGTCTCCGCCTGCCCGGTCTCCCGGCGATAGCTGTGGTGCTCGGCAAGCGCCCACAGACCCTTGGCGCGCCCGTCGTCATCGCCGATCCGCGTCCAGATCTCGAGCGCCTCATTGAGGAACGGACGGCTGTCGTCGGCGAGCCCGGCGATCCACTCCTCGGTCGAGGCGCTTGGACGACTCGCGAAGAAGTGGTTGTAGAGCGCGTTGGCGAGCTCGCCCTCGTCGCCCAGCCGTCGGGCCATGACCTCTGCCTCGGCGTAGTTGGCGTTCGCGGCGCGCATGTCGCCGCTCCAGTAGGCGAGCCCGCCCGCGGCTTCGAGCGCGTGGAGGCGTCCGGCCGACGGATCGCCGCCCCAGCCCGGCATCGCCAGCACCCGATCCACCCGGTTGCGTCCCTCGATGAGGTGCCCGCGCATCTGCCAGAAGCGCCACGCCGCGTGGACGAACGCGGCGGCCCCCTCGCGGTCGCCGGCCGCGACCAGGTTGTCGACGGCCGCTCGAAGGTTGTCGTGGTCGTCCTCGAGGCGGTCGAGCCAGCGGGCGCGGTCGCCGGCACCACCATCGCCGGCCGCCTCGCTGATCAGGGCGAGGAAGGCGGCCGCGTGGCGCGCACGGAGCGCATCCAGCTCGCCGCGCTCGGCAAGCTGCTCGAGGGCGAACTCGCGGATCGTCTCCAGCATCGCGAACCGGACATCGCCGTGCGCGTCATCGGTGATCCGCACGAGGCTCTGCTCCGCCAGGCGCTCGAGCCCGGCCAGAACGTCCGCGGGAGGGTCGTCCGTGTCCAGCGCGCACACGCGCTCCACGAGCTCCAGCGGACCGCCCCCGGCGAACGTGCCGATCCGCGCGAACAGGCGCCGCTCGTCCGGCTCGAGCAGGTCGTGGCTCCAGGCGATCGCCCCGCGGAGCGTCCGCTGCCGCTCCGGCAGGTCGCGACCGCCGGAGCGCAGGAGGCCCAGCCGGTCGTCCAGGCGGCTGGCCATCGCCGCGGGCGCGAGGAGGCGGATCCGGGCCGCCGCGAGCTCGATGGCCAGCGGCAGGCCGTCGAGCGCGGTGACGATCTCGGCCACGTGGCGACCGTTCGCGGCCGTCAGGGTGAAGTCCGGTCGCACGGCCATGGCCCGCTCGACGAACAGGCGGACCGCCTCGGACTCCATGAGCGTGTCCACGTCCGACGCTCCCCTCGGCGGGAGGGACAGCGGCGGCACCGGGAACTCCTGTTCGCCCGTCACGCGCAGCGGCGCCCGGCTGGACGTGATCACCGTGAGCTGCGGCGCTGCGCGCAGCAGATCCGCGACCAGCGGCGCTCCGGCGACGACCTGTTCGAAGTTGTCGAGCACGAGCAGGGCCGTCCGGTCCCGGAAGTGTTCGACGACGCGCTCGAGCGGCGGCTGGCCCGGGGCGAGCAGCCCGACCGAGGATGCGATCGCGGACGCGATGAGGTCGGGGTCGGTGACGGCGGCCAGCGGGACGAACCACGCGCCCCCGGGAAACCGATCGACGCAGTCCCCCGCGAGCGCCAGCGACAGCCGCGTTTTCCCGGTTCCGCCGGGGCCCGTGAGCGTGAGCAGGCGCGTGCCGGCGAGGAGCGCCGACGCATCGGCCAGCTCTGCGCGGCCGACGAAGCTCGTCAGCTGCGGCGGCAGGTTGTTGGGCGTTGCATTGAGGGTACGCAGCGGCGGGAAGTCGTCGGCGAGGTTCGCGGAGGCGACCTGGTACAGGTGCTCCGGCCGGGTCAGGTCCTTGAGCCGGTGCTCGCCGAGGTCGCGCAGCCGGATGTCGGCGGGCAGGTCCGCCGCCAGGGCGCGCGTCGCGTCAGTGATGAGCAGCTGGCCGCCATGGGCCGCCGAGGCCACGCGGGCGGCGCGGTGGACCTCGAGCCCAACGTAGTCGTCGCCGACCACCTGAGCCTCGCCGGTGTGGACGCCCATCCGGACCCGGACGGGTCCCGAGGGCCACTGGTGTGCGGCGATCGACCGCTGCGCGGCCACGGAGGCCCGGATCGCCGCCGAGGCGGACCCGAACGCGACGAAGTGGGCATCACCCTCGGATCCGAACGGAACGCCGCCCTCCGCGATCGCCGCGTCGGTCACGAGCGAACGCTCGGTCGCGAGAAGCTCGCCGTAGGCGGCGTCGCCGACGGCGGCGACGAGCTTCGTCGACCCCTCGATGTCGGTGAACAGGAAGGTGACGGTTCCTGTCGGGAGGTTCACGAGCGGTCCCCAGAGCCTGCCGCATCGGGCACCGTCCCGGCCGGCCCGGCCCCCGCGCTGGCCTCCGGAGCGGTCTCGCTCAGCGCGTACCGCACGCCCTCCTCGAGCGTCATGGCCGCCCCCTCCGCCGCGTACCGATCCAGCTCGTCGGGGGGGATCACCTCCCGCACGGACGCGTTCGCGCCCTCCTCGAACGATTCCTCGACGAACCGGGCAAGGTCTGCACCGGATGTCTGCTGAAGTCGACGCGCGAGCCCGTGGAGCCGCCCGGCCTTGACCCGATCGCCATCGATTGCCGCGACCCACGACAGGCGGTCGAACATCATCGTGACCCCGGCGACATCGCCCGCGGCATCGAACATGTGCAGTGCGTCGGTGAGGAGCTGGCGGGCCCGCGCCAGATCGCCCAGCTTGAACAGCGCCGAGCCGAGCTGGCGCATCGCCCACGCCTCCTGCGTCCGGTCGCCAACCTGGCGGTACAGCCGCAGCGCCTCCTCGAGCGGTGCCTGGGCCTGCTCGTTCTCGTTGAGGAAGTAGTGGTGGATCCCGATCCCCCACAGGGCGTTTGCGGTTCCCTTGGCATCAGCCGTACCGCGGTACAGCTCCAGCGCCTCGGTGAGGAGCGACAGGGCGTGCCGGCGGTCCTCCGGCGTCGCCATGCCCCCGATCGTGAAGCAGAACGAGAGGTTGTACAGCGCGTTGGCGACGTCGGCGGACGAGCCGGTCGCGCGCCGGATCGCGAGCGCCTCTTCGTAGGGTGGGCGCGCGCCGGCGAAGTCGCCGTGCCAGTAGGCCACGCCACCGGCGGCTTCCAGCGCATCGGCGCGCAGCGGGGTCGCCGCCGCCGCCCACGGCTGTACGAGCAAACCCTCGAGGCGGCGACGCGCCTCACGAAGGTGGCCCCGCTTCTGCCAGAAGCGCCAGCTGCGGGCCGCCAGCGCCAGCGCGATCTCCGGCCGGGCCGCCCCCTCGGACCAGTCGAGGGCAGCGCGGATGTTGTCGTGCTCGAGCTCCAGCTTGTCGAGCCATCGCCGCTGATCGTCACCCGCCAGCAGCGGCTCGAGACGCGCCGCCAGGGCAAGGAATGCGACCGCATGCCGCTCGGGCAGCTGCTCTGCGTCGCCGGACGCCTCGAGGCGCTCGAGCGCGAACTCCCGGATCGGCTCGAGCAGCGAGAACCTCGGCTCGCCGTCGGCGTCGCCGGTGCGGACCAGGCTCTGGTCGGCGAGCGTCGCCAGCCCGTCCAGCATGTCCAGGCCGGGATCCTGGCTCCCGCCCGCGACGGACTCGGCGCAGTCGAGATCGAACCCGCCCGCGAACACCGCCAGGCGCTCCAGCAGCAGCCGGTGACGATCGTCGAGCAGCTCGTGGCTCCACGCGATCGCCCCACGCAGCGTGCGCTGCCGTTCGGGAACGTCCAACGCCCCGGCACCGGGCAGGTCGAGCCGCTGCTCCAGCCGCTCGTGGATCGCCGCGGGCGTGAGGTACCGCAGCCGGGCGGCGGCCAGCTCGAGCGCCAGCGGGATCCCGTCGAGGTGCGACACGATCGCGGCGACATCGCCCGCATTGGCATCGGTGAGCTCGAACCCCGGTCGAACGGCCGTCCCGCGCGCGATGAACAGCTTCACTGCCTCGAACCCGGCCAGGCTGGCGGCGTCCTGTCGCCGAAGCGGAGCCGACAGCCGCTCGCGCTCCATGAACCCCAGCCGCTCGAGAGCGATCGGCGAGGGCAGGCCGGACACCGGATACTCCTGCTCGCCCGAGATCCGCAGCGGCGATCGGCTCGTTGCCAGGATGTGGAGTCTGGGCAGCGCCTTGAGCATCTCGGCGACGATCGGCGAGGCCCCGGGTAGCTGCTCCAGGTTGTCGAGCACGATCAGCACCCGGCGACCCGCCAGCGCGTCCACAAGCTGGTCGATCGGGGCCTTCTCGACGTTCTCAGTGCCTCCGACGGTCCTGGTGATCGTGGGGACGATCAACAGCGGATCGCGCACCGCGGCCAGCGGGACCCACCACAATCCGTCCGGAAACCGCTCGGCAACCCCCGCCGCCAGCTGGAGCGACAGGCGGGTCTTGCCCGTCCCTCCGGGGCCGGTCAGGGTGAGCAGCCGGGTCCCATCGACCAGCGCGCTCGCTTCGGCGAGCTCGCGCTCGCGTCCGATGAACGAGGTCAGCTGCGTGGGCAGGTTGTTCGGCCGCGCGTCGAGCGAGCGGATCGGCGGGTAGTCGGCCGGCAGGCCCTCGACGACCAGCTGCGCGATCTGCTCGGGCCGGAGGTCCTTGAGGCGATGTGCCCCGAGCGAGCGGAGGCCGAGGTCATCGGACATTCGTCCTTCGACCCTGGCGGTCGCGGATTCCGACAACAGCACCTGGCCGCCATGCGCCGCCGCCGCGACGCGAGCCGCGCGGTGGACATCGTGACCAACGTAGCTGCCGTCGGGATCGAGCTCACCGGTGCCGGCGTGGATACCCATCCGGACCCGGACCGGGGCACCGTCCGGCCATGACTCACCGGCAAGGTCGCGCTGGGCATCGGCGGCGGCCAGCACGGCCGCGAGCGGATCCCGGAACACCGCGAAGAAGCCATCGCCCTCGGTCGCGACCTCGTGCCCCTCGTGGCCGGCGAGCGCTGATCGAATGATCTGACGGTGCCGCGCAAGGATCGGGCTCCACGCGGCAGTGCCGAGGGTCTCGACCAGGCGGGTCGAGCCTTCGATGTCCGTGAACAGGAAGGCGATCTGACCGGTCGGGCGGTCGAGGGACAACACCGTCACCGCTCCTGGCCCGCCCCTACGTCCTGTGGTCGGTGGTGACCTCGCGCAGCCGGCTGGCGACCACCCGCAGCACCGACAACGCGACCCCCGGTTCATCGTGGAGCACGCGCTCCATGTCCCAGGACGGAAGTGCCAGGCACTGCGTCGGTGCGTCGGCGACCACCTGCGCAACGCGGGGCCCGCCGTCGAGCACCGAGAGCTCGCCGAAGAACTCGCCCGGTCCAAGCGTGGTCACGACGGCGCCGTCGCGAACGATTCTCACGCCACCGTCGACGATGACGAAGAAGCCCGTCCCGATCTCACCCTGTCGCGCGATCACGCGGTCGGCCGCGAACTCCACCTCGATGGCGACGGCGGCGGTCGCGGCGAGACCCTGTTCGTCGAGGCCGTGGAACAGCCGGCATGCGCCGATGATCTCCGCTCGCCGGTCCTGGGTCAGGGGCATCGGTCCCTCCGGTTCGGTGAGTGGGCCATGGTGCGCTGCCCGCCCGCTCGCGTCAACGCGGACGGGGCTCGCGCCGTGGCAGCGGCGGCGTCCCAGCTGCGTTCGCGCGGCGCCTGGGCCGCCTTGTCTCCGCGGCGTCCGGGCCCCCTTCGGCCGAGTATGAGAGCATGCCGCGGACACGCGGGGGAACAGGGCGCGACGGTTGACAGGAGGCTTCGGCGATGGCCACGCGAGAGGAGATCGCAGACATCCTCGCGGGGTTCGCGATCTTCGGAGATCTTCAGACCCCACAGCTGGTCGGCGTCGCGAGCGCCTTCGAAGAGGTCTTCTTCCCCGAGGGGGACCGCGTCCTGCGCCAGGGACTCACCGGCTCCGGCTTCTACGTGATCCTCGAGGGCGCGGCCGACGTGATCGTCGACGGGCAACAGCGCGCGACCCTCCACCGGGGCGACTTCTTCGGCGAGGTGTCGATCCTGCTCGGCGAGCCGCCGACCGCCGACATCGTCGCGACGTCCGCGATGCGCTGCATCGTGATCGCGGGGCCGGCGGTCGAGGCGTTCCTCGTCGCGCATCCGAAGATCATGTACCGGATGCTCCAGGCTCAGGCTCGTCGCCTCCGGAACGCGAACCGCTGGCGGATCTAGGGCATGCCGGTCGACCCCCGCCCGTTCCCGCCGGGCGAGTACCCGGTGATCGTCATCGGCAGCGGCCCGGGTGGCCTGCAGCTGAGCTACGGGCTGCGCCGCCACGGCGTTCCGCACGCGGTGCTGTCCGCGGACCCCTCGGCCGGCGGGATGTTCCGTCGCTGGCCCTTGTTCCAGCGGCTGTTGTCGTGGACCAAGCCGTACGCGCCAGAGAAGCGGGCGACGCGCGAGTACGAGCGGTTCGACTGGAACAGCCTGATCGCGGACGAGCCGCACCTGCGCGCCCTCCAGGCCGAGACGATGGACGGGTCCTCCTACTTCCCGTCCCGCCAGGAGATGGAGACGAACCTCGTCGCGTTCGCCGATCGCGCCGGGATCGACATCCGCTACGACTGCCGGTGGGAGCGGACCCGGCGCGAGGAGGGCCCGGACGGGATGACGTTCGTGCTCGGGACGAGCGACGGTGAGTACCGCTGCCGGATCCTGGTGCTCGCCGTCGGCGTGGCGCAGCCCATGACCCCCAACAAGCCCGGCATCGAGCATGCCCGCCACTACGCGGACACCCGCGAGGCGTCCAGCTACGCGGGCAAGCGCCTGTTCATCATCGGGAAGCAGAACTCCGGGTTCGAGCTTGCATCCGGCCTCGCGTCCTGGGCGTCACAGATCGTCCTGGCATCGCCGTCCCCCGCGAAGCTGTCCGTGCAGACGCGCTCGCTGGTCGGGGTCCGCGCACGGTACGTGCAGCCGTTCGAGGACAACTACCTGGGCATGGGGGTCTCGATCCTCGACGCCTCGATCGATGGGATCGCCCCTGCCGGCAACGCGTATCACGTGGACCTCAAGCGCACCGACACGGGTGCCCCGATGCGCGTCGAGACGGACGAGGTCATCGCCGCGACGGGGTTCAGCTGTCCGCTCCTGGACCTGCCGGAGCTGGGTGTCGCGACCTTCGGGCTCGCGCGCCTGCCGGCCATCACGCCGATGTGGGAGAGCACCTCGGTGCCGGGCATCTACTTCGGCGGCACGATCAGCTCGGCGGCCCCGGGCCTCAAGAAGCACGGCATCCCGTCCTACTCGGGCGCGATCCAGGGCCACCGCTACAACGACGTGATCCTCGCCCGCCATATCGCGGAACGCCACTTCGGCGTCGTTCCGGACCGGCCGGCGCTGGCCGAAGCCGACGTGCTCGGCTACCTCCTCCGCGAGGCGACCTGTGCGCCCGAGCTGTGGCACCAGAAGGCGTATCTCGCGCGCGTGGTGTCGGTCACCCCGGCCGACGGGATCCGCGACGAGGGGATCGTGCCCCTGGTCCACGCGCTCGACGGCATGACCCAGGACCTGGTCGCCATGACGGTCGAGGCCGACGGCACCGGCCAGATCTACCCGGTCGCATACGTCCGCAAGGACGGCCGCCTGACCGAGCACGCGCTGCCCTCGCATCCGCTCCTCGACTACGCCACCGCCGATCATCGAGCCGCGCTGGCGGGCGCACTGGCCGGCCTGTTGCCCGGGTACGGGCGAGGAGCATGAGCCGCCTGCGGCAGGCCTGGTGTCAGCAGATTGACAGCCCTGCCCGCCCCGATTCTGGGCGCACATACGGCAACCTTGGCGGGTGACGAATTCGTTTCGGGTAGGCTGCCGCGCGTGACACCCCACGACACCCGATCCATCGCGCCCGGCAGGGCTGCTCCCGCCGTTCGCCCAGCCCCGCACGCGGGCTCGGGGCTCCTGGCCCGCACACTCCGATGACGGACCCGGTGCTGATCGTCGCGATGCTCGTGCTCGCGCACCTGGTGGCCGACTTCGTGCTCCAGAACGACTGGATCGCACTCAACAAGGGCAGGGGCGGTCGAACTGGATTTGCGGCGCTGGCCGTCCATGGCGGCCACGTCGGGTTCTGCCTCATCCCGGCCGTGCTCGCGTTCGGCCTGCCCGGGCTCGTGTACGTGGCGCTTGTCGTCGGCTCGCACATGGCGGTGGACCGCTGGAAGGTCGCGGCGACGCGGCGTGCCATCGCCAACGCCCAGGACCTCGCTCGCCACAGGGCTGCCGCGGGTGCCGCCGCCGACGCCAGCCGGTCGCAGCTGGGTGCCGCCTGGACCCCGATCCCCGGCCTCCTGTTCCTCGCCGACCAGGTGCTGCACCTGACCATCGCGATCGTCGGCTGGCTGGTGATCCTGGAGGGGACGGCGCTCGTGCCGCAGTTCGTGGACTTCGCCAACGCCGTGCTCCGTGACTGGGACCGGTCGGCCGTCCACGCGACCATCCTGACCGGGGTGGTGCTGGTCAGCGTGTTCATCGTCAACACGCGCGGTGCGTTCTACTTCGTCCTCTCGCTCGTGACGCCCCGGGAGATCAGGGAGGCGGACGGTTCGACGTCTGCCGCGCCCGCGACCGTGTCCACGCTGCCGACCGGTGCCGCCGCCCGGGTCGGCACCACGATCGCGGCGCTCGAGCGGATGCTCATCGTCGCCTTGCTGCTGGCGGGCGCGCCGATCGTGATCGGGTTCGTGATCCTGGCCGACACCGCGGCGCGATTCCGGCAGCTCGAGGACCGGGCGTTCGTGGAGTACCACCTGCTGAGCTCGCTGGCCAGCCTGTTTGTCGCCATCGGCAGCGGCATGATTGCCCAGGCGGCGCTCTCGTCGCTGGGCTAGGACCGGGCCTGCCGGCTCATACCAGCCGCCGGGGTATCCGCTCCGACCAGGCTCGCTCGAAGAACGGCGCGCCATCGAGGCGGACGTCCAGGTCCACCCGGACATCGAACGTCGCCTCGTCCGACGCGATGGTCCCGGTCGCCCGGATATCGACATCGAACCCGTTGCCCGTCCAGCGGTAGACCACGTCAGTGTCCAGCCGCGCGTGCGCCGGGTCGGCGTCGGACGCGGTCAGGACGAGGCGCTCCGAGCTGTACACGCGGGAGCCGTCCTCGAGGATGCTCGCCCCGCCCTCGCCGATGGTCACCGCGACGGTGCCCGCGATGACGTCCTCCTCGATCCGCCATACCGGCGGCTCGTCCTCGCTGCGGCCGACCTCGCGCAGCCCCGCCGGATCGGTCCGGAAGGCGGGCGTCCGAGCAACCGAGGCACCATCGGGCAGCACCGGCAGGACCAGCCGGGAGGGGCTGGCCGGACCCCAGTGGATCCGCACCTCGCCGGGCTGCGGCGAGGGCCACAGCACGGGCCAGTACCCGGTCAGCACGGTGAGCCGGATCCGGTGACCCGGCGAAAAGCGGTACCCGGTGGCGCGGAGGGGAATCCGCACCTCCTCGACCCGGTCCGGCGCCATCGGGCTCGGGTCGTTGTCCGAAGCGCGGTGGGTGAGGTTGAGCGCGCCCGTCGCGACAAGCGCGGAGGTGCCGTCCGGCGACACCTCGGACAGGCGGACCACGCAGGTCGCGACCGGCATCGTCGTGGAGACGTGGAGCACCGCGGCGGGGATCCCGATGACCGACATGGCCTGCGGCAGCGGATCCGAGGTCCACGTGGCGCCGCGGCTCTCGTCGGGACGCAGGTCGCGGGCCAGGCCGTTGGGGTGCCAGCCCGCGCCCCACGAGAGGGCACCGGTCGTGCCGGCCGTGGCGCGATGGGGGATCGAGGTCACGCCGGTGTCGGTCGCGGCCGGCTCCCCGAGCGAGCCGTCGCCGAGCGACAGCTCGACCGGGCTCAGGCCCGGCACGGGCAGCGCCGTCGCAGCCCGCCAGCGGCCGGGCCAGGCGGCCGGGAACGCAACGGGCTCCGCCCAGGTGTGCTCGAACCAGACGACCGCCGGCTCGCGATCCCAGCCGTTCTCGACGCCCTTGAGATAGCGATCGAAGAACCGCACCATCTCGTGGTACCAGTTGAGGTTCGGGCCCGGGTACGCATCGTCGGGGAACGAGTGGACCCAGTTGCCGACCAGCGTCCGCACTGCGGCGTTGCCGCATCGCTCCTGGATCCGGAACGCCGGGTCGACGTACGAATCGCTCCAGCCCGCGATCTGGAACACGGCGCACTCGAGCGCGTCGTAGTCGGGGGCAAGCGATCCGCGCCGCCAGTAGGGTCCGTCCGTCTGCTCGCGGATCCACTGAGAACAGCCAGGGCGGCGTCTGCTCGAGGCGCTCCCGCCACTCGTCGCGCCAGCCGTCGCCGCGGAACGCGGGCAGCGGCGGCATCGCGTTCATGCCCAGCTGGCTGACGGCGTACTGGCTCTTCTCGCTGGCGGTGACGCAGCCACCCCGGAAGTGGACATCGTCCCGATACCGGTCGTCGGTGGCGTACATCGGCAGGATCGCGCGCAGGTGCGGCGGGCGGAGCCTGGCGACCTGGATCGAGGTGAAGCCCCCGTAGCTGATGCCCCACATCCCCACGTTGCCGTTGCACCACGGTTGCGCCGCGAGCCACTCGACGGCGTCGTAGCCGTCCTGCGTCTCGGCCTCGGTGTACTCGTCCACGGCCACACCGGGCGAGCTGCCCGTCCCGCGGACGTCGAGACGGCACAGCGCGAACCCGCGCGCCGCGAGCCACTCGCCGCGCGCGACGTCCGAGTTGCGGCGCCAGTTGTCCTTGCCGTAGGGGATCATCTCGAGGATCGCCGGAACCCCCGCATCCGGCGTACCGGCGCGTGGCCGGGGCAACCACAGATTGGCCGACAGCTCGAGACCGTCGCGGACGGGGATCCGGACATCCCAGCGGACCTCGACCTCGTGGTCGGGTCGGCTCGTGTCGCCGGCGTCGGTGCTCACGCCGACGAGGATACCGGCGGCCCGATCCCGCCGGCCGATCGCGCGCGGCGGATCTCGTCCGGCGCAACCAGGAACGCGGGCTTCGACGGGCCGGGGCTCCGCCTCCCGGTCAGGACACCCACGGGCCGTCAACCGTTACCGTGTGCGGGTGACGCACGACGACGAGCACGAGCGACCGGCCACCGGTCGACCGGCCACCGACCGACCGGCCGCGGAACCCGCGATCGCACACGCCATCGGCCAAGAGGGCGCGCAGGACATCGGCCCATGGCGCCGCCGGTCGCGGACGCGCCCGTATGCCAACCCGTGGATCGAGCTGTTTCATGACGAGGTGGATCGGCCGGACGGGAGCCCCGGCATCTACGGCGTCGTTCACTTCCTGAGCGCGGCCGTGGGGGTCGTGGCCACCGACGAGGCGGGCCGCCTGCTCCTGGTCGGCCAGCACCGCTACGCGCTCGACGAGTACAGCTGGGAGATCCCCGAAGGTGGCGTCGGGGCCGGCGAGGCGCTCGAGGCAGGGGCGCGCCGCGAGCTGCGCGAGGAGACGGGCTACGAGGCCGACCGGTGGCGCCACCTGTGCCGGATCACGGTGTCCAACTCGGTCACCGATGAGCGCGGCGCGATCTTCGTCGCGAGCGGTCTCCGCGCGGGCGCCGCAACGCCGGACGGAACCGAGGACCTTGCGCTCCGGTGGGCAACCCTGGACGAGGTCATGGCGGAGATCGACGCGGGCGAGATCCACGACCTGATCACGATCGCGGGCGTGTGTCGGTACGCGCTCGAGATCCGCGGCGGCTGACCAGCCCCGCGACGGCTGACCCGCCCCGCGCCGCGGTTGACCCGCCCCGCGGGCCCATCCTCGCGCGCGGCGGCTCCGGACCCGTAGCATGGCGCAGCAGTGTCCCCCCGCGGCCATTGCCCTGACGATCGAGGTGGTCACGTGTCCGTCGAGCCCGACACCCTGAACCGGATGGCGCGCGGCGCCTTCGAGGCGTCGCTGCCCGGCACCGCGTACGTCACCCGGGACTTCCTGGATCTCGAACGAGAAGCGATCTGGTGGGCCGAATGGGTGGCGGTCGGCCGGGTCGAGCAGCTGCGCGGGCCGGGCGACTTCCTGGCAGCCGACGTCGCCGGGGAGCGGGTGATCGTGCTCCGTGATCGCGCCGGCGTGCTGCGCGCCCACTACGACCTGTGCCGGCACCGCGGCTCCCGCCTGACGACCGCGGACCAGCGTCAGGGACCCGCCACCGGCGAGGCACCCGGACCATCGGGCACGTTCAAGGGGGTCATCCGCTGCACCTACCACTCGTGGTGCTACGAGCTCGACGGCCGGGTCCGCAACGCGCCGTTCCTGGGCGAGTCGGACGCCTTCGACCCGGAGCTGTTCGGCCTTCACCCGGTGGCGGTCGACACCTGGGGCGGCTGGCTGTTCGTCAACCTGTCACCCGAGCGCGTGGCGGCGGGGCAAACGCTGGCCGCCCAGCTGGGCGAGATCCCCGCACGGATCGCGCGCTATCCGCTGCCCGACCTCCGCGCCGTCCGGCGGATCGTGTACGACGTGCGGGCCAACTGGAAGGTCATCGTCGAGAACTACAACGAGTGCTACCACTGCGCGGGGGTGCATCCCGAGCTGTGCCGGATCGTGCCAGCGTTCAAGGAGCGCGGCGGGTCCAACCTCGACTGGGATGCCGGCGTGCCGCAGGCGGACGGCACCTTCACGTTCACCCTCAGCGGGACGAGCGACCGCGCACCGTTTCCCGGGCTCGACGCGGGCGAGCAGGTGAGGCACAAGGGCGAGCTCGCGTACCCGAACCTGATGATCAGCCTGTCGGCCGACCACGTCGCGTCGTTCATGCTCGTCCCCCGCGCCCCCGATCGGACGCTCGTCGTGGTCGACTTCCTGTTCCACCCGGACGAGATCGCCCGGCCCGGCTTCGATCCGTCGGACGCGGTCGACTTCTGGGACCTCGTCAATCGCCAGGACTGGGCGGTGTGCGAGGGCGTGCAGGAGGGCATGACCTCGCGTCGCTTCGAGTTCGGCTGGTACGCGCCCATGGAGGACATGAGCCTGGACATCCGGCGCTACCTCGCGACCCGGCTGGGCGAGGACGCCGTGACTCGGGTGGCTCCGGGTCCGCCCGCGGATGCAGCCGGCAGCGCGGCGCCAACCGGGGACCGCGCATGAGGCAGGACTGGGATGTCGTCGTGGTCGGGCTCGGGGCGCTCGGCTCGGCGGCGGCCTGCTGGCTGTCCGCACGCCCCGGCGTCCGCGTGCTCGGGCTGGAGCAATTCGAGATCGGACACTCGCTGGGCGCGTCGGAGGACGTCAGCCGCATCATCCGCCTCTCGTACCACCGTGGCGACTACATCCGGTTGGCGAGGCGCGCCTACGAGACATGGGCCGAGATCGAGCGCCTGAGCGGGACGAGGATCGTGTTCCGGACCGGCGGTCTCGACATCGGGCCGAGGGAGACGGGGCATGGCGTCGCCATCGACATCGCCGAGTACCGACGCGCGATGACGGCCGAGGGCGTGTCGTTCGAGGACCTCGACGCGGACGAGATCATGCGCCGGCATCCCGCCTGGCACCTCGACGATCGCCATGTCGGGCTGTTCCAGGCCGATGCCGGGCTTGCCGATCCGTCGCGCGGAAATGCCGCACACCGGACGCTCGCGATCGCCCAGGGGGCCGTGCTGCGGGACCGGTCGCCGGTGGCGAGGATCGAGGACCGGGGTGGCGAGCTCACCCTCGTGCTCGACGGCGGCGAGCGGATCCACGCGGGCCACGTGGTGATCGCCGCCGACTCCTGGACCAACGAGCTGCTGGAACCGCTGGGCATGGCGCTGCCCCTCACGATCACCCAGGAGCAGGTCAGCTGGTTCACGCCGCGTGTGGATCCGACCCTGTTCTCGGCCGGGCGGTTCCCGATCTGGATCTGGATGGACGAGCCGTCGTTCTACGGCTTTCCGACACACGGCCATCCGGGGCCGAAGATCGGACAGGACGTCGGCGGGCGCGAGGTCACCAACGCGAGCCGGACATTCGACCGGGACGAGGACGCCCACGCGCGCGTGCTGGCCTTCCTCGACGCGCACCTGCCGGGCATGGCCGTCGAGCCGTTCCTGACCAAGACCTGCCTGTACACCCTCACACCCGATCGCGACTTCGTCGTGGATGCGCTGCCGGAGCACCCGGGCGTCCACGTCGTGCTCGGCTCGGCGCACGCGTTCAAGTTCGCGTCGGTGCTGGGTCGGATCCTCGCGGAGCTCATCGTTGACGGCGCAACCCCCTCCGCGCCGGAGCTTGCCGGGTTCCGGATCGACCGACAGATCCTGAGCGACCCGGGTCCCGCGAGGACCTTCATCGTCTAGTGAGCGCACGCCCCGCCCCGGCGGGTCTCGCGGCCGCGGGCCGTCCCGCGCCGCGGGTCGTGCCACACGGAAGTTGCATACACCCTATTCACTGTGCAACCCTCCGGAGCACCGTCGGCGCATCCGGCGATGCCGGCCCGTGTCCCAAGCGTCACATGGTCGAGCACAGGAGGAGGAACCCCAGCATGCCTACGTCTGCGCGCCTTCGTATGGCACGCTCTGTCGCCGCCGTGTTCATGGCCCTGTCGGTGCTGCTGCCGGCGGCTGCGCCGGCCGCGGCTGCGAACGACCTCACCCTCCGCGTCGGCACGACGCAGGACCTCGACGCGATGAACCCGTTCCAGACGGCGCTCGTCGTCGGGTTCGAGGCGTTCACCCTCAACTACCAGCTGCTGCTCGGCTTCGACGCCAACCTCGAGCCGAAGCCCGAGTTCGCCGATTCGTGGACCAAGTCCGACGACGGCCTGACCTACACGTTCAAGATCAACCCGGACAAGAAGTGGTCCGACGGGACCCCGGCAACATCGGAGGACGTGCGCTGGACGTACCAGTTCATCCTCGATGCTGCCAAGAGCGATGCCGGCGCCACGTGCCTCGGCTACCTCGATCCGTACCTCATCAACGCCAGCCTCAGCGCCGTCACCGCGCCGGATCCGCAGACGGTCGTGCTGACCCTCGACCGGCCGGATGAGCGGATCCTCCAGTCCTACGTGCCGATCCTGCCCAAGCACATCTGGGGCACCCAGACGATCGACACCATCTGCGACTTCCAGAACGAGCCGCCCGTCGTTGGCTCCGGCCCGTACCAGGCGCAGCAGTGGCAGACCGGCCAGTTCGTCAACTTCGCGAAGAACCCGAACTGGCAGGGCGATCCGCTCGCGGCCGACACCGTCGTGCTCCAGATCTTCAAGAGCTCCGACACGATGGTCCAGGCGCTGCGCTCGGGCGAGCTTGACTACGCGCACGGCGTCAATGCCGACCAGTTCGACGCGCTCAAGGGCCAGCCCAACATCGAGCAGAATGCCGGCACCGCCAACGGGTACACGGAGCTCGGGTTCAACACCTACGGCACCGGGACCGGCAACGTGATCAAGGGCGGTGGCCCGTCCACCAAGGCGCTGCAGGACGCAGCGTTCCGCGACGCCCTGGGCTACGCGATCGACAAGAACCTCCTGGTCGACAAGGTGCTCGGTGGATACGGGGATCCCGGCACGACCGAGGTCCCGCCGTTCCAGACCCGCTGGCACAAGGAGCCGGCCACCCCGCGCACGTTCGACATCGAGCTGGCCAAGCAGAAGCTCGACACAGCGGGCTACAAGCTGGACAGCTCCGGCAAGCGGCTGGACAAGGAAGGCAAGCCCATCAGCCTGCGGCTCGTGTTCCCGGACACGGAGAGCACGTATCCGCAGTCGGCGCAGTTCATCCAGTCGTGGTTCGCGGAGCTGGGCATCGAGGTCACACCCGCGCAGTACGACTCGGACACGCTGATCGACAAGATGCTCTCGCCCGAGGCCGGCGACTACACGGCCGACTTCGACATGTTCATCTGGGGCTGGGGCGGTGACGTCGATCCGAACTCCCTGCTCGAGATCTTCACCTGCGACCAGATCGGCGGTTCGTCCGACAGCCTGTACTGCAACCCGGCCTACGACGACCTGTTCAAGAAGCAGAACGCCGCCACCTCGTACGAGGAGCGGAAGGCGATCATGGACCAGATGCAGGACCTCATCTACAACGAGGCCCCGTATCACATCCTGTTCTACGACGCCAACCTCGACGCCTGGCGGACCGACAAGTTCTCGGGCTGGCAGCTCCAGCCCACGGAGAACGGCACGCCGCTGTTCGGCTATGGCTCCTACGGCTACACGGTGCTGACCGTGGCCGGCGCCGAGCCCAGCCCGAGCGCGTCGAGCCCTGATTCCGCAGCCTCGCAGGCAGCGACGCCGGCCCCCAGCGGTGACTCCAGCCAGCCCGCGTCGAGCAGCGACAATACGCTGCTCATCGTGGTGGTGGTCATCGTCTTGGTGGTCGTCGCCGGTGGCCTGATCCTCGCCCGCCGGCGTGGTCCCAAGGCCGAGGAAGAGTAGGGCGCGACCAGCCGCTTGTTGAGCGGGAGCTGGCGGAGCGCGACGGCGTCTCCGCCAGCGACCAGCCGCTAGAGAGGACGAGGCGTGGGCTCCAGGTATCTCGGCCGTCGCATCGTGCAGGCGACCCTGACAATCCTGTTCATCCTCGTCCTCAACTTCTTCCTGTTCCGGCTGATGCCCGGGTCACCGGAGCGGATCCTTCTTCGCAATCCCAACATCTCGGCCGAGACGAAGGCGGCCGTGAAGGCCCGGTGGGGCCTTGACAAGCCGCTGATCCCGGACCAGTTGGTCGCCTATATCGAGGCGACCGCGCAGGGTGACCTGGGCCTGTCGTTCAAGTACCGCGGCGAGCCCGTGACCGAGGTGCTGGGCGACCGCGTGTGGCCGACGGTCATCCTGTTCGGAACGGGCGAGGTCATCGCCGTCATCCTGGGCCTGGGCCTGGGTGCGTACGCGGGGTGGAAACGCGGCGGGCCGGTGGACTATGTCGGGAACGGGGTCTCCCTGGTCCTCTACTCGACGCCCTATTTCGTCCTGGGCATGTTCCTGCTCGTCATCTTCGCGACGGCGCTCCACTGGTTCCCGACCAACGGGATGCTCACCGTGGGCGCGACCTACAACTCGCTGTTCGATCGCCTGTGGGACTTCGGGACCCACCTGTTCCTGCCGCTGGTGACCGTCTCGTTCGGCCTGATCGGCCTGTACTCGATCCTCATGCGATCGTCGATCATGGAGACCCTTGCCGAGGACTATGTCCAGACCGCCCGGGCCAAGGGCCTCCGTGACGGGCGCGTGCTGCGCGTCCATGCCCTGCCCAACGCCCTGCTGCCCGCGGTCACGATCGTGGCCCTCCAGCTGGGCTACGTGATCGCCGGAGCGATCACTGCGGAGATCGTGTTCAACTGGCCCGGCCTGGGCACCCTCACGGTCGACGCGCTATCGGCGCGCGACTACCCGGTGCTCCAGGGCGTGTTCCTGCTGCTGGCCATCTCGGTGGTTCTGGCCAACCTTGCCGCTGACCTGCTCTACGGCCTGCTCGATCCGCGGGTGCGGGGATGAGCGCCGGCGTGACCACCCCCGCGAACGCGCGCCCCGGACGGCCCGGGCTCCGGTTGCGCAACCTGCGCTCGTTCGCCACCCGGTTCATGACCCGACGCGACGGCGTGTTCGGCGTCGTCATCCTCGCGGTGTTCACCGTCCTCGCCCTGGCGCCGCAGCTGTTCGTGGGGCCGCTCGAGTCGGCGGTGACCGCGAGCGGCGGGCGGCTCCAGCCGCCGGACGCGGCGCACCTCCTGGGGACCGATGGTCTGGGCCGCGACGTGCTCAACCTCACGATCCACGGCACCCGGACCTCGATGGCCATCGGGCTGCTGGCCACGGTGATCACCGTCCTGATCGGAGCGGTGATCGGGATCGTCTCCGGGTTCGTCGGCGGGGTGGTGGACACGCTCCTGATGCGCCTGTCCGACTTCTTCCTGGTGCTGCCCACGTTCGTGCTCGCGCTGATCCTCGCGCCCGTGCTCCTCGATGTCGTGGGGGCGCAGGCGGAGGTGCTCGGGATGCGGATGACGCTGGTCGTGATCGTGGTGGTCATCGGAATCACCAGCTGGGCATCGACCGCCCGGATCATCCGCAGCCAGACGCTGTCGCTCCGCGAGCGTGCGTTCGTCGACCGGGCGCGCGTCATCGGCAGCAGCCGCGCCCACATCATGTGGCGCCACATCCTGCCCAACGTGATGAGCCTGATCGTGGCCAACGCCGTGTTGACGTTCGCCGGTGCCGTCCTGACCGAGACGACCCTGTCGTTCATCGGCCTGGGCGATCCGTTCCAGCCGTCGTGGGGCCAGATCCTCAACGCTGCGCAGGGCGCCGGTGCGCCCGGGCTCGGTGCGTGGTGGTACCTCGCCCCGCCGTCCATCTCCATCATCCTCGTCGTGCTCGCGTTCACCCTCCTCGGCAACGCGCTCGACGACGTCCTCAACCCGAAGCTGCGGACCCGCCAGTGACCGACTTCGACCGACCCGCGTCCCGACGGGCAGCGATCCCGGGGAGGGCGCCGCCCGCACCGTCCCGCTGCGGGAGCGGCGCCAGTGGCCGCTGCCCAAGCAGGCCGATCCGGACGCCCCGCTGCTCGAGGTGGAGGACCTGCGGGTGCACTTCCGGCTGGCCAGCGGCAGCGTCAAGGCGGTCGACGGCGTCTCCTTCCGCCTCAACGATGGCGAAGCCCTGGGCATCGCGGGGGAGTCGGGCTGCGGCAAGACCACGACCGCCCTGTCGCTGGTCCGGCTGCTGCCGCCCAACGCCCGGATCAGGTCCGGCAGCGTCAAGCTGTTCGGGATCGACCTGGTGCCCAAGACGGAGCGCCAGCTGCTGCGCTACCGCTGGCGCGAGATCAGCATCGTGTTCCAGGGCGCGATGAACGCGCTCAACCCGGTCATCCGGGTCGGCGACCAGATCGCGGAGCCGGTCGAGATCCGCCTCGGCCAGACCCGCCAGGCGTCGCTCAAGCGTGCCGCGGAGCTCCTCGAGCTCGTCGGGATCCCCAAGAAGCGGGCGTCCGCCTACCCGCACGAGCTGTCGGGCGGCATGCGCCAGCGAGCGATGATCGCGATGGCCCTGGCGTGCGACCCGGCGGTGGTCATCGGCGACGAGCCCACGACCGCGCTCGACGTGATGGTCCAGGCGCAGATCCTGGAGCTCCTCGAGCGCCTCCGCCGGGACCTCGGCCTGTCGCTGATCCTGATCACCCACGACCTGTCCGTGATCGCCGAGACGTGCGACAGGGTGCTGATCATGTACGCGGGCCGGGTCGCCGAGGAGGGTCCCGTGTCGCAGGTGTTCCGGGAGCCGCATCACCCCTACACGCGCAAGCTCCTGGCCGCCTTCCCCAGCATCCGCACCGAGCGGCGCAATCTCGACGTCATCCCGGGGACGATCCCCGACCTGCGCAATCCGCCCCCCGGATGCCGCTTCGCGCCGCGCTGCGAGCATGCGATGGCCGTCTGTTCCGAGGTCGTTCCGCCGGAGGTTCGCCTTGCGGACGGCGTCCGGGTCGCCTGCCACCTGTACCCGCCGACGGCCGACATGCCCGCCATCGAGCCCAAGGCCGGCGCCGGAGCCGAGGCGGCCACATGAGCGACGAGCTGCTCCGGCTCGAGGGGCTCGAGGTCCACTTCCCGATCCGCGGCAACCTCCTCGACGCCGTCCGCGGCCGGTCCAGGGGCGTCGTGCGCGCGGTCGACGGGATCGACATCGCGATCCGGGCCGGCGAGGTGCTCGCGCTGGTCGGTGAGTCCGGCAGCGGCAAGACGACGACCGGCCGGGTGATCGTCAAGCTCACCCGGCAGACGGCTGGCCGGGTGCTCTTCGACGGCGAGGACGTCAGTGACCTGTGGGGAGTCGGACAGCTCCGGCCGTACCGGCGCCGTGTGCAGATGATCTTCCAGGACCCGTACGAGACGCTCAACCCGAAGCAGACGATCCGGGATTTCGTGGCGGAGCCGCTCGAGGTCAATCGCATCGTGAAGGGCCGTCACGCGCTCGAGGAGCGGGTCATGTCCGCGCTCGAGTCGTCGGGCCTGCGCCCCGCCTCGGACTTCGCGAACCGGTACCCGCACGAGCTGTCCGGCGGCCAGCGCCAGCGCGTCGTGATCGCCGGGTCGCTGGTCCTCGACCCGCAGCTGGTCGTGGCGGACGAGCCGGTGTCGATGCTCGACGTATCGATCCGGACCGAGCTGCTGCACCTGATGCTCGACCTGCGCGAGGAACGCGGGCTGACCTACCTGTTCATCACCCACGACCTGTCGCTCGCGTGGGTGCTGGCCGACCGGATCGCCGTGATGTACCTGGGCAAGATCATGGAGATCGGTCCCGCGCAGCGGATCATCAAGTCGCCGCGCAACCCGTACACGCAGGCGCTGGTCTCGGTCAGCCCCTCACCCGACCCGCCCGACGCGGGCGTACGCGCGAACCGCACCATCCTCGTGGGCGAGACGCCGGATGCCGCGCACGTCCCGCCCGGCTGCCGGTTCCATCCGAGGTGCCCGGTGGCGTTCGATCGGTGCAAGGTCGAGGAGCCGCCGCTGTTCGACGTCGGAGGCGGTCAGAGCGCGGCCTGCTGGCTCGTCGAGCCAAGCGTCCCGAGCGCGGCCCCCATGGACCCGCCGGCGCAGCCCGAACCTCACGGGGTGCTGGGCGCCTGAGCCGTCGCGACGCAGATCGCCCTCAGGCGGCAGCGGCCAGCGCCGGCAGGTCGTCCGGGGCAAGGTCGAGATGGACGCCGCAGGCCGCACAGTCCACGGCCTGATCGTCGGGGTCGAGCGGGGTCGCCCGGTCGCACAGGGGGCAATCGACGAAGATCACGATGCGGGCCTCCGGCTGGTTGGTCGTCACGATCGCCAGACTGGGCGCGTCCCGTGACACCTAGCCTGTCACGACCCCGGACGGATCCGTCCGCAAGCCGGAGAATTGCCGCATGACCCAGCCCGCGATCGAGACCCACGGCCTGCGCAAGGTGTACGGGCAGACGCTGGCGCTCGACGCGCTCGATATCCGCGTCGAGCCGGGCGAGGTGTTCGGGTTCCTCGGTCCCAACGGCGCCGGCAAGACGACCGCGGTCAAGCTGCTGCTGGGCCTCGCGCGCCCCACCTCGGGATCGGGCCGGGTGCTCGCACGCCCCCTCGGCGATCGCGAGGCGCGCCGGCGGATCGGCTACCTGCCCGAGATGTTCCGCTACCAGGCATGGCTGTCCGCGCACGAGGTGCTGACCCTGCACGCGGAGCTCGCCGGGCTGCCGCGGGGGTCGCGCGAGCCCGAGATCGGGCGGGTCCTCGCCCTTGCCGGCCTCGCCGCGCGGGCAGGCGACCGGATCGGCGGCTTCTCGAAGGGGATGCAGCAGCGCCTGGGGCTGGCGGCGGCCCTGCTCGGGGACCCGGCCCTGGTCATCCTCGACGAGCCGACGTCGGCCCTCGACCCGCTCGGGCGCGAGGACGTGCGGGCGATCATCCGCGAGGCACGTGAGCGCGGCTCCGCGGTGCTGCTCAACTCCCACCTCCTGGGCGAGGTGGAACGCCTGTGCGACCGGGTGGCGATCGTCAACCGCGGCAGCGTCGTTGCGGCCGGCGCGCTTGGCGACCTGCTCGGCGAACCTGCCGTGCGGCTGCGGATCACCGACCTGCCGGCGAGCGAGGCGCTGGCCCGGTTCGGTCCGGTGGCCCGCGAGGGCGACTGGCTGACGATCCGGCCGCTCGATCCGGCCCACATCCCGGACGTGGTCGCGGCCGTGGTCGCCGCGGGCGGCCGGGTCCACGCCGTCGATCCGGCGCGCCGCTCGCTCGAGGACGCGTTCCTCGACGTCGTGCGCGCCGCGGGCAGGCCGGTCGACGAACCGGCCGGCGTCGACCCGGCCACCGACCCGGCCACCGACCCCGGCTCGCCTCGATGACGCCCCGGCTGGTCCTGGTGATCGCGGTGCTGACATTGCGCGAGATCGTCCGCCGCCGGATCCTGTGGGTCCTGCTCGCGCTCTCGCTGGTCAGCGTCGTGCTCGTCGGCTGGGGGGTCGAGCGCCTGGTGTCGACAGCCCGGGCCGAGGGCGTCGAGGAGCTGGAGATCCGGATCGGCGTGTCCCAGGTGCTGATCCTGATCGCGTTCATGTTCAGCTTCGTGCTCGCGATGTCGGCCGCGTTCCTGTCGGCGCCCGCGATCGCCTCGGACGTCGAGTCGGGCACCGTGCTCGCGATGCTGGCGCGTCCGCTGCGCCGGTCCGAGCTGGTCGTCGGCCGCTGGCTGGGGCTCGCGATCATGGTCACCGGGTATGCCGCCCTGTCCGGTCTGCTCGCCATCGGCGTAGTCGGGCTGGTGAGCGGGCACGTGCCCCCGCAGCCGATCGTCGCCGTGGCCTTTCTCGCACTCCAGTCGATCGCCGTCCTGACCATCGCGCTCACCCTGGGCACGCGGCTGCCGTCGATCGCCGCGGGTGCGATCACGGTCGTGCTGTTCGGGCTCGGCTGGTTCGCCGGCGTGCTGGGGAACATCGCGATCGCGTTCGACGCGGCGCCGCTGGCCGGTGGTGCCGACGTCGTGCGCGTCCTGATCCCCACCGACGGCCTGTGGCGTGGCGTCATCTACGGCCTCGAGCCCCCGGTCGTGCTGCTGGCCGCGGCGGGCCGCAACATCCAGGCCATGCAGGCGAACCCGTTCTTCGCGAGCACCCCGCCGCCCCTGCCGTTCGTCGCCTGGGGTGTCGCCTGGATCGTGCTCGTCCTCCTCGCCGGCGTCGCCCTGTTCCGCCGTCGCGAGCTGTGATCGCGGTCCATACCGGTCGACCGCGTCCTGCATGCCGGGGTACCGTCGCCAGGTGACAAAGATCTACCTCGGCCACGGCGCGGCCGGCAACGCGGCGTCGATGGCTCCCTGGGTCGACGGCCTTCGTGCGCGCGGGTTCGACGCCCACGCCGTCGACCTGCCCCGCCGGCGCGCCGAGGATGCCGTCGCGGCGTTCGAGGCCCAGGTCCCCGACGAGCCGGGCATCGTGATCGGCGGCCACTCGTACGGCGGGCGCGTCGCGTCGCTGGCCGTCGCCGCCGGCACCCGCCGTTACGCCGGCCTGGTCTGCCTCAGCTACCCGCTCCACCGCCCGGGAGCGCCGGAGACCGCCGCCGCGCGCATGGCGCACTGGCCGCGGATCGCGGTCCCGGCACTGCTCCTGTCCGGCACCTCCGATCCGTTCGCGCGGCACGACGTCCTCCGCGCCGCGCTGCCCGCGTTGCCGGCCGGCACGCTGGTCGAGTACCCGAAGCTCGGCCATTCACTCAAGCCGGTCCTGGGCGACGCGCTCGACCGAATCGCGGCCTTCCTCCGCAGGCTCGACGAGGTTGCAGCTCACGAGGCGCCGGCTCGATGTGGCTGGTCGGAGGGTCCCGATCCGCTGTATCGCGCGTACCACGACCAGGAGTGGGGCGTGCCGGTGCGCGACGAGCGGCACCTGTTCGAGCTGCTCGTTCTCGAAGGCGCCCAGGCCGGCCTGTCGTGGTCCACGATCCTCCACAAGCGCGACGGGTACCGGCGGGCGTTCGCGGGCTTCGATCCCGCTGCCGTCGCGGCATTCGATGCCACCGACGGTGCCCGGCTGCTGGACGATCCGGGCATCGTGCGCAATCGAGCCAAGGTCGCGGCGGCGATCGACAACGCCCGGGCGACCATGGCCCTGCACGCGGCCGGCACCACGCTCTCCGCACTCCTGTGGTCGTTCGTCGGCGACCGGCCGGTGGTCAACGCGTTCACCGGCCCGGCCGCGATCCCGGCCCAGACCGACGTCTCGCGGGCGATGAGCCGCGAGCTGCGCACACGGGGCTTCAAGTTCGTGGGGCCGACGATCTGCTACGCGCTGATGCAGTCCGCCGGGCTGGTCAACGACCACGAGACGCGATGCTTCCGCTGGCTCGAGGTTCAGGTCCGGAGCGAAGCCTGATCCCTCGCCGGCCGCCGTCGTACACCTGCCTGGTGGCCGCCCCGAACACGCCCATCGGACGTTGAGCGGCGGATGGCCAGGCAGTAGCATCATCGGACCGCTGGAGGGAGACCATCGATGACCACGCCCGATCCGTTCGCCCCGCCGCCGACGGAGCCGCCGGCCGCGACGGCGCCGCCGCCGGCACCCACCGCGTCGGCGGCCCGCGTTGCCGAGGCCACGGCCTCCCCGCAGCTGGCCCTCGTCGGGGGGCTGATCCTCGTGATCGTCGGCACGCTGTTCCTGGTCGGTCGCGTCCTGGACCTCACGCTGGGCGCCCACGCCTGGCCGCTTTGGATCATCGTCCCCGGCCTCGCGATGCTGATCGGCTCGCTGTTCATCCCGCCGCGGGGCGGTGTGGGTCTCGCGATCCCCGGCGCGATCGTGACGATGGTCGGCCTCGTGCTCCTGGTCCAGGAGAGCTACGGCCTGTACGAGACGTGGGCCTATGCGTGGGCGCTCATCGCGCCAACCGGTCCCGGGCTGGGGATGCTCATCTACGGGTTGGTGCGCGGCGATCGCGAGCTCGTCGGCGATGGGCTGCGGATGACCCTGATCGGGCTCGGGCTGTTCCTCGGCTTCGCGCTGTTCTTCGAAGGTGCGATCGGCCTGTCGGGCGAGCGCCTGGCAGGACTCGATGAGGCGCTGCCGTTCGTGGTGATCGGGCTGGGTGCCGTGATGGTCGTGCTGTCGCTCGTCCGGAGCCGTTCCGGGCAGCGGGCCTGAGCGTCGCCTACTCGATCTCGAGGACCGTGTAGCGGATCTCGCCGCCGGGTGTCCGGATGGTGACGATGTCGCCGACGCTGCGGCCCATCAGGGCCGCGCCGACCGGGGACGCGCTCGAGATCCGACCCTCGCGTGAGCTCGCCTCGGCCGAGCTCACCACCTGCATCCGGACTTCCTCGCCGTCGACCTCGACCCGGATGCGGGCGCCCAGCTCCACCCGGGCGCCGCGCTCGGTGGGCGCCACGATGACCGCGATCTTGAGCTTCGCCTCGATCGCCCGGATCCTGCCCTCGAGGAACCCCTGCTCCTCGCGCGCGGCGTGGTACTCGGCGTTCTCCTTGAGATCGCCGTGCTCGCGCGCGGTCGCGATGCGCTTGATCACCTCGGGTCGCTGCGCGACGAGCTCGGCCAGCTCCGCCTCGATGCGCTCGTGTCCCTCGGGTGAGAGGTAGATCGGCTCCGGGGCCTTGCGCGGCGATCCCTTGGCCGCGTACCCGGCGGCCGCGGCAACCCGCCCGACGCCGCGCCCGGGAGCGGGACGCCGGCCCCGGCGGGCTTCGTCCCGGGCACCGTCGGCCTCCGCGGGAGGCAGGTCGACGATCCGCGTGATCGGCTGTGGCTCGGGGGCCTTGACCTCCGGCAGCAGCGGATCGGTGATCCCGGTCGGCTTGCGTGTCCCCGAGGGCGAGCGGAGGGTGGCCCAGGGCATCACCACCGACGCGTCGCGGAGCGCGGCGCGATCGCCGGCCGGCACGCCACCGGCAAACGCGTCGAGCAACGCGTCCTCGTACTCCTCGGGCGCGTCGGTCGATGCCCACCACACGCGGACCTCGGCGGAGGAGCGCAGGAAGTGGAGCCAGAACCCCGATGATGCCGGTCGCCGGTCGCCGGGGACGGTCTTCGTGATCGCAGCCACCCGGCCTGCAACAGAGCCGGCCGTGCTCCCGATGAACAGCACCGGCTGGGACGGCAGCCAGAACTCGCCCAGCCGGTGCTGGAGGTCCCGGGAGCCCGGTCGCTCGCCGTCCAGCCGGAGCTCCGGGACCCGCTCGAGCCACTTGCCGATCGCGGCGAGGTCGGTCGGGGCGGAGGCGACCGCGTCGTTGAGCTCCACGACGAACACGCCTCGTCCGGCGTGCCGCACGGGCTTCCCCCACAGGGCGGGACCGTCGGCCATGAGGCCGACCTCACGGAGGAGGGTGGCGGCGCTGCGATCGTCGGGCATGAGCGGGTGACACCATCCGGAGCGGGGAAGGACGTGGACCGGACGGCGACAGCGGACGTCGCGCCGGGGGGCGTATGGTCTCACCATCATGCCGAACCCACCGAGCGGGCGTGAATCCGGCAGCAGGCCGTCCGTCCACGCCCGCTCGGTGTCGCCACCGGAGGGCCGGTCGGGGCCGCGCCGGTTGGCCCTCGCGGCGGTCGTGACGGCCACCCTGGTGCTGGCGGCAGCGCTGGTCGGAGTGGGCCTCGCCGGATCGGCGCCGCCCGTCGCCACCAACGTCGCCCTGGAAACCGGCAGTGCGCGCCCGGGCAGCCCCACTGCGACGCCGGCGGTCTCGATCACGCCCGGCCCGACCTCAACGGCCGCCACGCCGTCGGCGGCTCCGTCCATCGGCCCGTCCGCGCCGCCGTCCGGGAATCCCGGCCCGTACGGTGGCCCCGCGATCATTCCCGCGGATGCCCTCCAGGCGCGGCTGACCTCGCTCCAGTCGAAGCTCGGGCTGCCCGGCGTCTCGGTGGCGATCCTGTGGGCCGACGGTCGCAGCTGGGTCGGCGCCGCCGGCCTGGCCGACGTCGCCGCCAGGCGGCCGGTGACGCCCGACAGCGGCTTTGCCCTCGCCTCGATCTCCAAGACGTACACCGCCGCGGTCGTCCTCCAGCTGGTGGAGGAGGGGCGGCTGGCGCTCGACCAGCCGGTTGCGCCGCTGCTCCCGGGATACGGGCTCGACAAGCGGATCACCGTCCGGATGCTGCTCGACCACACCAGCGGGCTGCCGGACTTCTTCCTCAACCCCAAGATCGACAAGCCGCTCCAGGCGGCACCCGACGCCGCGTGGACACCGGCGCGGTCGTTGACCTATCTGACCGCGAAACGTGCGAAACCGGGCAGCACGTGGATCTACGCCAACACCAACTACCTGCTGCTGGGGGAGCTGGTGACCGCCGTCACGGGACGGCCGCTGGCCACCGAGATCCGGGACCGGCTGCTGGACCCGCTGGGGCTGTCCGGCACCTGGTACCAGGTCGTGGAGGCGCCGCGCGCGACGACCACCTTCGGCTACCGGACCGCGCCCAGGAGCGGCGGCGGGGTGAAAGCCACCCGGGTCGGGGTCGGGGGGCGACATCATGCCCTTCCGATCGGTGATCACGGCGGCGGGCGGGGCCGGCTCGATCGCGGGGACGGCCCTCGACACCGCACGCTGGATCGAGGCGTTCGCCGGTGGCAGCGTGCTGTCCCCGTCGATGCAGGCGGCGATGCTCGCCGACGCCTGGCGGACGCCGGCGCTGCACGCCAGGGTCCCGTACGGGCTGGGGATCCAGGTGACGACGCTGGCCGGCTGGCCCGCCCTCGGCCATTCGGGTCGCTACCTGGGATATCGGAACGTGGCGCGCTACCTGCCCGACGAGGGGATCACGATCGTCGTGCTGACCAACCAGGGAACCGTGGACCCGACCCGTGTGGCCGCCGCGATGCTCAAGCTCGTGATCCCCACCCGGGTGCCGCTCCCGACACCGCCACCGACCGCCGCGCCCACCGCCACGTCGTCGCCCACCGGCTGAGCATCGCCCGCGACGGCGATCGCGTCCACCTCGGCGCTGGAGCCCTGATCGTGGTGGACGAGCTGCACGTCGAAGCGGCGACCACCGATGTCGATGGTCGCCGCAACTTGGTCGGCAGACCTCACCACAAACAGGCTTGCTGCCGCGACACTTCGTCCCCCTGCCGCACCCTGCCAGCGTGGTGTGCGCCAACAAGTGGGGTTAACCCCATGGTTGCGGCAGGTATGTGCGCGGACGTCATCGGCGACCCCTCGTCGCTTCGTGCGCATCGGGCCACCGTGGGCGGTCGCGCGTCACGCGGGCACTGGGCGCTACCCTTCGATCGCCAAGGGAAATCCCTACTTACGGGGGATACGCCGCTCGCGCCATGCTCGGAAGATGGATCGGCTATCTGGTCGCGGGAGCTGCGCTGCTCGTTTCGGTGTTCGGGCTTGTCGCGAGCGTCGCCGCCAGACCGGCAGCCGGTGTCGGATTCGATGACACGTTTACCGTGGTGACCGGCGTGTTCCCGGGCTCTCCGGCCTGGCGCGACGGGATTCGTGCCGGCGATACTGTGGTCGAGTTGCACGACTCCCTCTCGCCGGGTGGCTGGACGCTGATCGTCGCCAGCCCGGTGATGACCGTGGGAACAGCCGCGGTCGGCGAGGAGGCGAGCCTGCGAACGCAGGTCCCATTCGCCATCGTGGGGCTTGGGATCGTGCTGCTGTCCCTGATGACGATCGTGCGACGCAGCCGCATCGGCCTGGTGGCGATTCCCATCGGTGTCGCGCTCGCGGCGCGGCCGCTGCTGCTCACCGGTGTCCCGGGTCACGCGCTCATCGGGGGCATCGGCACGTTCCTGCTCGCCGGGCTCGCGGTCGTGCTGATCGACCCTCGCGGTGTCGCCGGACGGCTCGCGGCCGCACTCGGACTGGGACTCGCGGTGGCTTGGGTCGCCTCGACGCTGCTCGTGCCCCAGACATTCGACGCCATCGACACCGCGCGCCTCCCGGTCGCGGCCGGGTTCACAGTCTGGGGCGGCTGGCTCGGCACGGACCGCCGACGGCTCGCGGAGCGGCTGCTCTCGCTCGGCGGCCCGAGGCGTTCGATCTGATCTACGTGCCCGCGGTCTCCGCGACCTCGTCGGCGCCGTCCTGTTCCTGCAGCTGCCGCCGCTTGTGGCGCTGGTCGGGCTCGTCGTGGCCGTGCTTGCCTACCCGGCGTCGCGCCGGATGACCGGTACCGCGGTGGAGCGCCTGATCGTCGGCAACGTGCGCCGCCGGGCCGAGTTGCACGCGATCGAGGAGGAGCGGGGCCGGCTGGCGCGCGAGATCCACGACGCACCGCTCCAGGAGCTGCCGCCGTGATCCGCCGGCTCGAGCGTGTGCCCGGGGCCGCGGGGGAGGCCGCCGCGCTCCGCGATGTGGCCGCCGAGCTGCGCGACGTGGCCACGGCGCTCCGCCCACCGGTGCTCGAGGATCTCGGCCTGGCTCCGGCATTGGCCGACCTTGGCGAGACGCTCGCGGCCGCGCAGCCGGATCGGGACATCCGGGTCGAGGTGGATGACCTCGCACCGGGCGGGGAGCGGCTGCCGCCCGATGTCGAAGTGGCGGCGTTCCGGGTGGTCCAGGAGGCGGCGGCGAACGCCCTGCGACACAGCGGGTGCCGCATGCTGGCGGTCACAGGCTCCGTGGCTCCGGATGCGATCGATCTGACCGTCGCCGATGACGGGTCCGGAATCGACCGCGACACCGTGGCCGGGGCGCGGCGCCGAGGGCACTTCGGCCTGGACTCGATGCGCGAGCGGGCGGAGGCCGTCGATGGGGCGGTGACGATCGACTCGAGTGCGAATGGCGTCCGCGTTCGCTTCACCTGGGAGCCGCCGACGTGATCGCAGTCGGGATCGTCGACGATCATCCGGTCGTGCTTGACGGTCTTGCCACATCGCTCGCGCGGCAGCCCGGGATCCGCGTGGCCTGGACCGTTGCCACGCTCGCTGAGGCGCGACAGTCCGTCGAGACGATCCCGTGCGATGTCGTGCTCGTCGACGTGCGGCTGCCCGATGGCTCGGGGCTCGACCTCATCGCCCCGTCGATGACAGGCCCGGCGTTCGTGGTCCTCTCATCGTTCGACCGGCCTCAATACGCGGGCGGCCCATCAGCGCGGCGCCGCAGGCTACCTGCTCAAGACCGCGCCGATGGACGAGATCGTCGCGGCGCTGCGCATCGCGGCCGCCGGTGGATCCACCTTCAACCCCCAGGGATCTCGCCGCGCTCGGCGGACCGCCCGCCCTGACGGCACGCCAGGTCGATCTCGTCCGGCTCGTCGCTGAGGGCTGGTCCAACGACGAGATCGCCGTCCGGCTGTCGCTGTCGCGCAAGACCGTCGAGGCGTACCTCAGCCGCCTGTTCGAGCGGTGGGGGGTCGCAACGCGGACCGAGCTTGCATTGCGCGCCGAGCGGGAGGGCTGGCTCGACCCGACCGCAGACGATGCCAGCGAAGCCGGTCAGCAATGACACGGCCTGGCGCACCCAAGGTGGAAATGACTCCCGCGGGACGCTCGTGCGGATCGTTTCGCACCCAGGGCGGACTGCCGGATTCGCCGTGGCCGTCGGGTTTCCTGGATCGACCACCGACGCCATGCGACGGAGCCTATCTGGACGCCGAGAACGGCATCGATTGTTGGTGGTCGACTACTTTCCTTGGTGATCTGCTCGGGTCGATTCACGAGCCGGCATCGCGCCCGCCGACGGGCTGCCGGCCCGGGGCGCTAGACGCCGACCGTGCACCCGCCTGAGGGTTTTCCCCACTGGCGGCAGCAGCGTCCGGTGCCTACTCTCCGTATCGTGCGAGGCCCTTCGCCCCACGTCCTCTGGTGACGCGATGCGGCTTCGCGATCTTCGAAGGAGGGTTATGCGCCCGCATGGATGGCACGCCATCCGCACTTCAGCATCGAGGCACAGAATGGGCCGACTTCGGTCTTTCCTCGTGATCTCATCCATCCTCAGCAGCCAGGTTGCCATGCAGGGCGGCGGCCCTCCGTCGGCGGCCGCATACAGTGCCATCAGTCAAGGGCATGGGTTCGACACGTGCGCAGCACCGACATCGGCTTCGATGGACGCATGGTGGACAGGAACGCCATTCCTGAACGTGGGTATCTACATCGGGGGCGCGAACCGAGGGTGTTCCCAGCCGAATTTAACTCAGGCCTGGATCACCCACCAACAGGCGACCGGGTGGGGATTGTTACCCATCTGGTTTGGTCCACAGATGGGTAATCCTTCGTGTACGAACAAGCACATATGGAATTCCAATATCAGTACGAACACGACTAACGCTTACAATCAGGGCTACGCCGAGGCACAGGCTGCATACACGGCGTCGATAGGGCTCGCGTTCAACCTGGCCAACCTGCCCCTGATCTACGATCTTGAAGCGTACTCCGGGGAACCTCCTCGATCCACGACTTGCCGTAACGCAGCAAAGTTATTCATGAAAGGTTGGGCTGATTCCCTGCAGCTTCCAACTGCACAGAAGTCTGGAGTGTACGGATCGGCGTGCGGGTCGTACATGGATGACTTCGCCGGAAATGGCAATCCTCCGACTTCATCTGGTTTGGGGACTGGTCAGGCAACACACACACGAGCGTCGTAACGAGCAGTTGCATCG
>CAVYXU010000034.1:0-40430 GCA_963772565.1 uncultured Chloroflexia bacterium
ACTGACGCCGGCCCGGGACGCTGCCGGTACGTCTCAGGCCGGCGCCTGGTCTCAGGCCGGCACCTGGTCTCAGGCCGGCACCTGGTCTCAGGCCGGCGCCTGGTCTCAGGCCGGCGTCGCCGCGGGAGCCTGCTTGGGCTGGACCGCCCCGTCGTGGTGGAGCTGGAGCCGGCGCAGCAGCTGGGCGTTGGCGGCCACGATGATCGTGGACGCGCTCATCGCCAACGCGCCCACGGCCATCGGCAGGTCGAGGCCCCACGGCACGAGCACCCCGGCAGCGACCGGGATCGCGATGAGGTTGTAGGCCGTCGCCCAGACCAGGTTCTGGACCATCTTTGCGTAGGTCGCCCGCGACAGCTCGATCGCGCCGACGACATCGCGCGGGTCGCTTCGGACGAGGATGATCCCGGCCGACTCGACAGCGACGTCCGTGCCAGCCCCGATCGCAATCCCGACATCAGCGGTCGCCAGGGCAGGCGCGTCGTTCACGCCGTCGCCAACCATCGCGACCTTGCGGCCGCCGCCCTGGAACCGCCGGACCGCGTCCGCCTTGTCCGCGGGGAGGACCTGGGCCGCGACCTCGTCGATGCCCAGCCGGCTCGCCACCGCATCGGCGACGGCCTGCGCATCGCCGGTGATCATCGCGACCTTGATTCCCAACGCGTGGAGCCTGGCAATGGCGTCTGCGGACTCCGGCCGGATCTCGTCCTCGAGCGCGAGCGCGCCGATCACGACACGATCGGAGATGACATGGAGCACGGTGCGTCCCTCGCCTGCCCAGGCTGCGGCCGCCTCGACCGCGGGCAGCGACTGTTCCTCCAGCAGCCGCGGCCCTCCCACGAGGATCTCTCGCCCGTCCACGACGGCACGAGCACCACGGCCGGCGAGGGCCTCGAACGCGGTCGCTCGGTCGGGCTCGATCCCGCGGTCGGCGGCCGCCGCGACGATGGCTCGCGCGAGCGGGTGCTCCGAGTCTGCCTCCACGGAGGCGGCGAGCCGGAGCAGCTCGTTCTCCTCGGTTGCCGAGATGGCCGCGACGATCGGCCGGCCCTTCGTCAGCGTCCCCGTCTTGTCGAAGATCACGACATCCAGCTCCCGTGCGCGCTCGAGGGCGATGCGGTTCTTGACCAGCAGCCCGTTCGCTGCGCCGAGCGACGTCGAGATGGCGATCACGAGTGGGATGGCGAGCCCGAGGGCGTGGGGGCAGGCGATCACGAGGACGGTTGCCGTGCGAACGACCGCGCCCGTCGGATCTCCGAGCAGCCACCACACGACAAGCGTCGTGGCTGCGGCTCCGAGTGCCACGTAGAACAGGAGGGCAGCCGCGCGATCGGCCAGCGCCTGGGTGCGCGATGCCGAGGCCTGCGCATCCGCGACCAGGCGCATGATCCCGGACAGGGCGGTCTGGTCGCCGGTTGCGGTGACCCGGACGCGGAGCGACCCGCCGGCAGCGACGGTTCCCGCGACGACGCGATCTCCCGGCTGCTTCGCCACAGACTGAGACTCGCCGGTGATCATCGATTCATCCACGTCCGCCGAACCCTCGGCAACCTCACCGTCGACGGGGACGCGACCGCCGGGTCGCACGAGCACCACATCGCCGACGACGAGCGCGTCCAGCGCAACGGACTCGGTCCCGCCGTCGAGCACCCGCTCCGCGTCGTCAGGCAACAGCTCGGCCAGCGCGGCCAGCGCCCCGCGCGCCTGGGCGATCGACCGCATCTCCAGCCAGTGCCCGAGCAGCATGATCGTGATCAGGCTGGCCAGCTCCCACCAGATCTCGACCTCGAACAGGCCGAGCGTCCCCGCCCAGCTGGCCACGAACGAGACGATGATCGCGAGCGAGATCAGGGTCATCATCCCCGGCTGTCGCTCCCGCAGCTCGCCGGCCCCGCCGCGCAGGAAGACGACGCCCCCATACAGGAATGCGATCGAACCGAGGACTGGTGCGATCCAGTCGGACCCGAGGAACACCGGCGCCTGGTAGCCGAGCCAATCCTGGGGATCGCGGCTCCAGATCAGCACCGGAACGGTGATCAGCAGGCTCAGCCAGAACCTGTCGCGGAACATGGCGACGGAGTGGCCGGCGTGCTTGTCGTGGCCAGCGTGCTGCGGCTGATCGTGGCCAGCGTGCTGCGCCGGCTGGTCGGGGTGCGGTGCCATCTTCATACTCCCCCCCAGTATTGCGGACCCGTCAAGCGGGCCCCACCGGTAGGACGACGAAGCGGGCGCCGCCGGAAGAGCGACCAGGCGCCACTCGAGGGACTGCGCCCGTCAGTCGATGACCGAGATCACCCCGTGCATCCCGGCTTCGTAGTGGTTGTCCGCGTGGCAGGCGAAGGCGTACGGTCCCGACCCGTCGAAGGTGTAGGTGACCGACTTCGTCTGCATCATCCCGATTTCGGCGATCTCCGGGGTCCCCTCCCGGTCGGCTGCAACAGCGTCCGCGGGACCGACCATGAACTCATGGACCAGCGGACCCATCGTCGTGACCTGGAACGTGACCGTCTCGCCGCGGGCGACCTCGATCGTTGACGGGCTGAAGGAGTAGCCGGGTCCGGCGATCACGGAGACAACCCTCGGTGCGGCGGCAGTTCCGGGCACGAAACCCGGGCCACCCGGCTGTGCGTCACCCACGACGCCGGGTGCCGCGCCGGCGGCCGCGCCGCCCATCATGCCGCCTGCCGGCCCGTAGGGTGCCGCCCCTGTCGCCCATCATCCCGCCGAAGAACCCACCAACACCTGATCGACCCACGAGGGTCGCGGTGAGCGCGGCCGTCGCGATGGCAAGGGCAACCACGGCGATCAGGATGATCAGCCACGACGGGATCGCGTGTCGTGCGGTCGTTTGTGCTTCGTTCACGATTCTCTCCTGAGGAGCCGGTCGATCAGGCCATGGGCCGCGCCGGCGGGAATGATTTCGAGTGTGGTGAGGTCGGCCCCGCAGCCGGCCCCGGCCACCACCGCCGCGAGCTCCGCGTTCGACACCAGCGCGGGCTCGCGACGTACGGTGGCGGTCCGCATGTGCAGGATCACGAATTGAGCAGGCGGCGCGTCTGCTCGAACTCCTCGGGCGTGATCTCGCCGCGGGCCAGGCGGCCGCGCAGCACGGTCACCGGATCGTCCTGGCCCGGGCGGCGGGGTTCGCGGACGAGGAGCCAGACCACCAGGACGAGGACCAGGGCCCAGGCGCCCATCCAGAGCCACCCCTCGAGCCCCATCGTCCAGCCGGTCATCATCGTCGACTCCTTGCCTGCTGCCGGTGGGGACGCACCGGCCTGCCGTAAGCCTTGCTCAGCCGCGTCTGGGACACGTGGGGGAACCGGCAAGCGTCCCTCAAGATTCGATCAAGGCAGCCCGATCAGGCGCTCGGCAGCTCCAGAAGGAAGGTCGCGCCGCGTCCCGGGCCGGCACTCTCCGCCCAGGCACGACCACCCATCGCGATCGACAACGCGCGCACGATGGCCAGTCCGATCCCGGCACCGCCGACCGCCCGGCTCCGCGCCGGATCAACCCGATAGAAGCGTTCGAAGACGGCCTCGAGCTGCTCCCGTGCGAGTCCCGGCCCTTGGTCGACGACCCGGACCTGGACGCCGGTCGGGGTGGCATCCACGGTCAACAGGATCGTCGAGCCGTCGGGCGCATGGCGGATGGCATTCGACAGGTAGTTCGAGAGGATCTGGGCGACGCGATCGCGGTCGGCGGTTGCCACGATGTGGCCGGCGGCGACCTCGATCCTGATCTCGCGCGCCAGCGCCCGCGGCGCGAACTGCGCTGCGACCTCCGCCGCCACCGCTCCTGCGTCGATCGTGTCGATCCGGAGCGGCAGCTGCCGAGCCTCCGCGCGCCACAGCTCCGAGAGATCCGTCACGAGGCGCGTCAGCCGGGCGGTCTCCGTCCGCAGCAGCTGCCAGGTTTCCGCCGTCGGCTCGATGACGCCGTCTTCGAGGCCCTCCAGGTACCCGTCGAGCGTCGTCAGGGGGGTACGCAGCTCGTGTGCCACGTCGCCGACCAGCTGGATTCGCCGCCGCTCTGTCGCTTCGAGCGAGCTGGCCATCTCGTTGAACGACGACGCCAGGTCCCCGAGCTCGCCGGGCTCGTTGGTGGGCACGCGGTCGGCGTACTGCCCGCGCGCGACGCGACGCGCCGCCGCGGCGAGCGCGCTGATCGGGCGCGCGATGCGGGCGGCGACGGCAAGGCTGACGATGATCGCCGTTGCGACCGCGATGACGGTCGCCGCGATGAGCGCCTGCCGCGTCGCATCGGTGAACGCGATCAGGGTCGCCTCTCCCATCGCCTCTCCCATCGGATCGCCGGGCATGTGGCCCATCGCTTCCGCGAAGTAGCCCGGGCCGACCAGGAGAACGGCGACTTCAACGGTTCCGAGCGCGGCCGCGACGACCGCGAGGAAGGCGAACAGTAGCCGTGCCCGAAGGGAGCTCGGCAGCATCAGCCCGACTCGCGGAGCCGGTAGCCGACGCCGCGAACGGTCTCGACGAAGCGTGGCCGGGCGGGGTCGTCGCCGAGCTTGCGCCGCAGGTTGGCGATGTGGACATCGACGAGGTGGTCGTCCGCGACGAACTCGCGTCCCCAGACCTGGTCCAGCAACGCCTGGCGACCGATGACCACACCCGGATCGCGTGCGAGGGCGGCGAGCAGGTTGAACTCGAGAGCGGTGACGTCGAGCGCGGATCCATCCACGCGAACCACGTGACGAGGCTCGTCGATCTCGAGGCCTGCGGGCTGGGCCGCAGCCGCGGCAACACCCGGACGTGGGCGGCGCAGGAGGGCCTTGACGCGCGCCACGAGCTCACGAGGGGAGAACGGCTTCACCAGGTAGTCGTCTGCACCCACGGTGAGGCCCATGATCCGATCGATCTCCTCCCCCCGGGCCGTCAACATCAGGACGTAGGCGTCGGAGAAGGCACGAAGCCGGCGACAGACCTCGATCCCGTCGAGACCCGGCAGCATCACATCCAGGATGACGACGTCAGGCGCGGTCGAGCGGATGGTCTCGAGGGCGGCGAGGCCGTCGCCGACCGAGGCGACCTCATAGCCCTCGCGTGCCAGATACCCGCTGATCAGCTCGATGATCGGCGGTTCGTCGTCGACGACGAGCACCTGGATCTTTCTCGCGATCATGTCGCCTAGTGTGGCGGAGATGCCAACGGGTGGCGCGTGGGGCCGGACGCCGTCCGGCAGACCCGCCACCATGTCGCTCATGACCGAACCGACCACACGGCGAGCCCACACGGGCGAGCTGTTCGCGGGGCTCGCCGCCACGGGCTTTGGTTCCGCGTACGTCGCAACGGCGCTCGCCCTTCGATCATTCTCTCCGATCGCCGTTGCGTTCTACCGCAGCGTGGTGGGGCTGGTGGCACTCGTCGTCCTGCTCTCGATCCTCCGCTGGGCTCCCCTCTTGACCACGCGTGCGCGCGCTTCGGGCGCCGCGATGCCGGGCACCGGCCACCGCGCTGTGCGCCTGGTCCTGATCGCGCTGTTCGGCGGCCCGATATTCCTTGCCTCGATGAACCTTGCCGTATCCCACGTCGGCGCGACGGTCGCCTCGTTCGTTGCCGGCCTGTATGCCGTCCTCGCCGCGGCGCTGGCCCCGTTGCTCCTGCCCGAAGGCCTCACGCGTCGGGTGCTCGGGGGCCTCGTCCTCGCGTTGGCGGGCACCGCGCTGCTCGCCGAGCTTGACCCTTCATCTGCCGATCGCGCTGGTCTGGCGTGGGGGCTGCTTGCCGCGGTGTCGTTCGCGCTGTATCTCCTGCTCGGTCGACGCTGGTCGCGTTCAAATGGGCTCGAGGGAACCACCATCGCTCTCGCGACGCTTGCCGTGAGCACGGTCGCGCTCGGGACACTCGTCCTCATCGGCGACCCGGCGTCGCTCGTCCCGGCACGTGTCGAAGTCGTCCCGACCGCAGCGATCGGCTGGCTCGCCGTGGTGGCCGTTGCCGGCCAGCTGCTCACGGTCGCGAGCGTCCGCCTGATCCCGGCTGCGCGCACGGCCGCGTTTCTGTTGCTCAACCCGATCACCGCGACCGTCCTGGCCGCGATCCTCGTGGGTGAACGGCCGTCGGCGCCGCAGCTCGTCGGCGGCGGACTCGTGCTGGCCGGGATCGCGACGGCGACCGTGCCATGGCCGGGCCGCTCTGGTTCTGGAAAGCCGGCGGCCGAGCGCAGCGGGACCTGACGGGACCGAGCCCGTCCAATCGGCCGTGGGACCACGTGACCCGGCCCATGCAGACCGGGCCATCGGGCGCTAGGCGAGGCGACCGACCGAACGGCATCCTTCGGCGGCGGACGACCATCGCGTCGCCCGCGCCCATTCCCGCATCGAGGATCACATGGACGCCGCTCACCTCATCGCGCTCTGGCTCCACGCGCTCGCGATGGTCGTGGTCCTCGGGTACTACGGGATCATGTCCCGGATCGTTCTTCCCGCGCTCGGGCGCTCGCTCGCCGGGCGCTCGCTCGCCGGGGTGGTGCAGACAATCGAGCGCCGGGCCCTGCCCATCGTGCTGGCCGGGATCGTCACATTCATCATCACCGGCATCTACCTGCTGTTCAGGGATGGGCGCTACGCGGGCGTTGGCTCATTCGCGTCCACGTGGTCCACGCTGATGCTGGTCAAGCACCTGGTCATCGTCGCCATGATTGCGCTCGGGGTCGGCATCGACCGGCTGGCAGCCGGCCTCCCGAACACGAGTGAGGCGGGACTGGGACGCACGATCGAGTTCCTCACCCTGGCCATGGACGGGATGGCAGCCCTCGGCGTATTGGTGCTCCTGCTGACGGCGGCCGCGCAGCTCAGCTGACGCGGCCGGTCGGGGGAGCACGGGAGCCCACCCCGCTGCGGCCGCAGTAAGGTTGGCCGACAGTCAGCGCCCGGAGGTTCCCACGTCGTCCCGCCTGCCGTCGTCCACCACCGCTGCACGGATGTCCGCGGCATAACCGGCACGACCCGGGCCGAGGCCGTCCCGCCGGCCTCCATGACCGGACCCGGGTGATCGGTCGAGCTCGCGCGCGATGACGACCGCTGACGAGCCCCGGGGCCGCGAGTCCTCGTTCGCCCGCGTATTCCGCCTGGCAGCACCGATCATCGTGTCCAACGTCTCGGTGCCGCTGCTGGGCGCCGTCGACACCGCGGTCGTGGGCCACCTGCCGGACCCGGCCTACCTCGGCGGGGTCGCCGTCGGCTCGACGATCTTCAGCTTCCTGTACTGGGGGTTCGGCTTTCTGCGCATGGGCACGACCGGGTTCGTCGCCCAGGCGCGAGGGGCAGGTGACGATGCCGAGATCCGCGCCGTGCTCGGACGGGCCCTGCTCACCGCGGCCGCGCTGGGACTCCTGTTGATTGCGCTCCAGGGACCGATCCGATCGATGGCGCTGGGGCTGGTCGGCGCGAGCCCTGCGGTCGACGACAGCGCCGCCGGCTATGTCGCAGTACGGATCTGGAGTGCGCCGGCCACGCTCGCCAACTACGCGCTGCTGGGCTGGCTCTTCGGCATGCAGCGGCCGAAGACGGCGCTCGTCCTGCTCGTGCTCACGAACGGCCTCAACATCGTGCTCGACCTGTGGTTCGTGGTCGGGCTCGGCTGGGGCGTGCCGGGCGTCGCCGGCGCCTCGGTGATCGCCGACTACGCTGCCAGCGGGCTCGGCCTGTGGCTGATCCTGCGGACCCTGCCCGGCCGGACCGGCTGGGAGCGGAGGCGCCTGTTCGAGCGCGCCCGGCTGTTCGCCCTGGTGCGCGTGAACCGCGACATCTTCCTGCGCACGTTGTGCCTGGTCTTCGCGTTCGCATGGTTCACCGTGCAGGGCGCCAGGCTCGGCGACCTCACCCTCGCGGCCAACGCGGTGCTGCTGAACCTCCAGTCGATCATGGCCTACGGCCTCGACGGGTTCGCGTTCGCCGCCGAGGCACTGGTGGGAGGGGCGGTCGGCGCACGGGACCGGCGGGCGTTCAGCGCCGCGGCGCGCGCCGCGGCGCTGTGGAGTCTCGGCCTGGCCGCGGTGCTGGCGGCCATCTACGCTGCATTCGGGTCGGCCATCGTTGCTCTGTTCACGGACCTGCCCGAGGTTCGCGCGGCCGCGGCCTTGTACCTGCCCTGGATGGTCGCCTCACCGCTCGTCTCCGTGTGGAGCTACGTCCTCGACGGCATCTATGTCGGGGCGACGAGGACCGCGGAGATGCGCAACGGCATGGCGATCGCCCTCGCCGTGTACCTCCTCGTGGCGGCGTTTGCCGTGTCTGCCTGGGGCAATCACGGCCTGTGGCTGGCGTTCCTGGTCCTGATGGTGATGCGCGCAGCGACGCTGGCCGCCTGGCTGCCCCGGGTGCTCCGCAGCATCGGCTGACGGCCCCCGGCTGGTTCCATCCCTGTGCCGGGACCGCGATCTGCCGCGACCGCGATCCGCCTTGACCTGTCGTGACTTGCGACGCGCCGCGACTCACCGGGTGCGTCAACGGCGACGCCAGGCTCGCGGATCAGGGCCCGAAGGACGCGTTTCGAGCCGCAAGCCCGTTCATGGCGGCCGGCTTGATGCGCCACGTGCGTCGGCGCGAACAGGGCGAGTGGGCGCGAGAGCGCCCGCCCGAGCCTGCCGGGAGGTCGCCGCCATGCCACCCAGCGTTACGTCGCCCGCTCGCGGACGATCCGCCCGAGCTCGAGGTTGCGTACCGCGCGAAGCGCCGGGATCTGCGACAGCAGGCCCGTGACGACGATCGCGAGCGCCGTGAGCAGCAGCGTGGTCGGGCGCACCTGGAGGTCGAACCGGAACATGTCCGACGAGAACGAGGCCATGAACACGGCCGAGACCAGGTACCCGATCAGCAGGCCCGGCACGAGGCCGATCGCCGTCAGCAGCATGTTCTCGCCGGTGATCAGGCGCGAGATCGTGCGGCTGGGCATGCCCAGCGTGCGCAGCACCGCGATCTCGATCGCTCGCTCGGAGATGCTCGCGACGAGCGTGTTGTAGATCAGCGCGAACGCGAGGATCCCGCCCAGGACCACCATCACGCCGATGAACACGTAGAACAGGCCGAGGAACTGGTTCATCAGGTCGAACAGGGCATGGTTATCGACAACCACCGCGATGCCGTCGAGTGAACGCAGCTGCGACGCGACCGCCGCGGCGTCCGCGCCGGGCGCATAGCGGACGAGCGCGACGTTCTCGATCGCGGCGGACCCGGGAACCGCCGGACCGACGAGCGCCTCGAGATACGGCAGTGATGCGTACACCGGCGTGCCCAGCGGCTCGTTGACGAACCCGGCCACCACCGCGTTCACGGAGAGCGCGCCGGCACCGGCCCCGGGCGAGCCGCCCAGCTCGGCCTGGGTCGCGAGGCTGAGCTGCACGGTTTCGCCTACGGCGACATGCAGCCGATCCCGCAGCGCAGAGCCCAGGAGGACGCCCTGCGAGGGCAGTGAGATCTCGGACCAGCCCTGATCGTAGAAGCCGTGCATCGTGGTTCCGGGCTCGAGCGCCGTGAGCTGGGTGAGGTACGTCCCCGAGCTCGATGCGACGGCGACGCTCCATTCCGCACCGGGCTCCACCACGGCCACGCCGTCGACCGCGCCGATGGCGGCGAGTGACTGCTTGGTGACCGGGGAGACGGAGTAGACGGAGGCGTCCTCCCGGGTGATGTCCACGAACTGGCGATGCATCAGGATGTCGATCGTGTCGATCATCCCCCACGAGGCGAGGATCAGCGTCGACGCCATCACGACGCCGCCGATGGTCGCTAGGCTTCGTTGCGGATGCCGGCCGATGCCCCGGATGGCGACCCGCCACCTCACCGGCAGGCGGTGGAGCGGGGGAACCACGCGTTCGAGCAGGCTCTCGTGCCCCTGGCCCATAGGTGCGATGCCGCGCATCGCCGCGGCAGGACTGAGTGACGCCGCCCGGCGGGCCGGGATGAACGCGGCCGCAACCGAGGCCAGGATCCCGATCGCGACGCCTTCGAGCACGGTGGTCAGGCGGATGTCGGTGACCCGGCTGGGGATGCCCAGCTCGCCCGTGTAGAGCGTGCTGATCACGCCGGCGAGCAGCGCCCCGAGGAAGGCCCCGATCAGCGCTCCGACCACGCCGACCGCGAGGCCGAAGCCCGTGTAGTGGACGATGATCGTCCGGCGGTCCATGCCGTTGGCCCGCAACGTGCCGATGATCGCCCGTTGCGATGCGATCATCCGGCCGAGCATCACGAACGTGGCGAAGGCGGCTGCGCCGAGGAACATCATGGGAAACGCGAACGACATCTCGCCGAACCCGCTGACGTCCTCCTGGAGCGTGGCATTGGATGGCTGCTCTGCCTTGGTCATGACGTCCAGCGCGCCCGCGCCGCTCATCGCGGCGGTCGCGGGCTCAGTCGCGCTCCCCGCCTGATCGGCCGGGATGTACGCCAGCGCCTGGCCGTGGACCGTGTCGGGTGCCAGCCCGGCGACAAGCGGCTCGGGCGCAAAGATCACGCCGAAGTCGCTGGGCAGGACGAACACTTCCTGGCGGCTCTTGGCCGGCCAGATGTACTCGGGCGAGAAGACGACTCCCAGGACCTGGAGCGGCTGCCAGCCCGACGCGCCGAGGATCTCGACGGAATCGCCCGGAACGAGCTGAAAGTGGTCGGCCATGTGCTTCTCGACCAGGATGCCGTTCGGCACGGCTGGATCGAGGCGCCCGCCGTCGAGCACGAGGACGTCGTCCACGAGGGCGTGGGTGCCGTCGGCGGGCAGCCCGATCGCGCGCCCGAGGAGCTGGTGATCGCCAACGCGGATCGGCGTGTCCGAAACCGACCGGGTGGTGGTCGCTTCCACGCCGGGGACCGTCGCGGCGGCCGCCGCGACGTCGGTCGGGTTCCCGCCCACGGCCGTGACGGCCGCGAAGTGGCTCTCCGAATACAGCTGCTCGTACGAGGCGGTCAGGTTGAGAAAGGCGTCGTACGAGGCCCCGAACAGGGCGACGCCGAGAACGACCGTGACGACGACGGCCAGGAACGGGCCCCGGCGCGCCCGGATCTCCCGGATCATCGAGCGCCGGAGGAGCCTCACCAGGTCACCTCCTCGGGAGGCGCCGGGTTTGCCTGGAGCACGTCGTCCACGATCTCCCCTGAGCGCAGGCGCAGGACCCGGTCGGCCATCGTGGCGATGATCGAGTTGTGGGTGGCAAGGATCACGGTCCGGCCATCCGTCCGGGCCAGCCGGTGGATGACGCCCAGGACCGAGCGGCCCACATCCGCGTCCAGCGAGCCCGTCGGCTCATCGCACAGCAGGATCTCGGGCGACTTGACCAGCGCCCGTGCGATCGCGACGCGCTGCTGCTCCCCGCCTGAAAGTGCGCTTGCGAAGTGATCCACGCGATCCGTGAGGCCGACCGCGTCGAGCGTCGCCCGTGCCTCCGCCTCGCCCTTGCCGACCAGCTCGGCCACGAGCGCAACGTTCTCGACGGCGGTGAGCGTCGGCACCAGGTTGAAGAACTGGAAGATGAAGCCGACCCCCTCGCGCCGGTAAGTCGTCAGCGCCTCGTCGTCGAGACCGCCGAGATCCCGGTCGCCGACCCTGACCCGACCGTCGGTCGCCGACTCGATCCCGCCCGCGATGTTCATCAGCGTCGTCTTGCCGGAACCACTCGGACCCAGCACGACGACGAACTGTCCGGCCTCGATCTGCAGATCGACCCCGCGCAGCGCGTGGACCGCGACATCGCCAGTCCCGAATGTCTTCGACACGCCCTCGAACCGGACCGTCGCGCCGTCGTGGCCGGCCTGCCCGGCGGGGGGCGCGCCGTCGGTTTCATGCGGTCGAGTGTGGCCGGCGTCGCTGCTCATTGCGTGCCTCCTTGGGCGGGATCTCGGTGATCCGGGGCCGTGACTGGTTGCGGTGTTGCGACAAGACGGAGCAGGACGTCGCGGAACCCCTCGACGTCGGTCGACGGTTCGAGGATCCGATGCAGCAGCAGGCCGTCGAGCGCAGCGGCGACGAGAACGCCGGTGGCCTCCGGCGGCAGGTCTGCCGGCGACTCCCCAGTGGCCGCAGCGCCACGAACCCGCATGGCGACCAGCTCCCGGAACTCGCGCAGGCTGCCCACGATGATCTCGGCGAGCTGCGGATCACGCATTGCCCGAACCATCGCCTCCATCAGAAGGTTGGCGGCAGGGGTTTGCGGATCGAACGCGCCCACCGCGTCTGCGGCACCGGAAAGACCCGCCGCCAGCGAGGGAGCCTCGACGAAGGGCCGCGCCGCCTGTCCGATCTCATCGTCCATGGCTGAGATGACGGCAACCCGGAGCAGGGCATCCATCGAGCCGAAGTGGTAGTGGACCAGCGCCGGGTTGACGCCGGCACGCGTCGCGACGGCGCGCGTCGTCACGGCGTCCCAGCCGAGCTCGGCGACGAGCTCAACGGCCGCGATGGCGATCTTGCGGCGGGTCACCCGGCCGCGCCCCGGGGACGCGCCATGGTCGAGATTGGTCATCTGCCCAATATGCTAGCACCAAGACGTCGCGGAATTCGCATGATCGTGGTGCCCGGTCGCTGCCGAGGCGTTTCCGCCTGTCGGGCTAGGCTGGGGCGTCGGAGAGATACCAGGATGGAGGCAGGCAATGGGCCAACTCGCGCAGGACTGGCAGGACTGGCTCGTGTCGATCGGGGTGCTCGTCCTCGTCGTGATCGCGAGCCTTCTCGTGCAGCGGCTCCTGTTTGCTGCCTTCGACCGGGCGACGAAGCGGACCACCAGCGTCATCGATGAGTCGCTCGTCGAGCATGTCCGTCGTCCCGCTCGCGTGCTCGCCCCACTCATCGCGTTGATGCTCGTGCTGCCGCTGGTGCCCCTGCCACTCGACGTCCGGGACCCCCTCCGTCACCTGGCCGGGCTCGGGCTGATCGGAACGGCCGCCTGGGCGATCGTCGCGCTGACCTGGGTCGCCGACGACGTCGTCCTCGCCCGCTACCGCCTCGACGAGCGCGACAATCTCGAGGCGCGGGCAATCCGGACGCAGATCTCCATCCTGCGAAGGGTGATCGTCGTGGTCGTCGCCGTGATCACGGTCGCGATCATGCTGCTGACGTTCCCGGGCGCCGAGGGTCTTGGCGCGAGCCTCCTCGCGTCGGCCGGCGTGGTCGGGATCGTCGTCGGTGTCGCCGCCCGGCCCGTGCTCTCCAACCTGCTGGCCGGGATCCAGATCGCCCTCACCCAGCCGGTCCGGCTCGATGACGTGGTCGTCATCGACGGCGAGTGGGGCCGGATCGAGGAGATCACGACCACGTATGTCGTCGTCCGCATCTGGGATTTCCGCCGGCTGATCGTCCCGCTGTCCTCGGTGATCGGCCAGTCGTTTGAGAACTGGACGCGACGAACCGCGAACATCCTGGGCACGGTGTTGATCTATGCCGACTACACGGTGCCTGTCGACGCCATGCGAACGGAGCTGAAGAGCGTGCTCGATGCATCCGGACTCTGGGACGGAGCAGCCTGGGGGCTTCAGGTCACCGGTGCGACCGACCGGACGGTCGAGCTTCGTGCGCTCATGAGCGCGGCGGACTCGAGTGCCGCGTGGGATCTGCGATGCATGGTCCGCGAACGCCTCATCGCCTATATCAACGCCCAGCACCCGGAGGCACTGCCACGCTTCCGGACCGAACCTGTTGACGCAGCAGGATCGGCGACCGCGAACGCATGATTCGCGGCGGGCGCAGCTGGGAGCCGCCATGCCGGCCCGACACCGAACACGCGCGGCACCCGCGAGATATCAGGTGCGCGTCGGATCGGGTGGTGGTGGAGATGGGGGAGAGTCGAACTCCCCGTCCAGAACCCTTCGCCAGGACCCACTACGAGCGTGTCCGATGGTTTTCGTCAGCCGGTCGGACGCCCATCGGCAGGCTTCTGTCCGGCCCAGTCACGTGTCCCTAGATCGGGCTTCGCTCCGGCCTACGTGGCGCTCGTCCGGGCTGCACCTTCGCTGAGTGACGCTTCCACGGCCCGCGAAGGGGAGGCCGCTTCCACGCTCACCTTACCGCCTAAGCGGCGAGGGCGAGAGCAGGCTGCTTGTTGGCAGTTACTTCGTTTTGCCGCCGGTTTAACGAGGCCTGGCGGCACCTCGGCTCGCGTTCCCTGGCAGCCAAGCCCTGTCGAGACCACGCATCCCCACGGGACCGAACCACCGTTCGGGGGGCGAATGGTAGCACCGGGCGGCCCCGACGGCCGCACGCAGTGGCTGCGACCGGGGCGAGGCGAGTGGCTGCGCTCCTGGCTCGCCTGGAGCCGGCGCGTAGCAGCCCCCGGGCGACGGATCGGCGTCGGTGGCGGAGCCCAGATTCCAGCTCGATCCCGCGATCGCGCGCTGGATCCAAGCTATCCTCGGACCACGTCAGGGGCCGGAGAAGTCGAAGGGAGGTGGCCGTGGGGACGAGTGCGGCCCATCCCGGCCGACCCGGAATCGCGCACGCGGGCGCACACGTAGGCGGACCGAACCCAGCCGGTGATCGCACGCCGATGATGTCGGAGACGGAGGCTTCCGAGCCGATCTGGCCCGGCCGGCCGTATCCACTCGGCGCCACGTTCGACGGCGCCGGCACGAACTTCACCCTGTTCACCGAGGTTGCAGACCGGGTCGAGCTGTGCCTGTTCGATCCCGATGGCGTGGAGACTCGGTTCGACCTGCCGGAGACGACCGGCCACGTATGGCACGGCTACGTTCCCACGGTCACGCCCGGCCAGCAGTACGGCTTCAGGGTGCATGGTCTCTGGGACCCTGGCCAGGGCAAGCGGTGCAACCCGGCCAAGCTGCTGCTGGACCCGTACGCCAAGGCCATCGAGGGTGGCGTGGACTGGCACGAGGCGGTCTACCCGTACCGTTTCGGGGACCCGGACACGCGCGACGACCGTGACAGCGCTCCCTTCGTGCCGCGATCCGTCGTCATCAACCCGTTCTTCGACTGGTCGGAGGACCGCTCCCCGCGCCGCGATCTGTACCAGGTGATGATCTACGAGACGCATGTCCGCGGGTTCACGATGACGCACCCGGGGATCCCCGAAGCCCTGCGCGGGACCTACGCCGGCCTCGCGCACCCTGCGGCCATCCGCCACCTCACGAGCCTCGGCGTCACGGCGGTGGAGCTGATGCCGGTCCACCAGTTCATCCACGACCAGCATCTCGTGGACCGCGGCCTCCGCAACTACTGGGGCTACAACTCGATCGGCTTCCTCGCGCCCCACAACGAGTACGCGAGCACGGGTCAGGCGGGCGACCAGGTGGGCGAGTTCAAGGCGATGGTCCGCACGCTCCACCAGGCCGGGATCGAGGTGATCCTTGACGTCGTCTACAACCACACGGCCGAAGGAAACCACCTGGGGCCGATGCTCGCCTTCAAGGGCATCGACAACGAGGCGTACTACCGCCTGATGAACGACGACCGGCGCCACTACATGGACTACACGGGCACCGGCAACTCGATCAACGTGCGCCATCCGCACGTGTTGCAGCTGATCATGGACAGCCTGCGGTACTGGGTGCTCGAGATGCACGTGGACGGGTTCCGGTTCGACCTCGCGTCCACGCTCGCGCGCGAGCTGCACGAGGTGGACCGGCTGTCCGCGTTCTTCGATCTCATCCACCAGGATCCGGTGATCAGCCAGGTGAAGCTGATCGCCGAGCCGTGGGACGTCGGTGAAGGCGGCTACCAGGTCGGCAACTTCCCGGTCCTGTGGTCCGAGTGGAACGGGCGATATCGCGACACGGCCCGGGACTTCTGGCGTGGCGAGCCGGGCGCGATGGCGGATTTCGCCTATCGCCTGACCGGAAGCTCGGACCTGTACGAAGGGACCGGGCGCCGCCCCCACGCGAGCATCAACTTCGTCACCGCGCACGACGGGTTCACGCTGGCCGACCTGGTCGCCTACAACGAGAAGCACAACCAGGCCAACGGCGAGGACGACCGGGACGGCAAATCCCACAATCGATCGTGGAACTGCGGGGTCGAGGGGCCGACCGATGATCCCGAGATCCTCGCGCTCCGGCACCGCCAGCAGCGGAACCTGCTCGCCACGATGTTCCTCTCGCAGGGTGTCCCGATGCTCCTTGGTGGTGATGAGCTCGGTCGCACACAGGACGGGAACAACAACGCGTACTGCCAGGACCAGCCCGGCTCCTGGTACGACTGGCAGCACGCGGACGAGCGTCTCCTCGAGTTCACGCAACGGTTGACCGCGTTCCGCGCCGACCACCCGGTCTTCCGCCGCCGCCAGTTCTTCCAGGGCCGGCCCATCCACGGCGAGGACCTGGTCGACATCGAGTGGTTCACCACCGACGGCGTGGAGATGGCCGAGGAGCACTGGGGCCGGGACCTCGTGCGGGATCTCGGCGTGCTCCTGTCCGGGGACGCGATCCCCACCCGTGACGAGCGCGGCGAGCCGATTCACGACGACACCTTCTACCTGCTGTTCAACGCCCGGAGCGAGGGCATATCGGCGACGCTGCCGGTCGATCGCGGGCACCGCTGGCAGACGGTCCTCGACACGGCAACCGACGATGGGTTCCCGAGCGACGGCCCAACCTATGGCCCGGGCGACGAGGTCCCGCTTGACGGACGCTCGGTCGTGGTTCTGGAGCAGGTCGAGTAGGGGTCGGGTGACGAAGAAGACCAACCCCGGCGAGCCGCTCCCCGCCGGCACCGGGCCGCGACGAGTCGAGCCGCGCGCCACGTACCGGATCCAGCTGACCCCGGCATTCGACTTCGACGATGCCGCGGCGATCGCCCCGTACCTCCAGGCACTCGGCGTGAGCCACGTCTACTCGTCGCCATACCTGCGGGCGATGCCCGGCAGCCTGCACGGCTACGACGTCGTCGACCCGCGCCAGGTGAATCCGGACCTGGGCGGTGAAGCCGGGCATGCCCGGTTCTGCGAGGCGCTTGGGCGACACGAGCTGGGCCAGGTGCTGGACACGGTTCCAAACCACATGGCCATCGGACCCCAGAATCCATGGTGGTGGGACGTCCTGGAGAACGGTCCGGCGAGCCGGTGGGCGATGACCTTCGACGTCGACTGGGCGCACCCCGAGCCGCATCTTCGTGAGCGCGTGCTGCTGCCCGTGCTCGGCGACCACTATGGCCGCGTGCTCGAGGCCGGTGAGCTGCGGCTCGAGTGGGATGGAAGCCAGTTCACCGTCCGCTATCACGACCAGCGCTTCCCGGTCGCGCCGAGGAGCCTGGACGAGCTGCTGGCGCTCGCCGCCGAGCGCGCCGGCTCAGCCGAGCTTGCGTTCCTTGCCGACGCGTTCGGCGCGCTGCCGCCATCCACGGTGGTCGATCCGGCGCTTCGCGAGCGACGGCATCGCGACAAGGAGGTCCTGACCCGCAGGCTTGCCGCCCTCGCAACGGAGCCGCGGGTGGCCGAGGCGATCGAGGCCGCGGTCGCGGCGACCAACGCGGACGTCGACCTGTTCGACCGGATGCTGGAGCGCCAGAACTACCGGCTGTCGTGGTGGCGGTCGGCTCGTCGCGACCTCGGCTACCGCCGCTTCTTCGACGTCACCACGCTCGTCGGCCTGCGGATCGAGGATCCGCGTGTGTTCGCGGAGACCCACGCGCTCGTGCTCGACTGGCTCACGGCCGGTGTCCTCGACGGCCTCCGAATCGACCATCCGGATGGGCTCCTGGATCCGGAGGGCTACATGCGCCGGCTCCGATGGGCGAGTCCGCGCGCCTGGATCGTGGTCGAGAAGATCCTCGAGCCCGGCGAGGAGCTCCGGCGGAGCTGGCCGGTCTCCGGCACGAGCGGCTACGAGTTCCTGCGGCGAGTCAACGGGCTGTTCGTCGATCCGGACGGCGAAGCCGGGCTGACCGATCTTCGCGCGCAGGTCACGGGAGAGGAGCGCCCCTTCGCCGACATCGCGCGCGAGGCCAAGCAGGCGGTGCTGGACGAGGTGCTCGGGTCAGAGCTCGGACGCCTGACGGCACTGCTGCTGGACGTCCTGGAACGCCTCCGCCGCCATCGAGACCACACCCGACACGATCTGCACGATGCGCTGCGCGCGCTGCTCGTCGCGTTCCCCGTCTACCGGACCTACGTCCGTGTCGACGAGTCGGAAGATGGCCGACGCCTCCCCGTCGTCGCTCCGGAGGACGAGACGGTCGTCGCGACGGCCGTCGAGGCGGCGAAGGGCCTGCGACCGGACCTTCCCGCGGATCTGTTCGACATCCTCGGCGACCTGCTGCTTCTGCGACGGCCCGGTGATGAGGCCGAGGAGGAGCTGGCGCTCCGGTTCCAGCAGCTGACCGGACCGGTGATGGCCAAGGGCGTCGAGGACACCGCGTTCTACCGGGACCTGCGGCTCGTGTCCCTGAATGAGGTCGGCGGAGATCCAGGGGCGTTCGGGACGTCTGCAGCCGCATTCCACCAGGCCAACCAGCTGGCCCAGGAGCGGTGGCCGCTGGCGATGCTCACGACGTCCACGCACGACACGAAGCGCAGCGAGGACGTGCGAGCCCGGATCAGCGTTCTCTCCGAGATGCCCGACGAATGGACGCGCGTGGTCGGCCTCTGGCGTCGAATGGGGGACCCCTACCGCAGCGACGACGGACCCGACGGTCACGCCGAGTACCTGCTGTACCAGACGCTCGTGGGCGCGTGGCCGATCGGGATGGACCGGCTGGGCCCCTATCTCGTCAAGGGCCTCCGCGAGGCCAAGCTGCGCACCTCGTGGACGGGCGCTGACGAAGCCTACGAGACGGCCGTCATCGCGTTCGCGGAAGGGCTTCTCGGCGACGCCGCCTTCCGGGCATCGCTCGACGACTTCGTGACCGAGATCCTCCGGCCCGGGCGCGTCAATTCGCTGGCCCAGCTCCTGCTCAAGCTCACATCGCCGGGTGTGCCCGACATCTACCAGGGCACGGACCTGTGGGACCTGAGCCTCGTCGATCCGGACAACCGGCGTCCCGTCGATATGCGACCTGCGTCGGCGGCTGCTCGCCGACCTGTCGGGAGACCGTCCGCCGACGCCGGAGGAGCTGGCCGCCCGCCTGACTGATCCCGCAGAGCCCGGCACCCCGAAGCTCGCGGTTCTGCGGGCGGCGCTCGCCGTTCGAGCCCGGCTGCCCGAGGCCTTCGGGGCGACGCGACCTACACGCCGTTGACCGCGACCGGGCCCGAGGCGGACCGCGTCGTCGCGTTCATCCGCTCCGGTGCCGTCGCAACCATCGTGCCGCGCTTCGGCACCCGCCGCGGACGGGCTCGGGAGGGAACGCGGATCTCGCTCCCACCCGGACGGTGGCGCGACGAGCTGACCGGCGAGGTGCACGTGGGTGGTCGCGCGGGGCACCCGGTCGACCGGCTGCTCGGCCGGTTCCCGGTCGCGCTGCTCGTAAGGGAGCCGGCCGGGTGACGACCTTCCGTGTCTGGGCCCCACGCCCGGAACGGGTCGAGCTGGTGATCGCGAACGGAGCCGATGGGTCCGGAGGGCAGCGAACCGTCCACCGGATGGAGCGCGATGCCGGCGGCTGGTGGCAGGCGGAGGTCGAGGCGCCAGGAGCCGGCGTCGACTACGGCTTCCTGGTGGACGGCGACGGGCCGTTCCCCGATCCGAGATCGCCGTCGCAGCCGAACGGCGTTCACGCGCTGTCGCGGACGGTTGACCATCGGTCGTTCACCTGGTCGGACGCTGCCTGGCAGGCACCGCGCCTCGACGAGGCCGTGATCTACGAGGTTCATGTCGGCACGTTCACGCCCGCCGGCACGTTCGACGGCGTGGCCGACCGGCTCGATGACCTCGTCGAGCTCGGGATCACCCACGTCGAGCTGATGCCCGTGGTCGAGTTCCCGGGCCAACGGGGCTGGGGCTACGACGGCGTGGACCTGTTCGCGCCGCACCACGCCTATGGCGGCCCCGACGGCCTGAAGCGGCTCATCGACGCCTGCCACGCGCACGGGCTCGCGGTGCTCGTGGACGTGGTCTGGAACCACCTCGGGCCGGACGGCAACTACCTGACCCGCTTCGGACCGTACTTCAGCGATCGATACGGGACGCCGTGGGGCGAGGCCGTGAACTTCGACGGGCCCGGCTCGGACGAGGTGCGGGCATTCGTGCTGGACAACGCCCGGCTGTGGCTCGAGGACTACCACGCCGATGGACTCCGGATCGACGCCGTCCACGAGATCTTCGATCGGTCGGCCGTTCATATCCTGGAGGCGGTCGCGGTCATCGGTCCATGCGCTCGGGGAGCGGCTCGGCCGCAACCTGGTTGCGACGGCGGAGAGCGACCTGAATGATCCGCGCCTCGTACGGGACATCGATCTCGGCGGCCACGGCCTCGACGCCCAGTGGAATGACGACTATCGGCACGCGATCCACGTCGCGCTGACCGGGGAGGCCGACGCCTACCACGCCCAGTACTCGGGCATCGAGGATGTTGCGGCAGCCCTGCGTCGGGTGTTCGTGTTCGACGGGCGCTACTCGCCATTCCGTGGCCGGACCCACGGGCGACCGGTCGGCGACCTTGAGGCCATCCGGTTCGTCGGGTTCCTCCAGAACCACGACCAGGTGGGCAACCGCGCCGCCGGCGAGCGGATCGGGCACCTGGTGCCCATCGACGCCACGAAGGTCGGTGCCGCGCTGGTGCTGCTCGGACCATTCGTTCCATTGCTGTTCGCCGGCGAGGAGTGGGCAGCGTCCGCGCCATTCCAGTACTTCACCGACCATCAGGACAAGGCACTGGGGGCAGCCATCCGTGACGGCCGGCGGCGCGAGTTCGCGGCCTTCCTGCAAGAGGGACCCGGGGTTCCGGATCCACAGGCCGCCGAGACCTTCGAGCGCTCTCGACTCGATTGGTCGGAGCGAAGTGCCGAACCCCACGCCTCGATGCTGGCGTGGTATCGGCAGCTGATCGCGCTCCGCGCGGCTCACCCGGACCTGCGGGACGGATCTCGCCCGGACGTCCGGCACGACGCCGCGGCGCGCTGGCTCGTCGCGGGGCGAGGCAGCCTGCAGATCGTCGCGAACATGCACGCGCAGTCGCAAGCCATCCCGCTTGCGGGATCAGGCCCGTGGCAGATCACGCTCGCGTCGATCGATGGTGCCGTGATCGACGGCGACGAGGTTCGCCTGCCGGGCTGGTCGGTGGTGGTCGTCGAGGTCGTCAGCTGACGTTCGGCCGCCAGTGGCACACGCTATATGGACCATGGTCCGGTTAGAAGTCGTCTGACGACCCATCTGCAGCCGCTTTGGGTCCGGAGTGTGATGGATAAATCTGGCGAATTTGAGCGCGCCCGGGGCTGATGGCCAGACCAGGCGCCGGTCGAGGTTCCCTCAGCCGGTGCTACTGCAGGCCCGATCACCTACCACAGGTCGCCGACCGTGAACCCCTCCGGAAACGGGTCGGACGGATCCACCACGTAGCTCGCGAACCCGGTGATCCACGCCGTCCCGGTGATCGACGGAATGACCGCGACGCGGCTCCCCACCGTCGTCTCCTGCTCGAGGCGACCCGTGAACACCGTGTCCAGGATCCCCTCGTGACGAAAGTCCTCGCCGAGCCCGAGGCGGCCCCTGGCGTGGAGCACCGCCATCTTGGCGCAGGTGCCCGTCCCGCACGGGGATCGGTCGATGACGCCGGTCCAGGTCGAGGGCCTCGACCAGTCGACGATCCCGGTCGAAACCGTGGTCACGTTGCGCCACGAGTTCCGGGGGTCGTGGGGCGGTCCGGAGAGCTGGCCGATGGTGATGCCGGCGAAACCGGGTTGGTCCGGGTGGACCACCGGCAGCTGCTCGGCCGCCGCCGCCTTGATCATCTCGGTCACCCGCGTGATGTCGCGACCTTCATCGGGCACCAGGCGGAAGCCCAGCGCCTCCGCGTCCGCGATGACGTAGAACATGCCGCCGTACGCGACGTCGACGGTGACCGTGCCCAGCTGTGGCACCTCGATCGGTGCGTCGAGGTGGGTCGCGAACGCGGGAACGTTGCGGAAGGTGACCCCGGTGACCTTGCCATTGGCGCAGGTGGCCCGGATGCGGATGAGCCCCGCGGGCGCCTCGAGCGTGACCTCGGTCACCGGCTCGCTCATCGGCAGCATCCCGGTCTCGAGCAGGACCGTGGCGACGCAGATCGTGTTCGTGCCGGACATGCCCGGGTACTCGACCTGCTCCATGATCACGTACCCGGCATCGGCGGCGGGATCCGTCGCCGGCAGGATGACGTTCGCGCAAAGGGCCGGATAGCCGCGGGGCTCGCGCAGCATGAGCCGCCGGAGGTCGTCACCGTGCTGGGCGAGATGGCGCATCTTGTCGAACATCGTCGCGCCGGGCACGTCGAGCACGCCACCGACGATCACGCGCCCCGGCTCGCCCGCCGCGTGTGCATCGACCGCCTGGATCATCCGCGCAAGCCGCATCAGGTCCTCCGTATCGCCCCACGCTCGATCCCGGATCGACCGCGGGTCCTAGCGCCGGCGGGCGTCGGCCAGCTGGCGCTCTGTGTCGCGCTTCGCATCCCGCTCCTGGATCTCGCGCCTGCGATCCCAGGTCTGTTTGCCGCGCGCAAGACCAAGCTGCAGCTTCGCCTTGCCGGCATCGTTGATGTAGATCACGAGCGGGACAAGCGTGAGGCCCTTGGCTTTCGTCTTGCCCAGCAGCTCGTCGATCTCCGAGCGGTGGAGGAGCAGCTTCCGGGCGCGCTTGGGCTCATGGTTGAAGCGCACGTCGGCACTTTCCCACGGGGCGATGTGGAGGCCGACGATCCACGCCTCGTCCTTCTCGATCCGCGCATACGCATCCGCAAGGCTCACCTTGTGAGCCCTCACGCTCTTGATCTCGGTTCCCCGCAGCACGATGCCAGCCTCGAAGGTGTCCTCGACGCTGTAGTCATGGTGCGCTCTGCGGTTGCGGGCGATGGTCTCGCCCATGGATCGGCTCCTCTCCTACCCTGCCGGCGCCCGAAGTGTGCGGAGCCGAAGTGTGCCACGGGCCCGATGCGCCGGCGACGGACGCACGAACGCCGGCCCGCATGCGGACCGGCGTTCGAATTGCTACCGACCACCCGTCGGGATCGACTCTAGGCGCCGATCTCCGCCGAGGTGGTGCAGCAACTACGACTATCTATCACTGCACATCACCTCCTTTCGTTCCCCGGCACCGTACCCGATCAGCGCGAGCAGCGCAAGCGTGCTTTCAGGCGCCGTCGCGAGGTCCCGTTCGGACGGCGCCTGCGCCTGTGTTGAGCACGTTCAATGCGGCATCGAGGGCCGGGTCGTCGCCGGGCCGCGCGGGTGCTGCCGTGACCACCACGTCAGGCACGATCCCCGTGCCGTGGATCCAGGTCTTGTCCGGGGTGAGCCACTTCGCGATGGTCAGCCGGAACCCGCCGTTGTCGCCCTCGAGCTGCGTCCACTGCTGGACCGTCCCCTTGCCGAAGGTCTTGCTACCCACGAGCGTGGCCCGACCGCGGTCGTGGAGCGCCCCGGCGACGATCTCCGATGCGGATGCCGATCCCCCGTCGACGAGCACGACCAGCCGGATCGACGGGTCCGTCGCGGCGCCGCCCGGCTGGGCAACGGTCTCGGTCAGGGTTCCCGAGGCGTCCTCCTGCCAGAAGATCGTGCCGTCGGCCAGGAACTGGCTGGCGATCTCGCGAGCCGCGGTGATGAACCCGCCCGGGTTGCCGCGCAGGTCGAGGATCAGCCGCGTCTGGCCGTTTGCCACGTCCGCGGCCACGACCCGGTCGAATTCCTGCGCGGCGTGGTCCGAGAACCCGGAGAGCCGGATGTACCCGACCGTGCCGTCGGCAAGGTCCTTCGCCTCGACCTCCTGCTGGACGATCACCGCCCGAATGACCGGGACCTCGAACGCCGGCTGGTCGCCGCGCACGATCGTGAGCCGGACCGTCGTATCCCTGGGTCCCCGCACGCGGTCGCGCGCCTGGTCGATCGTCAGCCCGTCGAGCGAGGTGCCGTCAACCTTGTCGATGACATCGCCGGCGAGGAGCCCGGCCTGCTCCGCCGGCGAGCCGGCCAGGGGCTCGACGACGACGAGCCGGCAGTCGGGTCCGAGCGTCGTGCACGACGATGTCGCGCCGGTCGCGTCAACCGTCCCGATGGTGGCGCCGATTCCCTCGAACTCACCCGAGATGTCGCGGAGCGACGCCTTGAACTCCTCGGGCGTGAGGTACTGCGAGTAGGGATCTCCAAGCGCCGCGATCATCCCCTTGATCGCGCCCTCGATAACGGCCTTGCGGTCCACCGGCCCGCCGGCATAGCGCTCGGTGACCGCACGGTACGTGTCCCAGAACGGCTGGAAAGCCTGACCTTCGTCCGCCGGCGTGCCAGGGGTGAGCGCGTACTGGCGACCCAGCGTCCAGCCGGAGACGAACAGTGCCGAACCCGCGACGATCGCGATCAGGGTGATCGCGATCAGGAGGGCATTCGACCGCCGCGGCGCGTGGCCCACCGGCGGCGCGGCCGCCCGCGGGGTCGCGTGCTCCTCTGTGGTCATCGCGGCGGTCGTCGGGTCGGGCTCTGGATCGGGTGCGGGCTGGTCCATCGGCATGGGGAATCTCGATCGGCAGGTGGGTCGCGGGGTGAGCCGCCAGCGTACCTCCGGTGCCGGCATCGGTCCGGGGGCGACGGATCAGCGGATCAGGTAGGTCCGGACCGACACCCAGGATCCGAGCACGCCCAGCCCGAGCCCCGTCGCGAGCACGATCACCGCCGTGTCCCGGGCGAGCGAGCCCAGCTGGAGCGGCAGGACGTTGAAGAACCCGACCATGGCCTGCGACATCGGCTCGGAGGCCGCGGCGAGCAGCCCCAGGGTGATCAGCGCCCCGAGCAGCCCCACGAGCGCTCCCTCGAACACGAACGGCCAGCGGATGAACGCGTCCGACGCACCGACCAGGCGCATGATCTCGATCTCCTCCGCCCGCGCCACGACCGCGAGGCGAATCGTGTTGACGATGATGAACAGCACGATCAGCCCGACCACCGCGACCATCACCACCCCCGCTGTCCGGACGAACCCGGTCACGGTGGTCACCCGGTCCACGAGCGCGTCGATGTTGAGGACGTTGCGCACGATCGGCTCGTTCTCGGGTTGCAGGGCGTCGCTGACTGCCTGGAGGTCCGATGGCCGGCGAAGCTTGACGTTCACGCTCGCGTACAGGGGGTTGGACTCCAGGTACTTGGTGAGGTCGTCACGACCCTGCGCCGCCTGCGCCTCCTGGAAGCGGCGCAGCGCCTCGTCGCGCGAGATGAACTCGACCGAGGCCACCTCGGGCATCGCCTCCAGCCGGCCGACCAGATCGTCGACCTGCGCCTGGGTCGTGGTGGTCTGGACGTACGCGACCACCTCGACCTTGTCCTCGACGAAGCCGAGGCTGGCCAGCAGCACGTTCTGGAGGATGAAGAATCCCGCCAGCAGCATCAGCATCAGCACCATCGTGAGCGTCGCTGCCAGGCTCATCAGCGCGTTCCGCCAGAAGCCCTGCCATGCCCGGCGCAGCGAGAACGCGACAAAGGTGATCACGGGTCAGTCCTCGCGGTGATAGGCCGCGCCGGCCTCGTCGCGGATGACCCGGCCGTCCTCGAGCGCCACGACTCGCTTGCGAAGTGCGGTGACCACCTCGGCGTCGTGGGTTGCCATCAGGATCGTGACACCGAGCTCGTTGATCCGGAGCAGGAGCTGGATGATCTCCCAGCTGATCACCGGGTCCAGGTTGCCCGTGGGCTCGTCGGCGATGATGATCCGCGGGTCGTGCACGAGCGCGCGCGCGATGGCCGTCCGCTGCTGCTCGCCGCCGGACAGCTGGGTCGGGTACTGCGCGGCCTGGGCCGTCAGCCCGACCAGCGCAAGCACGCGATCGACGGCGGGCCTGATCCGGCGCCGCGGCGTCCCGGTCACCTCGAGGGCGAACGCGACGTTCTCCCAGACGGTCTTGCGCGGCAGCAGCTTGAAGTCCTGGAACACGGTTCCGATCTTGCGGCGGACCCGGGGCACCATCCGACGCCGGATCCGGGCCAGGTCGTCTCCATCGACGACGACGATCCCGCGGGTCGCCAGCTCGTCGCGGATCAGCAGCTTCATGATCGTCGACTTGCCCGCGCCGGACGGCCCGACCAGGAACACGAAGTCGCCCTCGGGGACGACGAGATCGACGTCCCGCAGGGCCTCCTTGCCGTTCGGGTAGCGCATCGTGACGTCGTGGAGGACGACGACGGCGTGATCGGACCGGGGTGCGGCCGCCCGACCGGTCAGCCGGTCGAACAGGGACGCGGGCGCGCTCGAGGATTCGGTCGGCGGGGCGACGGTCATCGGCTTGCTCGCTGACGGTTGGTCGAGACGAAGGCCGGTGCCCCGGCCTGGTGATCAACTCCGTCCGCGGGCACGATCGGGGGAGCCACGTGCGGCGAGGCTAGCAGCAAGTCCCGGGCCCGGCAAACGGTCGCCGCGCCGGGTCGGCCGACGGCGCCGCGCCGGGTGCCGGGCGGCCCATCCCTACACGATCGCCAGCGAGATCGGGACGTACCGCTGGAACGGATGATCCGCCGTGGACCAGCAGATCAGGCCGGGAAGCCCGTCGAACCGAAGGCCCGCCTCGAGCAGGGCGCGCATCGCGATGTCGGCCGTTCCGGGTACCCACATCGCCATCGGCCCCAGGATCGGGGTGCTCCGGACCGCGACGCCGATCAGCGCCGGGTGGAGCTCCGGGTCGAGCGCCGCCACGGGTCCCATCCGCCCGCCGCCGGACCCGTAGGCGTAGCCCAGCGGCCGCCCGGCTCGCTCGCGGACGAGGAACCCGGACCGTCCCTCGCGACGGAGGTACGCGTGGTCGGCGCCGTGGGACGAGCCGACGATCTCGGCATCGAGCCCGTCGACGATCTCGGCCAGGCGGCGATGGCCGTCGGGTTCGGCGACGACGATGTCCTCGAACGGGACCGCCTCGAGCGTGCGCGGCAGCGTCGGGACGGCGGCCCACCTGCGGACCTCGCCGAACAGCCTCCAGATCGGGATGCGAGGGATCATGCCCCGCCGCGCATACAGCCCGTTCGAGATCGGCTGGCCGGAATCCGTGCACATCCCCCAGCGACGGATCCCCGTCTCGAGGGGCTCGTCGGGGCCCGGAACGGCGGGACCACCGGGGTCGACGTCGGTGCCCGCCTGGGCGCGGTCCATGAGCGCGCGACCCAGGCCACCCGACTGCGCTGCGGGATCGACGAACAGCATGGCGAGGAACCACAGGTCGCCGCGAACCGACGCGGCCGAGAACCCGATCACCCGATCCGGGGTGCCGCCGGCCGCCTCGCCCCGGGTGACGGCCGCGCGGCGACCCAGAAACGCGCAGGGTCCGTGGCCAGGAGGTGGCCCAGCAGCCGCCGCAGCGGCGCCAGGTCCTCGGGCACGGCGGCTGGCCGAGGCGACCCTGGTAGTCATCGATCGCGGCCTTCCAGATGCGCGTGCATGCGTCGAGGTCCTCGCTGCGACCGGGCCGGAAGGTCGCCGGCCCGTCGTCGCCCACCGGTCAGCCGTCCTGGTCGGCGTCGGCGTCGGCGGAAGGCGGACGGCCGGTCGCGACCCGCTCCAGCTCGGCCTGCATGAACGCATCGAGGTCGCCGTCCAGGACGCCACCGGTGTTCGACGTCTCGTACCCCGAGCGAAGGTCCTTGACCATCTGGTACGGGTGCAGCACGTAGGAGCGGATCTGGTTGCCCCAGCCTGCGGTGACGTGCTCGCCGCGGAGCTTCTGCAGCTCTTCCTCGCGCTTCTCCAGCTCCAGCTCCAGGAGCCGTGACTTGAGGACGCGGATCGCGATCTCGCGGTTCTGGGTCGCCGACCGCTCGTTCTGGCAGGAGACGACGATCCCCGTCGGCACGTGCGTGAGGCGGATCGCGGATTCGGTCTTCTGAACGTGCTGGCCACCGGCGCCGGAGGACCGGAACGTGTCGACGCGGATCTCGTCCCAGTTGAGCTCGATCTCGACGTCCTCGTCCGCCTCCGGCATGACCTCGATCAGGGCGAACGTGGTCTGGCGGCGCTTCTGGGCGTCGTACGGGCTGATCCGCACCAGCCGGTGGACCCCGCGTTCGGCTCGCAGCCACCCGTATGCGAACCGCCCGTCAACGGTGACCGTCGCGCTCTTGATGCCGGCCTGGTCGCCCTCCTGGGAATCGACCACGTCGGTCCGGAACCGGTGTCGCTCCGCCCATCGGAGGTACATCCGGAGGAGCATCTCCGCCCAGTCCGTCGCCTCGGTGCCTCCGGCGCCCGCGCTGATCGTGACCACGGCGTTCTTGGCGTCGTAGTCGCCGGAGAACAGGAGCAGCGTCCGCTCCCGCTCGAACTCGGTGCGCAGGCCGTCGGCCTCGCGCTCCACGTCGGCTTCCATCTCGGGATCGGGCGCGTCGTCGAGCAGGCCGAGCAGCTCGACCAGGTCGTCGGCGCGCTTCTCCAGCGATCGCCAGAGGCCGACCTCCTCGCGCAGGCCCTGGGCCTCGCGCAGCACCTTCTGGGCGGCTCGCTGGTCGTCCCAGAACGCGGGCTCGCTCGAGCGTCCGTCGAGATCCTGGATCCGGGATTCCTTGGCGGCTAGGTCAAAGACGCCCCGAGGTCGACCGGATCCGCTCCGCCAGGTCGCGCGTGGACGCGGCGTCCACTAGCTGCGCACCTGGAGATCGTGGAGCAGGATCGGACGGAGCTCGATCAGCCGCAAGGCGGTCTTGCTCCGGGCGACGACGGGGTTCACGCAGGGACAGTAGCCGTTGTGGGGGCAGACGCCGCAGTTGCCATCACAGTCCAGGGCGGCGGCATAGCTGCAGGTCCGACAGTCGCGTTCGCAAGCGATGAGATCCACGAATTGGGCATCCTCAGCCTGCTTCACACGTCCCTCTCTCTCGCTCTTCGCTGTCGGTCTGGCGTGACGGTTCGGGACAGGGCGCCGTGGGCGATGTGTGGGCGCTGTCTTGGGCGTTGGCGCCGGTCCCTGGGTGGCGAAGAACTGAACCCGAGTATATGAGAGCGTCTACCGCGCGCCAAGGGGGTGAACCGGGTTTGCGCGAGGAAAAATCGCTCCAGAGCGGGGAATTTCGCGGCTAGCCGCCCGACTGCTCGACTGCCGGGCCGCTGCCGGCGAGGAAGTAGAACGTCAGGGCACCCAGCTCGTGGGCCGTTGCCCGCAGCTGGAGGACGAGATCCCGCTGGATCGGCGAGGTCGTGGTCGGCGAGCCGTATGCCTCGATACCGAGGTCATCCGAGATCCGCAGCACGCGCAACATGTGCGTCGGGTCCGAGACGAGCACGGCGGACCGTAGTCCGTGTTCACGCATCAGCGCGGCAACGGCGCGCAGCGACGACAGCGTGTTGCGGCCTTCGTCCTCGCCGAGGATCGACGCTGCGGGCACCCCCATCTCCACTGCGTACGCGCGCGCCACCGCGGCCTCCGTCGTCCGGTCGCCGGGGATCTTGCCGCCGGTGACGATGAGCGTCGATGCGACGCCCGCGTCCCACAATGCGACCGCATGCTCCAGTCGGGCAGCAAACACCGGTGATGGTCGGCCGTTGTACTGGGCGGCGCCGAGCACCACGATCGCATCGGCCCGCCGCCGCTCGTCCTGCGTGCCCTGCTGCCAGATGCGGACCGAGGTCACGCTGGCGACCAGCACGACTGCCAGGCCGCCGACACGCCATCGCGCGCACGAGATCCCGGTTCAGGCTCCGTGGCACTTCTTGTACTTCTGGCCAGAGCCGCACCAGCAGGGATCGTTGCGCCCGATCCGCGTGCCTGAAGGGGTGAACCCGGGCCGTCCGGCAGACGCCCCGCCGGCCGCGCCCGGTGCCTCGCGTGCACCGCTCATCGGATCTGCCGGCAGGCCGGCGACCGGCGCGCCACCGGGATGGCGAAGCGCACCCTGACCGGCGGTGAGGGGCTGGGGCGTCGCCGCGGCGGCAACGGCCGCGCCCGCCGCGGGGATCGCCGCGGCTGCGGCTGTCCCCATGCGGGCCGGCTGTCCGGGTCCGGGCAACGCCATCACGCCGTCCGGTGCCGCCGGCGGCTGCCGGGTCACGGTCACCCGGAAGATGGAGGTCGCGACCTGCCGCCGGATCAGGTCCCGAAGCTCCTGGTAGAGGCGGTACGCCTCCTTGCGGAACTCGTTGAGCGGATCCTGCTGCGCGTATCCACGCAGCCCGATGCCCCGTCGCATGTCATCCACCTCGGTGAGGTGCTCGACCCACAGGCTGTCGATCGTGCGCAGCAGCACCACCCGCTCGACCTGGGACCAGACCTCGTCGCCGTGCTCCTGCTGCTTGGCGTCGAGCTTGGCGTCCACCAGCTCGAGGATGTGATCGGAGAGCGTCTCCCGACTGACCGCGGCCTCATCGAGATCCGCCTCGGTGGTCCCCGCCCCCACGAGGCCCATGGCCTGCAGGGCCGCAGCCAGCCCCTCGAGGTTCCAGTCCGTGGGCGACTCTCCGCCGACGTAGGTGCTCACCATGGCGTCGACCTCGGCATCGAGGAACTCGCGCACGGTCTCGGTCAGATCCTCGTTGCGGAGGACCTTGTCCCGCTCTGCGTAGATCGTCTCTCGCTGCCTGTTGATGACGTCGTCGAACTCGACCACGCGCTTGCGGATGTCGAAGTTGAAGCCCTCGACCCGGGTCTGGGCGCTCTCGATCGTCCGCGAGACGAGCTTCGACTCGATCGCGACATCGTCCTCGAGGCCCAGCCGCTCCATCAGGCCCGCGACGCGCTCCGAGGCGAACCGCTTCATCAGGTCGTCATCGAGCGACAGGTAGAAGCGCGACGATCCGGGATCGCCCTGCCGCGCGGCGCGTCCGCGGAGCTGGTTGTCGATGCGCCGGCTGTCATGGCGTTCGGTGCCGATGATGTGCAGGCCACCGGCGGCGACGACCCTCGCGTGATCGACCTCGGTGATCGTCTTGGCCTCGGCGAGCGCCTCGTCGTACGTCGCCTTGTCGACCTCGGCCGGGTTGAGGCCGCGCCGGTGCAGGATGTCCGAGGCCATGCCCGCCGGGTTGCCGCCCAGCTGGATGTCCGTGCCACGGCCCGCCATGTTGGTCGCGATCGTGACGGCGCCCGAATGTCCGGCCTGCGCGACGACCACCGCCTCCTTCTCGTGGAACTTGGCGTTGAGGACCTCGTGCTTCACTCCGCGGCGCTTGAGCAGCGTGCCCAGCACCTCGGACTTCTCGACCGACACCGTGCCCACCAGCACCGGGCGACCGGCGGTGGTCATCTCCTCGATCTCGTCGATCAGCGCGTTGAACTTGCTCGCCTCGTTCTTGAACACGAGGTCCGGGTAGTCCTCGCGGATCATCGGGCGGTGGGTCGGGATCGCCACGACCTCGAGCTCGTAGATCTTGTGGAACTCCTCCGCCTCGGTCAGCGCCGTGCCGGTCATGCCGGCGAGCTTGTCGTACAGGCGGAAGTAGTTCTGGAACGTGATCGTCGCGAGCGTGCGCGACTCGCGCTGGACGCGCAGCCCCTCCTTGGCCTCGACGGCCTGGTGCAGGCCCTCGCTCCAGCGGCGACCGGGCATCTTGCGACCGGTGAACTCGTCGACGATGACGATCTCGCCGTCCTCGACGATGTAGTCGCGGTCGCGCTTGTAGAGCGCGTGCGCCTTGAGCGCGGAGTCGAAGTGCCGGGCGAGCCGCGGGTCAGCGTCGTACAGGTTCGCGACGCCAAGAAGCTGCTCGATCTTGTCGATCCCCTCCTCGGTCGGCGAGACCGCCTTGTCCTTGAGATCGACGAAGTAGTCGCCGCCCTCCTCGTCGCCCTCGGGTCGCGGCTTGAGCCGCGGCACGAGACGGGCGAAGGTGAAGTACAGGTCGGCGGACTCCTCGGCCTGGCCGGAGATGATCAGCGGTGTTCGCGCCTCGTCGATCAGGATGTTGTCGACCTCGTCGACGATCGCGAAGGCTCGCTCTCGCTGCACCCGCTGGTCGAGCTCGAGGACCATGTTGTCGCGCAGGTAATCGAACCCGAACTCGTTGTTGGTGCCGTACGTGATGTCGGCGGCGTAGGCCTCGCGACGCTCGACCGGACGGAGGTTGATGAGACGCTCGTCCGTCGTCGGATGGCCGGGCTCAAACAGGTAGGACGTGTCGTGCGTGATCACGCCGACCGACAGCCCGAGGAAGTGGAATACCGGGCCCATCCACTGCGCGTCCCGACGGGCCAGGTAGTCGTTCACGGTCACGAGGTGCGCGCCACGCCCGGCGAGGCCGTTGAGGAGCAGGGCAAGCGTCGGCACCAGCGTCTTGCCCTCGCCGGTCCGCATCTCCGCGATCTTGCCCTGGTGGAGCACGATCGCGCCCATCAGCTGGACATCGAACTGGCGCATGCCCAGCGTGCGCTTCATCGCCTCGCGCGATGCCGCGAACACCTCCGGGATGACGTCGTCCATGGCGGCCTGGATGCGCTCGTTCTCGCGCTTGCGGCGGGCCTTGAGGAGGTCACGACGGCGCTCGAGGTCCGGGTGGTGGAGCTCGTCCTCGGACGGCTCGTCGGGTTCGGCGGCCTCGAGGATCTCCGCTCGGATCGCATCGATCCGCTCCCGGATCTCGCCGTCCGAGAGGGCCTCGTACTCGGGCTCGAGCTCGTTGGTGCGATCGAGGAGCGGCTGGATCCGCGTCAGCTCGCGGTCGTTGTTGTCAAAGAATTGGAGAGAAAGCGCATGGCCGGCTGAGTATAGGGTGGATTTCCGAGCGTCCCGGACTCGCGTCAGGGCTCCGGAGGGCGGCCGTGGCCGGCGAGGATGACCTCGAGCCGGAACCCGCCGGGAGCTCGAGCCGGGAGCTCGACCTGCCCGCTAGCCCCAGAAGCCGGTGCCGTACCCGACCAGGACGACCCCGAAGGTGACCGCCGCAAGGGCAATCCACAGCGCCGCTGCGCGGAGCGTCGAGGTGGGGTTCATCTCCGGGTTCGCGAGCGCCGGCAGCTTGCCACCACGGAGCGACGCGCCCCATCGGGTCGAGCGGAGCTGGTTCCGCCAGTTCTCGTCCGTGACGGGTCGGACCTCGAGTCCGCCCTTGCCGTCGGGGCGGTGCAGCTGCAGGCTCATGCGTCTCCGAGTCTCGCTCCGCCTGGGAACTGGCGGATGCGGTCCGCGTTCATGGTACGTCGTCGCCGGCATCGGCCTCGTCGTCCTGCTCGCCCAGCCCGTCCTCCCACAGCAGCATCTCCTGGGTGAAGGACACCTCGGAGGAGAACAGCGCGCCGACCGACTCGCCGCGATGGATCCGCTTGATGGCCTCGCCGATCAGCGGCGCGACGGACAGGACCTTGATCCGGGGGATGTGCTTCGCGGCGGGAAGCGGGATCGAATCGGTGATGACGACCTCGAGCAGGTCCGAGTTCGCGATCCGCTCGGTCGCCGGATCCGAGAGGACGCCGTGCGTCGCGCATGCGTAGATCTCCGTCACGCCCTCGCGCTCGAGCGCCCGCGTGATCTCGATCAGGGTCCCGCCGGTGTCGATCTCGTCGTCCACGATGATGGCGCGCCGCCCGCGCACGTCACCGATGACGTTCATCACCTCGGCCCGATCCTGGTTGCCCTGGCGGCGCTTCTCGACGATGGCCAGCGGCGCGTCGATCAGCTCCGCGAACGCGCGCGCCCGCTTGGCGAAGCCAAGGTCGGTGACCACGACGCACTCGTCGAGGTGCTTGTCGACGAAATAGCGCGACAGCATGTGGACCGCGGTCAGCTCGTCGACCGGGATGTTGAAGAATCCCTGGATCTGTCCCTGGTGGAGATCCATGGTCAGCATCCGGTCGGCGCCCGCGACCGAGATCATGTCCGCGACCAGGCGGGCCGAGATCGGCACGCGCGGCTGGTCCTTCTTGTCCGAGCGTCCGTACGCGTAGTACGGGACGACCGCCGTGATCCGACCCGCCGACGCCCGCTTGAACGCGTCGACCATGATCAACAGCTCCATGATCGACTGGTTGACGGGTCGCGAGGTCGGCTGGACGACGAACACGTCCTTCTCACGGACGTTGTCCAGGATGCGGACGAAGATGTTCTCGTTCGCGAACTGGAAGACTTCGGCCCGGCCCGGCTCGCTACCCAGCCAGTGCGCGATCTTGCGCGCCAGCTCCGGGTTCGAGTTGCCGTGGTAGATCTCGTACTGGTCCGCGTACACGCCTGCCTCACGTCTGCCGAAGGCGTTCACGACGAGCGATCTTGACCCGGACCCTCCGATCCGCCGCCGCCGGGCTGGGGGTCGTCATTGTCGCCGATGGTCCCGCGCTCCGCCAGCCCCGGACGGAAGGCGGCGATCGCCACCACGCGATCGCCGTCGGCCAGGCGCATCACGATCACGCCGCGCGCCGAGGAGGAGTAGCGGTTGATCGTGTTGGTCTCGGTCCGGATGACCTGGCCATGCGCGGAGATGAGCAGCAGCTCCTCGTCCTCGGGCGTGACCTGCTGGACGGCGGCCACGAGGCCGGTCTTGCGTCCCTCCAGCGCGATCAGCCGGACGCCCTGTCCTCCCCGATGCTTGCGCCTGAACTCCGTGAGCGCAACGCGCTTCCCGTAGCCCGTCTCCGACAGGACCAGCAGGTCCGACTCCGGCTCGACCACGCTCATCGAGACCACCGCATCGCCCTGGCGGGCCAGCCGGATGCCGATCACGCCGGCCGCGTCGCGGCCCATCGGCCGGACCTCCTGCTCTGAGAAGCGGGCGAGCATGCCCTGGGCGGTCGCGATGATCACGTCGTCCTCGCCGCTCGACACACCGACCCAGGCAAGCTCGTCGCCGTCGTTGATCGTGATCGCCCGGATCCCGGTCGAGCGAACGCGCTCGAATTGCTCCATTGGCGTCTTCTTGACGATGCCGTTGCGGGTCGCCATGACGAGGTAGGCGCCGGGCTCGAAGTTGGGCAGGCAGATGGTCGCCATCGGCACCTCGCCGGATTCCACCTGGACTCCCGGGAGGTTGATGATCGCCATCCCCTTGGCCTGTCGCGAGGCGTCCGGAATTGCATGGACCTTCGCCGAGAACACGCGACCCCGGTTCGTGAAGAACAGCGCCCAGTCATGCGTGTTCGCCGCGAGCAGGTGCTCGATCGCATCCTCCTCGCGCGCAACGTGACCGATGATCCCCTTGCCACCACGATGCTGACGGCGGTAGGTGGCGACCGGCTGGCGCTTGATGTAGCCGCGGCGGCTGATCGTGACCACGACGTCCTCGTCCGCGATCAGGTCCTCGTCACTCAGCTCGCGGTTCGAGTCGTCGACGACCCGGGTGCGCCGTTCGCCGGCGTACTTCCGCTTGAGCTCGCTCAGCTCGTCCTTGATGATCGCCAGGACGCGGCTCGGGTTGGCGAGGATGTCCTCGAGCTCCGCGATCACCTGGATGATCGCGAGGTACTCGTCCTCGATCTTCTGGCGCTCCAGCGCGGCGAGTCGCGCAAGCCGCATGTCCAGGATCGCCTGCGCCTGGAGCTCGGACAGCCCGAAGCGGCTCATCAGGTTGTTGCGCGCGGCCTCGACGTCGGCGGACTCGCGGATCGTCTTGATCACGGCGTCGAGGTTGTCGAGGGCGATCTTGAGACCCTCGAGGATGTGGGCTCGCGCCCGCGCCTTCTCGAGGTCGTACTCCGTCCGCCGGCGGACGATCTCGCGCCGGTGGTCGATGAAGTGGCTGAGCACGCTCTTGAGCGACAGCGTCTGCGGCTGCCCGTCCACGAGCGCCAGCATGTTGAGGTTGAAGGCGGTCTGGAGCGCCGTGTGCTTGAACAGGTTGTTGAGGACCTTGTGGGGGTTCGAATCCCGCTTGATCTCGATGTAGATCCGCATCCCGTCGCGGTCCGACTCGTCCCGAAGGTCCGCGATCCCGTCGATCCGCTTGTCCTTGACCAGATCGGCGATCTTCTCGAGCAGGGACGACTTGTTGACCTGGTACGGCAGCTCCGTGACGATGATCGCGGTCCGGTCGTTGCGGGTTTCCTCGAACGCGACCTGGGCGCGCACCACGACACGCCCGTGGCCGTGGGCGTACATCTCGCGGATCGCGTCGATCGTCTCCTGTTCGCCGGTGAGCGGATTGCGGCGGGTCTCGAACCGGAAGATCGAGGCGCCGGTCGGGAAGTCGGGTCCCTTCACGAACTGGCACAGGTCGTCCGTGGTCGCGCTCGGATCGTCGATGAGGGAGATCGCCGCGTCTGCGATCTCGCCCAGGTGGTGCGGCGGGATGTTGGTCGCCATGCCAACGGCGATCCCCGAAGACCCGTTGATCAGCAGGTTCGGGAGCTTCGCCGGAAGGACTGATGGCTGCTTCTGCGTGCCGTCGTAGTTGTCGACGTAGTCGACGGTGTCCTTGTCGATGTCGGCGAGCATCTCGGCGGAGATCGCCGTCAGCCGGGCCTCCGTATACCGCATGGCCGCCGCGGAATCGCCGTCGACCGAGCCGAAGTTGCCCTGGCCGTCCACCAGCGGATAGCGCATCGAGAAGTCCTGGGCAAGCCGGACCAGCGCGTCGTACAACGCCACATCGCCATGCGGGTGGTACTTGCCCATCACCTCGCCGACGATCGCGGCGCACTTGCGGTACGAGCTGGTGGCCGACAGCCCCATCTCGCCCATCGTGTACAGGATCCGCCGGTGCACGGGCTTGAGGCCGTCGCGTACATCCGGGAGCGCCCGCGCGACGATCACGCTCATGGCGTAATCGAGGTACGAGGTCTGCATCTCGTCCTCGATCCGGATCGCTCGAACGTCGCCCAGGTCGTCGGTCACGTGGTGGCTCTCCTCCGGTCGGTCGGTTCAGGGGTGGTCAGTATCTCGGTGCGATCGGCCGCTCTGCCGGTGGGACGGTCACCCCGAGGCCGGCGAAACCCGCGACGGCACGTGCCGCCCGGGACGTCGAAGGCGCGCCTGGACGCTTGCGCAGGCCGGCAAGGCCGGCTCTCAGGTCGTCGGCTTCACGCGGCGGCAGCTTGTCGAGCGAGTCCCTGATCACCCAGGCGCGGTGGCCGTCCTTGGTTCGGGCCGCCAGCGTCGTCTCGGTTCGCAGAAACGCGATCGTCGCCTGCTCGTCCACCAGCGTCAGCGTGCGCAGCGCCCACGACAGCGCCTTCTGAACGTCGGCTTCGGCGTCACCCATCAGGTCGCCGATGATGGCGAGGGCCCGGCGGGCGATCTCGGGCTGGCGGCCGGCGGTGCGATCGACAAACGGGATTGTGGCGATCGTAGAGCCGACGAGCCGTCGCTCCCAGCGCGAGGGGCTGTACACGAGCTGCTCGAGCTCGGCCCAGCGATACGGCTCGGCGAGGATCCCGCGCCCGGCAACATGGGCGAGCGAGTCGACGGTGATCCAGTCTGCGGCCCGGCGGGCCTCGGAACGCAACAGCTGCCAGGCACGCTCGGGGTCCCTCCGGATCGAGCGATCCAGAAGCGGAAGGGCAAGCCAGTGGAGCTCGAGCAGCTCCTCGTGCAGCAGTTGGTCGGCGACATCGAGCAGGGTTGCCGTGGAATCGTGGCGCATCGCTGTGCGCAGGCCGCGGGTCACCTCCGTGAGCAGCGGTTGGCGGACACCGAGGATCGGGCCGATCCCCGGCGCGACGCGGCGCTGGCCCGCGAGGTAGTCGTCATCGGCGAGATCCGCCAAGCCGGATCGCAGCTCGGCCGCAATGGCCGTGGGGACCGGGGTGAGATCGCCCGCGCGCCGCCCCAGGGCGCCGGCCGCGGCCCGGCGCTCCGCAACGAGAGCTCGCGCTCGCTCCGTGGTGATGCCAGTGACGGTCATCGTCAAGACGCGTCCACGCGACCGGGAGTATCTGGGCCGCCCAACGTCGCGGCAGCAGCTCCGTCGGGCTCCAGGCGGAACCGGTACCGCGACTTGAGCTCCTGCTTCCGCTCCTCGGGCGCGCCGACATAGGTGGCTTCCGCACGTGTCAGGAGGGTGCCGTCGGCGGCGTCGAGGATGACGCCCTCTGCCGTGACGAGCCTGCGGCGGACCGCGACGACGCGTCCTTCTGCACGGATCGGGCGCTCGATCGGGACAGGTCGTCGGAACTCGACGCTCATCCGGGCCGTGACGCCCCACACGTCGTGGTCGACGAGCGCCCAGGCCATGACCTCGTCGAGGATCGTGCACAGGATCCCGCCGTGGGCGATGCCCTCCCAGCCCTCGAAGCGCCCGGCGAGCGAGAGCTCCGTCCAGCACCGATCGCCGCCCGCATGGAGGTCGAGGTGCATGCCGTGCACGTTGAGCGTCCCGCACGCGAAGCAGTTGTGCGGCGTGAGGACGATCCGGCGACCGCCGACACGGACGTCGTCGAGGGCGAGGCTGCCGTCAGATGTCAAGGTTCTGCACCCTGCGGGCTTCGGTCTTGATGAAGTCCTTCCGGGGCTCGACTCGTTCGCCCATCAGCATCGTGAAGATGCTGTCGGCGACCGACGCGTCCTCCACCTCGACCTTGAGCAGCGTGCGCGTCTCCGGGTTCATCGTGGTCTCCCAGAGCTGGTCCGCGTTCATCTCTCCCAGACCCTTGAAGCGCTGGACGCTCACGTTCTTGGTCGTGAACTCCTTCGTGACGCGGTCGAGCTCCTTCTCGGACTTCGCGTACTTGGTGACCTTGCCCGTCGAGACGCGATACAGCGGTGGCTGGGCGACGTACAGGAAGCCGGAATCGATGACCTCCGGCATGTGCCGGAAGAAGAACGTCAGCAGCAGCGTCCGGATGTGAGCGCCATCGACGTCGGCGTCGGTCATGATGATGATGCGGTGGTACCGGAGGCGAGTGAGGTCGAAGCTGTCGCCGATGCCGCCCCCGAGCGCGATGATCAGCGGCCTGACATTCTCGGAGCTGAGGATCTTGTCGAGACGGGCCTTCTCCACGTTGAGGAGCTTGCCGCGCAGCGGGAGGATCGCCTGGAACCGGCGGTCCCGGCCTTGCTTCGCGGACCCACCGGCAGAGTCGCCCTCGACGATGTACAGCTCGCTCTTGGCCGGGTCGCGCTCCTGGCAGTCTGCAAGCTTGCCGGGGAGGGACAGCCCGTCAAGCGCGCCCTTGCGGATGACGAGATCCCTGGCCTTGCGCGCGGCCTCGCGGGCACGCGCCGCCGTGAGGCACTTCTCGATGATCCGGCGTCCATCCGCGGGGTTCTCTTCGAGATGTTGTGCGATGGCCTCGGTGACCGCGGTCTGGACCTGGCCCTTGACCTCGGCGTTGCCGAGCTTGGCCTTGGTCTGGCCCTCGAACTGGGGATCGGTGAGCTTGACGCTCACGACGGCGGTCAACCCTTCGCGTACGTCATCGCCCGACAGGTTGCTGTCCGAATCGCGCAGCACACCGGCGCGGCGAGCCCAGTCATTCAGCGAGCTCGTGAGCGCTGCTCGGAACCCGGTCACGTGCGTGCCGCCGTCGATCGTGTGGATGTTGTTCGCGAAGGCGAGCACGTTCTCGGTGTACGAGTCGTTGTACTGGAGGGCGACCTCGACGTTGGTTGTACCTTCGCGCCGCTCGATGTAGATCGGCCGCGTGTGGAGGGTCACCTTGTTTCGGTTCAGGCGGATCACGAATGACTGGAGACCACCCTCGAAATAGAACGAGCGCTCGCGGGCTGACCGCTCGTCGGTCAGGGTGATCCAGACACCCTTCGTGAGGTAGGCCGACTCGCGGAGTCTCTGGCTGATCGCCTCGAACGAGTAATCGGTCGTTTCGAACATCTCCGCGTCGGCGATGAAGCTCGTTCTCGTGCCGCGCCGGGATCCCTGTGGGCCGATCTTCTTGACGGGACCCGTCGGCTTGCCCCGAGCGTATTCCTGGGCCCAGATCGCCCCGTCACGCGCAGACTCGACGCGCATCCACGACGACAGGGCATTGACGACACTGACGCCCACGCCGTGCAGACCGCCGGAGACCTTGTAGCCGCCGCCGCCGAACTTGCCGCCGGCGTGGAGCACGGTATGGACGACCTCGAGAGCGTCCTTGCCGGTCGAGTGCCTGCCGACGGGAACGCCACGACCGTCGTCCTCGCCGATGACCATCCCGTCCGCCGTGATCGTGAGGTGGATCGTCCGGGCTTCGCCGGCCATCGCCTCGTCGATCGAGTTGTCGACGACCTCCCACACGAGCTGATGGAGGCCACGGGCATCCGTCGAGCCGATGTACATGCCCGGCCGTCGCCGAACGGCCTCGAGCCCCTCGAGGACCTGGATGCTGGCAGCCGTGTAATCGCTGCCCGCTGCCTTCGCCTTGCGTCCGCCGGAAGCGCGGCCGTTCCCCGAAGCCGTCCGCTGCCGATCCCCGACGTCTGTCACGCGCTTCCTCCGATCAGGCGCTCGTAGAGCCGCCCGAGCTCTTCGTCGCTGTAGTACTCGATGACGATCCGGCCACCCTTGCGCGACTTGGTGAGGCTCACCTTCGTGCCCAGGCGCTGGCGGAGCTCCTCTTCGACCCGTTCGAGATCCGGGTCCAACCGCGAAGGGGCGA
>CAVYXU010000035.1:0-31427 GCA_963772565.1 uncultured Chloroflexia bacterium
TGGCCATCGTGCTCCATGCGCGCCAGCTCCGTGGCCATCCGCTCGAGGTGCGCAGCGCCGTGGCGAACGGCGGCGCGAAGATCCGGCGCGGCCATGAACGCCTCGTCGAAATGCGCCTCCTGGCTCAGCAGCCCGAGGCTGAGCCCACGTCGCCGGGTCGCCGTGCCGCGGTCGGGCTCGTCGCGGCCCGCCACGATCCGGAGCAGGGTCGTCTTGCCCGCCCCGTTCGGCCCGACCAGCCCGATCCGCTCGCCGGGCGCGATCGCCGCCTGGACGTGGTCCAGGATCACGAACGTCCCGATCTCGCGGACGACCGCCTCGAGCCGGACGAGGCTCATGCGCCGGCCCCGCCACGCGCCGCCGCTCGACGTGCCGCGGCGCGCCGTGCCGCTGCCGCTGCCCGGGTTCGGCGGGCGCGTTCACGTGCCGCGGCGGCCTCGTCCACCGTTCGCCCCAGCGCGCCGTCACCGTCGAGATCCACCCAGCGCCGGCCTGCCCGTCCGCTGCCTCCGGCTCTCCATGACGCACCCGGCCGCGGCGTCATCGTCCTCAGCAACGCCGCGGCGGCAGGTCGCTCCGCCGCCGGCAGCCGCTGGCACCACGAGCAGAAGTGCGTCGCGCGGATGCCGATCACGATCCGCCGGATCGGCCGCCCGCAGCGACGGCACGGTGCGCCCGTGCGCTGGTAGACGTCGAGCCGTTCCTGCATCTCGCCGTCGCCGTCGGGGGCCGTGTAGTCGTCGATCGAGCTGCCGCGGCGCTCCACGGCCTCGGACAGGATCTCGATGATGTTCCGGTACAGCAGCACGCTCGTCGCGCAGGCGCAGCGACGCGGCCGACCGGAGCGGATGCAGCTTCGAGCGCCACAGCGCCTCGTCCGCGTAGATGTTGCCGACGCCGGCGATGAACGACTGGTCCACGAGCAGCGGCTTGAGCCGCGCCCGCCGGCCCCGGATCCGGGCACGAAACGCCCGCAGCGTGAACGCCGGGTCGAGGGGCTCGGGCCCGATGTCGCCGAACGGGTCGTCCTCGGTTGAATACAGCCCCACCCGCCCGAACTTGCGGATGTCGCGGAACCGGAGCTCGCGTCCGTCGGCGAGCGCCAGGGCGAACCGCTCGTATGGGTCGCGCGGCAGCGAGGCCCCGACCACGAACAGCTGGCCGGTCATCTTGAGGTGGACGGTCAGGAACGCCCCACCGTCGAGGTCGATGACGAGCTGCTTGCCGCGACGCCCGACGGATTCGATCCGCCGCCCGGAGACGCCGGCGATGAAGGCCGCCGGGTCCTCGTCGCGGATCGCGCGCGTCCATCCGACGCGCGCGCCGATGATCACCGGCCCCGGCCCGCCGCCCTCGGACAGCAGGTGGCGCCGGAGGTCGCGTGCGACGGTCTCGACCTCGGGAAGCTCAGGCATCGGTCGAGACGATAGGACAGATACGCGATGATGGAGCGGTGAACGCCACGACCCCTGCGCCCGACGCCCAACGTGCGCGGCTCGCGGTCAGTGCCCTGTTCCTCGTCAACGGCGCGCTCATCGCCAACGTCCTGCCGCGGCTGCCCGTGATCAAGGCGGATCTCGGCCTGTCGAACGCGGAGCTGGGTGCCGCGGTGGCCGCGATGCCCGTCGGCGGGCTCATCGCCGGCGGGCTGGCCGGCGTGCTCATCCAGCGCGTCGGCAGCGGCCGCCTCACCGTCCTGACCGGGCTCGTGTTCTGCGTGCTGCTCGCATGGCTGGGGCTGGCACCGTCGTGGCCGCTCCTCGCCGCCGGCTTCCTGGTGCTGGGCGCGCTCGATGCGACGATGGACGCCGCCCAGAATGCCCACGGGATCATCGTCCAGCGACGGTACGGCCGCTCGATCCTGCACTCGTTCCACGGCTGGTGGAGCGCCGGGACGCTGGCGGGCGGATCCATCGGCGCGGTTGCGGCGGCCGCGATGGTCCCGGTCCCCGTCCACCTCGCGCTGGCGGGGATCGCGCTGGCCGGGGTCACGCTGGTCGCCTCGCGCGGGCTGCTGACGGGGCGCGGGATCGATCACGCGGCCGCCATCGCGGGCGAGGTCGTCCAGCGGATCCATCTGCGCAACGCGCCACGGCTGCTGCGCCTGCTGGGGCCGCTGGCGTTGCTCGGCGTGCTGGGCGTCATGCTCGAGGACGCGGCCCAGACGTGGGGCACGGTCTACGTTCACGACACGCTCGGCGTCGCTGCCGGTCTTGCCGCGGTTGCCTACGTCCTGTACGCGGCGGCGATGACGCTGGGTCGCCTGACCAACGACCGCTGGGTCGACCGATGGGGCGGCACCGGGGTGGCGCGGGCCGGGGCGCTCATCGCGGCGGCCGGGCTGGCGCTCGTGATGGGGGCCGGGGCGTTCGAGGCGCCGCTGCTCGCGTACCTGGGCTTCATCCTCGTCGGCCTTGGCGCCGCCGCCATGTTCCCGGTGATGGTCGATCGGGCCGCGACGGTTCCCGGCGTCGCCCCGGCCCACGGGATCGCGATCGTGTCCTGGCTGGCGCGGGTCGGGTTCGTGATCGCCCCCGCGCTGGTCGGTGTCGCGGCCGATGCCGTCGGGCTGGCGGCGGCATTCCTGATCCCGACGGCGGCCGCGCTGGCGGTCGCGGCCCTCGCGCCGATGCTGCTCAGGACCGCCGCCCCGCGTGACGTGCCGGCCAGCCCGGCCGCCTGACTTGGCTGGCAGCCCCGGCGCCGATGGTGGCCGGCCGCGATCGCGCCGGCGGTGCTACGCGTCGATGGCCGCGAACCACTCCTCACGCAACGGGTTGCCGCGCTCGAGCTTGAGCAGATCGGGCACCGCGACCGTCCCGTCGAAGCCCTTGCCGTGGACGACTCCGACGAGCCCGGCCATGGACGCGAGCACGTCCGGCTCGGGCTCCCGGGCCGTCACCAGCGACAGCATCCGGATCATCGGGTGCCCGCGCAGCGGCTCGATCGACGAGAGGCGCGGCTGGAGCAGCTGGACGTAGCGGAGCGCCGGGAGCGCGCGCAGCGGCTCGAGGTCCGTGATGCGACCGCCGGTCAGGTCGAGGATCGACAGGTTCGTCGCACCGGCCAGCCCGGCCAGCGACTCGATCGGCGTCAGGTGGAGCGACAGCTTCTCGAGGCCGGGCGACGACTCTGCAAGGTGACCCAGGTTCCCCAGGTGGTCGGCGTGCCCGATCCGGAGGACGCGCAACGATGGAAAGGCGGGGCACAGCTCGGTCACGACCCGGGCCCTGGTCTCGGTCAGCGCCAGCCACTCGAGCCCCGGATGCCCGCGCGTGATGGCCGCGGTGATGGCCGGCCCCAGCTTGCCGCCCAGCGCGATCCTCAGCCAGCGGAGGTGCGGGAACGCGAGCGGGTCGAGGCTCCCTCGCATGCCGCGGGTTTCGACCAACAGGCCACGGAGCGCACGCAGGCCGGCAATCGGCGTGACATCCGGGATGCCGTCGGTCCGGAGCCACAGGTAGCGCAGGTCCGGCAGCGCGGCCAGCAGCGACAGGTCCCGGACATCGAGCCGCAGCGCGGTCGCGCCGACCTCGCGTGCCTGCTCCACGATCGTGGCCGGGCTCGTGTAGTGGTCGCTCGCCCACCACAGCCCCCCGCCGGCCTCGAGCTCCCGCACGAGGCGGGGTGGCAGGCGGGCGGGATCATCGCGCTGGAGCGGTAGCGACGGTCCCTTGGGCATTCGCCTGTGGCCCCGCGAGCTCAGAGACCCGCGGTGAGATCCGGGGCCGCGCCTGCCTCCGACAGCTCCGCGTCCCGCCGCGACACCGGCGTCATCCCCTCCCACGAGTCGCCGACCTTCGCCTCGACCGTGAGCGGGACCGACAGCGGCAGCGCCCCCTCCATCGTCTCGCGCAGCACGGGCAGCAGCCGGTCCACCTCGTCGCGCGGCGTCTCGAGCAGCAGCTCGTCGTGGACCGACAGCAGCAGCCGGGAGCGGAACCCGCCGTCGCGGAGCGCCTGGTCGAGCCGGATCATCGCGATCTTGACGATGTCCGCGGCCGTGCCCTGGATCGGCATGTTGATCGCCATCCGCTCGCCCGCCGCGCGCAGCGCTCCGTTGCGGGCCTCGAGCTCCGGGATCCGGCGCCGCCGTCCGAGCAGGGTCGCGACGTAGCCCACCTCGCGCGCGGTCTCCCGGATGTGGAGCATGTAGCGGCTGATCCCGCCGTACGCGGCGAAGTAGCTGTTGATGAACTCCTGGGCGTCCTGGCGGCTGATCCCGGCCCGCGACGACAGGCCGAAGTCGCTCATCCCGTAGGCCAGCCCGAAGTTGACCATCTTGGCCATCGACCGCTCGTCGACGTGACGTCGGCCGGGTCCTTGCGCAGCACGCGCGCGGCCGTCTCGCGGTGGATGTCGGCGCCGCGCGCGAACGCGTCCGCGAGGTGCTCGTCACCCGAGACGTGGGCCAGGATCCGGAGCTCGATCTGGCTGTAGTCGGCGGCAACGAGCGTCGTGTCCGGCGAGCCGGCGACGAACGCGTGCCGGATCCGGCGGCCGAGCGGCGTGCGGATGGGGATGTTCTGGAGGTTGGGGTCCGATGACGACAGGCGACCGGTCGCCGCGACGGCCTGGTGGAACAGCGTGTGGAGCCGCCCGTCGGGCCCGATCAGGTGCGGCAGCGCCTCGACGTAGGTGGACCGGAGCTTGGTGTAGATCCGCCAGTCGAGCACGGGCTCGATGACGGGGTGGACGCCGCGCAGCTCCTCGAGCACGGTGGCATCGGTGGAATAGCCGGTCTTGGTCTTGCGGCCCTTGGGCAGCTGGAGCTCGACGAACAGGATCTCGCCCAGCTGCTTGGGCGAGCCGATCGTGAACTCGTGGCCGACGGCGTCGTAGACCTCGCGCTCCAGCCGCGCGATCTCCGTCGCGAACTCGCGCTCGAGCTCGCCCAGGGCCGCCTCGTCGAGCGCGATCCCGACCGCCTCCATCCGGGCGAGGATCGGGATCAGCGGCAGCTCGACCTCGGCGAACAGGCGCTCGACGCCCTCGTCGCGGAGCGCCTGGGCCAGCGACGGACGGACGGCGAGCACCGACAGCGCCTCGAGCCCGGCGATCGCCGTGGGCGGCAGGCCCGCCGCGGCCGGCGGCAGGACGAGGTCGAGCCGCTCGGCGACCACGTCCGCGATCTTCTGGGCCCGCAGCGCCGCGTTGACGAGGTAGGCGGCGATCTGGGTGTCGAAGTCGACGACGAGCGGCGCCTCGGCCGGCGCCTCGGCGAACCTCGCGGTCAGGAACGGCTTGACCTCGTGGCCCACCAGGCGTGCCCCGATCGCTTCCAGCAGGCGGCGCAGCGCGATCGCCGCCTCAGGCCCCTCCGCCGCCACCACGCGTCCGTCGTCGCCCGCGACCGCAAGCGCGAGCGGCGTCCCGGCCAGCGGCCGTGGGTCGTCGACCACGAGCGCGACCCCGACTGCGGGCTGGGCCCGGAGCCAGTTCTCGAGAGCAGCGACGCCATCCGGCCCCACGACCTCGATCCGTCCCGGATCGACGATCGCCGCCGCCAGCGCGCCCGGGACATCGCCCGATGCCTGCGCGATCGCCTCGGCCCGCTCCTCGGCGGCGCGTGTCCCCGCCAGCCCGCCCAGCCGGCCCGCGGCCGCGCCGGCGCCACCCGAGACGACGTCGAAGTCCATCGACAGCTGGAGCGCCCCGCCCGCCTGCGCAGCCGTCGCGGCATCCCCGCGCGCCCGCGCGTTCGGTCCTCCTGGCCCCGTCCCCGCGCCACGCCCAACCCCCTGGGCGGCCGGGAACCCCGCATCGCGCACCTCGCGCAGCGCGAGGATCGCGTCCTCAGGCCGCTCGCCGGACAGCGGCGGGAGCCGGTCGATCAGCGTCCGGAACTCGTACTCGCGGAACAGCCGGACCACGGCTTCGCGGTCGTACTCCCCCACCCGCCCGGCCTCCGGGTCCAGCGTCACGTCGACGTCACGCACGAGGCGCATCAGCTCCCGGCTCTCGAGGACCGTCTCGCGGTGGTCGGCCAGCAGCGGGCGCAGCTTCTCGGGGGTGACCTCGTCGAGGTGCTGGTACAGGTTGTCGAGCGTCGCCCAGGTGACGATCAGCTTGGACGCGGTCTTCTCGCCCACCCCGGGGATGCCCGGAATGTTGTCGGTCGGATCTCCCTTGAGCGCCTTGTAGTCGAGCATCTGGTCCGGGCGCAGGCCCCAGCGGTCGTCGATCTTCGCGAGGTCGTAGGCGACCGTGTTCGCGATCCCGCCGCGCAGCGAGACCATGAGCTGCGTCCGCTCGCTGACCAGCTGGAGCATGTCCAGGTCGCCGGTCAGGATCGTCACCTCGAAGTCGAGCGCCTCCGCCTGGCCTGCCAGGGTCGCGATCGCGTCATCGGCCTCGAAGCCCTCGCGCTCGTAGACCGGGATCCCCAGCGCCTTGACCACCTCGCGCACCTTGGGGATCTGCTCCCGCATGTCGTCCGGCATCCGCGTCCGGTTGGCCTTGTACTCCGCGTAGCGTTCGTGGCGGAAGGTCGGCTTGCCCAGGTCGAAGGCGACCGCGACGTGGTCCGGCTTCACGTCCTGGATCGCGCGCAGGACGATGTTGGTGAAGCCGAACACGGCCGTGACGAGCTCGCCCTTCGACGTCGTCAGGGGCTGGTCGATGAGGGCGAAGTAGCCGCGGTAGATGAGGCCGTTGCCGTCGAGCAGCAGGAGGCGTTCCATCGGCGGGACCGTGCGGGGTGGGACCCGGCCAGTGTAGCCGCCGGGGCGCCGCGGTCGGGCGACCGCGAGCCTCCGGGGGCCGCGGCGGGCCGGCGGCGAACCCACCGAACCCGCACGCCGTGCGCACGATTTGCGCATATCCGGGCGCGATGCTCAGGCCATCACGTCACCAGCGCCCGGCGATCCGGGCCCAACGGAGAGATCACCACCATGCGTCGCACCGGTTTCCTCGGCCTCCTGTTCCTCACCCTTGTCGCGGTCGTCGCGGGCCTCATCGGCTACCAGGCCGGCCTGGCCTCGAACGCTGCCGCGGCTGGCGCCACGGTCGTGGTGACCGGCGGCTTCCCAGGGCTCGGAACGTTGTTCTTCCTGCTGTTCCTCGGGTTCGTGTTCTTCTCGTTCGCCGGCATGCGCCGCCGGGCCTGGAGCTCCGGTCACCGAAATGGCCCGTGGGCCGGCCGGATGGCCGGGACGGATCCCGACGATCCCCGGCACCAGTGGGTCGCCGACATGCACCGGCGGCTCCACGAGGAGACCGACCCACGACCTGCCGGCACCGATCCGGCGGCCTGACCCCCTCCTCCCCTTCTTTCACGCGGCGCCGGGCGGGTATCCTCGCCCGGCGCCGGGCGTCCGGCACCGCCGCATCTCCGGAGCTGCCAATGCGCACGATCCTCGTTGTCGAGGACGAGCCGAAGATCGCCGCCCTCGTCCGTGACTACCTCGAACATGCCGGGTTCGCCGTCCTCGCCGCCGGGGACGGCGTATCCGCGCTTGCGATGGCGCGCGCCCGACGACCCGACGCACTCGTGCTCGACCTCGGCCTGCCCCGGATCGACGGGCTGGACGTCATCCGCGCGCTTCGCCGCGAGTCCTCCGTTCCCATCGTGATCCTCACCGCGCGCGGCGACGAGACCGACAAGGTCGCCGGGCTCGAGCTGGGCGCCGACGACTACGTCGTGAAGCCGTTCAGCCCCAAGGAGCTGGTCGCCCGGATCCGCGCGGTGCTCCGGCGCGTCGACGCGGGAGCCACCGCGGACGGTCGCCTGGTCAGCGGCGACCTCGAGATCGACCTGGGCCGGCGTCGCGTCGTGGCCGGCGGCCGATCGGTGCCACTCACGCCCACAGAGTTCGAGCTGCTGGCAACCCTGGCGCGCGAGCCCGGCCGGGTGTGGACGCGGGCGCAGCTGCTCGATGCCGTCCACGGGTTCAGCCTCGAGACGTATGAGCGGGCGATCGACGGCCACGTCCGCAACCTGCGGCGCAAGCTCGAGGCCGAGCGCGGCGAGTCACGATATGTGAGGACCGTCCACGGGGTCGGGTACGCGCTCAACGAGCCCGACGCGTGACCCGACCCGACGGGGACGTGCCCTGGCGGGGTGGACCCTGGCGCGACCGTCCACACGGGCCAGGGCGCGGCGGGCCCCGGCACCCCGCCCGGCTCATCGGCTGCCTCGTGGTCGCCGTCGTCGTGTTCGTCGGCCTGCTGACCGCCCTCGCAACCTGGATCGCCGGTGCCCTGCTGGGCATCGTCGCACCCGGTGCCGCGCCCTCATCGACCACGGCGGTCGCGGTCATCGTCGTGATCGCGTTCGCGCTCGTCATGGGCGCCCGCATGTTCGGCAACGCGTTCCGGTCCCTGGCAGAGCTCGCCTCGGCGACGGCCAGGCTCGCCGACGGCGACACGGACGTCCGGGTTCGCGCGCGCGGGCCGCGGGCCGTCCGCGGGCTGGTCGGCTCGTTCAACACCATGGCCGAGCGGCTCGACCGGTCGCGGGCCGACCGCCAGGCGCTGCTCGCCGACGTCACCCACGAGCTGCGGACGCCGCTCACCGTCATCGCCGGGGGCGTCGAGGCGATGCTCGACGGGGTCCACCCGGCCGATGCCGACCACCTGGCGCCGATCCTGGCCGAGACCCGGGTGATGGATCGCCTCCTCGACGACCTGCGCACGCTCTCACTGGCGGAGGGCGGCGCCCTCCCGCTCCATCGCGAGGCTGTGGAGCTGCGCGGCCTCGCGCGCGATGTCGTCGGCGCACATGCGGCCGCGGCGACCGCGGGTGGCGTCGACCTCCGGGCTTCGGACGGGGCGCGAGTCGACGCCACGGTCGATCCGGTCCGCGTCCGCGAGATCCTGGTGATCCTGGTGACCAACGCGCTGCGGCACACGCCGTCCGGGGGTGCGGTCCGGGTCGACGTGCAGCGCGACGGCGACGATGCCGTGCTGACGGTCAGCGACGATGGCGAGGGCATCCCCGCGGAGGACCTGGACCGGGTGTTCGTCCGGTTCTATCGGCGCGGTGATTCCGGGGGCAGCGGGCTGGGTCTGACGATCGCGCGCAACCTCGCGGTCGCCCACGGCGGCACGATCGACGTCCGGAGCGACGGGATCGCGGGCCACGGATCGACGTTCACGGTGCGGCTGCCGCTGGGGTTCGCGTAGGGGATCCGGCTGGCCGGCACGCCCGTTGGCAGGCACGTCCGTTGGCCGGCACGTCCGCCGGCCGGCACCGCGGCAGCTCAGGCCGCGCGGCGGAACAGCACGCGGAGCACGACGAGCGCGAGCCCGAGCAGGATCGCGGTGACGCCCATGGCGAGCGGCAGGTCGCGGCTGTCGAAGCCGGGCTGTGCGCTGAAGTCGCGCGCGCCCGATGACTTGCCGCCGGGGGTTGGCGAGCCCTCAGCCTGGCTGTCGCCGCCCTGGCGTTGCTCGTGTCCGTGCCGTCGCCGGCCGCGGTATCCGTTCCCGCGTTCGTCGTTGGCGCCTCCGGAGCCGCCGTTGCGGCCGCAGGCGCGCTCGTCGGCGCCGACTGCGGGGCCGGCTGGCTCGCGGCGGCGCCGGGGCCGTCCAACGCTGCGGCGGCGGCGGAGGGCAACGGAGATTGCGCGGAGAACCGTTGCCCCGACACCGCGCGCTCGGCGGTGGCGGCACCGCCGGCGGCGAACGGCAGGCCGAGGCTGCCCGAGACCACGAGGACGGCGATGCCGATGGTCGCAAGACCGGTGCCGAGCGGGGCGGCGAAGCTGAACCGCGGACCCGCGAGAACGGCGACGAACCGGCGCCAGCCGGCGGGTCGGAGCGCGGCGGCCTGGTCCTCGGTCAGCCGGAAGTCGCGGCGACGAACCGCTACCGGGAGCTCGGGCAGCGCGGCAGCAATCGCACGCAGGTCGCGGTGGAGCGCGGCGCACTCGGGGCAGGCGGCAACCAGCGACATCGCCGTCTCGAGCTCGGACCCCGTGGCGTCGCCGGACGCGTAGGCGGCGACCAGCTCGAGCTCGTGGGTCGCGTGGTCGTGGGGATCGGGGTGGCGGGGCATCTCAATGACTTGACGGTCCCTGCCGTCCGCTGGTTCCCGTGGCGTCAGGGCCGGCGTGCCAGTCGCCGGCCGAGGCCGCGCAAGCCGGCCAGCGCGAGGCCGAGAACCAGGGCCAGGGCCGCCAGCGGCGCCACCGGAGATCCGCTGTCACCGGCGCCTGGGTTGGCGAGGTCGCCAGCTTGCGATTGCGGCACCGCCGTCGGGCCCGGCGAGGCGGCGTCCGCCACTGCGGGAACCCGGCTGGCGGCGGGCCCCGGGCTGCTCTTGGACGCGAAGCCGAGAGCGTCGGCGGCAGAGGCAATGGGGCCTGCCGTGCCCGGCGCCTCCGGGGCGGCGACCGCCGGGGCTGCGGTCCCGGCGGCATCCCCCGACACCGCGCGCTCGGCGGTGGCGGCACCGCCGGCGGCGAACGGCAGGCCGAGGCTGCCCGAGACCACGAGGACGGCGATGCCGATGGTCGCAAGACCGGTGCCGAGCGGGGCGGCGAAGCTGAACCGCGGACCCGCGAGAACGGCGACGAACCGGCGCCAGCCGGCGGGTCGGAGCGCGGCGGCCTGGTCCTCGGTCAGCCGGAAGTCGCGGCGACGAACCGCTACCGGGAGCTCGGGCAGCGCGGCAGCAATCGCACGCAGGTCGCGGTGGAGCGCGGCGCACTCGGGGCAGGCGGCAACCAGCGACATCGCCGTCTCGAGCTCGGACCCCGTGGCGTCGCCGGACGCGTAGGCGGCGACCAGCTCGAGCTCGTGGGTCGCGTGGTCGTGGGGATCGGGGTGGCGGGGCATCAGCCGTTCTCCCCGCGAAACAGCCCGATCGAGTCCTCGAGCCGATCCCGCAGCGCGAGCCGGCCGCGGTGGATCCGGGACTTGACCGTCCCCAGCGACACGCCCGTCATCTCGGCGATCTCCGCGTAATCGAAGCCTTCGACATCGAACAGCACGATCGCGTACCGCTGGTCCGCCGTGATCTCGCCCAGCGCCGCCTCGAGCACCCGCGCGCGTTCGCTGCGCATCGCCGTCCGCTCCGGATCCGCCTCCGGACCTGCCGGCGGCTGCCAGCTGTCGTCCTCGAGCTCCGGGTAGGGCTGCGACGGCCGGCGCTTCCTGAGCCGCTGCTGGTCCATCGCCGCGTTGACCGCGATCCGGCTGAGCCACGATCGGACGCTGCCGCCGCGGAACGAGTGCAGGTTGCGATACGCCGAGAAGAACGCCTCCTGAACCGCGTCGCCGGCCTGGTCCCTGTCGGGAACCATCCGGGCGACGAGCCCGAAGAGGTGATCCTGGTAGCACTCGACGAGGCTGTTGAACGCGTCCAGGCTGCCGTCCCGCGCCTGTTCCAGCAGGATCAGATCGCGGCGCTGGATCGGATCGTCAACGGCCCCGGACGCGCGGGCGTCCTGCACGACGGGCGCGGCCCTCCTGGCGGGGATGGTGAGGCGCGGCGAGTCTAGCATCGGGGCGCGGGCGCACGGAGGGGTCGCGGGGACGCGGGCGGAGTCGGCATCGCCCCATCGACGCGCTGGAACCGCGGGATGTTCCCGCCCGAGTGCCGTCAACCCCGCGCGTCGCCTCCGTTACGATTGGCCGACGTGCCGAAGTGGCGGAATGGCAGACGCGACGGTCTCAAACACCGTTGAGGGCAACCTCGTGTGGGTTCGAATCCCACCTTCGGTACCACGATCACTCTCGGGCACCGGACGGAGGCTCCAGGAACGCGACCCATGCAGCGGATCTCGGTGATCGGGTCGAGCGCCTCCGGCAAGACGACCGTGGCCCGCGGCCTGTCGAAGGCGCTCGGTCTCCCCCACCTCGAGCTCGACTCCGTGTTCCACCTGTCCGGCTGGCAGCAACTCGACGATGACGCGTTCCGAGCGCGGGTCGCGGCGTTCGTGCAGGGCGACACCTGGGTCGTCGATGGCAACTACACGAGCCACGGGGTCGCCCAGGCGGTGTGGCCCCGCGCCGACACGGTGGTCTGGCTGGACCCACCCCGGGCGACCGTGCTTCGACGCGTTGTGGCGCGCACGTTACGGCGGATGATCACGCGCGAGGAGCTGTGGAACGGCAACCGCGAACCGTGGTCGAACCTGATCGATCCGAGGCCGGAGCACAACATCATCGTGTGGGCCTGGACGCGCCACCCGCACACCCGTCGGAAGTACGAGGCATTGCTCGGCGACGGCACCTGGAACCACCTGACGGTGATCCGCCTGCGCACATCGGCGGAGGCCCGCGCCTTGCTCGCCGAGGTTGCGAAACGCGGAACCGCTCGCTAGCTGCCGACGCTCACGGTCATCTGGCCGGGCTGCGTGATCGTGATCGCGCCGCCCCACGCGCACATGCAGGTCGAGCTGTCGGTCAGGGCCGGGTTGTTCTCGATCATGAACGTCGACGATCCGGGAGTCCACGGGCTTGTCGTGACCGGCATGCACGGCTGCGGGGTCAGCACGCCGGACGCGGCCGATGTGGCGCTGGCCACCTGCGGGTTGGACAGCGTGGTGCACATCCCGAACGGCGCGATGTTGGTGTTCGGCGCGAAATCCATGATCGTGGCCGCCGGCTGACCGGCGATGTTGATCGTGGGCCGGATCACGGTCAGCGTCGCGGGCGCGACGCCGAACGCGCAGGTGAGCATCGCGCCATTGACGACGAGCTGGGGCATGGCAGTCCTCGGCTTCGGGGCGTGCACCTCGACCCGGCCGGCGAGCGTCGGGCGTGCCCGCGTGGCACGCACGCGCGGGTAAGCGGCATGGTCGCACGCACGACGCCACGGGGCCAGCCCCGGTGGGCACCCGCGAGCGTCGCATGGGTGCCCGATTGCCCGACAGGACACTCCTTGGCCGCCTTGCCGGGACCAGCCGTGAGGCCCGGAAACGGGTGGCACACAAATTTCCAAGCGACCCGGCGGGTGGCTGTGGGACTCCATCCGAACTGTCAGGAATTCCTCAGAATTGCGACACACGATGATCCCGGCGAGTTCCACGCCCCGCCGCCCACAGGCTCGCGGGACCCAAGGTGACTCCCGCCGGAACGCCGCGTCGGGACTCAGTGGACGCCACGAGGAGGCGATCGCAACGGGTCAGATCGAACAGCGTTGGTCGCCTGAGACCCTCCCCGATCAACTCGCATCCCGCCCCGATTGCATGCCACGTGTCGAGCGTGCGTGCCATCGCTCGCGGGCCGTCATCGGAAGGGGCACGGCGTCCCGGTGCCCCGGTGGTAGACAGGTGGTGGAGCACAGCGCATGAAACGACCCATAAGCCTCGCGACGTTCGACGGCTCAGCTCGCTGAGCGGCGACCCGCGCGGACTCCTCACACGGACCAAGGAGAATTCATCTTGAGAGCTCGTCTCGTCGCGCTCCCGGCGCTCGCCGTCGTCTCGATCCTCGTCTCGGCGTGCGGTGGCTCCTCGGCGACCCAGTCGCCGTCCACCGCCCCGGCCTCGACGGCACCGTCGGCCGGATCGTCGGCAGCCCCGTCCACGGAACCCTCAGCCGCGGCCGAGCTCAGCGTGGACTCGTTCGACGCCAGCTTCTCGGCCATGGCCCAGCTCACCAGCGTGTTCGCCGCCGGCTCGGGGATGGTCGGGGTGATCCTGCCCGACGCCACGACGTCGGCCCGCTACACCAGCTACGACGCCCCGTACCTCAAGCAGGCCTTCACGGCGGCCGGGTACACCGAGGGCACCGACTTCAAGATCGACAACGCCTCGGGCACGGCCACGACCGAGCTCGCGCTCGCCCAGGCTGACATCACCGCCGGTGCCTCCGTCCTGCTCGTGGACCCGCTCGACAGCACCACCGGCAACCAGATCCAGGCTGCCGCTGCGGCCGCGGGGGTCACGATGATCAGCTACGACCGGGCCACGTTCCAGGGCACGAACACCTACTACGTCTCCTTCGACAACGTCCAGGTCGGCAAGCTGATCGGCCAGGGCTTCATGGACTGCGTCACCTCGTGGGGCGTCAGCAACCCGAAGGTGTTCACGCTTGACGGCGGCCAGGACACCGACCCCAACGCGATCGACTTCGCGAAGGGCTACAACTCGGTCATCTGGGGCCAGGAGGTCGCCCAGGTCGCGAAGGGCGCGACCAACAGCGCCGGCATGACGCTCGTCGGCGAGCAGCTCGCCCCCGCCTGGGACAACAAGACGGGCGGCACGATCTTCCAGCAGGCCTACACGGCCAACCCGGCGATCAACGCCACGGTCGAGGCCAATGACGGCCTTGCCGGTGCGGTGATCAGCGTGCTCAAGGCGGCCGGCGCTCCGGCCAAGACCGTCCCCACCACCGGGCAGGACGCCACGCTCCAGGGCATGGAATACGTGCTCCAGGGCTACCAGTGCGGCTCGGTCTACAAGCCGATCTACCTCGAGGCCCAGGCAGCCGTCGCCCTGGCCACCTACGTCCGGGCCGGCCAGACGCCGCCCGCCGCTCTCGTCAACGGAACCACGACCGATCCGACGAACACGTCTTCGACCCAGCCGGCCGTGCTGTTGACCCCGTACTGGGTCAACGCCGACAACATGGAATCGACCGTGATCAAGGACAACTTCATCTCCGCGACAGACCTGTGCGCCGCGGTCGGCGCCGACGTCTGCACGGCGGCCGGCATCCAGTAACGACCTGAAGACTGCCGTCAGCGGATCCGCACGTTGCGACCCGCGCCGGCGACGCACCCTGGTGTCGCACCCGCATTCCGCGGGTGCGACACTGCGTTACCGCAGTGGCTGACCGCACGCTGCATTCGGCCGCGCATGGGCGGAGCGAGGGAGGCACCATGGACCTGATGGCTCAGCCCCAGGAGCCGGCGGGCACCCCCGGCGGAGGGCCCGCGGTCGCGAGCACCTCGACCGTCGAACCGCTCCTCAAGCTGCGGGGCATCAGCAAGCGCTTCGGTGCCGTCCAGGCCCTGTACCACGTCGATCTCGATCTGCCAGCGGCGCAGGTGACCGCCCTGTGCGGCGACAACGGCGCCGGCAAGTCATGCCTGACCAAGAGCATCGCGGGCATCTACCAGGTCGACGAGGGCGAGATCTTCTGGGAGGGCAAGCGCGTCAACATCCACAATCCGAACGACTCGGCGGCGCTGGGCATCGAGACCGTGTACCAGGACCTGGCCCTCGCCGACAACCTGGACATCGTGCAGAACATGTTCCTGGGGCGTGAGCGCCGGACCCGGGGCCTGCTCGACGAGGACAGCATGGAGCGCGCCGCGGCGGAGACGCTCGCGAGCCTGAACGTGACGACGGTGCGGTCGATCCGCCAGCCCGTGGCGACGCTGTCCGGTGGTCAGCGGCAGGCGGTCGCGGTCGCCAAGGCCGTCATGTGGAACTCCAAGCTGGTGATGCTGGACGAGCCGACGGCTGCGCTGGGCGTCGCGCAGACGAGGATGGTCCTTGATCTCGTGCGACGGCTCAAGGATCGCGGACTCGCCGTGATGATGATCTCGCACAACCTCAATGACGTGTTCGAGGTGGCCGATCGAGTCGCGGTCCTGCGCCTCGGGCGGATGGTCGCCCAGGACTGGTTGACGGCTTTCGACCGCCAGAGCGTCGTCGACTACATGACCACCGGCAGGTCGAGCCGCCAGGTCGCGGCGTCCGGCCCCAGGCATGGGCAGGAGTGATCGCATGACCGGAAACGAGGCCGAGCCGAAACCTGCGGGGAGCGCGTTCGTGGACGAGGACGAATCGGCACTCGACCTGACGGCCGCGTCGGAGCGGGCCGTCCCCCAGGCGATCGGCGCGCAGTCCGTCGGGGAGTACGCGCGGGCGTGGATCGCCCGGGTGAAGGGCGGGGACGCCGGGGTCCTGCCGGTGGCGGTCGCCCTGGTGGCCGTCGCCATCGTGTTCACGATCGTCAGCCCGAACCACGTCTTCCTGTCCGCGGGCAACCTGGTCAACCTGTTCGACCAGAGCGCGGTGTTCATCGTGCTCGCGATGGGCGAGGGCTTCGTGCTGCTGCTGGGCGAGATCGACCTCTCGATCGGCTACGTGGCGGCGATCGGCGGGATCGTTGCGGCCGAACTCGTGCAGCCCGACTGGAACCTGCCCTGGGGGCTGGCGATCATCGCGGCGCTCGCGGTGACGGGCGCAATCGGGGGCATCCAGGGGCTGATCATCACCAAGCTGGGGATCCCCGCCTTCGTGGTCACGCTGGCCGGCTACCTGATCTGGTTCGGCGTCATGATCATCCTGCTCGGCGCCGCCGGCGGCGTCGGAATCACCAGCACGGTGCTTCCGAACCAGCAGGCGCTGTACGGCATCGTGTACAACTACATCGACCCCACGCTCGGCTGGATCGGGCTGTTCGTGATCGTCGGCCTGGTCGGTGCCATGATGTGGCGGCGGGACGCAGGGCGGCGGCGGAGCGGCCTGGTTGCGCCTCCTGTTGGTCTGACCCTCGCCAAGATCGGGGTGGTGGCCGTGGCCGGGATCGCGGTCGTGGCCATCTGCAACCTGGACCGCGGCACCTTCCTCCCGATCATCGGCACCCCCTGGGTCATCCCCCTTGTCCTCGGCGTGCTCGTGATCTGGGCGACCCTTCTCGAGCGGACCCAGTTCGGGCGCCATGTGTACGCCGTGGGCGGCAACCCGGAGGCGGCCCGTCGGGCGGGCATCAATGTCTCCCGCGTGCGCACACTGGGATTCGTCCTGTGCTCGATGACCGCCGGGCTCGCCGGCGTGATCTACGCCTCCCAGCTGGGCGGCATGACAACCAACATCAATGGCGGCCAGCTCGTCCTGTACGCGGTCGCGGCTGCGGTCATCGGCGGCACCAGCCTGTTCGGCGGCCGTGGCCGGGCGATCCACGGGCTCCTCGGCGGCCTGGTCATCGGGGCCATCTACAACGGCCTGTACCTGCTGGGGCTGCCCATCCAGTACCAGCTCATCGTCACCGGGCTCGTCCTCCTCGCCGCGGTCAGCGTCGACTCGCTGTCGCGCCGTGGGGCCGGGACCGGGAGCATGATCCGGACCTGACCGCACGGTCGGGGCCCGCCCGGGCCCCGACCGGAGTGCCGGTCGGCAGGCGGCGTTGTTGCGCCCGCAGGCTACCCTCATGCGGTGAGCGGCCTCGTCTCGACGACCAACCTGACGAAGCGGTATCCGGGCGTGACCGCGCTCGATGACCTGACCGTCGAGATCGAGCCCGGCATCGTCGGCCTCGTCGGCTCGAACGGGGCGGGCAAGAGCACGCTGATCAAGATCCTGCTGGGGCTGATCGACGTCACCAGCGGCTCGGCCACGGTCCTCGATCTCGACGTGCGCACCGAAGGCCCCCGCATCCGCCAGTTCGTCGGCTACATGCCGGAGCACGATGCCCTGCCGCCCGATCTGACCGCCACCGACCTGGTCACACACCTCGCGCGGATGAGCGGGCTCCCCGCGAACGCGGCGCGGGAGCGGACGGCGGAGGTGCTCCGGCACGTCGGGCTGTACGAGGAGCGGTACCGGGCGATCGGCGGCTACTCGACCGGGATGAAGCAGCGCGTGAAGCTGGCCCAGGCGCTCGTCCACGATCCGAAGCTGCTGCTGCTCGACGAGCCGACCAACGGCCTCGATCCCGGCGGCCGGGACGAGATGCTGCGGCTGGTCGAACGGACCGGGCACGAGTTCGGGATCGCCGTCATCGTGGCCAGCCACCTGCTCGGCGAGATCGAGCGTGTGTGCGACTTCCTGGTCGCGATCGAGGGCGGCCGCCTGCTCCAGGCCGCGCCACTGGGCTCGCTGACCGGCCGCACGGGCATGGTCGCGGTCGAGGTCGAGGACGGCGAGGAGGCGCTCTCGGCATCGCTCGTGGCGCGCGGGCTGCCGGTCACGCCGGACGGACGCGCGCTGCTGGTCGCGATCGACTCCGAGCCCGCCTACGACATCGTGCGCGACGCGGTCGCCGACCTGGGACTGGCGCTGGTCCGCCTCGAGCCCCGGCGGCGGAGCCTCGAGGACCTGTTCCGCGACGACGTGCCCTCGACCGCGGGCGGGGCGGCGGCCGCCTCGGCAACCCGGTCGCGCCGGTAGACCCGGCAGCCGGGAGCCGCAGTCGTGACCGGCGGGGCCCGGCGTGGCGCGGGGACCGCCGCCAACGGACGCGCCGACCGCCAAGCCAGCGGTGCGCCGTCGACCGGGAGCATCTACGACCTCGGCTACCGCCATTACGACGGCCCCCGGCTCGGCCGTCGCCATGCGCTGTTCGCGCTGATGGCCTACACCATCCGCACGACCTACGGCATCGGCCGTGGCGGGCGGGCGAAGATCATCCCGTTCGGCCTGGCGGCGATGGGCATCGTGCCCGCGATCGTCGCGGTGGCGATCCTCGCGCTCGCGCGCCAGGCGGGCGAGGCCGGCCAGCTGCTCGCCGAGGCCTCGCCGCTGCGCTACGACTCGCTGTACGGCGCGATCGCGCAGATCGTGTTCCTGTTCTGCGCCGCGCAGGCGCCGGAGCTGCTGGGCAAGGACCAGCGCTACCACGTCCTGTCGCTGTACTTCTCGCGGGCGCTGGCGCGCACCGACTACGTCATCGCGAGGGTCGGTGGCTTCGCGATCGCGATCCTGATCCTGGTGCTGCTGCCCCAGGCGATCGTGTTCGTGGGCCGGATCCTGTCGGCCCCGGACATCCTCGCCGAGCTGGGCGACAACCTGCCGGTCCTGCCCGCGATCATCGGCCAGGGGCTGCTGACCGCCGGCCTGCTGGGCGCAATCGCGGTCACCGTGTCCGCGTTCACGCCGCGCCGGGCGTATGCCACGGCCGCGATCATCGCGGTGATCGTGATCCCGCCGGTCATCGCGCAGATCGCGGACCAGGTGGCCCGGCACGACCTGGCCCGATGGACCGTCCTCGCCAGCGCGCAGGACGTGCTCACCGCAACGAACGCGTGGCTGTTCGATGTCCGCCCCGACAGCGACCCGGTCCGGGCTGCCGCACTTCCCCCCGAGGTCTACTTCGCGACCGCCATCGGGGCGATGGTCGTGCTCGGGGCCATCCTGCTCCGTCGATACCAGCGGATCTCCGCATGACCGACATGCGCGCGACTCCACCGTCCGGGGCAGGGCCACCCGGCGCTCCGCCGCCCGGCGCGCCTCGGTCCGCTGGGTCGCCGTCCGAGGCACCCGCCCTGCCGCCGCCACCGCCGGCACCCGCGACGGATCTCGCCATCGAGCTCGATCATGCCTCGCGCTGGTACGGCAACGTCGTGGCCGTCAACGACATCTCGTTCTCGCTCGGCCCCGGCGTGACCGGCCTGCTGGGACCCAACGGCGCCGGCAAGACGACGATCCTGCACATGACCGCCGGACTGCTCGCGCCGTCCACCGGGCGGGTCCGGATCGCGGGCGAGTCGGCATGGCGCAATCCGTCCATCTACCGCCGTCTTGGGCTCGTGCCGGAGCGCGAGGCCGTTCCCGGGCACCTGACCGGCCGCCAGTACGCCGAGTTCAACGCCCGCCTGCACCGGCTCCCCGATCCGCGGGCGGCGGCGGCCCGGGCGCTCGCGACGGTCGACCTGACCGCCGCGGCCGACCGCGCCATCGGCACCTACTCCAAGGGCATGCAGCAGCGCGCCAAGATCGCGGGCGGCCTGGTCCACGATCCGCCCATCCTGCTGCTCGACGAACCCTTCAACGGGATGGACCCGCGCCAGCGCCTGCACATGATCGACCTCCTGCGGTCGATGGCGTCCGAGGGCCGCACGATCCTGTTCTCGTCACACATCCTGGAGGAGGTCGAGCGACTCGCCGACTCGATCCTCGTCATCTATGCGGGCCGGCTGGCCGCCTGGGGAGACTTCCGGCAGATCCGTCGCCTGATGACCGATCGCCCGCGGACGATCGCGATCCACTCCACGGACGACCGCAAGCTCGCCACGGCGCTGTTCCCTGACGAATCAGTCGCCGGGATCGAGCTTGGGGCGACCGGTCTGATCGTTCGTACCGGCGACGGCGATCGCTTCGCCCGGCTGCTTCCCCAGGCTGCGCGCGCCGCCGGCGTGACGATCCACGAGGTGCTCCCGACCGACGAGTCGCTCGAGCGCGTGTTCGCGTACCTGGTGGCGCGATGAGCGCCGTCTCGGTCATCTGGACCATCTCGCAGGCGACGTTCCGCGCCCTTCTCGGGCGGCGGCGAACGATCCTCATGGGACTGCTCGCGCTCGTCCCGGTGCTCGTCGCGCTGCTGTCGCGCGTCGCCGGCGACGGCGTGGCCGACGACCGCGCGATCCTCGACCTCCTGATCATCCGGACGGTGCTGCCGCTGACCGCCCTCGTGTTCGGGACGACCGCCCTGGGCAGCGAGCTCGACGACGGGACCGGCGTGGCGCTTCTGACGAAGCCGATCCCGCGCTGGCACATCGTGCTGGCCAAGATCGCCGTCGCCGGCACGGTCACGGCCGCCTTTGCCGGGGTCTCCACCGTCCTGACGTACCTGCTGCTCGGCGGGGCCGATGCCGGCACGCTCCTCGGCTACGTCGTGGGCGTGATCGTGGGCTCGTTCGCCTACGCCACCGCGTTCGTCGCCATCAGCGTGATCACGACCCGGGCGCTCGTCGTCGGGCTCATCTACACGCTGCTGTGGGAGGGCTGGCTGGCGGGCATCCTGCCGGGGACCAAGAGCCTCAGCCTGCGGGAGGCAACGCTGGGCGTGATCGACGCCGTGTCCCCGCCCGCCTTCGTCCGCGACGGCCTCGACCTGCAGGGCTCGCTGACGCTCATCGTCCTGGTCCTGGTCGCGGGCTCCGTGCTTGCCACCATGCGGCTGGCCCGATACCAGGTCAAAGGCGGCGACTGAGCCCCGGCGGTAGACTCGAGGCTCGGCCACCCAGTCCCGGAGTTTCAATGAGCGTGTTCCGTCGCGTACTCGGCCTCGATACACCCGCGTCGGACGGTCTGCCCTTCGACCCCCACGCCCCTTTGCCTGCCACACCCGCCGCTGAGACGGCGAGCGTGCGCCGCATCGAAGCCCGGCTGACCGCCCTGCCCCCGGCGCGCGCTAGGTTCGTCGCCGCGTTCGCGTACCTCCTCGGCCGGGCGGCCAACGCCGATCTCGAGGTCACGGACGCCGAGGCCGCCGAGATGACCCGGATCGTGGCCGAGGTCGGCGGTCTCGACGAGGGTTCGACAGCCCTCGTCGTCGATCTCGCAACGTCGCAGGCCGCGCGCTTCGGCCCGACCGAGGACTATCTGGTGACCCGCGAGTACAAGGCGATCAGCACCACGGAGGACCGCGAGCGGCTGCTCCGCTGCTGCCTGCTGGTGATGGCCGTCGACGACGAGGTGGATGCCACCGAGGCGTGGCTCGTCAACCGGATGGCGGAGGAGCTGGACATCGAGCGCCCGGCCCTCAACCGCATCCGCGCCGAGTTTCACGACAAGCTGTCCGGGGTTCGCGAGGTCCGGCGGCTGGCCGGTCACTGACGGGGGCAGGGGTGCGACCGGGCGCCCGGATGGTGCGGAAGCCGGCGGCCTCACGCGACCCCGCCGACCTCGGGCGGTCTCGGGCGACCCCGCAGGCCACCTACCCCAGGCTGAGCTCGATCACCCCGTCGCCGACGCGCCGCCGAACCTCTGCCTGGAGCTCCGCGTCGTAGGCGACCCCGCGCAATTCCATCGGCAGCGCCGAACCGCCGGGCGCGGGCACGTGGACGACCACGCGCGTCTGCCCGGGCCGCTCGCGAAGCAGCGACTTGAAGGTCTGCATCGCCGACAGGACGCGCTCGGTGCCGGCCTCGCGGGCGAAGCGGACATTGAGCACCGCGCCGGGCGACGCTTCGACCGGTGCGCTCGGCGCCTGGGCTGCGGCCGCGGCCCGTGCCCGCTGCTCGTCGGGAAGGGCCGGCGCCTCGGCGTCGCTTCGTGCGTCGCTCACGGACGCGGCGGCAAGGTCGGGTGGCTCGGCGTAGGCGGCGATCGGCTCCGCCGGGTTGACGCGCGGCAGGGACGCGGTTGCATCGGTGCGCACCGGGGAGACGCGGACGGGTGCACCAGCTTCGACACCCGGCCCGACCGCGACCGGCTCCCGGCCCGACGTCGCATGGCCCGCCCCGTTGCCGTTCGCTCCGCTCCCGTTCGCTCCGCTCGCGTTCGGGCCCCGGCCATTGGATCCGCTACCCGGTGCTCCCCCACCCCGCCGGCCGCTCCGCCTGTCAAGCGTGCCCACCTCGCGGGCGAAGGCCTCGGGGCCACGCTCCGCGACGGTGTCCCAGTCCCAGACCGCGTCCGCGAGCAGCGACGCCTCGTCGCCGCGGTGGTCGACCCGGCCGGCGACCAGCAGGATCGCGCCATCGCGCCACTGGCCCAGCGTCTGCTCGTATGTCCGCGGGAAGACGACGACCTCGAGCGTCCCCTGGAGATCCTCGAGCGTGACCACGGCCATGGTCGACTTTGTCTTGGTGATGATCGTCCGCTGACCCGTCACGATCCCGCCCAGCACCACGCGCTGCCCGTCGAGCGACTCGTCCTTGAGATCGCCGGAATACGCGGTCACAAACTGCCCGACCCGCTCGGCGACCTCGCCCATCGGGTGGTCGGAGAGGTACAGCCCCAGGAGCTCCTTCTCCCACCGCAGCCGCTCGCGAACCGGGGTCTCCGGCGTCGCCGGGAGGGGGCGCTCCAGGGTCGTCGCCTCGTCGCCCGCGAGGTCGAACAGCGAGGTCTGGCCGGACACCCGGTCGCGCTGCGTCGCCTGGCCCGCCGCGAGCGCGTCGTCGAGCCCGAGCAGGATCTGGGCCGGGTGGCCGAGCATGTTGAGCGCGCCCACCTTGGCCAGCGACTCCAGCACCTTGCGGTTGGTGAGCCGAAGGTCGACGCGGGTGCAGAAGTCGGTCAACGAGCGGAACTCGTCACCGTCCTCACGCGCCGCGATGATCGACTCGATCGCACCCTCGCCCACGTTCTTGACCGCCAGCAGGCCGAACCGGATCGCCTCGCCCTCGACGGTGAACCCCAGCCCCGACCGGTGGACGTCCGGCGTCCGGACCTCGATCCCCAGCCGGCGGCACTCGGCGATGGCCGCAGCGACCTTCTCTGCGTTGTCCCGGAACGCGGTCAGCACCGACGTCATGTACTCGACCGTGTAGTTCGCCTTGAGGTACGCGGTCTGGTACGCGATCAGGCCGTAGCACGTTGCGTGGGCCTTGTTGAACCCGTAGCGCTCGAACGGCTCGAAGGCCTTGAACACCGCGTCGATGGTCTGGGGGGCGACGCCGCGCGCGGCCGCCTGGGTCACGAACTTGTCCTTCATCGACCGCAGGACCGATGACTTCTTCTTGCGGATCGCGTACCCCAGCGTGTCCGCCTCGGGACCCGTGAACCCGCCCAGGGCCATGGCCGCGGACATGATGTCCTCCTGGTACACGAAGATCCCGTACGTCCGGTTGAGGAACGGCTCGAGCAGGGGGTGCAGGTACTCGACCGTCTCCTGGCCGTGCTTGCGCCGGATGTACGACGGGATGTTGTCCATCGGGCCCGGGCGGTACAGCGCGACCATCGCGGCCAGATCGAACACCGAGGTGGGCTGCAGGTCGCGGACGTAGCGGCGCATGCCCGCGGACTCCAGCTGGAACACGCCGGTCGTCTCGCCCGACGCGAGCAGCTCGAACGTCTTCGCGTCGTCGAGCGGGATGTTGTCGAGGTCGACGGTGACGCCGCGGTGCTCCCGGATGAGATCGACGGCCTTGCGCAGGATGGTGAGGTTCGACAGCCCCAGGAAGTCGAACTTGAGCAGGCCCAATGCCTCGATGCCGTGCATCTCGTACTGGGTCATCAGCGCGTCGGAGTTGGTCGCCTTCTGGAGCGGCATGAGCTCCGTCAGCGGCTCGCGGCTGATGACCACGCCGGCGGCGTGCGTGGACGCGTTGCGGGCAACCCCCTCGAGCTGGCGCGCGAGCCCCAGCAGGTTCGCGATCTGGGGGTCGCCGTCCTGCATCTCCTTGAGCTGGGGTGAGAGCTGGACGGCCTCCTCGAGCTTGATGCCCAGCTGGTTCGGAACTGCCTTGGCGATTCGATCCACATCGCCGTAGCTCATGCCCAGAACCCGGCCGACGTCCCGGATGGCGGCGCGGGCGAGCATCGTGCCGAACGTGATGATCTGCGCGACGTGGTCCTGCCCGTACTTGCGGCTGACGTAGTTGATGACCTCGTCGCGGCGCTCGTCCTCGAAGTCCACGTCGATGTCGGGCATCGTCACCCGGTCCGGGTTGAGGAACCGCTCGAACGGGAGGCCGTAGTGGAGCGGGTCCACCGGGGTGATGCCCAGCGTGTAGGTCACGATCGAGCCCGGCGCCGAACCCCGGCAGGTCGTCGCGATCCCCTGCTCCCGGGCGAACCGGACGAAGTCCGCGACGATCAGGAAGTAGCCCGCGTAGCCCATCGAGATGATCACGCCCAGCTCGTAGTCCAGCCGCTGCTGGAGCTCGGGGGTGATGCCGCCGTAGCGCCGGACCAGGCCGTTCTCGCACTCCTTGCGCAGCCACGTCTCGACCGTCTCGCCCTCGGGCACCGGGAAGTGCGGGATGCGCGTCTCGCCCAGCGGCAGCTGCAGGTCGACCATCTCGGCGATCCGGCGCGTGTTGAGGTACGCCTCCCGCTGGTCGGGGAACAGCGCGAACATCTCCGCTGCGGACTTCAGGTAGAACTCCTGCGTGTCGAAGCGCATCCGGTTGGGCGTGTCGAGGTTGCTGCCCGTCCCGACGCACAGCAGGACGTCGTGGGCCTCGTGCTGCGCCTTGTGGACGTAGTGGAGGTCGTTGGTGACGACCAGCGGCAGGTTCATCTCGGGCGCCAGACGGAGCAGCTGCTCGTTGAGCTTCCGTTGCTCCGGGATCCCGTGGTCCTGGAGCTCGAGGTAGAACCGGTCCTTGCCGAAGATGTCCCCGTACTCGCCGGCGAGCTTGCGCGCGAGCTCCCAGTCCTCGACCTCGAGCGCCTTGGGGATCTCGCCGCTGAGGCAGGCCGACAACCCCACCAGGCCCTCGCTGTGCTTGGCGAGGTGCTCCCGGTCGATCCGCGGCTTGTAGTAGTAGCCGTCCACGTGGGCGTCGGTGAGCAGCCGGTTGAGGTTCCGGTAGCCGGTCATGTTCGTCGCCAGCAGGACGAGGTGGAAGGGCTGGCTGTCCGCCTTGCCCTCCTTGTCCAGCATCGACCGCCGGGCGACGTAGGTCTCGACGCCGATGATCGGCTTGATGCCCGCCTTGGTCGCCGCCTGGTAGAACGCGACCGCGCCGTAGAGCGCGCCGTGATCGGTGACCGCGAGGCTGTCGAAGCCGTGCTTGACCGAGGTGTCGACGAGGTCGGTGATCCGCCCCAGCCCGTCGAGCAGGCTGAACTCCGAGTGGGTGTGGAGGTGGACGAAGTCGTTGGGGGCGATGGTCACGGGAGGACCATGGTACCCGCGGCGCGCTGCGCGCATCCAACCCCTGAACCTGCGACCTGGATCCCGCCGACGTCGCCCGGTCGCGCATGGCGTGCCTGGCCAACCGGCTACGCTGATTGGACCGATTCGAGACCGCCCGAGCCGGTGCCGACCGGCCCGTGGCTCGCCTTCCTCCGGAGGTCGGCAATCGGAGCAGGAACGTGTTCGGGAGGTGACCGGCTCGTGAGCAACGCAGCCAGCGGCAAGATCGGCTTCTGGGCCGTGGTCGCGATCGGCGTCGGCGGGATGGTCGGCGGCGGGATCTTCGCGGTCCTGGGCCTGGCCGTGCAGCTGGCGCACGGCGGCACGCCGGTGGCGTTCGCGCTGGCGGGCGTCGTGGCGCTGCTCACGACGTACTCGTACACGAAGCTGTCGGTGGCCTACCCGAGCCGGGGAGGAACGGTCACGTTCCTGGATCGTGTGTTCGGGTCCGGCATGCTGACCGGCAGCCTCAACGTCCTGCTGTGGCTGAGCTATGTCGTGATGCTCTCGTTGTACGCATTCGCGTTCGGCAGCTATGGCGCAACGTTCCTGCCACAGGCCTGGGAGGGAATCGGAAGGCACGTCCTGATCAGCCTCAGCGTGATCACGATCGGCGGGCTGAACATGCTCAGCGCCGAGCTGATCGGGAAGGCGGAGAGCTGGATCGTGGGCTTGAAGGTCGTGATCCTGCTGTTCTTCGTCGGCGCGGGCCTGAACGGCATCAACTCCGCCCAGCTCGCGCCGGACACCTGGTCGCCGCCCCTGCAGCTGGCGGCCGGCGGAATGATCATCTTCCTCGCCTACGAAGGCTTCGAGCTGATCGCCAACACGGCGCAGGACGTCGACGACGCGGCACGCACGCTGCCCCGCGCGTACTTCACCGCGGTCGGGTTCGTGATCGCGTTGTACGTCCTCGTCGCGCTCGTCACGGTCGGCAACCTGCCGGTGGACAAGATCGTGGCCGCCAAGGACTACGCGCTCGCGGAAGCGGCGCGACCGTTCCTCGGCCAGGCCGGCTTCACGCTGATCGCGATCGCTGCGATGCTGTCCACGGCCTCGGCGATCAACGCCACGCTCTACGGCGCGGCGCGCCTGAGCTACAGCATCGCGCGCGATGGCGAATTGCCGGCGACGCTCGAGCGCAAGGTATGGGGTCAGCCCATCGAGGGGCTGTTGATCACCGCGGCGATGACGCTGCTGATTGCCAACGTGTTCGACCTGACCAGCATTGCGACGCTGGGCAGCGCCGGCTTTCTGCTGATCTTCGCCGCGGTGAACGCCGCCAACGCGCGGCACGCGTCCCACGCCGGCAGCCGCGTCTGGATCTCGGTCCTCGGGGCCGTCGCGTGCCTCGTTGCGTTGGGCGCCCTGATCTGGCAGACGACGACGACCTCACCCGGCAAGCTGTGGATCCTGGCAGCGATGCTCGCCCTGGCGCTTGGGATCGAGGGCGCCTATCGACTCGCGAAGCGAGGCCACCGAGTCGGTGCGTAGCCGGCCGACTTGGCTGCTTCCGAGGCTCGACACGCGTCAGAGGCTCGCTGACCGCGAGACAACCCGCACGAATCCGGACTCACGCCAGCCGGCCCTGGCCACGGCCGCCCGCTGCGCGTGCCGCCAAGTCGGAGGAGAATCGCGGTGGGGGTCAGGCTAGTGGCTGGGGTCGATCCGGCCGGGAGGTGATGGTGGAGGAGCAACAGGCCCGCGCACTCGTGGCCCGCGAGCGCGCGCGGATCGAAACCGCGCTCGCCGGGCTGCGCACCGAGATTCGGGACGAAGGAGCACTGGGGCGCCAGCAGACTGGCGAGCAGCAGGACGCCGGGAGCGACCTGCAGACGGAGTCGGTGTCCATGGCGCTCCAAGCCGACCTGCGCGCGCAACTCGCCGCGGTCGAGCGGGCCGAGGAGCGCCTCACGCTGGGCACCTATGGTAAATCGATCAAGAGTGGGCGGCCGATCCCGGACGAACGCCTCGAAGCGGAACCACTTGCCGAGCGAACCATCGAGGAGCAGCGACACGAAGACGGCACGGACCGATGAAAGCCGGCGCGTGACGGGCGAGGAACGGCCCGCCGCGACGATGCCGGCAGGGGGCTCCCGCCGGCCCGGCTGTCGGGATGTTGGCCGGCCATCGGCAACACGGGGGCGGGGCCGCGCATCGGCGATGCCGGCACCCCGCCGCGAGGTGCGGCTCAGCCGCTCGCGACGATGAGCGGACACCTCAGGGTGTCGATGGCGTCGGTGGCCAGCCAGCTTGCCGGGGCTGCAACGCCGTGACGACCGCGTCCATGCCCTCGGGACGGAGCCGACAACGCTCAACCATCGGCGCCGACCCCAACCCGGCCGCGTACCACTGGCGCCGCCTCCTCGCGGAGGCGTTGGGGACGTTCTTCCTCACGCTGGTGGCGGTGGCCGGACCCATGGTCGACGCGCGGTTTGGGGGCAACGTCATCTCCCTGTCCGCGCAGGTCGCGGCGCCGGGGCTGATGGTCGGCGCGGTCATCCTCTCGATGGGCGCTATCTCAGGCGCGCATCTCAACCCTGGCGTCAGCATCGCGTTCGCGCTTCGTGGCGACTTCCCGTGGCGCCGGGTGCCCGCGTACGTGCTGGCGCAGCTCGTCGGCGCCGTTCTCGCGACCGTCCTCGTGGTGGCACTTCTCGGCCCGCAGGGAACGGCCGGACTGACCCTTCCAGGGCCGGGCATCGGCGAGGGAACCGCGATGGTCTGGGAGCTCGTGCTCAGCGTCGGCCTGGTCACGGTGATCCTGGGCACCGCGTCGGGCGCGCAGAACGTTGGGCCCCTGAATGCCATCGGCGTGGGCAGCTACATCGTGCTGGCCGGCCTCATTGGAGCCCCCGTGAGCGGAGCCTCGATGAACGTGGCGCGCTCACTGGGCCCCGCGATCGTCCTGGGCGACATGACGGCCTGGTGGGTCTACGTCGCCGGCCCGCTCGCCGGTTCCGTCATCGCGGCCGGGATCGGGTACTTGCTGCGTGGCCCGGGAGGTGGCTACTCCGGCACCATGGCCGCCCAGGGGACGCTGGGCTGGCTCTGGCGCCCGGGGCCCATCGGCACCATCGAACCCACACCGGAACCCACCGATCCCGAGCAGGCCCGTGTCGACGAACACCACGCCAATTCCTGACGTCCGGAGCAACGGGGGGCGCTCGTCGAAGGCACCTGCGCTGGTTGCCGGCAAGCGTCATCGGGGTCATCAGGTGCCAAGCCCGACCCCACCACCGCGAGGCACCGATCCCTCATACCGGGCCTTCGTCACACCGCGAGAGCGCGAGCGTCTGAGACGCGGAGGTGTTCCGTGAATCCTGGATCCCTGCGCCGCCGCGCGCGATGGATCGTCGTTTTCTGCCTTGGCGCCGCGCTCTCCGCCGGCTGCGCCGCGAGCCAGACTCAGGCCCCACCCACGGTCGTCCCCAGCCAGGTCGCGTCCGTATCGCCCTCGACCCCGGCCGCGTCGTCGGAGCCGACCCCGGCCCCGACACCCGGATCCTCCGTCCTTCCCACATTCACCACGCCAGCAGCGCCCGCTCCAGGCACACCGTGGGCGACACTCACGTGGCAGAAGCTCGCACCCGGTGATCCCCTCGCGGGGATCCGGTCGATGACGCGCTGGACCGGCGGCTACGTCGCCGTGGGCACTGTGGCAGGCAATGCCGCCGACACCGGCGCCACCTCGGGCTCCCCCGTGTGGGTCTCGACCGACGGCGTCTCCTGGACGCCGCTCGATCCCTCGCCCTTCGGATCGGATGCGGTGGTGGTGAGCGTCGATGAGGTCGCGTCCGGACTGGTGGCCATCACGCTCCGTGGCGGGGCCAACGAGTGCGGAGGCGAGACGCGCCCCAATTGCTGGACGCTCGCAGGACCCCTCACCTCCTGGACCTCGGCCGACGGAGCTTCGTGGAAGCAGTCTGCCGGCCCCGGCATCGACCTCCCCGAAGAGTGCGACGGCTGCGGCGTGGACGTCCCGATCATCCGCTCCGGCGCAGCCGGCCTCCTGGTCGTCGTCACCACGACCGAGGGCCAGGCGGGTGCCCTGTCGGCCGACGGCATCGGTTGGCAGAGCCTTCCCGTCGTGTTCCCGGAAGGGTTCAGCGCCTCGGACGTCGAGGCCGGGGGGCCGGGCTTCGTCGCGGTGGGCTCCCGGGGCGACCCGGAACGGGCAGCGGCAGCGACCTCGCCCGACGGACGCACCTGGATGGGTCGCGACGTTCCGACGCCCGCGGTCGACTCCGCCGATGGATCCACCGTGAACCGCCTTCTTGCCACGCCCGACGGCATGCTTGCAGTGGGCAGCGACCAGCTCACGCCGGGTCGCGAGCTGTGGTGGACGTCACCGGATGGTTCCGCGTGGACCCCGAACTTCAAGTACCCACCCCTCGGCGTCTGGACGGGCGAAGGCGAGGGCACCGGCCTGATGCCCGATGGCAATGTGCTTGGGGACGGCGACCAGATCGTCGCCTACCGGGACGACGGCACGGTCGCCGGCTGGACCTCCGCAAACGGAAGCAGCTGGCAGGCGCTGGCGGTCACGGGCGCGGCGCCCACCGCCGCCGGCAGCTGGCCGCTCCTCGATCTGACGATGCTGCCGGTCGGTCTCGTGCTGACGGCCGACGACGGTACCGCCTGGCTGGGCGCTGCCGGCAGCTGAGGCCCGTGATCGACCCACCTTCGTTGCGCATCTGATGCGTGGGAAGCGCCCGGAGTCGCCGCTCGAACGTACCTCTGGAATCGCCAGCGCCCCCGCGCATGCACGCCGGACGACGCCGTTCTCAGCAGCTGGAGCACCTTGGTGTCATCCTTCCCGCGAAGCGACGCCGGAGGCCGTCGGCCCGAGCACGGACGACCATTCCCGGAGCCGTCCCGCTGGGAGGTTGCGATGCAGGCGATCGTCGGTGGACTGGTGGCCTTCGCGGTGGTGGTCGGGTGGGTCCTGGTTCGCTGGCAGGCGACCGGCCGCGACCCCAGGTACCTCGACGACTCCTCGATCCTCATGCCGGCGCCGCCGGAGGGAATGACCGCGGCAACCGCGACCATCGTGGATGGCGGACCCGCGACGAACGCCTTCATGGCAGCCGTATTCGACCTCGCCAGCCGCGACGAGATCGCGTTCCGCGACGAGACTCCAGACGCGCGTGGCGCCCATCACGTCGGCATCGAGATCCACGGCGGGCACACGGATGAGCCCCGCATCCAGCTCAACCGCCGCCGGCCCGTCGGCGAGGGGGAGGCCTGGCTGCTCGCCAACCTCAAGACCTATGCCGCGATCGATACGGCGAACGCATCTGAGGACGATCGAGCCATGACGGGGATGGCGGCGATGGCAGGGTTCTCCGGCTTCATCGCCCGGGCGCTGTCGGCAGGCGCCGCCGGGATCGCCCCGGGCGACCTGTCGGAAGGAATGTCGTCCGGGCAAGGACCGGATCTCCAGGAGGCGCTCATCACGGCGCTGACACGCGAAGGCAAGCCGGTCCCGGAATCGCTCCGCAGCGCCGCGCCGATGATGGCGCTGATGAGCGAGGTATTCGCCGACCCCGACGCGGTGACAGCCGATCCGGAGGCGTTCGCCAAACACGTCGAGACACTCACGGGACATGCCCCCTCCGCCGAGGAGATGGCGGAGCTGACCACCTGGCTGGGGAAGCACCGGGCCGCAAGCGCGTCCGGTCATGCGCCTGGGGCCGGATCTGACCTGGCATCAGGACCGTACATCCCGGCGGACCGTGCGCTGCGGTTCCACCAGCCTCTGGGGTTCGCGACGTTCGTCGAGAACTACGCGCGGCGGAAGGGCTGGATCAAGGGACTCTCGTTCATCGCCCGCTGGAAGTGGGAGGGCCTTGCGGTCGTCGAGGTTGTCATCGGCCTCGCGCTTGGATCCGCGGGCGCCGCGGACCAGCAGCTCGTCTACGGTGTCGGCCTGGGCATCGCGGGCGGCGGCGTCGCGACCTGGCTCGCTGCGCGGTTCATGGCGTCCCGCACGCACGAGGGCGCCGTGATGAAGGCGCAGCTCGCCGCCTATCGCCGGACGCTGA
>CAVYXU010000036.1:0-4816 GCA_963772565.1 uncultured Chloroflexia bacterium
AAGACGCTCGTCGCCCCGTACGCCGTTCGACCCCGCCCGGGTGGCCCCGTGTCGGCGCCGATCCGATGGGACGAGCTGGACGACCCCGCGCTCACGCCGGACCGATGGACGATCCGCACGCTCCCCGCGCGTGTCGCGGAGGTGGGCGACCTGTTCGCGGCGGCCCAGACGGATCACCAGGTGCTGCCGAACCTCTAGCGTGGTCCGTCAAACGGCCGGCTGCCGGTCGGGGGCGAGGCGCCCGCGATCCGACGGCGCTCAGCGCTCGGCATCAACGCCAGGCGCGCAACGAGCCGGGCGGCGGATACGGCTGGCGGAAGAACCCCAGCAGCGGCTCGCCCGTCGACTGGGCCAGCTGGATGCGGTCCGGCCAGGCCCGCGAGGCGTCGGCGTCGATGTCGGCGACCAGCGCCACGTCATCGCGACCCGGGTGGTTCGGGTCGTAGATCGCGATCCGCACCTGCGCCGGCGTTTCGTCGTAGCCGAACGCCACCACCTGGTGGTTGTGGGTGAGGTTCCAGGGCGATGAGCTGCTGATGCGGATCAGGCCCAGCATCGAGAGGTGCCCGGAATCGATGTCTGCGCGGATCCGGGGCCATTCGTCACGGATGGCCATCTCCCGCGGGGTACGTCGGCGGAGCAGGGCGGCGAGCCCGGTCGGCGGATCGGGATGGAACGCCTGGAGGTCGAAGAACCTGAGCGGCACCCGCAGCCAGTCGAGCGACTCCACCTGGCGGCGCACGATCGCATCGAAGCGCGGGCTCCCGTTGGCGGGCTGCGGATCTCGCGGCATCGGGATGCCGGCCTCGAACAGGTCGCGGACCGTCATGACCATGCCGCCGCACAGGCCGGCGGACGCATCGCCAAAACCGAGGATCGGCGTCCGGATCGGTCCCAGGCGGATCGTCGGTCCGGACGGCCAGGCGTTGGCAAAGGCAAAGCCGTTGACGCTGGGCAGGAACCCTGGAATCGAGCGGGCGGTCACGCTCGAAGCGTACTCGGATCACCCGAGATCGCCAACGCCGGCGCGGTGGCCGGGGACCCGACCCCGAGTCGTCGCGCGGCCGGTTCCGCCGCGTACCATCGGGCCCATGGCAGAGGTTCCGGGTCACCCGCCCCACACCAATCGACTCGCCGGCGAGACCAGCCCGTACCTGCTGCAGCATGCGCACAACCCGGTGGATTGGTTCCCGTGGGGTCCCGACGCGCTTGGCGCGCGCCAAGCTGCTCGACCGGCCGATCTTCCTCTCGATCGGCTACGCCGCCTGCCACTGGTGCCACGTCATGGAGCGCGAGTCGTTCGAGGACGAGGCGACCGCCGCGTTCCTCAACACGCATTTCGTCGCGATCAAGGTCGACCGCGAGGAGCGCCCGGACCTCGACCAGCTGTACATGGGCGCCATCCAGGCGATGACCGGCCAGGGTGGCTGGCCGATGAGCGTGTTCCTGACGCCGGAGGGTCATCCCTTCTTCGGGGGCACTTACTTTCCCGACACGCCGCGTCACGGGATGCCGTCGTTCCGCCAGGTCCTGGAAGGGGTCCGGGCGGCCTGGGCTGGCCAGCGGTCCGAGGTCGAGCAGGCAGGCGGCCGGCTGGTCCAGGCGCTGGTCGATGCGCAACGGACGGCGCCCGCATCAGGCGGCCTGCCGCCGGCGGACGTCCTGGGCATCGCGACCGCGGCCCTCGCGGATGCCTTCGATCCCGTCAACGGGGGCTGGGGCAGCGCGCCGAAGTTCCCCCAGCCGATGACGATCGAGCTCCTGCTCCGCCATCACGTCGTGTCCGGCGACGCCCAGCTGCTCGACATCGCCCGCCGCGCCCTGGATGCCATGGCGACCGGTGGCATCCACGACCAGCTCGGCGGTGGCTTCCACCGCTACTCGACCGACGCGCATTGGCTGGTGCCCCACTTCGAGCAGATGCTCTACGACAACGCCCAGCTGGCACGTGTCTACGCGCACGCCTGGGCGCTCACGGGCGACGCGGCGTACCTGGACACGATGCTCGGAACGCTCGACTACCTGCTGCGGGAGCTGCGGACCGGCGGCGGCGGGTTCGCGGCGAGCCAGGATGCTGACACGGAGGGCGAGGAGGGCGCGACCTTCGTATGGACCATGGCCGAGATCCGCGACGTGCTCGCCGCCGACGCCGCGCTGTTCTCGGCGGCATACGGCGTCCGTGACGAGGGCAACTGGGAGGGGCGGACGATCCTGTCGCGCGTCCTCGACGACGCAGAGCTGGCCGAGCGGTTCGGGATGCCGGTGGGCGAGGTCAGCGCCCGGCTCGCCGACGCGCGGGCTGCCCTTCTCGCACAGCGCGCGGCCCGGCCCCAGCCGGCCCGGGACGACAAGGTGCTGGCGGCCTGGAACGGGCTTGCGATCGCTGCCCTCGCCGATGGCGCCCGTTCGCTCAGCGCGACCGGCGACCCGGCCCTGGTCGAAACCGCCGCTCGCTACCGGGACGCGGCGGAACGTGCCGCGATCGACGTCCTCGGCGGCCTGCGGACCGCCGATGGTGCGCTCCGCCGTTCGTGGAAGGACGGTCGGGCCTCGGCGGACGGGGTCCTCGAGGACTACGCCGATCTCGCGGAGGGATTGCTCTCGCTGTACGAGGCCACCTTCGACGAGCGCTGGTACCGCGAGAGCGTATCGCTCGCGGACGCGATCCTCGAGCGGTTCGCGGAGCCGGCGGGCGGCTTCTTCGACACGGCCCGCGACGGCGAGCGGCTCGTCGTTCGGCCGAGGGACCTCCAGGACAACGCGACCCCGTCCGGTGGTGCGATGGCAGCGACGGTGCTCCTCCGGCTGGCTGCCCTGACCGGCGAGGATCGCTATCGGGTCGCGGCCGAGGAGGCGCTCGCCACGGTCGGTCCGTTCCTCGCGCGCTACCCGACCGGCTTCGCGCAGTGGCTGTGCGCGCTCGAGCTCGCCCACGCCGCCGTCGCCGAGATCGCGATCGTCGGTGACCCCGGAGATCCCGCAACGCAGCGGCTGGTCGACATCGTGGCCCGCGGGTATCACCCGTTCCGGGTCACGGCCATGACGGCCGCGCCCGACGCGTCCGCGGCGCCCGATGCCTCGGCGGTTCCGCTCCTCCACCACCGGTTCCAGCTCAACGACCGGCCGACCGTCTTCGTGTGCCGGCAGTTCGCATGCCGCCAGCCCGTCAACGAGCCGGAGGCGCTCGAGGCGCTGCTGGTCGCCACGTGAGCGATGCCGCGCCCGCGCTCCCGATCCGCGCCGCATCGACCGTGGCGCTGCTCCGCCCCGGCCGCGGCGGGCCCGAGGTCCTGCTGACCCACCGGCCCGGAACCATGGACTTCGGACCGGGACTGCATGTGTTCCCGGGTGGCGCCGTCGATCCCGGTGACCTCGACCCGCGGCTGCTCGCGCGCTCGGCGCGGCCACCGGATGCGTGCGCCGCCGCCTGGGTCGGCGAGCTGGCCCCGGACGCGGCCGCGGCGCACCACGTGGCGGCGATCCGGGAGCTGTTCGAGGAGGCCGGTGTGCTGCTCGCGACGCGGCGTGACGGTCAGCTGCCAGATCCCGCGGAGGTCGAGGCCGCGCGGGCGTCCGGGATCCCGTTTCGCGACATGATCGAGGGGCTGGACCTCGTCCTGGGCACCGATCGGCTGGTCCCGCTGTCGCGCTGGGTGACGCCCCCGGTCGGCGTGACGCGCCGCTACGACGCCCGGTTCTTCGTCGCGACACTGCCGGGCGGGGCCAGGGTCGCGCTCGACGACCGCGAGGTCGCGGCACACGACTGGCTCACGCCGCGGGCGGCGCTGCAGGAACGGGCCGCCGGGCGGATCGACCTGTGGCCGCCGACCAGCACGACGCTCCAGCAGCTCGCCCCCGCGCGATCGGTGGATGATGTCGCAGCATTCCTCGCACCCATTGCCGCGACCGCGGCGTCATCGGTCGAGGTGCTCGGCCCGGCCGTGACCCGCGTCCGGCTCACGGGTGCCGGCGCGATCCCCGGGCAGGGCGTCAATGCCTATGTGATCGGCCGACGGCGGCTGCTGGTCGTCGATCCCGGTGACCCGGCCGATGGGGCAGCGGAGGCATTCCTGGCCCTCGCGGCGTCGCGGGGCGCACAGATCGTGGGGATCCTGCTGACGTCACCCGCCCCCGATCACGCGGCGGGATCGACCGCGCTGGCGGTCCGTCTCGGCGTCCCGACATACGCCTCGCCGGGCGCGGCGACCCTGCTGTCGGAACCGACCAGCCCGGTGCGCGACGGCGACCGGCTGGATGTCGCCGACGTCCCGGTCGTCGTGCGTTCGACGCCGGGGCCCGATCCCGACCACCTGGCGTTCGAGCTGCCGACGGAGGGGGGCGTGCTGGTGGGTGACCTGTTCGGGCCGGGCGCGTCACGGGTGATCCCGGAGCCACGCGACGCAGCCGGGATCGAGCGCGACGAGCTGGGGATCGCGCGGCTCGGGCTGCCGGCGCGCTGGCAGGCGCACGACTAGGCCGCGGGCGATCAGGCGGGCTTGTCCCCGTCCGTTGACGCGCCGTCCGCTGACGCTGAGTCGTTCTTGATCTCGTCGATCTCCTTGCGCGCTTCCTTCACGCCCTGCCCGAAGGCCCGACCGAGGAGCGGGAGCGTCTTGGGGCCGCGCCACATGATCACGAGAACCAGGGCGATGATGAGAACGACGATGAGGTCCATGCCCGGATGGTACAGCGGGACCGGGCCCGGGACAGCGGCGGCCGCGACCCGGTTTCGCGCTGCGGGGGGGCCGCTCGGTCCGGGTAATCGCGCGCGACCGACGGGCCGTTCGTCCCGCCCCGGTCACCGAACGGCGGGCGC
>CAVYXU010000037.1:0-7325 GCA_963772565.1 uncultured Chloroflexia bacterium
GTGTTCGTGGGCGGCGCGGTCGCGTTCGGCGTCCTCGCCGCGGTCTACGGCGCGATCACCGTGCACGCCTCGTGGGACGGAAAGCGGCAGCGGATGCAGGCAGTGGGCACGGCGCTGGACGCCGCCGGCGCGCCGGCATCGGACCGGGTGATGTCGATCGACGCCGCGGGCTACCGGTACTGGACCGGGCACCCGGGCGTCGTCCTGGTCAACGACCCGTTGGACACCGTCGAGGCGGTCGCGCGCGCATACGACATCCGCTGGCTGGTCCTCGAGGACGCCGATACGGTTCCCGCCGCGCGCGCGATCCTGGTCGATCACCAGCGACCTGCGTGGGTCGGCCCGCCGATCACCGACCGCGACGACGTGTCCGTGTACCCGGTCTGTCTTTCCGCCGATGACCCGCGCTGCTCGACGGGCGCGAGCGCGCTCCTCGTCGGAGGCACCCGATGAGCCGCCGCGAGGCCTGGCTCAGCGCCATCGGCCTGTTCGTCGCTGCCCTCGTCGTGCGCGCCGTCGCCGCCTCGACGATCCCCTTCCCGAGACCCGAGGACACCGCCTACTACGTCGGCGTGGCCCGCAACCTCGTCGAGGGACGCGGTCTCGTGTCCGACGCGCTGTGGAGCTACGGGACGCCGCCGCTGGTGTTCCCTCGGCCGGCGTTCGAGGTGTGGCTGCCGCTGCCGTCGCTGCTGGACGCGATCCCGATGGCGCTGTCGGGCGCGCGTGCGCCGATCGCGCTCGAGACGGCGATGCGCGCGGCCCAGGTCACCTCGGTGCTGTTGGGGGCGCTGCTCGTCGTCCTCGCCTGGCGGCTGGCCGCCGACGTCGCCCGCGAACGCGGCCTGGCGGTCGGGCGGGCGCGGACGCTGGCCGTCGGCACCGGGCTGACCGCGGCCGTGTACCTGCCGCTGGTCCTGCACTCGGCGCTGCCGGACTCCACGATGCTGTTCGGCGTCCTCGCTCTGGCCGCGTGCCTGCTGATGACCCGCATCCTCCGGACGCCCGCGACCGCCCACCCGACGGACCTGCGGCTGATCGGCCTGGGACTCATCCTCGGCGCGGCGGCGCTGACACGCAACGAGGCCGTCTGGCTCGCGCTCGCCTGGGCATGGCTGGCCTGGCGGCTGCCCGGGCAGCCTCGCACCATCCGGCTGCGGCTGATCGGCGTGGTGGCCGTCGTCAGCCTCGCGGTGTTCGCGCCGTGGGCGATCCGCGACTGGGTCGTGTTCGGCAACCCGCTGCCGGGGCAGGCTGTCGCGAACGCACTGTCCGTCACCGGCTTCGACATCTTCGCGTGGAACGTGCCGCCGACGCTGTCGCGATACCTTGCCGTCGGATCGGGGACGCTGCTCGACATGCGGATCACCGGGATCGGCCACAACCTGGGCAACGTGCTCCTGTTCCTGGGGGTCCCGCTTTCGATCCTCGGCCTGCTCGCGCTGCCATGGCAGGCGCGCGACCGGGTCCTGCGGCCGCTCGTGATCCTGTCCGCCGTCACGTTCCTCGTCACCAGCCTGCTGTTCCCGGTGGCGACGACGTGGGGCACGTTCCTCCACGCGGCCGCCCCGGTCCACGTGCTGCTCATCGTGTCCGCGCTCGGCGCGCTCGACGCCGGGATTGCCGCGCTGGGACGCCGCCGGGGCTGGACGCGACCGGTCGCCTGGCTCGGTCCGCTCCTCGGCGTGTTCGCCTCCGCCCTGTTCACCGTGGTCCTGCTGCCCGGGTTCGGAGGTGGGTCGCGCGCGACGGAGGGGACATACGAGGTGCTGGCGCAGCAGATGGCGGCGATCGGTGCCCCCCTTGATGGATCGACTCCGGTGATCACGGACTTCCCCATCTGGCTGGCCGAGGCTGAGCGGGTGCCGACGCTTGGCCTGCCGGACGAATCGCCGGCCGACGTGCTGGACCTTGCAACGCGCTTCGGCGCCCGATGGTTGATCTCTGCCGATCCCGGCCACGGTCGATGGCCGGCGGTGCTCGACGGAACCGCCCCGGACACCCGGTGCTTCCAGGAGGTGGCGCTGCCCATTCCTGACGATCCGGCAAAGGTGGCGGCACTCGATGGCGTTCGCGTGTTCCGCATCGTGTGCGCCGGCGTCGCAGGCCTGCCGGCACCGGATTCCGCCGAGCGGCCCTCGCCATGACGCGCGACACAGATACACTCCAGCCGATGGATGGTCCGAAAGACGAGCCGGCCGGCGCGCGCTTCGACGAGCTCCAGGCCGAGGCATCGGAAGCGCTCTCCTACAGCGCCAACACGCTGCGGGCCGTGCGCGACCGCTACCGGACCGCGTATGTCGAGGATCTCGCCCGCTGGCAGACGCTGCGGGACGACCTGACGGCGTTCGAGCGTGAAGCGCCGGGCGATGCGGGTTCGGACGTCGCCGACACCTCCAACGGGTCGCGGGCCAAGGGCGCCCCCGCCTCGCTGGACGAGCTCGCCGTCGCGGCCGCGGAGGCCGGCGCGGCCGATCTCCGTCTCCGGATGGTGCGTGGCGAGGTGGACCGGCTCCGGACCGACCTCGGGCGGCGGGAGTCCGAGCTGTCGCGGATCGAGCTGGCGATCAAGAGCCTCGAGAGCACGTGGCTGTTCCTCGAGCGCGGCGATGCATCGCTGGTGTCCGACAGCACGCCCGGCACGCCAACCGACGTCCAGATGCGCATCGTGGAGGCCCAGGAATCCGAGCGCACGCGGCTGGCCCAGGAGGTCCACGACGGCCCGGCCCAGATGCTGTCGAACGCGATCTTCCAGGTGGAGTTCATCGAGCGGGTGTTCGACTCCGATCACCCGCTGGCCCGTACGGAGCTCCGGTTCCTGCGCGAGCTGCTGCGCCGCGAGCTGGGGGACGTGCGGGGGTTCATCGGGCAGCTGCGGCCGCCGGTGCTGGCGGAGCTGGGCCTCGATGGATCGATCGCCGACACCGTCGCGACACAGGCGGCGCTGTCCGGCCTCCACATCTCGACCGAGCTGGCCGGTCCCGCCAACGGGCTGGGCGAAGCCGCACAGACGGTGGTCCTGCGCGTGGTGCAGGAGGCACTGCAGAATGTCCGCAAGCATGCCGTCGCGACAGATGTCGTGGTTGCGAGCATGGTTGACGGTGGACAATGGGTGCTGGAGGTCCGCGACGATGGTCGCGGATTCGATGTCGGGGCGGTCGCGGCTCGCGGTCGTCGCAACTTCGGCCTCCAGTTCATGCGTGAGCGGGCCGAGCTCATCGGTGCGCAGTTCGAAGTGCGTTCGCGGCCGGAGGCAGGCACCGTGGTCCGGCTGGCGATCCCGTTGACGCGAAAGGAGAGCGGATGACCGAGTACCAGGGGCCCGAGCGCCGCCGCAGCGGGCAGGATCGCCGGAACCAGACGTTCGAGCAGTTGAAGATCGAGATCGTGGACAACCATGCGCTGATGCGCATGGGAATTCGCAACATCCTCGAGCGCGAGCCCGACTTCGAGATCGTGGCCGAGGCGGACGACTCGCGAAGCGCGATCGACGCGGCCTTTGCCACCAACCCCGACGTCATCCTGATGGACCTCTCGCTGCCCACGCCCGGTGGCATCGAGACGACGCAGCGGATCAAGCGGGAGCTCCCCGCCGCCGCGATCATCGTGCTGTCCACCGAGGAGGACGAGGACGCGCTGTTCGAGGCCATCAAGGCCGGCGCGGCCGCCTTCATCCTCAAGGACATCGCGCCCGAGGACCTGGTCATGGTCATCCGCCGCGTCGTTGCCGGCGAGTACCTGATCAACGACAAGGTGTTCAGCAAGCCGGCGGTCGCGTCGCGCGTGCTCAAGGAGTTCCGCGAGCTGGCCGTGTACGGCCAGGAAGCGGCTCCCATCTTTGCGCCGCTTTCGCCGCGCGAGGTGGAGATCCTGGACAACATCGCGCAGGGCATGACCAACAAGCAGGTGGCCTACGCGCTGTCCATCTCCGAGCAGACCGTCAAGAACCACATGAGCTCGATCCTCCGCAAGCTCTCCGTCAACGACCGGACCCAGGCCGTCGTGTACGCGATGCGCCAGGGCTGGATCCGGATGCCGGAGGACTGATCACGGGCACCGATCCGAGCCCCGGCGCCCGACAGGGGCTCGCTGCCCGGCTGCAGTCCGATCTGGCCTCGCTCGACCACGAGCTGGAAGAGATCGACATGCTCATCGGGCAGGCCAGGCTGGAGGCGACCCGGCACGAGCAGAAGCGGGCGCAGGCGGCCGACCGCATCCCGAAGCCGGACAAGACGGCCCCGGACAAGAAGGCCGCGTCCAAGGACCCCGCGTCCAAGGACGGCGCCGACACCAGCGCGCAGCTCGTCGCGCTCACGCGTCGCGCCGTCCTGATGGAGGCCCAGGTCGACCTGCTCGAGGGAAAGCGCAAGGCGCTGGCACGCCACAGGGCCGCGATCGCCGACATCGCCGATGCTGCGGGCGTGGACGCCGCCGACCTGGAGCGCGACGCCGCGGCGGGCGAGATTGCGGCCACCTCGACGTCGAGGTCCGTGCTCAACGCACAGGAGGACCTGCGCAGGGAGATCGCCCGGGCGATGCACGACGGTCCGGCGCAGTCGCTCACCAACATCGTGCTCCAGGCACAGATCGTGGAGCGCCTGCTCGACCGCGACCCGTCACGCGCCAAAGGGGAGCTGGGGCAGCTCGTATCGATGGTGCAGCAGACGATCGAGGCCACCAAGAGCTTCATCTTCGACGTCCGGCCGATGGTGCTCGACGACCTTGGCCTGACGCCGACGCTCCGGCGGGCGGCGCGCGATCGCGGCCGTCGCGCGCACGTGGCCGTGGAGTTCGAGACGCTGGGTTCCGACCGGCGCCTCCCGATGGAGGTCGAGAGCGCTGTCTTCCGGATCCTGGACGAGGCCCTGGCGGGCTACCTCGGGCAGGGCGCCGACCGGATGTCGATCCAGCTCGACTGGACCGAGGAGCTCGAGGCGCTGATCACGACGCACCGTGCGGCCGCGACGCCCGAGGGCGAGGAACCGCTGCCGGAGGTGCCCACCGGCGACGTACCGGATGCGATCAAGCAGATGATCCAGGACCGCCACGACGCGCGCCAGGCCGCGGCCGAGGCAGCGGAGGTCGCCGCGGTCGTCGTCCTGCCCGCCGCGACGCGGCGCGACATCACCGAGCGGGCCGCCACCATCGGGGCGACGGTGGAGTTCATCTCGGGCGGCGGCGAGCTCCGGCTCGTGGTGCCCGCGGGCACCGGGGAATCCGTAGCCTCGACATGATCGAGCCGCGTGGCGCCGGCGAGTCCGGCCCGGGGATGCTGGAGACGACGCTGATCCTGGCGCTCGCGATCGCGCTCGCGCTGATCATCGTGGTGTTCTTCGGCGGGGCGCTGGCCGATGCGATCGGGGTCCTCGTGGACGTTGCGCACGGAGGCCGCTGATCCCGGGGCAGGCCTGCCGGGCCAGGACCATCGTCTCATTGGCTTGGGCCGTGCGATCCCGTACGTTGTGAGGGCCCCGATCTTGGGGCGGACTTATCTTGGGAGGCACCACATGGCGCTCATCAACTCGTTCCTTGCGTCGATCCGCCGTGACGAGGAAGGCCAGGGCCTCGCGGAGTACGCGCTGATCCTCGCCCTCATCGCCATCGTGGCGATCATCGCGCTGATCTTCCTGGGCAACCAGGTCTCTTCGATCCTGTCGACGGTCGGCAACTCGATCTAGTCGATCCGACTCAACGCAACGCAGGGCCGCCGGCACGTCCGGCGGCCTTCGTGCGTCCGGGCCTCGGCGACCCGTGCGTTGTGCGTACAGGCACCGGAACGGGGTTGAACCGGTTGACAGCCACGGCCACGGGACATACCTTGCCGTTCGCCGCGAGTCGTCGCGGACTTCTCGGGAAAGGAGGTAGACACCAACATGACGCTGTTCAACGCACTTATCTCGCTCCTCAATCGTGACGAGGAAGGCCAGGGCCTCGCGGAGTACGCGCTGATCCTCGCCCTCATCGCCATCGTGGCGATCATCGCGCTGATCTTCCTGGGCAACCAGGTCTCGCAGATCCTCTCGACGGTCGGCAACTCGATCTAGTCGATCCGTCCCCAACCGAAATACCGACGCCGGTTGCCGACCAAGGCAGCCGGCGTCTCGTTTCTGGTGGTCCTGGGCACCGCGCGGGACCATCAGCGACTTGAAACGGGCGCTCGAACGTCTACCGTTCGCATCACACCGGGGGCGACGCGCACTCACGCATGAACGTCGCACGACTCCCGGCGGGGCAACCGCCCCGGAAGGAGGTGATCGCCGCCATGCAGCTCTCAAAGCTCGTGATCGTATTCCGGTCGTTCCTCGATCGGGACGACGAGGACGGTCAGGGCCTGGCCGAATACGCACTCATCCTGGCACTCATCGCCATCATCGCCATCATCGCCCTGATCTTCCTGGGCAGCCAGATCAGCGACAAGCTGAGCGTCATCGGTTCAACCCTGGAGAGCGTCGCGCCCTAGGGACTTGACGCCACCGGATCGTCCCGCTCATCCACGGCCCGCAGGCCTCGCGCCCGCGGGCCGTCCTTCGTGACCGGATTGCTACCTGCTCGCGACGCAAAGGGATGGATCCGCCTTGCAGCGCACCTTACGATGCGCAGCGTCTCTGCCCAATTCCTCCTAACGGTCCTAGCCCTTTCGACTAGTCGTCGCCAAGAATCGTGGTGCTAGAGTGGTGCCACCTGTCACTACGGCTCGGGGAGAACACCTTTGAAGCGCTCCAACCGGTTGATCCTTCTCATCGGGATCTTCCTCGCCATCGTCGCGTTCGTCGGCGTCATCGTCATTGCCCAGGGGGGCAGCGGCAGCGGAACCGGCACGACGCCAGAGGTCACGAAGGCCACCATCGTGGTGGCTGCGCAGGACATCCCGCTCGGCAGCAAGATCACCGACGCGATGCTCACGACCACCGACGTCGACGTTCCGGCCCCGGCCGGCACGTTCGGCAGCAAGTCGCTCGTCATCGGCCAGATCGCTCGACAGAGCGTGCTCAGCGGCCAGGCGATCACGACGGACATCACCACCGGAGGGTCCGGCGTCACGAGCATCGAGGTGCCGGCCGGCAAGGTGGCGATCGCCATCCAGGTCGACCAGGTCACCGGTGTGGGCACGGTCATCAAGGCCGGCGACTACATCGACATGGTGGTCGCGATCACGGGAGACAAGTTCCCCGTGGTGACGCTCAACCCCACCGACCAGACCATCACGGTCGTGTCCGGCCTCAACGCGACCAGCGTGAAGCTCCTGCTCCAGGGCGGCCAGGTGCTGGGCACGCTGCTGCCCCCGCCTCCCGCGGACACGGGCAACAACGCGCAGGGCACCACCA
>CAVYXU010000038.1:0-6230 GCA_963772565.1 uncultured Chloroflexia bacterium
CAGGACCAGGCCGCCGTGCTCGAGGTTATGGACCCAGCCATTGGGCTCGCTCTGGTCCTCCGGCCCGTAGACCTTGGGCTGCAGCGGTCCGAAGCCCGCGCGATTGATGTGCTTGCCGGATGCCGGCGGGCAGACGAGGTAGGTGACCTTGTCGCCGGCCGAGACGTGCTGGTTGCCCATGTCGGGCTGGACCTGACCAAGCTCCCCGGATGCCTGTGGCTGCACGGTGTCGATGCTGGAGCAGGCGTACGTGGGCGCAGCCGCCGACACGAACACGAAGGCGCTGACCCCGACCACGACCACGATCACCGCGAGCGCCAGCAGGGGCGTCCGGAAGCGACTGAGCCCGGTCTCCTGCTCCCGTCGCCGGCGGGCCGTCTCCCGGCGGCCTGCGCGGGGCGTGCCGGATGGGCTCGATGAGGCGCCGGCGCGACGGCCCGAGGCGGCCTGGTCGCCGGCTCGGGGAGGCTGGGACGTTGGCCTGCGGTTGCGATCGGACAAGATTTGGGTGCTCCGTGCTGGTTCGGGCGATGGTCGGGACGGTGACCGTCGTCGGCCCCGGAAGGCGTCGCGGTCGGCAGGCCCGCCGGACGCGATGGGCGAAGCGTAGCGTCCCGCGCGCACGTGTGCCGGAAACGGCCCGCGCACCCGCGTCCGGGCGCGACACGAGCTGCTAGGGCTCGTTGAGCCAGGTACGTACTTCGGGGCGGGTGAGGCCGAACAGCAGCAGGCAGGCGAAGGCTGCGACGATCAGCGCATAGACCGGCAGCGCAGCCAGGAGCAGCAGGGGGATCGCCGGCAGGGTGAGGGTGGACAGGCCGATCGCGAGCGCGCGCGAGGCCTCCTTGCGCTGGAGGACCAGGGTGGTGGTGAAGATCGTGTAGGCCAGGAGGACCATGACCACGATCCCGGGCATTGAGACCGGCGCGCTGATGGCCAGGTCGATGACATAACGGAGCGACAGGCCGATGAGGCCCAGGAGCAGGAACGCGTAGCCCAGGAAGATGCGGATCCCGGGGGGCATCCGGCGCAGCTGGTCGAGCATCGCCTGATCATGCCACCGTGGGCGATGCGCGGTTGCGGGACTCGGCGACGTACCAGTGAGTCGCGGCCGGGGTTGCCCGTACACTCCCTGCCACGTCCTGCTGCGAGGAGCTCCATGTCGGTCGACACCCCGGACTGGGTCCGGGACGCGGTCTTCTACCAGATCTTTCCCGATCGATTCGCGTCGTCGCCGCGAGTCGCGAAGCCGGGGCCGATGGAGGCCTGGGACGCCCCGCCGACCACGCACGGGTTCAAGGGCGGGGACCTGCTCGGGATCGCGGAACGGCTGCCGTACCTCGCCGATCTCGGGGTCAACGCCCTGTACCTGACGCCGATCTTCGCGTCGGCCTCGAACCACCGATACCACACCTACGACTACCTCCGCGTGGATCCGATGCTCGGCGGCGATACCGCCCTGCGGGAGCTGCTCGACGCTGCGCACGATCGCGGGATCCGGGTCGTCCTGGACGCCGTGCTCAACCACACGGGCCGGGGCTTCTGGGCGTTCCACCACGTGCTCGAGAATGGCGCCGGATCGCCGTACCGCGACTGGTTCCACTTCGACCCGCAGGCGCTCGAGGGTCAACGGCCGCTCCGGCCATACCCGTGGCCGGCCGACGTGGACGACATGCCCGACGAGCCGTCGCTCCAGGCGACCGACGACCCGCGCGGCGACCAGTCCATTCGCCGGCTCGGCTACCGGGCGTGGTGGGGCCTGCCGCCGCTGCCCAAGCTGAACACCGAGAACCCAGCGGTTCGCGACTACCTGCTGGGCGTCGCCGAGCACTGGCTGCGGTTCGGCATCGACGGCTGGCGCCTCGACGTGCCGACCGAGATCGACGACGGTGCGTTCTGGGCGGCGTTCCGGGCGCGGTGCCGGAGCGTGAACCCGGATGCGTACCTGGTCGGCGAGATCTGGCACGAGGCTCCGGAGTGGCTTGCCGGCGACCGCTTCGACGCGATCATGAACTACCCGCTGGCGGAGGCGATCCTGGGGTTCACGGCGCAGGGGCACCTGGACGAGGCGATCGTGCGCGCCCATCACGAGTACGGCAGCACCGTGCACCGTCGCGACGGTGCTGCGTTCGGGGCGGAGCTGGAGCGTCTGATGACGCTATACGAGCGCGATGTCACCGAGGTCCAGCTCAATCTCCTGGACAGCCATGACACGCCCAGGTTCCGGACCATGGCTGGCCGCGATCGGGCGGCCTACGAGCTCGCCGTGCTGCTCCAGGCGACCCTGCCCGGCGCACCCTGCGTCTACTACGGCAACGAGGTCGGCATCGAGGGGGGCAATGATCCGGACTGCCGGCGTTCGTTCCCGTGGGATGAGGCCGTGTGGGATCGCGCCGGGGTTGCCTGGACGCGCGCGGTCCTTGCCGCGCGGCACGCGCTGCCGGCCCTGCGACGGGGGCCGTTTCGGGTCGCCGGTGCGGCGGGCGATGCGCTCGCGTTCGTCCGAGGCGCCGCCGCCGGCGGAGCGGCGGTTCTGGTCGTGATCAACGCCGGCGACGGCACGGTCGACCTTCCCGTCTCGGCTCCGGAGCTGGCCGGGACCACGCTCGACGCACACGCCCTGCCCGGAGGAGCCGATGGGGCATCGGCAGTGAGGATCGCGGCCGACGGGTCGTCCTCCGTCTCTGTTCCGCCCCGGCGGGGACGGATCCTCGTGCCTCCCGCAGCCTGACGGCGACCGGCCGCAACGCTGCTGAAACCTCGGCGCGTCGATGATGGTTCCCGGATATCCTCGCCCAACGTGGCTGACCTTCCGTTCCTGCTTCCCGCTCCGCACGCCGAGCGTCTGGCTGCGGTTGCCGATGTCGAGGGGAAGATCGTGCGCGCCCTCGAGGCCCTCGGCCCGCTCGCCGGTCGCGACGTTCTCGTGCTCGATCTGCCCGATGGCGTGTTGCTCGACCGGCTGGCCGCCGCCGGCATCGTCCCGGCCCGTATGCCGCTGGTCGCCCCGCTCCGGCTTGATGCCCCCGATGGGAGCTATGACGCCATCGTCAGCCTGTGGACCGGGTTCCGCGGCGTCGATCCGGCCGAGCTCGCCGAGGCCGACCGGGTCCTGCGGCCGGGAGGCCGGCTCCTTGTGGTGCACGACTACGGGCGTGACGACGTCAGCGCCCTCCGACCGGCCGACGCGCCCGAATACGGCGCGTGGAGCCATCGCGACGGGCCGTTCCTGCGCGGTGGCTTCAAGCTCCGGGTCATCCACGCGTTCTGGACGTTCGCAACGCTGGACGATGCACGCAGCCTGCTCACGGAGGCGTTTGCCGATGGGGGCGGGCGCGCCGCGGACGGGCTCAAGCGGCCCCGGCTGAGCTGGAACGTCGCTGTGTATCACCGGCCTCGCGGTGGCGCCGAGCCGGAAGAAGCGCCCGGACCCGAGGGCGCTCCGTAGGTCCTCGGACCGCGCGACTGCTACGCTCGCGACGATGAACGGTCGACGAGATCCTGGTGGTCGGGCGCGGATGCAGGTCCGAGCCGTCGACCACGGCCCGTCACGCGTGGGCCCGCACCTTGGCCCCCTCCGGGTCACGCCCGCGCGCGTGTCACTGCTGATCGCGTTCGCCGGCGGGGTGGCGTTCCTCGGCTACTCGATGATCGTGCGCGATCAGCTCCAGATCCCGCTGATGGCATCCGGGTTCGCGATTTGCGGCATCGTGCTCGCAGCGATGGCGGTGATGGGCGTGGCCGGCGTGATCCGGGCCGGTCGCGACGGGCACGACGGCGCGGCCGTGCTCTCCGCGCTGGTTGCTGGCCTGGTCGCTGTCGCCTCGCTGCTATCGCTCGCCGCGGCCGTGATCATGAGCCTCATCTGGAGCAGCACGAAGGCATCCTGATCCCGCCCGGGAGGGCGGTTTCGCGCCCCCCCTCTGGTACACTCGGCCGGCCTCGCCGGCCCCGTGCCCCCATCGTCTAGAGGCCCAGGACGCCACCCTTTCAAGGTGGAGATCGCCGGTTCGAATCCGGCTGGGGGTACCACCCCTCCCCGATGTCCCAGGCGGCTGACGGGCGTCGACGGCTGAGGCGTCAGACGGCTCCAGGATCGCGGAGTATCGATGCACGGCCTCGCGTTCGATGTTGGCCCCCTTCAGCCGCACCACGTCGACGCCGCTACAGCGCTCGTCGCCGCCCGGTATCGACGGCTCCGATCGGTCGTGCCCGTTCTGCCCTCGGGGTGGGCCTCGGAGGCGTCGCTGGCGAGGATCATCGGCGAGCTGGTGGCCCGTGGCTCGGGCGTCGCGGCCATCCGGGACGGGGCGCTGATCGGCTTCCAGGCCGCGACCCTGATCGACGGCCACGGCGGGCGATGGGCGTACACGCCTGATGTCGGCCACGCGACCGGCGAGCTGGATGCGAGCGACGCTCAGCGCGTCGTCGAGGTTCTCTACGCGCACCTCGCCGCAGGCTGGGTGCGCGATACGTGTCTCGAACACGTCGTCACGGTTCTTGCGGGCGACGCCGACGCGATGGCCGCGCTGGCTCGCCTGGGCTTCGGCCACAGCGTCATCGACCTCGTTCGGGACCTGGCGCCGGTCGCAGACGGCGTCCCCGCTCCGGGTGTCTCCGTGCGGCGGGCCGGCCCCGACGAGGCCACGGCGCTCGTGGACCTCGAGCAGGCCCTGCGATCGCACCTCGCGGCGGCGCCGATCTTCCTGCGCCCGGGCCCGGTCCCACCGGTCGAGCTCCAGCGCCGAAGGCTCGCGGATCCCGCGGTGGTCACCTTCGTCGCCGAGGTGGACGGCGACGTCGTCGCGTTCCTGCGCGCCGGCCCATCGGCCACGGACGTTGCCACGATCGTGCGGGATCGGGAGACGGCGAGCATCACGGGCGCGTTCACCGTCGCCGGCCGAAGGGGTGATGGGATTGCCACGTGCCTTCTCGACGCGGCGGCCGGCTGGGCGCGCGAAGCCGGCTACGCAAGACTGGCGACCGATCACGAGTCGGCGAACGGTGAGGCATTCCGGTTCTCGGCCCGGCATTTCACACAGGTCGCGGTGTCGCTGAGCCGTCGACTTGCGCCTCGCGTCGGGCCGTGAGCGGACGATCGCCCTGCTATGCTCCTGAGCGATGGAGATCATGGGTGTGACGATCCGTACGATCGTCCACGACAACGTCGCGGTCCGGTGCGATGGGTGTCGCGAGGTGATCCCGGGCACGCCCTGGCGCGTGAACCTGCTGGACATCGTGTCGCCCGAGGTCGCCGTGGGCTGGACGGAGACGTCGCCGATCAACCCGGGTCCCCACGAGTTCCACTCCGATCCCGCCTGCGTCCGCCGCTGGATGGCCGAGCGTGGCTACTACCTGTGCCGGCGCGGCCAGGTGCGCGAGATCATGCGACCGGTGTCGCTGCCGCTCGACACGCCGGCCTGGGGCCTGTGTGACGGGCTCCACCGGGATGAGCACGAGTTCGTGCCCGCCTGAATCGCCGCCCCGGGCTGCGCGGAGCGGGACTGGCTGGCCGGGCGTTTGACGCGCCGATCCTGCGCCGCCTAAACTCCCGTCCTCCGGTCCCACGTCAGTACCTAGATTTACCCAGGTTTGTTGTTGCTTCACGGGACCGCAAGCGCAAAGCGGAGGACCCGTGCCCCCAAACCGGACGGACGCCGACCGTGCGTTGCCGGAGCGTCTCGCACTGGGCGATGCCAGCCGCCTCCTGGGCGTGGATCCCGACACCCTGCGGCGCTGGGCAGATGAGGGACGTGTTCCCGCGTTCACGACGCCGGGCGGCCACCGTCGCTTCGAGAGGCGAGCCCTCGAGCGGCTGATCGCCTCGCGACGAGCCGGTCCCGTGGGCGGGCTGGCCGGCCTCGGTGCCACGCAGGACCGCCTCTCCGCCGCGTACAAGCGTCGCTACAGCACGGGGCACGGCGCGACCGACGGCTCGGCCCTCGACCCGCGCGCGACGGTGCCCGCGGCGGATCGCGACACGTTTCGAGACACGGGGCGCCGGCTCGTGGACGCGCTCGTGCGCCACCTGGACCAGACGGGGGCCGAACGCGTGGCGGCGGAGCGCGACGCGGCCGAGCTCGCGGCCGAGCTCGCCGACCGGCTCGCCCGGCACGGAGTTCCGCTGGCCGACGCCGTGTCGATGTTCGTTGCTGCGCGCCGGCCGTTCCTGGCCGAGGTGAGCGTCATGACGCGACGCCGGGGCATCGATGCCGTCCGCGTCGGCGAGA
>CAVYXU010000039.1:0-5708 GCA_963772565.1 uncultured Chloroflexia bacterium
CCACCCACAGGATCCAGACGACCGCGTTGCCGGGCCGGCGTGTGGCGAGCAACGCGCCTACGGCACCGCACGACGTGATGACCCAGGCAACGTTCGGGACCAGCAGGTCCCAGGCCAGCACGCCGCCCGCCCACGCACCGCCCAGGAGGAGCATGAGCACCGCGATCGGTGCCACGTAGACGATGAGGGCCACCGCTCGGGGCAGCGTCTCGTGCGCCGCCGCGCCTACGCCGAGCTCCTTGCGCACCGGCCTGGTGGTGGTCGCCATCATTCGGCCTCCCGGCGAAGCCATAGGCCGGCGCCGGCCGGGTGAACCGCGGTGCGAGCGGTTGCGATGACGGCGCCGTGCAGCCGGTCGAGGTCGACCTCGTCGCGGAGGCGATCGGAGAACTCCGCCACCGTCTGCTCTGCGTCGATCCGTGAGCGGTTGAAGCGCCGGTCGACGGCACGCTGGACTCGTGCGCGCAGCGGCTGGAACAGGGCAGCGGCGAGCAGGGTCGATGCCGCGACCGCCAGCGTGTCGCCCTGCGTCGCCCCGGCCAGGAGCCCCTGGAGTCCGATGACCACGAGGGCGAACAGGCCGACCAGGATCGCCGTCACGAGTGCCCAGGCCAGGGTTCGGCTGATCACGCGGTCGATCTCGTACAGGCGATACCGCAGCACAGCGATCCCGATTGCGACGGGAAAGAGGCCGAGCGACAGGCCGACGGCGAAGTCGCCCGCATCCGAATAGTCGCTGGGGCCCGCCCCGACGCCGTAGCCGATCATCGCCGCCGCCGCGAGCGTCGCGGCGCCGGCCACCCACTTGAGCTGGGCGCGCTCGACGAGACCGCCGCGACGCCAACGACCGACGAGAGACAGCGCGGCCGCCGCTACGCCAACGACGGTCAGCCCGTAGGTGAGCTCCCACACGTCCGTCAGGACCGTCATCGGCGGATCCAACGGGTTCTCGAGCCACGTATAGAACGGGAAGCGACCGGGCCGCAGCAACGCGCCCAGGAGGACGGCCGCGGCCACCGCACCATCGAGGGCAACGAGGATCCGCCAGCGGTTGCTCGGCAGGTGGCCGTCCGGAAACGCCAGGAACAGCAAGGCGACCAGGAAGAACATCGGGCCGTCGGTCAGGCTCACGACGAGCGCGGCATGTGCGGCGGCGGAGGTGCCCGCGGGCTGGCGGATGTACGCATCGAGGGCCACGTACCCGACCAGCAGCACACCGAGCGCCAGCACGAGCGGACCGACCGCATTGCCCGGCCGTCGCTCCAGGATCAGCGCGCCGACGACCAGGTAGCTGAGCGATGTCGCGAGGAACACGAGCGACAGGTGCCAGCCCGTCGGTTCGCCCGACAAGCGGGCGACCGTGCCGCCCACGGCCAGCAGGCCTGCGAGTGCGACGACGGCCCGTATCCAGGGGCTCCCTGGAGCGACCTTGGGGCCCACGCGGCCGCGGCCGGGCAGTTGCGGGGACGCAGTCATGGCACCGGATGCTGGGACGACACCGTTCCTGAAACGTTACGAGATCCTGTGAAAACAAGTTACCGTGACGCGATGTCCAGACAGGTGACTGTGCCACCCACCGCTCCCGTGCCGGACGCCGGGCTCGAAATCCGCGTGCTCGGGCCGCTCGAGGTCCGGGTGGATGGCGCGCCGCTCGTCGTGGATACGCGCAAGGCGCTCGCGATCCTCGCGCTGCTCGCCGCCGAGAGCCGGCCGTTCGCGCGCGAGGAGCTGGCGGCGATGCTGTGGCCCGAATCCGACGACGAGTCGGCCCGTGGGGCGCTGCGCCGGACGCTCTCCGTGCTCCGGTCCGCCCTCGGCGATCGCTGGCTGCGGGTTGACCGATCCACGGTCGCTCTCGACCCGACGGGAACATGGGTCGACCTGTCGGCCGTGGAGGCCGCGGGCTCCGAAGCGTCCGGGCCAGTCCTGCGGGAGGCGGCCGCCGCCGCCCGGGGCCCCTTCCTCGCGGGGTTCGCGCTGCGCGACAGCGCCGAGTTCGACGACTGGCGGGCAACGCGGGCGGTCGCGGCGGAGCGAGCCGTTGCCGGCGTGCTCGACCGGCTCGCCGCGGTCGCCGATGCGGAAGGCGACACCGCGGCCGCCGTCGCGGCCGCGGCACGCAGGGTCGACCTCGACCCACTCGATGAGCCTGCCCACCGCCGGCTGATGCGGCTGCTCGCGCGATCGGGCGACCGGGCGGGCGCGATCCGCCAGTACCGTTCGTGCGTTTCCGTCCTGGAGCGCGAGCTCGGCGTCGCCCCGCTGGCGGAGACGACGGAGCTGTATGAGGCGATCCGCGACGAGCGGCCAAGCGCCACGACATCGCCGGATACCCGGCGCACGCCAACGGCGGCGTCGACCGGGTCGGGCGAACGCACCCCAGCCGCCCCCGTCCGGCTGCCGCTGGTCGGGCGGGAACATGAGCTGCGCGGACTCCTGGACGCGCACCGGGCCGCCGGGATCGACGGCCGGGTCGCCTTCGTCACCGGCGAAGCCGGGATCGGCAAATCTCGCCTCGCCGAGAGCGTCCGCGACCGGGTGAACGCCGCCGGCGGATTGACGCTCGTCGCGCGGTCGTTCGCATCGGAGGCCGGCATCGCCTATGGGCTCATCGTCGAGCTGTTGCGGGTCGGGCTCGCTCGCCCTGACGCCATCGAGCGCCTTCGTGGCCTGCCCGCTGTGGCGCTCAGCGAGATCGAGCGGCTCGTGCCCCTGCCCGCCGATGTCGTCACGGGGCGGACGTTCCGGGGGATCCGTGGCAGCAGCGAGGACGGGCCGGCTGCGCGCGCCCGCCTGCTCGAAGCCGCTGCGGGAACGCTGACCGCCCTCGTGGCGGGACCGGGGCCGGGACTTATCACGGTGGAGGACCTGCAGTGGGCGGACGATGCGTCCAGGGAGTCCCTGGTCTGGCTCGCACGCCGGCTCACGGGGCGGCCGCTCCTGCTCCTCTTCACCTGGCGCCCCGAGGACCTGGATGAGCTCGGCTCCACGTTCGTGGCAACCATCGAGGCGCTCCCCGATGCGACCGCGATCCCACTCCGCAGGCTCGGTCGGGAGCACGTTGAGCAGCTGGTCGCGGCGGCGTCGGTCGCCGAGCAGCCTCCGGTTGCGGTGGACGCCCTGCTCCAGGAGAGCGAAGGCCTGCCCCTGTACGTGGTCGAGGCGCTCGCGACGGGGACCGGCGTGATCGAGGGACCTGCGCGCAGCGTGCGGACCCTGCTGCGGGAGCGGCTCGCGTCGGTGGGCGAGACGGCTGGACAGGTGCTGTCGGCGGCCGCCGTGATCGGTCGCTCGTTCACCCTGCCGCTCGTCCGGGGTACGAGCGGACGCTCCGAGGACGAGACCGTCACGGCGCTCGAGGAGCTGGTCCGGCGCGGCATCGTCCGCGAGGTCCCGGCGGCTCCGGAGGTCGCCTTCGACTTCGCGCACGCCAAGCTCCGCGACGCGGCGTACGACGCGACCAGCCTCGCCCGTCGCCGCCTGCTCCATCGTCGGACCGCCGAGCTCCTCAGGGCAGAGGGCGGGGGACGGGACGACCCCGGCCGGCTGGTCCAGATCGCGGTCCACGAGCGTGCAGCGGGCCGGGAGGCGGAGGCGGCGGAGGCATTCCGCCAGGCCGGAGCCCAGGCACGATCGCTGTTCGCCAATCGCGAGGCCGCCGCGCACCTGGAGACCGCGATCGCCCTGGGGCATCCCGAGGTCGCCGAGATCCAGCTGCTGCTCGGCGAGGTCCGGATGGCGCTGGGTGACTACGCGGGTGCCATCTCGGCGCTGGAAGCCGCCGCAGCGGCGACGTCCGACGACGAGCTGCCGAGGGTCGAGCTCCGGCTCGGGAGGGTGCACGCTCGCCGGGGCGATCTGGCGACGGCGGCCAGTCATCTGGACGCGGCGGTCGCGACGCTCGAGCTTGGCGCGACGGCCCCAGGCGCCCATCTCCTCGCGCGGGCGCTCGTCGAGCGGGCCGTCGTGGCCCACCGCGCGGGTGAGCTCGACCTTGCCCATCTCGCCGCGTCGCGCGCGCTCGGTATCGCGGAGGCGGTCGGGGACGGTCCGGGTGCCGGCGCCGCCCACCGGATCCTGGGGCTGGTTGCCCGTGAGACCGGCGATCTGGACACCGCACGCGCGTCCCTGGAGCAGAGTCTCGCCCTGGCGGATGCCGATCCGGATGCAGGGGCGGCGATCGCGGCCCGCAACGCTCTTGCCCTGGTCGAGGCGGCCGTCGGCGATCGGGCGGCCGCGATCAAGCTGCTCGAGGCCGCCCTCGACGAATGCCGCCGAACCGGCGAACGCCACCTCGAGGCGGCCGTCGAGAATAGCCTCGCGGACCAGCTGCACGCCGTGGGTAGGACCGACGAAGCGATGGCGCACCTCAAGCAGGCGGTGGCGATCTTCGCCGAGGTCGGCGGGAACCCCGGGGAGCTGGAGCCGGAGATCTGGAAGCTCGTCGCCTGGTAGGCACGAACGCCGGGATCTCACCACGGGGGGGGTCGTCACCGGATCGAAAGGATCAGCGCCGCAGAGTCCGGGGCGTGGATCGCAATCCCGCGTCCCGCAAATCCGGCGGCAGCCGGCCGATACGTCGAAGGAACCATCCATGACCCCAGATGACGAGATCCTCGCACCGTTCGATCCCGCCGCGAATTCAGCGCCTGCGGCTGGGCCGGCGCCGACACGCGGCGGGACCGGATCACCTGGTCGCCGGCGCAACCTCAGGTTCGCCGCGATCGGGACGATCGTCGCCGGCAGCCTCGCGGCGGCCGCGATCGTCGGACCGCTCGTGGCGGACGCCGCGTCGCCGAGCCCCGCGGCATCGAACGCACCGACGGCGAGCGGCAACCCGCCGGCCGGCGGCAACGTGGGCGGCCCCGGCGACCAACGCGGGCCCGGCGACCAACGCGGCCCCGGCGACCAACGCGGCCCCGGCGACCACCGGGGACCCGGCGACCACCGGGGACCCGGCGGCTTCGGCCATGACGAAGCCGTGAGCGATGCCTCGGTCATCGCCAAGGCGATCGGGATCACCGAGGCCGACCTCAACACCGCGCTCCAGAACGGCAAGACGATCGCCGACGTGGCGACGGCCAACAACGTCGACACCCAGAAGGTGATCGACGCCCTCGTTCAGGACGGGCTCGACGAGCTCGCCGCCAAGGTCACGGCCGGGACCATCACCCAGACCCAGGCCGATGCGATGAAGGACCAGGTGACCCAGCGGGCCACCGACCAGGTCAACGGCACGTTCATGGGCGGGCCCCGCCGCTAGCGCCAACGCTCCGGGGACGCCCGGACACCTCCTCCTCAACCGTCGCGACCGGTTCGCCCAAGGGTGGCCGGTCGCGATGCCGTTTCGGAGACCCAGGCACGCGCCGACCGAGCGAACGTTGCCCGGGCTACTTGCCCGGTGCGTCCGCGCGCGTCCAGACGCTCACGACCCGGGGCTGCACGGTTTCCCGGACCGTGGCCTCGAGGCGGTCGTGGACGGCGTCCAGTGCGGTCACGTCCCGCAGCCCGCTGTCAAATGCGTCGAGGGCACGCTGTGCGTCCACTCGAGTCCGCTTGAACCGACGGTCCACGGTCGCTTGGATACCCCGGTGGAGCCGCCCGAACAGGGCGCCGCGAAGAGCGTCGAGAACGCGACCGCGAGGGTGCTCTCGCTCGTAACGGGCGCCAAGGCTGGCTGCAGGCCGCGGCGCGCCACGGAGCCCGTC
>CAVYXU010000040.1:0-17255 GCA_963772565.1 uncultured Chloroflexia bacterium
CCTAGCGAGGATGCCCGGGCCGGGATGGCCCGGCGTATCGCCTACACTCGCGTTCGTGGAACCAGCTGCCGCTCACGTCGGACGAGGCGTGTTCATCACGCTCGAAGGTCCGGATGGATCGGGAAAGTCCAGCCTCATGCCTCGGCTCGCGGACGTGCTGCGGGCCGGGGGCTGCGAGGTCGTGACGACGCGCGAGCCGGGGTCAACTCCCCTGGGCGAGCAGATCCGGCGACTGGTGCTCGACACGGAGCCCAGGATCGACCGCACGGGCCTCGCGGACGCGTTGCTGTTCGCGGCCGCCCGGGCGCAGCACGTGACAGAGGTGATCCGCCCGGCGCTCGAGCGCGGGGCCGTGGTCGTGTGCGACCGGTACGCCGACTCGTCGCTCGCCTACCAGGGGCAGGGATCGGGCGTCCCGATGCGCGAGCTCGAGGCCGTCCAGCGGCTTGCGACCGGCGGGCTGGCGCCCGATCTCACGATCCTGCTCGACATTCCCGTGGAGGTCGGGCTCGGCCGCAAGTCGGCCGAGGTGACGCGATTCGAGGCGTTCCAGGATCTCGAGTACCACCGGCGGGTCCGGGATGCGTTCCTGGGGTTTGCGGCCGCCGAGCCTGGACGCTACGCGGTCGTCGATGCGACGGGCGATGAGGCCGCGGTGCTCGCCGGAGCCATCTCGGCCGTCGACAGGGTCGCGGGTCGGATGCCGTGCCTCGACGCCGCGGTCCGCAGGGTGGAGATCGAAGCCTGACGCTTCGCCCGCCCAAAGCGGGCTCTGCGAGGCCGGTCGCGTTACGCGCCGGCGGTGCCGGCGGCCTCCGAGATCGACGCCGCGCCGGCGCCGCCCGCGAGGGCATCACGCGCCGCGCCGATCAGCGCCTCGGCGTCGCTGCCATCCTGGGGGAACCTGGCGACTCCGGCCGATACGGTGACCGGGAAGCTCTCCACAGCCTCCAGCGCCGCGATCCCGTGCAGCACGCGGTGGGCGACGGTCACGCCGGCCGAGCCCGGTGCCACGAGCACGAACTCGTCCCCGCCGGTACGGGCGATGGTGTCGACCAGCCGCACGTTCGCAGCGAGCACGGCGGCGACCTGTCGCAGGACCTGGTCGCCGGCCCGCGATCCGGCCGATGTGTTGAGCACGGTGAACCCATCGACGTCGAACACGGCGACGGACACTTCGCTGCCCTGCCGCTGGGCACGCGCCACCTCGAGCTCCAGGATCCGGGTGAGCGTCCGGGCGTTGGATAGCCCGGTCAGCGGATCCGTATGCGCGACGCGCTCGAACCACTCTGCGCGTTCCGCGGCCAGCGAGGTCATTCGGAATGCGGCGATGGCCGCCGCGGCCAGGTCCGCGATCGCGACCAGGGCAGTCTCTTCGGCGACGCCAACCTCGTGGGCTCCCGGCCACCCGAAGCTCAGCACTCCCAGCCCTTCCTCGACGCCACCGCTGGCGACGACGAGCGGCAGGTCGACGATGGTCAGCGTGTCCCCGCCGGGCGTCTCGCTCGTTCGCCCGAGCGATCCCGTCCGGTCGACGGCCGCGCGGTGGATGGGATGCTCCGGATTGCCAGATACGTCGGCCGCAAATCCGTCGACGCTCCCCTCCGGCATGCCCAGCGTCAACAGCAGCTCGAGGCCGCCCGCGTCCGCATCCAACGTGAACACGGCGGCAGTGGCGGCGCCGACTGCAGTCGCGCCTGCTTCCACGATGGCCGAGAGCGCGGTATCCAGGTTGTCGGCGCGCGCGAGGGCAGCCGCGCCCGCCGAGAGGATGGTCAGCGGGCCGTCGCCGGCGCTGATGGTGTCCGACACGTGTGCCTCCGCGTGCTGCCGGATCGGGGCGGGCTCCCGGGTCCCTGGGCGGCGCCCTCGCGCCCGATCGAGGCGAGTCGGCATCGTACACCCGTCGATCGTGCTCGCGACCCGTCCCGGCACCATCGAGCGTCTCCGGGTGGGCTATCCTCGCGTCGATGAAGCTCGTCGTCGCCATCGTCCACAATGAAGATGCCGGCGCCCTCGTGGACGCCCTGCTCGAGCGCGAGTACCGCGCCACGCGGCTGCACTCCTCGGGCGGGTTCCTCAAGCAGTCGAACGCGACCGTCATCGTGGGTGTCGAGGAACCGCAGGTCGACGAGGTGCTCGGGATCGTGCGCGACAACTGCCATGCCCGCACGCAGATCGTGAACCCGATGCCGCCGATCATGGAGCCCGGCGAGTTCTTCATGCCCTACCCGCTCGAGGTCGAGGTCGGCGGCGCCACGGTGTTCGTGCTGCCGGTGGAGCGCTTCGAGCGACTGTGAACCGGGTGCTCCGCAGGATCCTGCTGTGGTTCGCGCGCAACCCCTGGATGCGCGAGCGGCTACCCACGCTTCCGTTCATGCGCCGCGCCGTCCAACGGTTCATGCCCGGCGAGGAGATCGACGACGCGCTGGGCGCCGCCTTCGAGCTCCACGTGCTCGGGATCGGGACGCTGTACACCAAGCTGGGCGAGAACCTGACCGAGATCGCGCAGGCGCAGGTGGTCGCGGACCATTACCAGGAGCTGTTGGGCCGGATCAGGGCCGCCGAGATCGATGGCGAGATCAGCATCAAGCTGACCCAGCTGGGGTTGGACATCGACGAGGACGTCTGCTTCGGCCACCTGCGAGTGCTCGCGGCGGCGGCCGAGGCGCAGGGCTCGTACCTGTGGATCGATATGGAGGACAGCAGCTACGTCGATCGGACGCTCAACCTGTACCAGCGACTCCGGGCATCACACCCGCGGACAGGGATCTGCCTCCAGGCGTATCTCCGACGCACGGCCAAGGATGTGGAGCGGCTGCTGCCGCTGAACCCGGCGATCCGCCTGGTCAAGGGCGCGTATGACGAGCCGCGCGACGTCGCATTCCGCTCGAAGCGGGAGGTCGACGCCAACTACCTGGCCGTCGCGGTGACCCTGCTCCGTGAGAGCCGGACCCGAGACATCCGGCTGGGCCTGGGCACGCACGACGTGGAGCTCGTGGAGCAGATCGCCGGTCACGCCGCGGCAGCCGGCGTCCAGAAGGACGGCTTCGAGGTCCAGATGCTGTACGGCATCCGGGCCAAGGAGCAGCGTCGCCTCGCCGCCTCCGGCTTCAGGGTCCAGACGCTGATCGCCTACGGCGCCGCGTGGTACCCGTGGTACATGCGTCGCCTCGCCGAGCGGCCCGCGAACGTGCTGTTCGCGCTGCGCCAGCTCCTGCCGGGCTGAGGCCCGTCATCGGCCCGGCCCCGCGGCGCGGCGTCCGATGATGCCCGCCCGGATCGACGCCCTCGAGCCCGCAGCCCCGGAGATCGTGCGTGCCTGGCGGGGCATCGACGCGGGCGCGTTCATCTCCGTCCGTCGCGAAGTGCGGCGCGGCGCGGGATCCGGCAGCGCCCCGCGCATCGCCACGCAGCTGGCAGCGGTGGCAGCAGGACTGTCGTCGGTCGTCGAGGCGCTCCCGGACGATGCGTTCTCCATGCCCGGCGGCGAGGCTGACTGGAACGTGGCCCAGGCGCTGGGACACGCGGCCGATTCGCGGGCGGGCCTCGCCATTGCCGCGTCGCTCGCGGCGCAGGGCCGCTGGCCCGCCACTGCGCCGTCCGTGGTACCCGGCATCCCCGGTGCCGCGGACGCCGGGCGGGATCAGCTGCTTCGCCGGATCGGCGCCAGCCAGCGGGTCGTAGAGCGGGCGTCGCGTTCCATCGGGGGTCACGAGACCGACCCCTGCCCGCTGGACCACCCCCTCGTCGGCCGCCTGCGCTGCGGCGAATGGCTGCTGTTCGCCGGCGTCCACGACCTGATGCACCTCGAGCAGCTGGAGCGGCTCGAGGCCCGGCTGGTGGCGCCATGAGCCTTCGCCCCGATCTCGTGGACTGCTGGATGTTTCGGGTGCGCTCGACCGGTGCCGAGGTCCTGCTCATACGTCGCGCGCCCGGGCGGATCCTCGCCGGCCTGTGGCAGTGCGTGTCGGGCAAGCTTGAGCCGGGGGAGCGGGTCACAGCCGGTGCCCTACGAGAGCTGGCCGAGGAGACCGGCTATGGACCGGCGGCGATCGAGGGGTTCTACGACCTCGACCTGGTGAACCAGTTTCACGAGCCGTCGGTTGATGCGGTCCTGGTGGCGGCCGTGTTCGCCGTGCGCGTTCGGCCGGAGTTCGAACCTGTGCTGTCGCACGAGCACGATGGCGCCCGCTGGCTGCCGCTCGAGGGGGCGCGCCGCGAGGTCGTATGGCCCGCCTACCGGACGGCGATCGAGCGGATCCGCGACGATGTGCTCGACCCCGATCGCGCGCCGTGGTTCGAGCTGGACGCCCACGGCGCGCGCGTCATCGGCTGACCCGCATTCTCAGGCGAGCGCCGCCTCCGGGGGCTCCGGCGCCTTGGTCCGGCCGGCGGTCAGTACCGCTCCGGGACGAAGGTCTGCTCGTCCATCGGCGGCCGGACGTAGCCGCGATCCGGCTCGCGCGGCGGCAGCGCGATCGGCTCCGGCGTGAGGTCCTCGTACGGGATCAGGGACAGGAAGTGGCTGATCACGTTGAGGCGCGCCCGCTTCTTGTCGTCGCCGCTGACCACGTACCAGGGCGCCTGCTTGATGTCCGTGTGGCGGAACATCTCGTCCTTGGCGATCGAGTAGTCGACCCACCGCGTCCGCGACATCAGGTCCATCGGGCTGAGCTTCCAGCGCTTCGTGGGGTCGTCGATGCGGCCCTGGAACCGCTTCTCCTGCTCTGCGTCGCTGACCGAGAACCAGTACTTGATCAGGGTGATCCCGGACCGCACGAGCATCCGCTCGAACTCGGGGCAGGACCGATAGAACTCCTCGACCTCGGCCGCCGTCGCGAACCCCATCACCCGCTCGACGCCGGCCCGGTTGTACCAGCTGCGGTCGAGCAGCACGATCTCCCCACCCGCCGGAAGGTGCGGCACGTAGCGCTGGAAATACCACTGCGAACGCTCTCGCTCGGTGGGCGCCGGCAGCGCGACGACGCGCGCCACGCGCGGGTTGAGCGCGAGCGTCAACGTCTTGATCGCACCGCCCTTGCCGGCAGCATCGCGGCCCTCGAAGATCACGACGACCTTCAGGCCGCGCGCCTTGACCCACTCCTGGAGCTTGGCCAGCTCGATCTGGAGCTTCGCGAGCTCCGCCAGGTACACCTTGCCGGACATCTTCGGAGTCTTGGGGCGCCCGGCCTCTGCAGTACCGGCTTCGCCGTCGGCGCCCGTATCCGTGGCCCTCTTGGCCTGCTTGGACCTGTCCTTCGCCATCGCACTCCCCTTCCTCGATCCGCCCGGGTACCTCCCGGATTATGGCCCTCCCCGTTGCCCGCTAGACTCTGTGCAGGCGATGGAGGCGGCCCGATTGCTCGAGAGGACGGCGGAATGACCGAAACGTTGGCGAACCGGCGGGTCTTCCGCTCCAAGGTCGATGCGATCCGGCCCACGTACGGGTTCGAGGATGTCTCCCTCGCCCCCGGCACCGATACCGTCGACCCCGCCGACGTGGTCCTGGCGCAGGAGTTCTGCGGCCTGCCCCTCCAGATCCCCGTGCTGGCCGCCGCGATGGATGCCGTGGCCGATGTGCGACTGTCCGGCGAGCTCGCCCGCCTCGGTGGCCTCTCCGTGCTCAACCTCGAGGGCGTGCAGACGCGCTACGACGACCCGTCGGCCGTTCTCGACCGGATCGTGGATGCACCCGACGATTGCGTCCAGGACGTGCTCGCGGACGCGTACGCGGCACCGATCCGCGAGGATCTGATCGCGCGGCGGATCGACGAGCTGCACGCCGCCGGGTCAAAGGCCGCCGTTTCTGCCACGCCCGGCGTCGCGCGCCGGTTCGGACCGTTCTGCGCGGAGCATGGCGCCGACCTGTTCCTCGTCCAGTCGCAGGTGTCCTCCGCTCGCCACCTGGCGACGGGCTACGAGCCGCTCGCGCTGGGCGACTTCACACGGTTCATGCCGATCCCCGTTGCGGTCGGCAACACGACCAACGCGGATGCCGCGTACCAGCTGATGGAGCAGGGCGCCGCAGCGATCTTCGTCGGCGTCGGACCCGGCGCTGCGTGCACGACGCGCGAGGTGCTGGGGATCGGCATCCCCCAGGTCAGCGCGATCGCGGATGTGGCGGCCGCCCGCGACCTCTACCGCGCGGAGACGGGTCGGTACGTCCCGGTGGTCGCGGACGGCGGGATGAAGCGCGGCGGTGACCTGGCGAAGGCCCTGGCCGCCGGCGCGGACGTCGTCATGCTCGGCTCGCCCCTCGCGCGCGCCGCCGAGGCGCCTGGCCGCGGCACGAACTGGGGGATGGCTGCGCCGTCGCCGGTGCTGCCGCGCGGAACGCGGATCCGGGTCGGCACCGTCGGCCCGCTCGACCAGATCCTCAACGGTCCGTCGCACGTGACCGACGGGACGCAGAACCTGATGGGCGCGCTCCGCCAGTCCATGGCTGCCCTGGGCGCCCGCACGATCGCCGACATGCACGACGTCGAGATCGTCTACGCGCCGTCGGTCGTCACCGAGGGCAAGTCCTGGCAGCTGCGCCGGAAGTAGCGCGGCCGTAGCCAGGCGGAGCCGCTGGCGCACGACGCCAGAATTCCCGCCGAGTACCAGGCCCGTGCGCCCGGGCTCCGGCATCGACCGCCAATCCTGCCGCATACCGCCGGACGCGGTGCTATCGGCGGGGAGCGCCGGAATTCCTGCCAGGCACCGCGAGGCGTGGTGATAGTCCGCCCCTCAGCCCCGAATGGGTGCTGCTGGCGTCGGCGGCCCACGAATTCGTGTGGAGACGCCGGCTGCGGCCGCCGAGCTCGCCCTGCGACAGGTGGCAGGAACCCGACTACCACCGCTGCAGGTGGTAGGTGACAGAACTGGTCCCTCACCCGCGGCAAGCGGTCACCCATTGCGAACGCGCCGTCACGTGACGCCGGCCCTCGAGGCCGCGGCCAATGACCGGCGTCGACCTACGCTCGGCGCGCGTCCTCGCCCGGGATGCCACGCTCGGCAAGCGCGGCCGCGAAGCCCTCCAGGTCCTCGACCCCGACGTAGAACGCCGGGACGCGCAGGAAGGTCCAGCGGACGGGCGTCCGGAAGTCGAGCCTTACGCCGCCGCGCGGGCTGCCGGCGAACGAGATGTCCCCGCCGCGGACGCTCCTGCGGACGCCGATCGCCGTGATCCAGCGCCAGGGACCTTCGATCCGCCAGCGAGCGATCTCTGACAGCGCCGCGCGGAACTCAAATCGGCCGAACCTGGCCACCACTTCCTCGTCCTCAATCGCGGCCCATGCGCGCTCGGGCGTCACGCCAAACACGATGCGGAGGAGGGCCGCGGACCGGCGGCCGATCCGGATCGGGTAGCGCGGGTGGTCCGTGGGGGCGGTCGTCCTGGGTGTCATCTGCGGCAGCCGCCTTGCATCTGGTGATACCGATCGCGTCAGGTGGGTCTCGACCGAGCCAGGGCAGCTCTCGTGGAGGCATCGGCCGGTAGACTCTGCGCACACGATCGCACACTGCCACGGGAGGGGTCATTGGCCGAGCCGGAGGAGCCATCACAGCCCATCGCCGGGGACGGCGAGCGTCGCGGTAAGACCGTCCACGGGGAGCTGGCCAACGCCGGCCACCGCGTCCTTGCCCCGGACGACGCAGAGGTGGAGGCGTATCTCGAGGTTGCGCTCGACGCACCGGCGCCGGCCCGGACGCCGGAGGACCGGCCCCCGCCCACCGCCATCCCGGAGCCCGGCAGCGTTGCCGTCCTCGACTTCGGCAGCCAGTTCGCCCAGCTGATCGCGCGCCGTGTGCGCGAGCTTCACGTCTACTCGGAGCTGCTGCCCCACGACACGCCGCTGGCGGAGCTCGAGCGTCGCGGCGTGCGCGCGATCATCCTGTCCGGCGGTCCCAACTCCGTCTATGACGACGCGGCGCCAAAGGCGCATGCCTCGATCTGGAGCGGCCGGATCCCGGTGCTCGGCATCTGCTATGGCGCCCAGCTGATGGCGCTCGAGCTGGGTGGCGACGTGCTGCCGGCCACAAGGCGCGAGTACGGGCCGGCGACAGTGCAGCTCACCCGGGACGACGGCCTGTTCGACGGCATCGATCGCGAACAGCCCGTGTGGATGAGCCACGGCGACTCGATCACGCGACTGCCGGAGGGGTTCCACGCAACGGCCCAGACCGATTCGACGCCGTACGCCGGGCTCGCCGCGCCGGATCGCGGCCTGTACGGGATCCAGTTCCACCCGGAGGTCGTCCACACCCCCCGGGGCCGCGACGTCCTGCGCAACTTCGTGACCGGCATCGCGGGCGTCGAGCCGAGCTGGACCCCGGCCAACTTCGCCGAGACCACGATCGCCGCGATCCGCGAGCGGGTCGACCGGCACGCGCAGGAGACCGGTTCCCAGGGCCAGGTCATCTGTGCCCTGTCCGGCGGTGTCGATTCCGCGGTGGCGGCCGCGCTCGTCCATCGGGCGGTCGGGGACCGGCTGACCTGCATCTACGTCGACCATGGGCTCATGCGCAAGAAGGAGTCGGAGCTCCTGCGGGTCACCTTCGAGGCGAACCTCGGCATGCGCCTGGTGATGGTCGATGCGCGGGAACGGTTCCTCGCCCGCCTCACCGGCGTCACGGACCCGGAGCAGAAGCGGCGGATCATCGGCAGCGAGTTCATCCGCGTGTTCGAGGAGGAGGCGGCCAAGCTGGGCCGGATCGACTTCCTCACCCAGGGCACGCTGTACCCGGACGTGATCGAGTCCACGACCCCCGAGACCAAGACCGCCCAGAAGATCAAGACTCACCACAACGTCGGCGGCCTGCCGGCCGATCTCCGCTTCCAGCTGATCGAGCCCCTGCGCTACCTGTTCAAGGACGAGGTACGTCTGGTGGGCCTCGAGCTCGGGCTGCCGGACGCGATGGTCCATCGCCAGCCGTTCCCGGGTCCGGGCCTCGCGATCCGTATCATCGGCGAGGTCACCGCAGAGCGCCTCGACACGCTGCGTGACGCCGACTGGATCGTGATCGACGAGATCAAGGCGGCCGGCCTCTACCGCAACGTGTGGCAATCGTTCGCCATCCTGACCCCGGTGCGGTCGGTCGGCGTCATGGGCGACGGGCGGACCTACGCGAACGTGGTCGCGATCCGCGCCGTCACGTCTGAGGACGGGATGACCGCGGACTGGGCGAAGCTGCCCTACGACGTGCTGGGCAGGATCTCGTCCCGGATCGTGAACGAGGTTTCCGGCGTCAACCGGGTCGTCTACGACATCAGCAGCAAGCCGCCCGCGACAATCGAATGGGAGTAATGGATAGGCTGAACGGGGGGTATCCACCGGCCGCGCGTGGTCTACAGTGCGCACATGGCCGATCTGACGAGCGGTCCGGTCACCACCTGCCAGTGGTGCTCGGCGAAGCTTCCCGCCCCTGACGTCGAGCGCTGTCCTTCCTGTGGAGCGGCCCTGACCAGCGCGACTGGAACCGAGCCCGAGCTCCCTGGCGTGACCTCGCTCGATCCGCAGGCCATCTTAGGAGCCCGGTCCGGGGCGTCGCGACCTCGGAGCCGGATCCTCTCCTTCCTGGCCGGTGACATGCCGCCGGATTCGGGCCGTCCGTCCGACCCGTCGTCGGTCGCGCCCCCGTCGGACGCGGTGCGCCGCGAGATGCTGCGCCTCCAGATCGATGCGGAGCGGGCGGACCTCGAGGCCGAGGCCATCGCGCTGAAGTCCGACGCGCTGGCCCACCGTGGCATCACGCTCGCGGAGCTCAACGCCGCCGATGCGCTTGCGGCGTGCTGGGCGATGCGCCTGCGGGCGATGCGCCTGCGGGCGATGCGCCCGACGCCGTTGGTGAGCCCGCGGTGCCTGCGGCGCCCCCGGCGCCCGGAGCGACGCCGGGCGCCTGACGTCCGGTCGCCGGGTATCCTCGGCCGCGTGCCAGACCGACTGCCGCATCCGGGTCCGTCCTTTCTGCGCGAGCAGGTCGTCCGCGTCGGGGAGCGCCGGCTCCAGGCCGGTATGGCCAAGCCCGTCGACGGTCCCGACGACTGGTGGCTTGCAGTCCTGTGGGTTGCCGACGACGAGGGGGTCGTGAGCTTCCGGGAGGTTGGCCCCGCCGCCGGACCGCCGCCGGAGCCGCCGCTGCTGCGCCTGGGTCCCCTGTTTGCCGGATCACTGTCCGGGATGATCCGCGAGGAGGACGGTCGGCTCGCCATCAAGCTCGCCCCCCTCGTTCCGCCCGATGACGACGCCCGTCCATGGCGCGCACCGCTGGCGATTCGGGTGGCCTTCCGCTGGGAGCCGGCCCTCCTGGTCACGCTCCGGTCCAACCAGCTGGCGGAACAGGTTCTGGCCGGCTTCCGGCGGTCCATCGAGTCGCTATCCCGACCCTGATCGGCCATCGCGGCCGGCGTCGATGAGGATGGCTTCTCGTTCGCCGGGAACGCCGGAGTCACATAGACTCATCCGGGATGACAGACCTGTTTGACGAGTTCATGCGCGAGCTGGAGCGGCGGCGTGCCGAGGCGGAGGGCCGGGCGCCTCGGTCCGACGGCGATCACGACGATCCCTCGGACGAGGACGGGGGCAAGTTCGCCCCCGACGACGAGGTCTCGGACTCCGATGCCGCGAGCGACGACGACGATGGAGCATCAGGCGAATCGGATGACCAGCCCAGCCCCGAACCGATCCCGCTCCGCCGCCGCCGGCGACGCGCGGGCGCACCGCCGCGAACGCCCCGCTCCCCACGGCCCGTAGGTGGCCCGCACGACGGCGCACAGCCCCCCTCGATCGGCGCGATCCTGCGCCGGATGGGCGCCGCGCTCGTCATCGCCGCGGTGCTCTTCGTCGTCATCCTGGCGGGCACGACGGTCGACATCTGGACCGATGCCATCTGGTACAAGAGCGTCGGGTTCGACGCGGTGTTCTGGACCCGCCTCGGGGCGCAGGCCGGCCTGTTCGTCGCCGCGCTGGTGGTCGCGCTCGTGGTCCTGCTCGGCAACCTGTTCGTGGCCGGACGTCTCGCGCCACCCGCGGATCCAGAGCGACCCGGACGGCTGCGCGCGATCGCCAGCCGCCTCGGCGAGGCGCAGCGCCAGGCCGAGCGAAGCGCGAGGGCGAGCGGTCAGCTCCGCGGTCCCTTCGGGGGCTCCTCGGGCGGCGGGCCGGGGGCGCGGGACGAGGGCACGTTCGTGTTCGAACCGGACGACCTGCCCGACATCGTCCCGCTCGGGCGCTGGGTGATCGCCGGGTTCGCGATCCTCCTTGCGCTGGGCGTCGCGGGGACCGTCTCCGGTGCCTGGGACACGCTCCTGCTGTGGGCGAACCGCGTGCCGTTCTCGGCAACGTCGTCGGTCACCGACCCCGTGTTCGGCAAGGACATCAGCTTCTTCCTGTTCGAGCTGCCGTTCTTCCGGCTTGCCCAGACGCTGGTCAACGGGCTGTTGCTCGCGTCGCTTGCGGTCGCCGGTGCGCGATACCTGGTTGCCGCGTCGCGTGGCGGCGAGGTGTTCATCACGCGCGTCCGGGTCCACCTCGCCGTTCTGGCAGGGCTGTACCTGCTCTCGGTGGCGTTCGGCTACCAGCTCGACAAGTACGAGCTCGTGTACAGCGGATCCGGCGTCTCGATCGGCGTCTCGTTCACGGACGCAAACGCTCGGTTCATGGCCTACGACGTGCTCACCTTCCTCTCGGGCCTGGCCGGTGCCCTCCTGGTCGCCGGGGCGTTCACCCGCTGGCTGTGGCCGCTCGGGATGATCGTCATCGTGTGGTTCAGCGCCTCGATCGTGCTCGGGCAGCTGTACCCGGAGGCGATCCAGCGGTTCAGCGTCGACCCCAACACCTACGCCCAGGAAGAGCAGTACATCGCGAACAACATCGCGATGACGCGGCTCGCCTTCGGGCTCGACAAATGGACGTCGCAGCCATACAGCGGTGACCAGCCGCTGACGCAGGCGGCGATCGACAACGAGTCGGACACGTTCACCAACGCCCGCCTGTGGGACTACCGGCCGCTTCAGGCCACGCTCGACCAGCTGCAGACGGTGCGCCAGTACTACGACTTCATCGACGTGGACACCGACCGCTACATGATCAACGGGAAGCTGCGACAGGTGATGCTGTCCGCGCGCGAGCTCGCGATCCAGAAGAACCCGGCGGCGACCAGCTGGGTCAACGAGCGGATCATCTACACCCACGGCGTGGGCCTGGCCATGGTGCCGGTCAATGAGGTCACTCCCGAGGGGCAGCCGCGCCTGTGGATCCGCGACCTGCCGCCCGTCTCGAGCAACGATGCGCCGACGGTGACGCAGCCGCGGATCTACTTCGGCGAGGGTGATGACCACTACGTCGTCGTCGGGGCCCGCCAGGCCGAGTTCGACTACCCGCTCGACACGAGCGCGGGCAGCAGTGACGAGAAGACGACTTGGACGGGCGAGTCGGGGATCAGGCTCGATTCGACGGTCACCCGGCTGCTGTACGCGCTCCGGTTCCGCGATCTTGACCTCCTGATCTCGGACCAGATCCAGGCGGACAGCCAGCTCCTGTTCCACCGCACCCTGAGCGACCGGCTGGGGATGATCGCCCCGTTCCTGCGCTACGACAAGGATCCGTACCTGGTCGTCGACGACGCGGGGCGTCTGGTCTACATCCAGGACGCATACACGGTCAGCGACCGGTTCCCGCACGCCACCTGGTTCAATCCCTCGGACCTCGGCGGGACCACCGGCCTCGGCGCCGGCCAGTTCAACTACATCCGCAACAGCGTCAAGATCACGATGGACGCCTACGACGGCACGATGCACCTGTACGTAGCCGATCCGACCGACCCGCTGATCCGCGCGTGGCAGGGGATCTTCCCGACCCTGTTCACGAGCATGGACCAGATGCCCGCCGGGATCGCTTCGCACCTGCGGGTGCCCGAGGAGCTGTTCAACGTCCAGACACGAGTGTTCGGGCGCTACCACGTGACGCAACCGCTCGTGTTCTTCTCGAACAACGACCGCTGGACGGTGCCCGATGCGCAGACCAACGAGCAGACCCTCGCGACCGAGGCGTATTACGTGGTGATGCGGCTGCCGGGCGAGAGCGCGGCGGAGTTCCTGCTGATCCAGCCGATGATCGCCGCCAGCCGGCCGAACATGATCAGCTGGGTCGCGGCCCGCAACGACGCACCCAACTACGGAACGGTGCAGGCCTTCCAGTTCCCCGCCGACACCACCATCTTCGGGCCGGCGCAGATCGAGGCCCGGATCGACCAGGACTCGACGATCAGCGGCCAGATCACGCTCTGGAACCAGAGTGGGAGCCGGGTCATCCGTGGCAACCTGATCGTCGTTCCGGTGGGCGACTCGCTGGTGTACCTCCAGCCCGTGTACCTGCAGTCGACCTCGGCCAAGTTCCCCGAGTTCCGCAAGATCGTCGTCGGCAGCCCGACCACGATCGTTTGGGGCGACACCCTGAGCGATGCGCTCAAGCAGCTGCTCGCCGCCCAGGGTGGCAGCCCGGGCACGTCCCCGACACCCGGACCCACGCCGACGCCCGGGGCGTCCGGCACCCCGCGCCCGACGCTGCCGCCGGGCGGCAACCTGCCATCCGACGTCGATGGACTCGTCGCCTACGCCAACCAGCACTTCGAGCTTGCCCAGCAGGCCCTGCGTGACGGCGACTTTGCGACGTACGGTGCGGAGATCCAGCGCGTCCAGGACGCGCTGCAGCGCCTGGGCGAGCTGACCGCATCGCCCGGAGCCAGCCAGCAGCCGTGATCCGGGCCGCCGCGACCCGGCCGGGCGCGGAGCGGGGCAGGCAGGCCGGAGCGGGACTCCCGTGGCGAACGGCCGTCACGGCCGCGTTCGTCACGACGCTGATCCGGCCCGCCTCCTGGGCGTTCGGCCTGCTCGGGCTGCTGGCCGGAGGGGGCATCGTCCTCCTGGCGTGGCCGATCCTCGTGCTGCCGACGCCGACCGGGCTCCAGAATGACCTCGGTGGCCCGGCGAACCGGCTCGTGCTCGGGACGCCGTCGGCCGAGCTCATGCTCCTGGTTGCTGCCGGCGTCCTGGTCAGCATCGCGATCGTCGTCGTCGCCTGCGCCGTCGGGGCGTGGGCGGAGCGGCAGGGGATCCTGGTTGCGATGGACGCCGCGACGGCTGAGGGCCTGGCGGTGCAGGCGGGCGACCTTGCCGGCGCGCCCGGCGTCGGGCGGATCACGCTGATCCGGTTGATGGCGCTGGTGCCCGTGGTCGTCGCCTTTGCCCTGGCCTGGGGCCCGCTGTACGACGCCGCGTACCACGAGCTGGTCCTGCCCGACGATCTCGTGACGCCGCTCCCGCTGCGCGTCGTGCGCGACGTCCCGGGACTGCTCGCCGGTGTCGGCGTCGTCTGGCTGCTGTCCGACGCGGCCGGCTCGATCGCCGTGCGCCACCTCGTCCTCGATCCGCGATCCGTCCCTCGCGCGTGGCTGCTCGGTTGGGCGGACGTGGCGCGCCGCCCGCATCGGGCGCTGGGCACCGCGATCGTCGGCACCGTCACGGTCCTCCTGATGATCGGTCCGGCGCTCCTCGCGTCGGGGGCGGGGTGGGCGCGGGTCCGGGACCTGATGATCGGCGGAGCCGACCCCGGCAACGCGCTCGCGGCGGTCGTCATCTGGGTCGTGATGTGGCTCGGCGGCCTCGTCCTGGCAGGGGTTGCTGCGGCCATTCGGGCAGCGGCATGGACCTTCTCGACCGTTCGCCTCCGTCACGCGGACGCCGTCTCCCGCGTCTGAGCGCGGGCGCGCCCGGGAGCTCGGGCGAGCCCTGTTACACTGCCGAACGCCGCGTGCCCTCGGGCCGCGCCTCGTGCCCGCTGGGAGGCCCCACGCCGCCGCATGCAAGAGATCCTCAACACGATCGGTGACACGATCGGCGGGTTCTTCGACAACCCGATCGTGCACCTCACGTTCCAGGCGCTTGTCGCATATTTCGTGATCCTGTGGCTGGCGGCCGCCTACTGGGCGTTCCGGGACATGCAGCTCCGGACCGACAACCCCGTCCTGCCGTACGTCGCGGCGGCCCTGATCGTGCTGTTCACGCCGATCCTGTTCCCGTTCGGGATCATCGTGTACCGGATCCTGCGACCGCAGGAGAAGATCGGCGAGATCTACGAGCGCAACCTCGCGGAGGAGGCGCTCCTGGCCGAGGTGGAGACGATCCGCACCTGCCCCACCTGCGCTCGCCGGGTCCACGAGGAATGGATCATCTGCCCGACCTGTCGCACGCGCCTCAACCGGGTTTGCGCCAACTGCGGCCGGCTGGTCGGTCTCGACTGGTCGCTGTGCGCCTGGTGCGGGCGCGACTTCGAGCGCACCGATCTCGCCGCGCTCGAGCCCATCACCGGCGGTCTGGCCGAGCCCGACCGCCTCGAGGCGACCAGCCACGCGCCCCTGCGCCCGCCCACCCGGTCCGCCTCGCTGCGCCAGACGCCGCGCTCGGCGTCTCCATCGCGCAAGGCACGGGGACCGATCTCGGAGCCTTGACCGAGCCGTCGGAGTCTCGTTCCGCACCACCGGCAGCCGCTCCCGCCCCCGGTGCCTCGACCTTCAGCCTCGAGGGTCGAGCGGCTCCTGCGCTGTACCTGATCGGATGGCTCGGCGCGCTCATGGGCCTCGCGACCGTGACCGTCTCGTTCCTGGCATCGGGCAGCGGTGCGGCACCGTGGGTGTTCCTCGTCGGCCTGTCGGTCCTCGCTCTGGGGCTCGTGTCGGCCGCCGGCTCCCAGGCGGTCGAGCGCGGACGAGACCTGACCCGCCTCTATCGCGGGCCGTCACCGGTGCTCGCGTTCCTCGCCGTGATCGCGCTGACGCTGGTGGCGATCGTCCTGGTCCTCGCGCCACTCGCGGCACTGGGCGTGAGCGCAGACTCGCCGCTGGCCACCACCCTGTCCCTGGTGCTCACGACCCTCATGTACCTCGGGGTGGTGCGACTGCTCGTCGTCGGGCCAGGCGCACTCACCTGGTCCGACATGGGGCTCCTTCGCCGACCTGCCGAGGCGGCCCGCGACCTGCTCGTGGGCGCGCTGATCGCGGTCCCGGTGCTGGGGGTCACGCTCATCCTGGGGGGTCTGCTCGCCGTCTTCCTGGAGCCGGCCCCCAGCCCGCTGCCGGAAGCGGGCGACGCGTTCGGTCTCATCGCCAACCTTGTCTCGGCGGCGGTGCTTGCGCCGATCGGCGAGGAGCTGTTCTTCCGCGGGTTCGCGACCAGCGCGTGGGCGCGCGTCTGGGGTGCCAGGCCGGCGATCATCCGGGGAGCGGCGTTCTTTGCCCTCGCGCACGTCATCACGCTGTTCGACGCATCGTTCGGCACGGGAGCCCAGCGCGCGCTGTTCTCCTTCATCGCGCTGCTGCCGGTGGGCATCGCGCTCGGCTGGGTGTTCCTGTCCCGGCGATCGCTGTACGCCGCGATCGGCCTCCATGCGGCGTTCAACGCGCTTCAGATCATCGCCCTGTTCGCCGCCGGTGCTGCCGGCCGCTGAGCTTCGCCACCAAATCCGCGGCGAAGCCGGCGATGAGCCCCGGGTAAGCACCGCTCGGTAGGCTGCGCCACGTTCCCGGGTCCGGATGGCGGGGGAAATCGGCGGGCTTCCGTTGTCTGGACCCGGGGACGCCTGGCGCCCTCGTCCCCCAGCCCAGCACACACCGCCCCACGGGAGGTGGTTCGTGACCGATCTCGACGCCCAGGTGGCAACCGCCCCGGTCCATCGAGCAACGTCCAGGTCGGTCCGGGATCTGCCGGCCGCCGAGCGGCCTCGCGAGCGGCTCGCCCTGCGCGGGCCCGGCGGGCTGTCAGCGGCGGAGCTGATCGCTGTGGTCTGGGGGACCGGCTCCGGCGGCCGCAGCGCGGTCGAGCTGGCCGAGGAGGCGCTCGCCCGCCATACCAGCGTCGCCGCGCTCGCAAGGGCGACGGACGCAGAGCTGGCCGTGATCCCCGGCATCGGAACCGCCAAGGCGGCACGCCTCGCCGCGGCCTTCGAGCTCGGACGGCGCTCCGTCGCGGAACGGCCGGTCGCCCGCTGGACAATCCGTTCACCGCGCGATGTCGCCGATCGTCTGCTCGTGGACATGGGCCGGCTGGAGCGCGAGGAGCTGCGGGTGCTGAGCATGAATGCCAAGAACGTGGTCCAGCGGGTATCCACGGTCTACGTGGGCAACGTCTCGGCGTCGCTGGTGCGCGTCGGCGAGCTGTTCCGGGACGCCGTCCGGCTCGACGCCTCGGGCGTGATCCTGGTTCACAACCATCCCAGCGG